>QAKK01000012.1 GCA_003343845.1 Oscillospiraceae bacterium
CGTGATGTTTCCCGCAAGGGAAACTCATTAGGAACGCTTGCGTTCCGTGCCGCACTCCCTCACCGAGAGAGGTAAATGGCCAGGCGACTGCGCAGATGAATTTCCTGGTTTGTCATCACTTTGACGGTCTTTCGACCGTCTTTTTTCTATGGGCGTCATGCGCCGCCGCTTTTTTCTTCGCCGAACAAGCCGACCTGCGTGTTGGGGGCTACAGCACGAGTACGAGTGTGCCGGCGGCGATAATCAATACGCCGTATACGGTTTTGGGCGCCGGCTTTTCTCCGAGAATGAGAAAAGCGAGAATCATGGTCAGGACGATGCTGCATTTATCAACGGCGGCGACGCGCGCGGTGTCGCCTATTTGCAGTGCCCTGTAATAGAAGAGCCAGGAGGCGCCGGTCGCAAGCCCGGAGAGGGCAAGAAACAGCCAGCCGCGCGGTGTAATGCCGCCGATACCGCGCTGCGCGCCGGTGAGAAACACCATGCCCCATGCGGCAAGCAGAACAACGACCGTGCGGATGGCTGTCGCCAGGGTGGAATTGACATCCGCGATGCCGATTTTGGCAAAGACGGCGGTCAGCGCGGCAAAGACCGCAGAGAGCAGCGCATAAGCGATCCACATGAAAAATACACCTCTTATATGCCTTGTTTTTCTTCGTCGAACAGCCCGATCTGCGTGTCGGGCTTTTTCTGTGTATCGGTTTTCGCCTTGTACGGAATGCCGAGATGGTCGTAGGCAAGGCGGGTGACGCAGCGCCCGCGCGGGGTGCGCGAGAGGTAGCCGATCTGCATCAGGTAGGGCTCGTAGACGTCCTCGATGGTCACGGCTTCCTCGCCGATGGTCGCCGCCAGGGTTTCCAGTCCGACCGGACCGCCGTCGTAGAACTTGATGATCGCCTCCATCATGCGGCGGTCGATGTTGTCAAGACCGAGCTCGTCGATTTCGAGCGAAGCGAGTGCGGCGTCCGCCACCTTTTTGGTGATCCTGCCGTCCGCCTTGACCGTGGCGTAGTCGCGCACGCGCTTGAGCAAACGGTTGGCGATGCGCGGCGTACCGCGAGAGCGGGACGCGATTTCCAGCGCGCCGCCCTCGTCGATCTCCACCGAGAGGATGTCCGCGCTGCGGCGCACGATCTTCGCCAGTTCTTCCTTGGTGTACAGTTCGAGTTTCAGCAAGAGACCGAAGCGGTCGCGCAGCGGCGTGGTCAGCTGTCCCGCGCGCGTCGTTGCGCCGATCAGCGTGAAGCGTGCCAGCGGAATGCGGATGCTGCGTGCTGCGGGACCCTTGCCGACGATGATGTCGAGCGCATAGTCCTCCATCGCGGGGTAGAGGATCTCCTCCACCGAGCGGGAAAGACGGTGAATTTCGTCGATGAACAGCACGTCGCCCTCGGCAAGGTTGGTGAGCAGTGCGGCAAGGTCGCCCTGCTTTTCAATGGCAGGACCCGAGGTTGTGCGGATGTTTACGCCCATCTCGGCGGCAATGATGTTGGACAGCGTGGTCTTGCCGAGACCGGGCGGTCCGTACAGCAGCACGTGGTCGAGACTCTCGCCGCGCATCTTTGCCGCGTCGATGCAGATCTTCAGATGTTCCTTTGCCTTGGTCTGCCCGACATAGGCGTCCAGCGTCTTCGGGCGCAGGCTCAGTTCGGTTTCGCTGTCGGCGGGGGTGTAGGAGGAATCGACGATGCGGTTTTCAAAGTCGGTCTCTTCGCTGAAAATACCGTCCATGTCTTTCATATGTCCCCCTCCTTATCCTTTCATAAACTGTGCCAGCGCCGCGCGGATGATGTCGCCCGACGCCATCCCCGCCGTATTCAGCTTTGCGAGCACGGCGTTCACCTCGGCGCGGGCGTACCCCAGCGCCGTGAGTGCCTCTGCCGCCTCGGCAAGTCCGGCGGACTTTGCCGTCGGCGCGGGCGCCGCCGTTTCACGCGGCGTTTCCGCATCGCCGCCCGTGTAGGACATCTTATCCTTGAGCTCCAACACAATGCGCGCCGCGCCCTTGGCGCCGACGCCGTTGGACTTGGCGATTGCCTTGACATCCTCGGTACAGACAGCACGGGCAAGCCCGTCCGGCGTGAACGCCGAGAGCACGCCCATCGCCGCCTTCGGACCGATGCCCGAGACGCCGATCAGCTGCCGGAATGTGGTGAGCTCTTCCTCGGTGTAAAAGCCGAACAGCTCCACATCGTCCTCGCGCACCGCCATGTAGGTGTACAGCTTGACCTTGCTCTCGCGCGCGGATGCGCGGTCGAGCGCGGCGAGCGTATTCTGCGACACCGTGAGCCGATAGCCCACGCCGCCGCAGTCGATCACGGCAAAGCCCGGCTCCCTGTGGGCAAGCATGCCGCTTATATAATAGAACATTTATGCGTCTCCTTTGCTGTCGTCACTGCCGTCACTGTCGTCCGGCTTGACCGGGGCGGCGGGTTCTGCGGACGCTTCCCCTGCATTTTGGGGTGTCTCTTCGTTCGCGTTCGCGTCCGTGTCCGCATCTTCCGCCACGCCTGCGGCGTGTGTCTCTGCCGCCGCGGGGATCACGCCGATCGCCGCTGCCTGCGGCACACGGCGGATCTTCCCGGCACGGTCGAGCAGGATGATGCAGAGCAGCAGGAGCGCCGCTGCGACGGTGATGCAAAGCCCGAGCCGGAACTGGCGCGGTACATAGCGGATGACCACGGTGTGTTCACCCGGCGTCACGTCAAAGCCGACCAGTGCATCAAGCAGTTTATAGGTCTCAACCGCCTCACCGTCCACCGTGACGCGCCAGTTTGCGTCATAGGGGATCGAGGTGAAGACCGTCGTGCGCGCGTCGGTCGCGGTGAGCGTCCCCTCAAAGCGGGTTTCGCTCCACTTCGTGATGTTGAATTGATTCTCGCCGAGCGCCGCAGCCGTTTCGGTATAAACGGCATCGTCCATCTGCCAAAAATACGGCTCGTCCGCACGGATATACAGGTTCTTGTCCTTCAGCGTCAGCCCGACCGTGACCGCTTCGCCCGCGCGGAAGCTGCCGAGCGCGATCATGCGGTTGGTCTCGTTGCCCATCACCGTGCCCTTGTCCGAACCGCCCACGGTCAATGCGCATTCGCGCGGGTAGTCGGAGGGCAGATACATGTAGACGATGCCGTCTGCGGGTACGTTGAACTCATAGTAGAGCGTTGCCGACGCGCTGTCGTTGATGGGCTCGTATTTGGTATGTTCGGCGATATAGGAGCTGTTCAGGTTGTTGTCGTGCGTCTTGACATCTTCGATCGGGACAAACATCTGCCGCTCGCCGTCCTCGCCGAGCATCGCCGCCGTCATGCGGTTCATGCGTTCGGGCGGGGTGTAGGGAGCGGTGAACTTTTCATACTTGCCGTCGGCAAGCCCGTCCTTGTAGTCGCTCGGATAGGCGAGGTGAAAATCCTTCAGCGCGCCGTTTACCGCGTAGGCGATCGAGAGCGCGTCCGGGTTTTCATACACACCGGTTTCCTTGCCGTCATAGATGTGTACATAGGTGTCCGGGATCGCATAGTCGCCGTCCACGATCACATATTTCACGCCGAGCAGGGTATCAAAGGGTGCGGTTGCGCCGAGGTACTTTGACCAGTGCGACTTGGAGGCAAGTCCCATGTAGCGCAGGAAGTCGATCGTCTCGCGGTTGAGCGTTGAGGTCGAGTTGGTGAACCCGCGGATGCCGAGTGCCATCGGTGTGTCGATCAGCGAATGCTTGGTCTTGTCGAAGCGGTAGAAGCCGTCGTCATTTTCAAGGATGTAATTCACGCTGTCCTCGTACCGGTGCTTGTTGTCGAGGTAGGATTTGCGGGTGGAGCAAACCACATCGTCGTCCAGATAGCAGATCGAGACGACCGAGGAGAGCAGCAGCTCCGCGCAGACGATGACGGCGAGCACCGCATGTGCCGCGTGGCGGTAACGCCTGCTTTTGAACAGGGAGACCACTGCGGCGTAGACCGCGATGAACAGAACAGAGAGCCAGATACAGAGCAGGTCGCGGTCGAGATCGCTCTCGTGCATGTTGTCGATCGAGAGCTTCTGCACGGCAAACGCCAATAAAAACAGTCCGCCGCAGACGCCGCCGATCTGCGCCGCCGTGAAACTGCGCACCTCGCGGAAGGCTTTCGCCGCCGCGACGACCAGAATGAAGATCAGCATAAAGCTGTAGCGGTAGTTGAGCCAGTTGGGCGCCTGCATGCCGTGCCAGAACTTGTCCACGGCGTCGATGGAAAACGAGAAGACGAAAATGCCGATGAGCACGCCCGTGCCGACCTTTTCCCGCAGGGGAACCTTCTTCGCGATGAAGAACAACGGCACAAACAGCAGCGAGAGCATGCCGCAGTAGAGGATCGGCAGCCCCTCGGGGCGCACGGTGTCGTAGGAGTTGAGAAAGAGCTTTGCCGCAAGGTCGAGCAAGTCAAACCGCGGCTTGTAGCTGTAGGTCGGGTCGGAGAAGGTCGTCTTGCCGAAGCCGAGCGAATAGTAGGTCGGCAGGATGATGCAGGCGGCAAGCCCCACGGCGATCGCCGAGAACAGCCCCATACGGACAAGCGCGCGCAGGAAGTGCTTCTTCTCGCCGAGCGGGTTTTTGTCGATGCAGAAGTAGGCGTAGAAGAAATAGATGAAGCAGAAAATGCACATCATATAGCCGATGTAGAAATTCGTGAAGATGGCAAGCCCCAGCGAGAGCGTGAACAGCTTGTACTTCTTCTCGGAGATCAGCTTCTCGATGCCGAGTGCGACGAGCGGGAGCAGCATCATGCAGTCGATCCACATGGTGTTGTGCTGATAGATCATGCCGTAGCCCGAGAGTGCATAGAGCGCGCCGAAGATGATGCGCGCCGGCTTTGTGCCGATGCCGTGCGCCTCGAGATAGTACGCAAGCGTGACCGAGCACAGCCCGCACTTGAGCGTGAAGATTACCAGCAGCGCGTCAAGAATGTTGTCCGCCGGAAAGAGCGCGACAAGGAGAGACAGCGGGCTTGCGAGGTAGTAGGCAAAGATGCCGAGAAACTCGCCGCCGAGCGCCCGGGAGAACGAGTAGAAGAGGCTCGCATCGCCGTACAGCACGCGGCGGAGCGCGCCGAAGAAGTAGACGTACTGCGCGTTGAGGTCGAGCACGAGCACCGATTCGCCGCCGAACGGGTAGACGCCGAAGGCAAAATACGCTGCCAACAGCACCAGTGCGGGGCAGAGAAAGGCGACGGCAAGATAGGCGTGCGGATGTTTTCTTTTGAGGCGCGGCGCTGCCGCGCGTGTCAGTTCCTGATCCATGGTTTCAGTCCTTTGTTTCGGAATTTTCTTTCGGCAGAATCTGCCGCACCGCTTTTTCCAGCTTGACGCGCGGCAGCGTCAGGTCGCGCCCGCAGCCGGTGCAGACGACGCGCATGTCGCTCCCCACCCGCATCACGCGCATCACGCGCGCACCGCAGGGATGCGGTTTTTTCATTTCCAGAAGATCGCCGAGGGCAAAATGCAGGATTTCCATGCGATGCCTCCTGTAGCATATTCTATGAAATTATACCACAACTTCCGTCCGGTGTAAACAAGCTTTTAGATTTTATTAAATTACGAAGAAAAACTTTGACTATCGGGGAAAACTGTGCTATAATACTATGCTGTATATCAATGCGCTGCGAAGGGAGAAGATCATGCGGATTCTCGGCATTGACCCCGGCTATGCCATTGTCGGCTGGGGCGTCATCGATTATGAAAACAGCCGCTTCCGCGTGGTGGACTACGGCTCGGTGCAGACGAAGGCGGGCACAGACACGGTCGAGCGGCTTGAAAAGGTCTATCAGCGCATCAACACCATCATCGAGCGCTACAAGCCGGAGCATATGGCGATCGAAGAGCTGTTCTTCAACACCAATGCGACCACGGCGATCGTGGTGGCGGAGGCACGCGGCGTTACACTGCTTGCCGCAAGACAGCACGGGCTGAAAATCGGCGAATATACGCCGCTCCAGGTCAAGCAGGCGGTCGTCGGCTACGGCAGGGCGGAGAAGGAGCAGGTCATTCGCATGGTCACGACCGTGCTCGGACTGAAAAAGCCGCCGAAGCCGGACGACACGGCGGACGCACTGGCGATCGCCATCTGCCACGGGCATTCGGCAGCTTCACGCATCGGCGCGTATTACAATAACTGACGGAAAGAATCAAAAGCTATGTTTATAAGCGACAATTGGAAAGACTATGAACTGATTGACGCCTCCGACGGCGAGCGGCTGGAGCGCTGGGGTGAATATATCCTCATTCGCCCCGACCCGCAGGTCATCTGGCACGGCGCGAAGTCCTCGCCGCTGTGGAAGCGTGCGGACGCCTCCTACAAGCGATCGTCGAAGGGCGGCGGCGCGTGGCAGGAGAGCCGCGTGCCCGAGAGCTGGACGATCGGCTATCGGGATCTGACCTTCCTCATCAAGCCCATGGGCTTCAAGCATACCGGCATCTTCCCGGAGCAGGCGGCAAACTGGGACTGGATCACCGAAAAGATCAAGGGGGCAAACCGCCCTGTCAAGGTGCTGAACCTCTTTGCCTACACCGGCGGCGCAACCGTTGCGGCAGCCGCTGCGGGCGCTGCGGTCTGCCATGTGGACGCGGCGCGCGGCATGGTCGCGCAGGCAAAGGAGAACGCACGGCTCTCGGGGCTTGGCGACGCGCCGATCCGCTATATCGTCGATGACTGCAAGAAATTCGTCGAGCGCGAGATTCGCCGCGGCAACACCTATGACGGCATCATCATGGATCCGCCGTCCTACGGCAGAGGACCGTCGGGCGAGGTCTGGAAGATCGAGGAATGCGTGGACGAGTTTGTCACGCTGGCGGCTAAGCTGCTCTCGGACAAACCGATCTTCTTCCTCATCAATTCGTATACCACCGGGCTTTCCCCGCTTGCCATGCAGTACATCGCCGATCTGCGCATCCGCCCGACCCACGGCGGGCACGGCATGTCGGCGGAGACCGTGCTGCCGGTCAGCACGGCGGGCACGTTTCTGCCCGCGGGCGCAAGCATGCGCTATGCCTTCGACTGAAAAACGGAGAAAAGGATTTTACAATGGCAGAGCCTTTTATCATTGCTGAAAATTTATCCTATACCTATCAGGACGGCGAGGGCGGCGGCACCGCTGCGCTGCGCGGCGTATCCTTCCGGATCGATCGCGGTGAATACGTTGCCGTGCTTGGGCACAACGGCTCGGGCAAATCCACGCTTGCCAAGCTGATGAATGGCATCCTCATTCCCACGGGCGGCAAACTCACGGTCTGCGGCACGGAGATGAAGGAGGGCATGCGCGACGACGAGATCTTCGGCGTCCGCCGCCGCGTCGGCATGGTGTTCCAGAACCCGGACAACCAACTGGTCGCCACGATCGTGGAGGAGGATGTCGCTTTCGGGCCCGAGAACCTCGGCGTGCCGCGCGAGGAGATCCGCCGCCGCGTGGACGACGCGCTCCGCACGGTCGGGATGTATGAATACAAGGACAGCCAGCCGCACCGCCTTTCGGGCGGACAGAAGCAGCGCGTCGCCATCGCCGGCGTCATCGCCATGATGCCGGAATGCATCGTTTTCGACGAGTCGACCGCGATGCTTGACCCGCGCGGGCGCGCCGAGGTCATGCAGACCATTGCGCGGCTGAACCGTGAATACGGTATGACCGTGCTGCACATCACGCATTATATGGACGAGGCGGTGAGAGCCGACCGCGTCATGGTTATAAATGACGGCGAGCTCTTCGCCGACGGTACGCCGAAGGAAGTGTTCCGCGACGTCGCGGCGCTCCGCCGCGTCGGGCTGGACGTCCCGCAGGGGCGGGAGCTGCTCTATGCGCTCGCGGCACACGGCATATCCTTTGCCGACACGCCTATCGACAACGAGGGCTGCGCGGCGCTCATTCTGGAAAGGTTTCAAAGCAGGATTCAATGACGATTTTAGAGCTTTCGGATGTGTGCTACACATACGATCCGGGGACGCCGATGGCACACGAGGCGCTTTCCCATATTGATCTGAAAATTGAAAAGGGAAGCATAACGGGGCTGATCGGACACACCGGATGCGGCAAGTCCACGCTGCTCCGGATGCTGAACGGGCTCTCAAAGCCGGACAGCGGAAAGATTTTACTGGACGGTCAGGACATCTGGGAGGACCCGAAAAAGATCGCCGCCGTGCGCTTCCGCGTGGGGCTGGTCATGCAGTACCCGGAGTACCAGCTCTTTGACGAGACGGTCGCTTCCGATATTGCCTACGGTCCGCGCAACATGGGGCTCACCCCGGAGGAGATCACCGCGCGCGTCAAAGAGGCTGCCGCTTTTGCGGGGCTTGCGGACGAACTGCTGGAAAAGTCGCCGTTTGAGCTGTCGGGCGGGCAGAAGCGCCGCGCCGCAATCGCGGGCGTGATGGCAATGCGCCCCGAGATTCTTGTGCTGGATGAACCCGCCGCCGGGCTTGACCCGATGGGCAGGGAAGAGATTTTTGCGGGGCTCGCCCGCTACCGTGCCGAGAGCGGCGCCACTGTCGTGGTCGTCAGCCACAGCATGGAGGATATGGCGCGCTACTGCGACCGCCTCGTCGTGATGAACGACGGCAAAATCCTGCTCTGCGGTACGCAAAGCGAGGTCTTCGGCAGGGCGGACGAGCTGCAGAGCATCGGTCTCGGCGTGCCGGATATCACCAAGCTCTGCGCGCTGCTGCGCGCAGGCGGTATGCCGCTCCCCGATGATATTTATACGGTCGAGGCGGCGACGGCGGCGATCGCGCCCCTGCTCGGAGGTGATGTGCATGCTTGGTGACATCACATTCGGGCAGTATTTCCCCGGCAGCTCGCTGCTCCACCGCGCCGACCCGCGCACCAAGCTGATCTTCGCGGTCTTCTACGTCGTGATGCTGTTCTTCTGCAAAAGCGCCGCAAGCTTTGCGTTTGCGCTGGTCTATACGGCAGTGCTGATCGCCCTGTCCGGGCTGCCCGCACGTGCCGTGCTCCGCTCGGTGAAGCCGCTGCTTTTCGTCATTCTGTTTACGGCGGTCATCAACCTGTTCTGGACGGGCGGCGAGACCCCGCTCATCGAATGGAAGTTTATCCACATCTACCGCGAGGGCGTGATCTTCGCCGTCTTCATGGCAGTGCGCATTGTGCTGCTCGTGGTCGGCATGAGCGTGATCCTCAGCTACACAACCACGCCGATCGCCATGACCGACGGCATTGAGGCACTGTTTGCCCCGTTTGCGAAGATCGGATTGCCCGTGCACGACTTCGCCATGATGATGACGATCGCCATGCGTTTTATTCCGACGCTGATCGAGGAGACCGGCAAGATCATGGACGCACAGAAGGCGCGCGGCGCGGATTTCGAGAGCGGCGGACTTGTGAAAAAAGCCAAAGCGCTCATCCCGATCCTTGTGCCGCTGTTTGTCTCGGCGTTCAAGCGCGCCGACGACCTCGCGATTGCCATGGAGTGCCGCTGCTACCGCGGCGGAGAGGGCAGAACCAAGCTGAAGGTGCTGAAGTTCGGCGCGCCCGACGCGCTCTGCGCCGTCTTTGCCGCCGTCTTCCTCTGCGGCATTCTGCTCTGCAACATCTTTTTACCGTATATTACGATCTGAGGTGCACCAATGAAACTGCTGCTCAGACTGAAATTTCTCGGCACGGACTTCTGCGGCTGGCAGTATCAGCCGAATGCCCGCACCGTACAGGGCACGCTGACTGCGGCGGCGCGCGAGGTCTTCGGCACGGACTGCCGCATCACCGGGTGCAGCCGCACCGACAGCGGCGTCCATGCAAACGACTTTGCCGCCACGCTGGAGCTGCCTTTTGCGGACTGCCCGATTCCGTGCGCACGGATCCCGGCGGCGTTTGCCATGCGGCTGCCCCCGGATGTCTCCGTGACGGCGGCTTCGCCGGTCGCGGATGATTTCCACCCGCGCTATACCGTCCTCACCAAGGAATATGTCTATCAAATCCTTGTGTCGCCCGTGCCCGACCCGTTTTTGTACGGCAGGGTATGGCACTACCCGAAGAAGCTGCTGCCCGACGCTGCGGCGCGCATGAATGCGGTCGCCGCGGAGCTGGTCGGCAGGCAGGATTTCGCTTCCTTCATGGCGGCGGGCTCCAAGATCACGGACACGGTGCGCACGGTCAGCGACTGCCGCGTGCAGCGCGAAGGCGATCTCATCATCCTCACGATTGCTGCCGACGGTTTTCTCTACAACATGGTGCGGATCATCGCAGGAACGCTCCTGCTCGCAGGCGCGGGCAAGCTCGACCGCGTGGGAATGCGGCGGATCATCGACGCGAAAGATCGCGCCGCCGCCGGTGCGACCGCGCCGCCCGAGGGGCTGTATCTGAATCGGGTCACCTATCACGAATGAAAGGAGGTGCGCCGCATGCGCGACGATGAAGAAAGGATTCCGACCGCCGATGCGTCGGACGATGGGGCGGAATCTGCGGAAAATCCCTATTATGCGCGCATCAGCGCACGGCTGCGGCACACAAAATATCTTTGCGTGCTGCTCACGGTTGCGGCGGCGCTCCTCTTCTTATTTGCCTATCGCAGCAATATCACCTATGAAAACCTGCGTTACCTGCTCCGCGATGTCGATGAAGCGGGCAATGCCGGACGTGCGGCGGACAGCTTTGTCTACACCGCCGCCGACACCAATTTTCTTCTGACCTTCCGCGGCGATCTCGCCGTCTGCGCGGCATCCGGCGTCACGCTGTACCGCGCTGCGGGCGGGCGAACCTTTGCGGACGATGTGCACTTTGAAGCACCGGTCGCTGAGGCGTCGGGCAAATACATGGTTGTCTACGACGTCGGCGGCACTGCCTATTATCTCTACAATTCGGTCAGCCGTGTCTTTGACGGGAAAACCGACAGCCCGATCTACGACTGCGCCGTCGAGGGCGGCGGCAAGAGCGCCGTCCTCACCCGCGAAAAGACCGGCGGCTTTCTCATCCGCACATACAGTCGGAATTTCGACCTTGTCGGGGAGATCACGCGCAGCGGCTATGTCAGCGACATCGGCTTTCTTGCCGACGGCAGACTGTATATCTGCGAGAGCAGCGTCACCGGCGCGTCGCTTGTTACCACGCTGTCACTTTATACGCCCGGGCGCGAAACGCTCGACTGCACGGTCACGGCGGACGGCTTTGCCTACCGCTGCGGCAGCCTCGACAACGGCTTCTATCTGCTGACCTCGTCGTCGCTGACCTTTTTCGCCGGGAGCGGCGAAAAAACCTTTTCCACTTCGTTTGGTACATCGGAGATCCTGCTTGCCGACGGCACTTCGGACGGCGTCGCGGTTTACGTGGACGAGAACGTCTCGGGCGCGGACTGTGCGGTGTATGCTTTCTTTGCCGACGGGAAGAGCCTGTCCTCGCCCGCGCCGCGCGGCGCGCGCAGCATTCTCCTTGCGGGGCGGCAGGTCTGCCTGCTTGCGGAGGAGAATCTGACCGTTTACGGCGGCAGCACCGAAAAACAGATTGCCGTCGATCCGGGCGGACGGCAGCTGCTGCGCCTCGGCGGCGAGGTGCTGGTCTGCTACGATGACCGCGCCGAACGCACGGCAATTCATTGAATCTGAAAGGAAGATGACTTCATGTCTATTGCCATTGATCTCATTCTTGCAATCATCATGCTTTCGATCATCGCAACAGCGGTGCGCCGCGGCTTTGTCGTCTCGGTGTTCAAGCTGCTGTCCGCCGTGGCGGCGGTCGTGGTCGCCGCGCTGTTTTACAAGCAGCTCGGCAGCTTCTTCTACGACAGCTTTGTCTATGACAAGATCTTTGCATCGCTGTCCGACTGGCTGCAAAAGCTGGCGCAGAACGCCGACGGCAGCTTTGACCTCGGCGCGGCGGTCGCCGCATTGCCGGAGAGCCTCCGAACGCTTGCCGCGGCGGCGGGGCTTGACCTTTCGGCGCTGGATGCCTCCTATGCGGGGATGAGCGCCGCCACCGAGAGCGCGGCAAATTCGCTCTGCGAGACGCTTGCGTCCGCGCTGTCGCATCTGCTTGCCAACATCCTTGCATTCGCGGCGCTGTTCTTCAGCATGCTGATCGTCCTGTCGCTGGTCTGCCTGATCCTCGACGCACTCTGCAAGCTGCCGCTGCTCAAGGGCACCAATCGCCTGCTCGGCTTCGCCTTCGGCGTATGTGAGGCGCTGCTCGTCGGCATTGTGATCACCGCGATCGCCGCCGCGCTCCTGCGCACCTACGGCGGGCTGCATCCCGATTTTGCCGAGGCGGATGCAATCGACCGCACCTATCTTGCCAAACTGCTCTTACGCTTTGTTCCGCGCTGATTTGATCCCGCTTCTTTTTAATGACTAACTTTCCGGAGGAACCATCCATGCAGAAACGATACATTCCCAATCTGCTGTCCGTCGTGCGTCTTTGCCTTGTGCCGCTGTTTGCGTATATCTTCTTTCTCGATTATCCGCAGCATGTGGCTGCTGCAATTCTGATCTTTTTCCTTGCCGGGGCGACCGACGTGCTGGACGGCTGGATCGCCAGACGCAACGGCTGGGTCAGCAATCTCGGCAAGGTGCTCGATCCCCTTGCGGATAAGCTGATGCAGTGCACGGTGCTGATCTGCTTCTATATCAAGGAGATCATCCCGATCTGGCTGATGCTGCTTTACGTCGGCAAGGAGCTGCTCGTGCTGGCGGGCTCACTCTTTGTGTTCCGCCGCCAAAAGGTGGTCGTCAAGAGCAACTTTTTCGGCAAAATGGCGGTCTGCGTGTTCTACGCCTCCATCGGCGTGCTGATCCTGCTTAACCGCTTTGCGGATGCCGCAACGGCAGCCGCCGCGACGCCGGTCGTCTGCGTCGTCATGCTGTGCTTTGCGCTGCTGGCGCTGGTACAGTATTTCCGCCTGTATATCCGGGCAAAAAGTGACCAATCCAAGCCCCAAAGTGAGGTAAACTGATACTATGGAAATGTGTGCAAGATGCCACAAGCGCGTGGCAGTTGTATTTATTACGAGACTGGAAAACGGCGAGACCAAGAACGAGGGCATCTGCCTCAAATGCGCCCGCGAGCTCGGGATCAAGCCGATTGACGATATACTGAAGAAAATGGGCATCACCAATGAGGAGTTCGATCAGATGGCAGACAGCGCCGAGGACTTCATGCAGGGAATGGTGCCGAATGAGGACGGCGAGAACCCGGAGGACGGCGGCGCGCCCGCCGTGGACTTCGGCAAGCTGATGCGCGAGAGCGGGCTCGGCGGGCAGACCGCAGGGCAGAATGCGGGAAACGGCGCGGCGCAGAAAGCCCCCGAGGGCAGCAAGACGGCGAAACGTAAGTTTCTCGACGCCTACTGCACGAGCCTGACCGGCAAGGCGCGCCGCGGCGAGCTGGACCGCATCATCGGGCGCGAGCGCGAACTGGCGCGCGTGATCCAGATCCTCTGCCGCCGACAGAAGAACAATCCCTGCCTCATCGGCGAACCCGGCGTCGGCAAGACGGCGATCGCCGAAGCACTCGCACAAAAGATCGCCGCGGGCGACGTGCCCTACCGCCTGAAGGGAAGCGAGGTCTACCTTGTCGATCTCACCGCGCTGGTTGCGGGCACGCAGTTCCGCGGGCAGTTTGAGTCCCGCATTCTCGGGCTCATCCGCGAGGTCAAGGAGGCAGGCAACATCATCCTCGTCATCGACGAGGTTCACAACATCGTTGGCGCGGGCGATGCCGAGGGCAGCATGAACGCGGCAAATATTCTGAAGCCCGCGCTCTCCCGCGGCGAGATCCAGGTCATCGGCGCGACTACGCTCAATGAATACCGCAAATATATCGAGAAGGACAGCGCACTCGAGCGCCGTTTCCAGCCGGTCATGGTGAACGAGCCGTCGGTTGCCGACAGTGTCAAAATGCTCGAGGGCATCAAGCATTACTATGAGAGTTTCCACAATATCCGCATTCCGGATGCGGTGCTGTCTCTTGCGGTCACATTGTCCGAGCGGTATATCACCGACCGTTATCTGCCGGATAAGGCGATCGACCTCCTTGATGAAGCGGCGTCTTACCGCGCACTGTCGAGCAGCGAGCTGAACGAAAAGCTGGCGCTGGACGACGAGCTGAAAACACTGGACAGTCAGCTCTCGCAGGCGGAAAACGCACCCGAGCGTGAAAACGACGATATGCAGGAGAAATACCGGCAGATCGCCGACATCCGCGTCAAAGCGCTCCGCGCAAGCGAGCGGCTGAAGGAGTTGGAAGCGCCCTGCGCCGCCGTGGAGCTGACCGCGGAGGATCTCGCACGCGTGATCGAGATCTGGACGGGCATTCCCGCCACCGAGATCACCGAGAACGAATTCTATAAGATCGACCGCCTTGCCGACCGCATGAAGGAGAAGATCATCGGACAGGACGCGGCGGTGGACGCCGTCGCCAAGGCAATCAAGCGCAACCGCGCGGGTGTCGCCTATAAGCGCAAGCCGGTCTCGTTTATCTTCGCGGGACCGACCGGCGTCGGCAAGACCGAGCTTGTCAAGACGCTGGCAAACGATCTGTTTTCTTCCCCCGAAACGCTGATTCGCCTTGATATGTCCGAGTTCATGGAGAAGCACAGCGTCTCCAAGCTGATCGGCGCACCGCCCGGCTATGTCGGCTATGACGAGGCAGGGCAGCTCACCGAGAAGATCCGCCGCCGCCCCTACAGCGTGGTACTGTTTGACGAGATCGAGAAGGCGCACCCGGACGTGCTTAACATCCTCTTGCAGGTGCTGGATGACGGACGCATCACCGACGCGCACGGCAAGGAGGTCAACTTCGAGAATACACTGATCGTCATGACGACCAACGCAGGCTCTGACGCGTCCTCGTCGGTCTCCGGCTTTGCCGAGAGCCCGGAGGTGCACGCAAAGGAGCGCACCGAAAAGGCGCTGCTCGGCTTCCTGCGTCCCGAGTTCCTCAACCGCGTGGATGAAGTTATCACCTTCAATTCGCTCACAAAGGACGATTTCAGAAAGATCGCGCATCTGATGCTGGATCAGCTGGCAGGGGCGCTTGCCGAAAAGAAGATCACGCTGACCTACACCGATGCCGCCGCGGATTTCATCGCCGAGAAGTCCTATTCGGTCAAATACGGCGCCCGCAATATGCGCCGCTATATGCAGACCGAGGTGGAGGACGCCCTGGCGGAGAAGATCATCGCATCGTACGACCACCGCGTGACCGCGGCGCATGTCGATGCCGACGGCGAGAAGCTCACCATCACCTGTATGTAAAAATAATATTTGTATAAAAAGGAGCAAACCCATGGCAGAAAACGAATCCTGCACGCACGACTGCTCGTCGTGCGGCGCAGCCTGTCCCTCGCGCGCGCCGCAGTCGCTCGTCGAGCCGCAGAACAAACTCAGCAACGTGAAAAAGGTCATCGGTGTCGTCAGCGGCAAGGGCGGCGTCGGCAAGTCGCTGGTCACCTCGATGCTCGCGGTGGAGATGAGCCGCCGCGGCTATAAGACCGCCATCCTCGATGCCGACATCACCGGACCTTCGATCCCGAAGGTGTTCGGTCTGCACGAGAAGGCAGAGGGCAGTGAGGACGGCATCTATCCGGTCAAGACCAAGACCGGCATCGAGGTCATGTCCATCAACCTGCTGCTCGACGACGAGAAAGCACCGGTCGTCTGGCGCGGTCCCGTCATCGCCGGCACGGTCAAGCAATTCTGGACGGACGTCGTGTGGAACGAGGTCGACTATATGTTTGTCGATATGCCGCCCGGAACCGGTGACGTACCGCTGACCGTGTTCCAAAGCCTGCCGCTGGACGGCATCGTGATCGTCACCTCGCCGCAGGAGCTGGTCTCCATGATCGTCAGCAAGGCTGCCAACATGGCGTCACTGATGAACATTCGTGTGCTCGGGCTGGTTGAAAACATGAGCTATGTGTTGTGTCCCGACTGCGGCAAGCACATCGACATTTTCGGCGAGGGCAAGACCGATGCGGTCGCTGCCGAATTCGGCTTTGACCTGCTCGCGCGCATCCCGCTTGATGCCCGCCTCGCCGCACTCTGCGACAAAGGGGCGCTGGAGCTCATGGAGAACGACTATATAAACGCCGCCGCCGACAAGGTGGAATCTCTGTAATCAAATCGGGCTGAAAAGCTGCAAAAGCAGAAAACAGAAAAACAAAAAGACAGCGCATGCTGTCTTTTTGTTTTTCTTCGCGAAACGGCTTGCACCCTGCGCAATACTGTGTTATACTGTTTCCGACATTTGAATATGCAGCAGAGTGTCGGCTGTACCGTGCGGGTACGGTCGGTGAAAAGGGAATCGGGTGAGAGTCCCGAGCGATACCAGTCGCCGTATGCCCCGAATGCGCGCGCTCCGTTGACGAAAGTCAGTCATTGGGAAACTGAGAAGGCAGGAGCGCGTTGCGCCGCGTAAGTGATAGGGGACAAGTCGAAAGACCTGCTCTGATGCCGCGCCGCAACGCTTTTTTGAAAAAAAGCAGGCGCGGTATTTCGTCGTGCTTGAAAAATTTGAATTTTCAAGGGCTTTTTTCGGTGCGGCATTCTGCAAGGCGCGGGAAAACTGCCGCGGTGATCTTCGGGTCGCCGCGGCTTTTTATATAGAGGATAGAAAAAGAAAGGATAGATCCCATGAAAAACAGACTTTTCAAAGGCATCGGGCTTCTTCTCGTGCTGGCGGTGCTCTGTATGGTCTCGGCATTTGCCGACGATACCGTGCGCATCGGCAGTGCGGCGGAGCTTGCTGCCCTCGGCGGCAAAGAGCTCACCGGCAAGATCGAGCTGACGCAGGACATTGATATGACCGACGTCGCGATGGAGCCGATCACCTCCTTTGTCGGCGAGTTTAACGGCAACGGTTACACGGTGAAGAATCTCACCATCTCGGCAGAGCTTGCCGAAAACTATACCACGAAGGGCGCGGCGCTGTTCGCGACTTTCTCGGGTAAGGCGCATGACGTTGTCTTCGAGAATCCGTCGATCACCCTGACGAAGGGGCAGAACGTCGGCACCGCGGTACTCTGCGGTGTTGTCGGCGAGGACGGCGTAACGATTGAGAACGTCGGCATTGTCGGCGGCAGTGTCTCGATTGAAGCGACGAAGACGACCTATGCGGGCGGCCTCGTCGGCTATGCCGTAAACACGTCGCTCACGGTGAAGAACTGCTTCACCGAGGCGGATGTTGTCTACACGGGCAGCACAAAGCCGACCTACAACTATTTTGGCGGCATGCTCAGCTATATGATGAACGTTGATCTCGCATTTGAAAACTGCGCGGTACTCGGTGATGTGGAAGCGCACACCGGCTATAATATCGGCAATGCGGGCGGGTTTGTCGGCATCATCAACGGCTCGAATACCGGTCACACCATTGACTTTACAAACTGCTATTTCAGCGGCAAGGTGACGGGCGGCAATGCCTACGGCTTTGCCTACAGCGGCAGATATGCATACCCGGCGATCACGGTCACGGGCTGCTATTACGACAACGAAAAGAATAAGAGCGCATCCAGCTGGTCGCCGTTTGAGTGCTTCGGCTCGAACGCCAAGGTCACCGGCAAGCCGGCGGGCGTTGCCACGGCGGACTTTGCAACGCTTTCCATCGACGGCTTTGAAATCAAGGACGGCTACCCCTATCCCGCATGGTTTGCTGCACCCGCGGGTCCCGTAACCCTCACGATTACTGTAAATCCCGCAGATGCCACGGTTATCCTGACCGATGCCGAAGGCAAGGAAATCGAGCTGACGACAGGCGACGCGGGCAGCTATACGGTCGTACTGGAAGCGGGCAGCTATACGCTCGCAGTCACGCCCGCTGAGGGCGATACCGAGCACACCGCATCGGTGCAGACCGTGCAGATCGGCAAGCAGAACCGCACGGTTGAGGTTGTCCTTGCGGCGAAGACCTACACCGTCGAATTCGCGCTTACCCCCATCACGGCAGCGCTTGCGCTTTACCGCGAAAGTGCCGAGGGCGAGCTGCTCGCCCCGACTGCGGGCACGACCTACACGCTCACAAAGGGCAACTATTATTACACGGTTTCCGACTTCGGCTATGTGACGAAGACCGGCACGCTGACCGTGACCGCGGATACGGCAGTCCCGCTCACGCTGGACGAGAGCGAACGTTATCCGCTGGTCTTCACGGTCTACCCGCGCTATGCAAACGCCACGGTCACGCTGACCCGCGCGGACGGCGACAAGCGCGAAATGACCGGTACGGACGGTACATACAGTCTGCCCGCCGGGTCGTATGATTATAAAATCACGGCGGACGGCTATAAGACGAAGAGCGGCGCGGTTCTCGTGCCCGAGACCGATGTGCTGACCTTCACGCTCGTCTCCGGCGACAGCTGGGACGGCAGCGTTGCAAAGACGCTTGCCGGCAAGGGTACGGAGGACGAACCCTACCGCATTGCAAATGCGGCAGAACTCGCCTACCTGTCCGAAACGCTGCGCGATACCATCGGCAGCCCCTATGCGACTGCCTATTACACGCTTGAGGCGGACATCGACCTTGGCGGCGTCACCTGGTCGCCGATCGGCAAGACCTCGGTCTCGCCCTTTGCAGGTCACTTTGACGGCAAGGGTCACACGATCAGCGGGCTCGCCGTTTCGGAAGAGAGCGACATCTACGCATACTACGGACTGTTCGGCTGCCTCTCCGAGGCAACGGTCAAGAATCTGACGGTTGCGGGCGAGATCTTCTGCACCGAGCGCACGGCGCTGGTCGGCGGTCTTGCAGGCGCTGCCGTCGGCAATACCACGATCGAAAACTGCGCGACCAATGTGCTGATCTCCGCAGAGGCGGGCGCATCGGTCGGCGGTATGGTCGGCATCTGCCGCAAGAGCGATGCCATCGGCTATGAATGGATCGACAACACGGTTCGCCTTGTCGGCTGCGTCAATGTCGGCGCGATCGTCCAGAACGGCGAAGACAAGGACCCCTTCTCGCAGGGCAGAGTCGGCGGTCTCGTCGGCTACAGCAAGAACTGCGTGCAGTTTGAAAACTGTGTCAACCTCGGCAATATCTACGGTGCAAATATTGCTGCCGGTATCTGCGGCAGTATGGGCTCGTCGCAGGGCGACGGCTGCCATCCGTATCTGAAAGCCTGCTACAACGCAGGCGAGATTGACGGCGTTCTCGGCGCATACGCGATCTACGGCAAGGGCAGCATGGGTGCATCCTATGTCACCGACTGCTACACCGTGGCGGGCGGCGCGGAGAACACGCATGTCTACACCCGCACCGCAGACGAAATGCGCACCGACGCGTTCACGGCGCTGCTCGGCGAGGCTTTTGTGCGCGCCAACGACGTAAACGGCGGTTATCCGTACCCGGCGGGCACGGTCGTTCCTGCAAAGGATGAGAGCCTTTCCGTTGAGGCAGACAAGTACGTCGGCATTCTCGCCGTCCCGGCAACGGCAACGGTCGGCGATCGCTTCAGCTTCCTGAAAGACGGCGAAACGCCGAGCGCGGACATCCGCGTCAGCTGCGTGCAGGTCACGGGCGAGAGCTACCTCACCCGCCTTGCAAACGGCGAGGTTGTACTGGCAAAGGCAAACGACACCGGCGTTGCCGTCACCGAGACGGTCACGCTGCTCTTCGTCGGCGATGCGGGACAGCTGCGCCGCACGGTCACGGTCGTGATCGCGCCCGAGAAGGCTTCGCGCCGCACTCTGATGGACACGCTGGCGAAGATCTACGCATCCAAGCTCGCCCCCGACGAATGGGTCGTCTTTGACATGGCGGCATATGCCATCCTCACCGACGGGGAGAGCGGTTCGCCCCGCGTTTCCGACGACGCTGTGCAGAACTACATCAATCTTGCCATTGACGGACTGAACAAGTCCTACACGCTCCCGAAGGATCGCGCCAAGGCGGAGATCATTATGGGCGTGCTCGGCATTGACACAACGAAGCTCTATCCGGTCAACAGCGCGACTGCTATGGACAATGCGGCAGCGCTCCGCGCCGAGAATATCGGCAGCGACTATACCACCGCAGTCTGGGCGCTGCTTGCCGATATGCAGGGTAGAGTCAAGTACACAAAGGCGCAGATCAAGTCGCTGGTCGGCGTTCTCCTGCGCAATCAGCGCGAGAACGGCATGTTCAGCTACAACTACGGGCTGAATACTTACACCGATGCGGATACTACCGGTTGGGCGCTGGCGGCACTCGCCCGCTTCACCGAGGGTGGGCGCGATACCTACGGCGTCCGTGCGGATGCACAGAAGTTTATTGACGCAGCGCTTGCCGGCCTTTCGGCAGAGCTCGGTGCAAACGGCTCGTACGGCAACATCAACACCGACGCGGCGGTCATCACCGGTCTCCTCGCGCTCGGCATTGATCCTGCGACCGACGCACGCTTCGTGAAAAACGGCTGTGCGCTTGCCGATGCACCGTTGCTCTACGTCAATGCGGCGAAGAACGGCTTTGTGACTGCATATGCCGACGGCGATGCCGGCATCAAGGCGGAGGCGCTTGCCACCGAGCAGGGCTTCCGTGCGCTCGTTGCCCTCGAGATCTTTGAGGCAAGAGGCAAGCAGCCTTACAATATTTTCGCCTGCAATCAGATCGCCGCGGACGATGCGGAGATCACGCTTTCGTTTGCTCCCGTTCGCGCCACCGGCAAGGGTATAACGGAGCTGCCCGCCGAGCCTGATAAGGATGCGGACACGATCACCGTCACCTTCACGATCACGGGGCTGAAGAAGAAGGTCTGGGCTTCCGGCGAGTTTACCGTCAAGGAAGGTTCCACAGTTTATCATCTGCTCCGCGATGCGGCAGCGGCAAACGAGATCACCGTCGTCGGGTTGGAAAAGGGCTATGTGTCCTCGATGACCTATAGCGGCGAGACGCTTGCCGAGTTCGCGCACGGCAAGTCCAGCGGCTGGCTCTATTATGTGAACGGCGAACTGCCTAAGGTCGGCATCACCGCCTACACACTGAAAGCCGGGGACAAAGTCGAGTGGCTGTATACCTCCGACTACAAGCAGGAGAGCGGCGGCAGCAGCATGGGCAGCGGCGGCAGCAGCCGTGATCCCGGCACGAAGTCGGATAAGCCGACCGTAGGGATACCTGTCGAGTGGGTCAACCCCTACACCGATGTGCAGGAGGGCGACTGGTACTTTGACGCAGTCCGTTTCGTTTCGGAAAAGAAGCTGTTCAGCGGCATGACCGCGACCGAGTTTGCACCCGGTATATCGCTCAGCCGTGCGATGCTCGTCACGGTGCTCTGGCGCCACGAGGGCGAGCCTGCGGCGGCTGCCGCAGCTTTCACGGACGTGCCGGCGGATGCCTGGTACGCAAAGGCGGTTGCCTGGGCGGCGGCAAACGGCATTGTCAAGGGCGTCACCGAGACCGAATTTGCGCCTGACGCGCCGATTTCGCGTGAGCAGCTTGCAACGCTGATCTACCGCTACGCAAACTACAAGAAGTACGCGGCAAAGGACGGCGACAAGCTGAACTTTACGGACGCGGACCGCGTTTCGGCATACGCTGTGCCCGCACTCTCGTGGGCGACGGCAAACGGCGTTGTCACGGGACGTGACGACGGCAGCGTCGACCCGCAGGGCGGCGCGACCCGCGCCGAGACTGCGATCGTAATGATGCGCCTCCTCGCACTTGCAAAATAAATAAAAGGCTGTAAAAAAGCGCAGACCGAAAAAGGGAAAAGGAAGAGAGAACGACTCTTTCTTCAATTTTGAACAGCACGATAGGTAGGAATCCGCATGCGGATTCCCCGATCGTCTGTTTCCCCTTTTTCTCTCGCCGAAAACCGTCTCTGCCATATGAAAATACGGCGACGAAACGGTTTCGACGATTCTGCATCTTTTTTACAGCCCTTTTTGCTGTTACTCTACCGAATTACGCGCCACGCATCAATCAGCCGATCCAGCGACCACGCGGCATTGGCGGGGCTGGTCGAGGGCAGACGCACGGCGGAAATGCCGGTCGCAGGGAACTGCCAGCGTGTGTATAGCGCGTCGGCAGTCGCACCGTTGGTGAAAATGTGCGTGATCTTCGATGCCGCCAGGAGGGGCGCAAGGTCGTTCGGACGCACATTTTTGATGCTTGCATCGGACGAGCCGTCAATATCGCAGGAGGCGATGACGTCCCACAATGCAACATGATTTTGCAGCAGGAACGCGCGCTTCTCGGGAATTGTCACGGGCACGGGGCAGCCGAAAACGGCGGCGGTCACGCGCCAGAAGCGGTTCTGCGCATGTCCGTAGAAAAAGCCGCTCTCCCGCGACTTCACCGAGGGGAACGAGCCGAGAACAAGCACGGTTGAATCCGCATCGAAAACCGGCGGGATCGGGTGGACCTGCTGCATGGTGTACCTCCGAAAAAGAATTGACATTCCGAAAAGATTATAGTATACTGAAACCGTAAAATCAAGCGGAGCGGAGGGCTTTTGTATGAGATTCTGCGAAAATTGCGGTACACAGTTGGGAGACGGCGTGCGTTTCTGCCCGAACTGCGGCGCACAGGTTGCACAGAACGCGAGACAGGCGCAGACCGACACGCAAGCGGCGGCGCAAACTGCGCAGCCTGAAACGACAGCACAGGCGGCGGTCACCCCCGCGGCGAACACGGCGGAGAAGACAGTCGGGACGCAGGAGCTGCTGCACGCGACTGTCGTCACACAAACACCGGCACCGAAGACAAACGGTTTTGCCGTTGCCGGATTTGTGCTCGGTATCTGCTCGATCCTGTTCGGCTGGCTCTGCTGCTTCAACATCACATCGGTGCTCGGACTTGTTTTTTCGATCATCGGGCTTTGTCAGATCGGAGGCAAAAAGGGGAGCGGCAAAGGGCTTGCCGTCGCCGGGCTTGTGCTCAGCATCCTGTCGATTTTGCTGCTGGTCGGTTTCGGTCTGTTCACACAGGCGTTTGAAGTTTACTTCAGTCCGAACGGCGATTCTTACCGTATCTACGACGATATTCTCACGCAAATCTGAATTCTGCCCCGGCTGCCAAAGCAGCCGGGGCTTTCACATTTCGCCGTGCGCGACATATTCTGTGTTTGAAAAAAACATCGGAGGTGCGCTATGCTGATTCACATTGTCGAGCCGGGCGAGACTGCCTACGGCATTGCCGCGCGCTACGGCGTCTCGCCCGCGCGGCTGCTTGCGGACAACGGGCTGTCCGCATCCGACACCCTTGCCGTCGGGCAGGCGCTGCTCGTGCTGATCCCCGCCGAGGTGTATACCGTGCAGCCGGGTGATACGCTTTATTCGATCGCGGGTGCTGCGGGTACAAGTGTGCTTGCGCAGGTGCAGAACAATCCGTATCTCACGGATGCCGACGCGCTGCGTCCCGGCGAAGAGCTGGTGCTGCGCTACACGGGTGACAAGCGGCGCTCGGTCTATACGACGGGCTATGCCTATCCGTACATCAACCGGAATGTGCTGTACCGTGCGCTGCCGTATCTCAGCTATCTTACCATCTTCGGCTACGGATTCACCGAGACGGGGGATCTGATCGGGATTGATGATGTGCCGCTCATCGAGGCAGCGCGCGCGTTCGGTGCGGCGCCTGTCATGTTGCTGTCCTCCATCACCGAAAGCGGCAATTTCAACAGCGCGCGCGCAAGCCGCCTGTTCAATGATGCGGACCTGCAGACGACAGTGCTGGATAATGTGCTTGCCACGATGCAGCAAAAGGGTTATGCAGGGCTTGACATCGACTTCGAATATATCGACCCCGCCGACAGAGAGGCGTTTGTTGCTTTTGTCGCAGCCGCCGAACAAAAACTCTCGCCCTACGGCTATTTTGTCAATACCGATCTCGCGCCGAAGACCTCTGCGGCACAGTCCGGTCTGCTCTATGAGGCGCATGACTACGCCGCGCTCGGCGAGGCGTCTGATACGCTATTTCTCATGACCTATGAATGGGGATATACCTACGGACCGCCGCTTGCCGTCGCGCCGATCGATCAGGTGCGCCGCGTGGTGGACTACGCCGTCTCCGAGATCGACCCGGTAAAGCTGCTGCTCGGCATCCCGAATTACGGCTACGACTGGCAGCTCCCCTATGAAAAAGGCGTTACGGCGGCGCGCTCGCTCGGCAACGAGGAGGCAGTCACGCTGGCGGCGCGCTACGGCGCAGAGATCGAATATGACGCTGCCTCCGCCGCACCGTATTTTTATTATACCGACACCGAGGGGAACGCACATGTCGTCTGGTTTGAGGATGTGCGCAGCATGCTGGCGGAATACGATCTGATGGACGCCTACGACCTGCGCGGTGCGGGGTACTGGAACGTGATGCGCCCCTTCGCGCAGAATTATGCCTTGCTTGCGTCACTGTACGACATCAAAAAGCCGGGGTTTGATCAGTAGCACGAAAAGAGCCGCAAAAGCTATGCTTTTGCGGCTCTTTTCTATTTATTTATATGTTATTGCTTCTTTTCGTGCAGGAGCGGCATCTCGGTCATACGCAGCTTGGCACAGCCGTAGGGATAGAGCGTTGCATCCTCGGGTGCGCTGAGCGCGACATTGCTTTTCGGCGCGCGGTCGGCAACCGAATCATAGCCGTCGGCATACTCCCAGTCGGCGCGGCTGAGCTTGGTGCGCAGGGTGAGGCGCGGCGCCTTGGAGGAAAAGGGAATGTCGTCGCCGATCTCTTCTACGACCTCAAAATTCTTGCCGGCAAAGCCGTAACGCCACTCGGAATGCGGCAGCAGCTCATAGTCGCAGTAGGGGAATTTGCGCACGACGCCGTCGCGCTCATATTCCCGTTTGCGGTACTCGGTCTCGATCGGAAGCGAGAAGACCAGCGGACCGTATTCCACGACCTTCAGCCCGTAGGGGCGGCTGACAAGGTGCGGCGTGTCGCTGAACGTGAGCGTCAGCGTCTCCTCACCGCGCCACTTGCGGTTCAGTGTGATGTGCCCGCGCGCATTGACCGGCTTTCCGCAGAGCGTGACCTGCTTTGCAAAGGCGGGCAGGCGGATACTCAGCGCAAAGCGAACCGGCGCATCGACCTTGACCTTGAAGGTTGCCGTGTGACGGAAGGGATATTCGGTCTCGCAGGTGAGCTTCACACCGACACCGCCGATCGTCGTTTGCAGGGTGGCGGGCAGCAGCATGGCAACATGAATGCCGCGCGCGCCGCGCAGGAAGGTGTGCAGCGCCAGCTTCGGCCAGCCCTGATTGAAGTTTGCTGTGCAGCAGCCGAAGTGCGGTTCAAGCCCGAAGAGGTGTGAACTCGAGCTGTTGGTGCGGAAAAAGGTTTTCCCGGGAAATATCTTGCAGGCGATCTGGTTTGTCTGCTGGTCATACTGGTGTGTCCACATGTCGTCGCTGATTGTGGCGGGCAGGGCATTGAACGCTGCCTTTTCCAGGCGATCCGCCCAGACACGCTTGCCGGTCAGCATGTAGAGGACCTCGCAGGAGTACATCAGCTCTACCACACTGCAAAGCTCTGTGCCGCGGTTGGAATCAATGCCGGAGAGGCATTCGTCGCCGGTGATCGTGCCGACTGCCGTGCCGTTGTACTTCGTCAGCAGCTTCCAGTATGCCTCGGCGTTGTCGTCGGTTGGGACCTTGCCGCGGATGCGGTCGGTCACCGCCTCGTATTTCAGCATCATGCAGAGGTTGACCGCATGGGTGTACATCGTCCACTTGTTCAGGGGGCGCACCCATGTCTCCGTATACTTGCCGTAGTCCTCGCCCTCGTCCTCGAGGATCTGCGACAGCTCGCGGATCCACTCCTCCGGCTCACGGTCATAGATGAATGCGAGCGGGATCATGCACTCATACCAGCGGAACTTGCCCCATTTTGCAAGGGTGATTCTGCCGCTCTGCAGCTCTTCATAGAGGCATTTCATGGCGCGGTAAAGCCCGTCGAACGCGCGGGTATAGCGCGTGCCCTCGGCGAATTCGCAGTAGAGCGCCAGCACCTTGCCGATGAGGAAAAATGCCCAAACGTCGTAGCCTGCGCACTCCTCATCCTTGCAGGGGCAGATCCATCCGTCCGGCTTCTGCCGCTCCAGAATGGCGTCGATGTATTTGTCGGCGCGCGCGATCAGATCCGCATCGTCCAGCAGGTAGGCGAGCGGGATGAAGCCGTCCAGCCAGTAAGGCACGCGCTCCCAGCCCTCGCGGCTGCCGCCGATCCATGCGCTGTCGCGCACATCGGGCCAGATCTTGTCGAGATTGCCGGAAAGACCGGCTGCCTGGATCTCCAGCTGGCGGCGGAGCCAGCCTTCCGGTTTTATTTCACGAAAATTAAAATGCTGATACATGGAAATCTCCTTTTCGGGTTTTGTTTGGCTTTCGCCATCATCTTACCACAGTCGGCGGCATCGGACAATGCACAAATGTGCGCAAAACCTTGCAAAAATTACGAAAAGTAAAATCGATCCCCTTGAAAACGCGCCGAATAACTGCTAAAATGGGTATATAAAATCAAAGCGGAGGTGTATCGTATGCTCAGCATGGACAGCTTGCCTGCCTATCGTTTTTCGTCTTTTCGGTACTTTGACCCCGGTGAGCGGCATATTCACCGCACATTCCGTGAGGACGTGCTGTTGTTGGTGATGGACGGCGTGCTGCGCTTTGAAGAGGGCGGCAACGCGGTTGAGGTCGGCAGCGGAGAGTATTACATCCAGCGGCACGGGCTGGAGCAGTCCGGCGTCACGGCGAGCAGCACGCCGAAGTATTTCTATATTCACTTTATCGGCGGCTTCACGCCGACGGCACATATGCTGCCCATCCGCGGCCGTGCGGATATGGCGGCGCTCTTTCCGCTGATGCAGCAGCTGGAGACCCTGCGCGTTTCCGGCGCGCCGACCGTGCAGAAAAATGCGGTATTTTATCAGATCCTGTCGGAGTTGTACAACGCTGCTAATTCCTCGCCGACGCGCGAGCTGACCATGAAGGTGCTGGCGATCGTCTCGCGGGACATGCGCTGCGCGCTCACGCTCGATGATCTCGCGGCGGCGTGCGGCTACAGCCGCAACCACATCATCCACGCCTTCAAGCGGGAGACCGGCATGACCCCCTATGCCTATATCCTCACGCTGCGGCTGGAGGCGGCAAAGGATCTTCTCCGCAATTCACAGCTGCCGGTTGAACAGATAGCTGCCGCCTGCGGCTTCGGCAGCTATATCAATCTGTATAAGGAGTTTAAGAAACACGAGCATTGTTCCCCTGCCAAATGGCGGAGCATAAACTCGTGAACTTGCACAAAAGCCGGTCGATCTTCTTTTTCATTGCAAAAACATTGCAAAAAACACGATTTGCTTAAAAATAGACGGATGTTGCGCGGCGCCTATTGATTTCGCCCTTTTCCGATGCTACGATGAAACTGCGGGTTGCAAAAATCTCTTTTTGCGCCGCAATTGAACGAAAAATGATTCAGAAAGGACGCATCGGATGAAGGTTGAAATTCTGCGTGCCGACGATCAGACACGCATCTGCCTCGGCGGCGATATCGTCGCCCGGATTTTGCCGTGCGACGGCGCCGAGGACAGTTTTTGCGAAATCGAAGAAGGCGTGTTCCACTGGACGCGCAAGACGCGTGAGCCGATCAGCGCCATGCGCATGGAGGCGGTGCTGCTCGGCGGCGCGGACTTTAGCATGGTGCCCGGCGTCAGCTACAATGGAAATGGATGGGGGAACACGCCCGAGTATGTCGGCGACCGCTTTGAAGGGACGCCGTGGACGTTTGCGTCGCATCGTGTGACGATTCCGTCCTGCACCTACAGCGAGAACGGGGCGGTCAGCCTTGCGCTGATGGCGGAGGCTGAGGATTCTTCCGCCTGCTCGCTCTATGCGGCAGAGGCGGGGGAAGTGCATGCGCTGCTGTTCCCTGAGGAGGAAGGACCGAAAACGCTGCAACGGCATTTCTGGGGCGAGCCGTTTTACGGAACCATGGAGCCGCGCACGTACTTTACCGCCATTCTGATGGTCAAACCGTCGGACGGCGGCAGATTCCGCTATCGCGATCTATTGGATTTTGCATGGCGGTATTACGGGCACCCGATTGCGGCGCCGATGCCCGCGAAGGAGATCTATCGGCTTTCCATCGCGTTTTCCCGCTACTTGTTCGAGCGGGAGCAGGACGGTTTTGCCGCCTTTACGACCGGAGCACAGTGGCATATGGATGGCACGACCTACCGCAAGACCGAGCATACCTATGAACTCGGCTGGGTCGGACAGAGCGCGTCGATTGCCAATGCATTTATCTGGGACTTCCTCAACACCGGTGACTGTGAAAAGCTGGATCGCGCCATTGAGGCGCACGACAGCTGGCTGCGGGAGGGACAGTTTCCTGCCGGGCACTTTGCTGCACGCATTGTGCGCGACCCGTGGCGCTATGAGCCGTTTGACAAGGATTATGTGCCCGACCGCTGGAAGTGCGGCGAGTGCGATTATGAGATGTTCAAGGGCTTTGCCGGGCGAAAATTCCGTCGTGCGCCCGACGGCAGAATTCTTCTGACACACGATGCCTGCAATACGGGCACGGGTGCGGAGGGCTACTTCGAGGCATACGAATTATTGCAAAAGTGCGGCATCGACAAGCCGGCATACAAGGCGGCTGCACTGCGCGCCTGCGATTTCATTCTGCAAAATCAGGATGCGGACGGATCGCTCGTCAAATCCTGGGACGATGACGGCAATGTGCTGACCAAGAAGGGCACGATAGCGGCATTTTTGATCCTGCCGCTCATCACCGCGAACCGCCTCACGGGCGATGCACGCTATCTCGACGGTGCGGTGCGTGCATTTGATTATTACTACAGCGCGCTGGAGTGTGACGGCTTTACCACGGCGGGCGCGCTGGACACCTATTGCATCGATAAGGAATCCGCAAGCCCGCTGCTGCGTGCGGCGCTGATGCTCTATGACAGAACCGGCGCGCGCCGCTATGTGGATGCCGCCGAGAAAATCGCATGGTATCTGTGCACCTGGATGATGCATTTCACCGTGCATTATCCGGCTGGCTCAGTGCTTGCACAGATGGGCTATGATACCTTCGGCTCAACCTCGGTTTCCACGGCACACCAGGCACTCGATCAGTATGCGCTGCGGGACGTTCTGTCCTTCCTGCGTCTGTATGAGCTGACCGGGGCGGTGCAGTGGCGTGAACGTGCACTGGCGTTCTGGTGCAATGCCTGCCAGTGCATCTCGGACGGCACGCAGTATATCAACGGGCGGCTCCGCCCGGCGGGCGCGCAGGATGAGGCAATCTTCCACACGCGCTGGGGACGCTACGGCGTTCCGCCGTTCGGTCCCTCGCAGTGGCTGCCTGCATGGCCCTGCGCATTCCGGTTGGAAAATCTGCGTTTCCATCCGGACTGGTCAATATTTGATGCGGGACTGACACGGATTCAGGGCGAAATCAGTACGCGGGGTAACGCTGCGTATGCGAAACCGGAGGATCATGCAAATGCGTAAACCTATTTTTATTTCCATTTTGTGTGCTGTGCTCTGCGCGGCGCTCGTTTCCTGCGGCGGCGACACGCCCGCAGAAAGCACGACGGATACGACGGTGACAACGACGCCGGAGGCGACGGAGGACACCCCCGATCTGCCCGACGCATCCACGCTTTCGCTTGAGGGCGACTTCTGTTTTCTCGTCTCCGGCAACTGGGCGTGGAACGACTTTGCGTCTGACGGCACGGACGGTACTGCCGTGGACAACGCCATTTATCGCCGCAATCGCTATCTCGCCGACAATTACGGCGTGAACATCACAAACAAGGACATCGTGGCGTTTTCCTCCGCTATGGGCAGCGGCAAGGGCTTTACCGAGCTGTACATGAACTATATGTCCGGCAACAACGTGTATGATGCCGCGATGATCGGCACGTATGACGCGGCAAACCTCGCCTATTCGGGCGTCTTGCAGGATCTGAACGAGACACCGTATATCAACCTGCAAAAGGACTACTGGGATCAGCGTGCCAACGCCGATCTTTCCGTCAGCGGCAGAATGTACTACTCAACGGGTGACATCTCGCTCAGCGACAACCGCAGCACCCATGCGCTGATTTTCAACAAGGAAATGATCAAGATGTACGGGATGGACGACCCGTATGAGCTCGTGCGGAACAACGAGTGGACGCTGGACAAGTTTGCATCGATGGTGAAGATGGTCGGCGACGATCTGAACAACGACGGTGTCTACAATAAGGAAGACCGCATGGGTCTGCTCTCCGCCGTGGACAACAACCTCGCGATTCTGGCAGCTGCCGGTGAAAAGATCGCCACGCTGAACGACAAGGGCGAGATCGAGCTGACGCTGTACAGCGAGCGCGTGGTCAACCTGTATGACGACTATCTTGCGCTGATCGAGGATCACACGCACGTCTTCAACTGGCAGATGAACTATCAGGACGGTACTTACGGCAATGTGGCGACCACGGCGGAGCTGGCGGACATGCTTAACTCCAACCGCGCGCTGTTCTACTTCCACATGCTGTTCATCATGGATGAACTGCGCGACCTTGAGACCGATTTCGGTATCCTGCCGTATCCGAAGTATGAAGCGGCGCAGGCGAATTACGGGCATTTGGTCAGCGCATGGCACTCGGAGTTCCTCTGCATCCCGCAGAATGTGAACAGCCTCGAACGCTCGGGCTATGTCACGGAGCTGCTGGCTTACCAGGGCAAAAAGCTGATGACCCCCGCGTACTATGAAAAGACGCTCGTCGGTCAGTACACGCGCGACGAGGAGAGCGCCGAGATGCTTGACCTGATCTTTGCCACGCGCACCTATGATGTCGGCTACTACTACGCGCTCGGCACCTACAAGGATCTGATCGGCAAAATGCCAATCAACCACATGTCACTGACGACCATCTACGATACTTACTATAACACGGCTGTCAGCAAGATGGATGCTATCAATAAAATGTTCAGCCAGAACAAATAAGAAAGGCATTGATAATGAAAAAGAAACTTTCCGAATTGCTTTTTGCCGCGGCGGCGACGCTTGTGCTTGCCGTGGCGCTCTGCGCCACGGCAGCGGCGGCTGATGCAGTCTATTATCTGAAGGACGGCGGGGACGGCGACGGCTCGTCTCCCGCACTTGCGGGCGGTTCGCTTGCCGATGCCTATGCGGCGCTGCCGAGCGGCGGCACCGTGGTTGTTTGCGGTCCGTGTTCCGTAAGCAAGGCGTTCACGGAGCCGCTGCATACAAAGCCGATCACGATCACAAGCGTATACGGCGGCAGGGATTATGCTGCCGAGAGCGGCGCGCGCCTTGTTCTGAAGGGCAACTTTTATCTGGGCGGCGACACGACGTTTGAACATATCACGCTGTCGGCGGTGGGCACCTACCTCTCCGTCTTCGGCAACAACCATGCGCTCACGCTCGGAGAGGGTATCACCTCGGTGAAAAGCGGGAACAGCCAGTATCTTTCGCTGATGGGCGGCTCACGGAATGTTTACACCAATGCCGCGTCGAACCTCACTGTTTTGAGCGGTACATGGCAGCGTGTGCGCGGCGGCACGGCGGCATCCGGCAGCAAAAACTACCGCATTCACCTGACGGTGTCGGGCGGCACGTTCATCGAGCGGGTCACGCTCGGGGACAGCGGCTCGCACGATGGCGACATTGCGGCGGAGATCCACGGCGGCACGTTCCGACAGGGCATTTTCGCCTCCACGCTTTCCACGGCGGCGGAGCGCTTCTCCGGCAAGGTGTCCCTGCATATCGACGGCGGCGTTTTCTACGGTCGCATCGCACCGGCTGCATCCGCGGTCGGCAGTTACAGCGGCAGCTTTGATGTGAAGATCGACGGCGGCGAATTTGCACACCTGGTCGAGCTTTCGGGCAGTGCGGGACTTCCCGGCAGCATGCAGTCGTCGCTGCAGAGCAGCATCGACATGTCCGAGAAGGAGACCGGCACCTATACATTTGAGAATTATGTCCGCGCTGACGGTGCAGACCCGTGGCTTTTCTATAAGGATGGCTACTATTATTACACTTCCACCACAAACAAGGCGGAGGTCAAGCTCGTCCGTGTTGCCAACATCGGCGATCTCATCTATTCGGGAGGCACCACCATCTACAAGCCCGAGGCGGGAAAACCGTGGTCGGACAGCTCCTGGTCGCCCGAGATCCATTATTACAGCGACGAGGAGATCGGCAAAGGCAACGGCGGCTGGTACTGCTACCTTGCGGGCACGGACAAAAGTGCGACGGATGCTTCCGGTATTGCCACGCACCGCATGTATGTTATCAAGTGCCTCGACGGCGACAATCTGCTCGGGCGCTGGGGCAACCCGCTGACCGGGGAGGTCAATGTGCCGCTCCGCGTCACCGCGCCGGATATGCCCGGCTTTGACGATGTGTGGGCGGCGGGCATGACCGACATCCGCATCGGCGGCAAGGTGTATACCATGTATGTCACGGTGGTAGACGACGGCGGCGGAAAGAAGCACCAGACCATCAATATCCTGCCGATGACCAACCCGTGGACGCTCTCCGGCACCTCCAAGGTGATCTGCGAGCCGGAATACGGCTGGGAGATCGGCAATCACAAAAAGCTCTACATCGTGGAATGCGGCACGCCGGTCTACGCGGCGGACGGCAGCATCTTCATCGTCTATTCCGCCTGCGGCTACTCCACGCCGGAATACAAGCTCGGGCAGCTGCAATACCTCGGCGGCGACCCGACCGAGAAGGCAAACTGGAAGAAGTGGAACGCGCCGATCCTGTCGAAATCTGCACAGATCAGCGGATGCGGCAGTGCCTGCTACGTCACCGATACGGCAGGGCAGAGCTGGATCTGTTATAACGCCTACCTCAGCCCGAATGCGACCGGTGCGCGCCACGCCTTTGTGGAGCCGTACACTGCCACCGCTGCGGGCGGCGTGGTGATCGGCAGCGGCACGACATACCCTGCCGACATCGATACGGTCTATACCGCGTCGCTCAATCCGATGCCGCTTGCGGACAAGACCTCGGACTTTGACCGCGTGGAAAACGGAACGGAAAAGAACCGTTTCCCGTTCGTCCGTGACTATAACGGTTTTACGGATGTGCAGAGCGGCGACTGGTATGCATCCTATGTGCGCGATGCATACCGCATCGGACTTGCCAACGGCACGAGCGCAACAAAGTTCTCGCCAGACGGCAGCTTCACGGTTGCGCAGGCGTTGACTGCGGCTGCGAACATTCATACCATTTACAACGGCAAGACGGTGGACACCGCAGGCGCGAAGAACTGGTATGATCCTTACGTCAATTACTGCATCGCAAACGGTATCATTACGGCGGAGCAGTTCAAGGACTACAATGCACCGATCACGCGCGGCGATATGGCGATCGTCTTTGCAAACATCCTCCCCGCAGAGGAATATGCGGCAGTCCTGGACGGCTCCAACCCCGATGTGACGAGCGACCTCACCTGCTACGCGGCGGTACAGAAGCTGTACAACGCGGGTATCGTCGGCGGCGACGCCGGAACCGGCAATTACCGCCCGAACGACAGCATCAAGCGCTCCGAGGCATGCGTCATCTTTCTGCGCCTCGCGCGCGCATCCGCCCGCGCCGGAAAGTAAATCGGAAAAATCATTCGGTTTAGAAGCGCTTGCATTCAAACACTATAACACCAAGCCTTCCCCTTTGGGGAAGGTGGCGCCGTACGGCGGCGGATGAGGGTATGCAGGCAGTCGGCACAACATTGTGCGACGCTTTACTCCCGTCAACCCCTCATCAGTCACCTGCGGCTCAGGATGTTTTCCCATCGGGAAAACGCCGCGGGACGTAAGCATCCCGTACGGCTCTCCTCCAAGAGAAGCCTAAAAAACGCTGATGAAAAGTCCGCCTTCGGGCGGACTTTTTGTCCCCCGAGATTGACTTTTTGCGGCATATTGCGTATAATGGAGAAAAATGCGCGCGGAGGAATCCAATGAAAACAGTTATGCTGGTCTTCGGGACGCGACCCGAAGCAATCAAAATGTGCCCGCTCGTCAACGAGTTGAAAAAACGCCCCGGAATCCGGACGGTGGTCTGCGTCTCGGGACAGCACCGCGAGATGCTGGACGCTGTGCTTCGCGCGTTCAATGTCGTGCCGGATTATGATCTCGCGATCATGAAGGATCGGCAGACGCTCTTTGACATCACGGTCAACATTCTCGAGCGCATCCGTGCCGTGCTGGAAGAGGTCAAGCCAGACGTTGTGCTGGTGCACGGCGATACCTCCACCACCTTTGTCACCGCACTTGCCTGCTTCTATCTGCAGATCCCGGTCGGGCACGTCGAGGCGGGACTGCGCACCTACAATATCTATTCGCCTTATCCCGAGGAATTCAACCGTCAGGCGGTCAGCGTCATTGCCAGGTACAATTTCGCCCCCACCGAGCTCTCGCGGGAGAATCTTCTGCGCGAGGGCAGAAAGCCGGAGAGCATCTATGTCACCGGCAATACCGCAATCGACGCGCTGAAGACCACGGTGCGCGCCGACTATACGCATCCCGAGCTGGAATGGGCGGCGGGCAGCCGCCTCATCATGATCACGGCGCATCGCCGCGAGAACCTCGGCGAGCCGATGCACCGCATGTTCCGCGCCATCCGCCGCATCATCGAGGAGCATCCCGATGTGCGCGCCATTTATCCGATCCACATGAACCCGGTCGTCCGCGAGGAGGCGAATGCCGAGCTCGGCGGCTGCGACCGCATCCGCATCATAGAGCCGCTTGACGTGCTCGATTTCCACAACTTCCTCTCCCGCTCGTATCTGATCCTCACCGACAGCGGCGGCATTCAGGAGGAGGCTCCCTCGCTCGGCAAGCCGGTACTGGTCATGCGCGATACGACCGAGCGCCCCGAGGGCATTGCTGCGGGTACGCTGCGCCTCGTCGGCACGGAGGAGGAGACCATCTACAAGAACTTTAAGGAGCTGTTGGAAGACCGTGCCGCCTATGACAAAATGGCGCATGCGTCCAATCCTTACGGCGACGGCTTTGCATCGGTGCGCATTGCCGATGTGCTGTGCGGGGATTAAGTGCCATGACAGTGATCGAAGTTCTGGACAAATCTTCGGTGGAAAACCTGTACGCGCCGCTCAGCTATTCTGCGCGGCGCGTCATTTATATCGGGCGCGATGCAAAAGAGACCGAACGCGAGTGCCGCGTCTATCGTGCGCTGTTTGCCGCGCGCGGCATGCAGACCGAGGTGGTGGCAGTTACGGTTACGCCGGGCAGCGGAAGGGAAATCGAGACGCTGACGGCGCTGTTTGAGAGACCGGATAGCTATCTCATCGACCTTGTCGGCGGCGATGAGACGCTGTTGTTCCTGCTTGGCAGAGCCATTGAAAGCGCAAAGCCGCAGCATGCCCTCGTGCACTACGGCAGCATGACCACGCATCGCTTTCTGCCTGCCGGGCAGACGCCGACGGCACTGCCGAGGGGGCATCGCCCCTATCTTACGGTTGCCGAGACGGTGGCATTGCACGGCGGACGGATCGCCGGGGCGACCGATGTCGGCGCGGCGGGGCGCGGACATGACGAGATTTGCGCACTGATCGCAGACCTCGATGCCATGTGGGAGATCAGCCGCGGCGATTCCGCCGCATGGAACCGAAATGCGGACGGACTTGCTGCCTTTGAGGCGCTCGGCTGCCGCCGCGGCATGACTTTCTCGGTCTCACAGACCTTTGCCAAGGAGAAAAAACGCGCCGACGCCTATATCCGTCTGCACAGCTTTCTGCCGCGCCTTGCGGCAGCAGGGCTTGCGGAGGATCTCGTCATGCGGCAGGGCAGAGTCTCGTTTCGCTACAAGAACAGATTCGTGCACACCTGCCTCTGCCGTGCGGGACTTCTGCTGGAGCTGAAAATTTATCTGTCTGCGCTGCTCACCAAGGGCGCGGACGGCAAGCCGCTGTTTGACGACGCGATGACCGGCGTCGTGCTCGATTGGGATCGCCGCACGCGTGAGGCAGCATCGGTCAACGAGATCGACGTACTGCTCACGCGCGGCATGATTCCGATTTTCATTTCCTGCAAGAACGGCGGGTGCGGCGAAGACGAGCTGTATAAGCTCGCTGCTGTTGCCGCGCGTTTCGGCGGGCGCTTTGCAAAGAAGGCGCTGGTTGCCACCGGGATGTCCGGCAGCCCGGCGCGCGACGCCTATTTTACCCGCCGCGCCGCCGATCTCGGCATTCGTCTGATTCCCGCCGTGCATACACTTTCACAGGCGGAAATCTGTGCCGCGCTCGCATCGCTGTAACACTTTGCGGAAATCCGACCGCAAACAAAAAAATGGCGTTTGCAGAGTTCTTCGCAGCCGAATTCAAAATCTGATAAAAAAGCCGCACGGCGCAGAAATGCGCTTTGTGCGGCTTTTATCGTTTTTCATGCATTATTAAATCCGATTTGATATAAATAAATTACAGGGCGGTAGATTTGTTTTGAAAACAGGGTTGAATTGTTTATTTATGCGGAATCCTGCCGCCGGAAATCGCATGACTACGTTGCTTTGCGTGATTAAAGCCTATTTTTATCACGCATGATTTTTACTTTTTTGCATGTTGCACAAAATTGCTGCAAATCTGCGCAGAAAAACGTCGTTGGAAGCAAGATGGGAAAAAACCGAAAAAGCAAGGCGGCATAAGGCTTTGCGGGGCGCAGCCGCAAGTACGGAACTTTGTGAATAAAATAACGCTTCGTCACTTTTTACAAACATTATGGCGGTTACTTGACACGGAAATGTGCAGGTGATACAATGAAATCATCAAGGAGAGCAATTCAGTTGCTCTGCGATCGAACGGAAGACAAAATTGTAAAATCAGAAAGGAGTAAATTCATATGAAATTTACGAAATTCCTCGCGATTGCACTTTCGCTCCTGATGGTCTTCGGCATGCTCGCTTCCTGCGGCAAGACCAAGAATCCCCAGACGACCGATCCTGCCGGTTCCTCCGACAGTCAGTCCACCGAAAAGACCGACGCTCCCGCATCCAAACCCGTCACCCTGAAGTGGGCGTCCTGGGCACTTGCGGAAGAGAAACTCTATCCGACCTACGCTGCAATGGCAAACACCTTTATGGATGCCAACAAGGACATCAAGATCGAGATGGATGGCTCGCAGGCATATTCCACTTACCTCGATCAGCTGATTGTCTCTGCGATCGGCGGCACCGCACCGAATGTTGCACATATCAAGGCTGAGTGGCTGCCCCAGCTGCTGGAGACCGGTGCGGTCAAGGCAGTTGTCGGCATCTCCGATGCAGTCATGAAGGATTACTCCGCAGGTGCAATCAGCGGCGTCACGGTTGACGGCGAGATGGTTGCAATGCCTTGGTTTGCAAACACCGAAGCACTCTTCTACAATAAGGCGCTGCTTGAGCGCGCAGGCGTCAAAGCCGAGGACATCAAGTCCTGGAGCGATTTGCTTGCAGCCGCTGAAAAGATCAGCGCACTCGGCGATGACATCTACGGTCTTGCATTCCCTGACAGTGAAGTTGAGACCGGTGAAGGCTACAACATCCTTCCCGCACTTTGGGCAAACGGCGGCGAATTCATGAAGGACGGTAAGGTCACGCTCAATACCGATGCAGGTATCAAGACCTACACACAGCTGCAGGAAATCTTTAAGAAGGGGCTCTCCCCGAAGGGCGCAACCCTGAAGGATCTCCGCAACCTGTTCGGCCAGGGCAAGATCGGCTTCTACTATGATCTTCAGGCTGTCATTTCCACCTGCGCATCCGCAGCTGCAAATGAAGAAGAGTTCTACAAGAACTTCGGCTGCATGGTCATTCCGGGCGCAGATGCAAACGGCTCCGGCTACCTCGTAACCCACCTGCTTGTCGTCTTCGATACGACCACCGATGAGCAGATGCCCGCAATGGCGAAGTTCCTTGAGCACATGTCCAGCGATGTCGTCATCAACATCCTGTACGAAGCAGGTCAGGGCAAAATGTCCAGCCGTGCAAGCGTCAACGAGAAGGTCTTTGCAAACGCTGACGAGACCACGCAGGTCTATGTAAAGGCAATGACCACCGCAAAGGATCTCCCCGGCACGCAGATCAGCCTCAGCGAGGCAGATACCATCATGGTCAAGGGTCTTTCGAGAATTGCAAACGGTGAGGACGTCAAGACCGTCGTCGCTGCAATGCAGACCGAGCTCCAGGCTCTCGCAGATAAGTAATATCGTATGACTTGCGCCCCCTTCGGCAGGGCCGCCGAAGGGGGCGTATTTTAGGAAAACGGAGGTAAGAGATGGCGACTCAAACGAAAAAAATGCCGAAAAAGCAGAATAAATTCATCGCAGCCTTCTTCCGCCGCGATGTTGAGGGAAAGTATCACATGAGTGACGGTTTCTTCGGCTTTTTGCTGACCGTACCAGCCATTCTCGTGTTGCTCACCGTCATTGCCGCGCCGATCCTCAAGGGTATTTACATGAGCTTCATGAAATACGGGCTGAAAGAGGTCAGCGGCAAGGCAGCGCCCGTGTGGAACAATTTCAAGAACTATACCGATCTGTTCCGCGCCGGCGGCATCAACGGCAATGTCGTCGATTATTTTCTGACGACGCTGCAATTCGTTTTCTGGGCAGTGCTTGTGCAGTTTGTGATCGGACTTGCGCTTGCGCTCCTGCTCAATACCAAGCTGAAGGGACGCGGCGTGTTCCGCGGTCTCTTCCTCGTCCCGTGGACGATCCCCTCGGTCGTCGTCGCGCTGCTGTGGCGCCTGATGCTCAACAACAGCTACGGCATCATCAACTGGATCCTCAACAAGCTCGGCTGCATTCCGACCACCGCGTTTGACTGGCTCAACAGCCCGAATCTGGCGCTCCCCGCGGTCGTCATTGCAGCTGTCTGGCGGCAGCTCCCCTATATGATGGTCATGCTGCTTGCGGGGCTTCAGTCGGTGGATAAGTCGCAGCTGGAGGCGGCGCGCATCGACGGCGCGACCTTCATGCAGACCCTGCGTCATGTGACGCTCCCCACGATCCGCCCCGTCGTGCTCTCGTCGGTTTGGATCGCGATCATGAACAACTTCCAGATGTATACCATCATCAACCTGATGACCGGAGGCGGACCGAGCGAGGCAACCTATACGCTCTCGATCGCGGCATACGAAAAGGCGTTCACCGACTACAACTTCGGGCAGGGCGCGGCGATCGGCGTGATGTGGCTGGTCTTCCTCACGATTGTCACCGTCATCATCAATAAGATCAGCGCCAAGAGCGCAGAAAATCTGTAAGGAGGGAAGCGCTATGACAAAAGCCGGAAAAACCAAGAAAGCAACCGTGCAGGTCGTGAAGTATCTCGTGATCGCGCTTCTCGTCTGCATCCTGCTGTTCCCGATCTGGTGGATGCTGGTCGGCTCGCTCCGCCCGTATTACACCCTCATCAGCCTGGATGACGTTGCGTTTTGGCCGAAGGATTTCACGGTTGAAAACTACGTCAAGATCTTCTCGCAGGCAAAATACCTGCGGTATTTCGCCAACAGCTTCATCGTGTCGGGCGGTACCGTTCTCGTCACGCTGCTGATTGCCATTCCCGCCGCATATTCTTTCTCGCGCTTCAAGTTCGGCGGCAAGAGTGCGGTGCTCAGCGCCGTGCAGTCGGTGCAGATGTTCCCGATCGTGGTCATTTTGATCTCACTGTATACTTTTTATAAGCAGTGGGGCATGCTGGATACCTACCGCGGCGTTATCTTAGCGGACGTTACATTTGCTTTGCCGCTCTCCATCACACTGCTGAAGTCCTTCTTTGACACCGTGCCGAACGCTTTGGACGAGTCGGCAAAGATCGACGGCGCAGGCAGAATGCGCACCATGGTGCAGGTCATCCTGCCGCTGGTGCTGCCGGGACTTGTTGCCGTTGCGATCTACACCTTCCTCACCGCATGGGACGACTATCTGATGTCGCTCACGATCATCCGCATCGACGAAAAGCGCACGCTTGCCGTCGGTCTGGCGCAGAGCTTCATGGGTGAGTATTCCAATGACTACGGCGCGCTGATGGCGTTCTCGGTCGCGGGCAGTCTCCCGATCGTCCTCTTGTTCATCTTCTTCCAGAAGTACATGGTCGAAGGTCTGACTGCGGGCGCCGTTAAGGGCTGAAATATGGGCAAAATCAAAAACTTTGTGCAGAAGCTGACCTTCGGCGACCGCACGGAGGATGCTGCCGAGATCCCGAAGAGCGGCACGGGGCTGTTTTGGTTCGTGCTGAAAAATCACTGGATGCGGCTCATTCTTCTGAACCTGCTGTTCTGCGTCTGTTCGATTCCGGTCGTGACGCTTCCCGCGGCTTACGGCGCACTGATCGCCGTCACGATGCAGTGGGCGCGCCGCGTGCCGGATGTCGAGCCGTTCCGTGTCTATTTCGCGGCATGGAAACCGCATTTTCTCGCGAAGACTGCCGTCGCGCTGCTGCTTTGCATCGCGCCGGCATCGGTCGCGGGTTATGTGTACATGTTCACGGCAAACGGCGCGGCGTTTTATGCGTTGCTGTTTGTGTTCGGGCTGGTTTCCTTCCTCGTGCAGTCCTACTTTTTCGCGCAGCTTGCCGTGCTGGACATCGGCGTCGGCAGCGCGCTGAAAAATGCGTTTCTCCTGCTCGGGGTGGAATGGAAGTGTACGCTGAAGCTGCTTGCCACGGGCGGTCTGCTGCTCGTGTTGTCGGTTGTGTTCACCACCTATATGATCCCGTTTTTGGCGCTCTGTGTCTTTTCACTGACGGCACTCTCGGTGTCCGCCGAGGTGTCGGACGTGATTGACCGCAGACTGATCAAATAAGCAAAAAAGACCTCTTCGGAGGTCTTTTTTATGTAACAATAAACTGCCTGCATATGAGAGTGGCAGCCACATGCAAGCTGCGCTTGGACTAAAATCAGCCTAAAGTCAGTCGCGCAGACCGTAGGGGGCATAGGGCGATGCGGTCTTTACGGTGCAGCCGTGCAGCGAACCGTCGCTGCCGACGGTGTAGACGACCTCGTGCGACCTGAAAAAACTGTTGCAGTCGGCAAAGTATTGCACGGTCACGGCTTTGCCGTCCGCTGTCTCTGCGACATCGGTGACGACATAGTTGTAGAGCATGTTCGGCTGTGCGTCATCGGCAACGACATAGAGCTTGCCGCCGCGCACATCAAGCCTGCCGCCCGCGTCCGCTTCGGTCAGCGCCACGCCGAGCTTTTCGGCGGCGAGGGTGCGCAGGGTGTCAAAGGGCAGTGCTCCTTCCTCGCCGTAGGCGGAGAGCAGGTAGGCGACAGCGTCGGCGGCTTCCGCCGTGCCGTAGTCCGGTACAGACCAGCGCAGGCGACTTTCGATCCAGCCGCGCACGGCAGTCGCCGCAGGATCATCGGCAAATGCGCCGTCATTCTTCGGCGCGGCGCCGTCCAGTTTCAGAAAGCAGTCCACCGCGTCCGTGAGGATCGCCGTGTGACTGCCGACAGGCAGTGCCTCGATGTCGGAGGCGGTCACGGTAAATTCAAAGTAGAGGCAGGGGAGCCCATATTCTTTTTCGTCACGGGTCAGTCTGTATTCGCTTACACGGAGCAATCGGAACCCGTCAAAGTCTGATTCGCCCTCCAGCATAGCGCGCAGAAATGCGTGACAGTTGTCCGAGAAATTGCCGTCGCTGTCAAATTCGTCCCAGTCCGCAAGCGAGGTGATCGACCAGCGTGAGCCGTCCTTTTGCAGCGTGCCGCCCGCTGCGGCGGACGCTGCGGTCTCGCTTGCGGACATGGTTTCGCCCGGGCGGATCACATCTTCCTTTTCGCCGCATGCGGAAAAGAGGAGCGCGGCGGAGAGGGTGAGCAATATGTAAAGCATCGGTTTTTTCATAACAGCCTCCGAGATAGGTTCTGCACTCATTTTAGCACAGAAAAGCTGCAAAGTAAAGAAGAAAGCCGCTCCGCAGAGTGGCTTTCTTCCTTGCTATGATGTTCTTCTTTATTTCTGGCGGTACTCCGGGGCAGCGATGCGCGTGAAGATCACACATGCCTCCGCGCGGGAAATGCTGTCTTCGGGGCGGTACTTGCCGGTTCCGGCGTCACCGCCGACAATACCGGCATTGTACAGCTTCATGACAGCCGCATAGCAGCCGAGGCTGTCTGCAACGTCCGGAACCTGTCCGCTGCGGGTTGCCGTATATTCCGCATCGGGGAGAATGTTGGCAAAGACGATTGCCATGTCGCCGCGCGAGATCAGCGCGTTCATGTCAGAAAACTGTCTTGCCCGGATGATGCCGTTTGCCACGCAATAGTCCACATAGGGCATGTACCACAAGCCGCCGACCGAGGTGTCGATGCTGCCCCCGAAGTACGCTTTGTGGATATTGGCGGCTGCGGTCAGCGCCTGCGCAACGGTGAACTTGCCGTCCGGCGAGAAGGTCGTCGCACTTGTGCCGTTTGCCAGCGTATATTCATAGGCGGTCTTCACATAGGGGGCGAACCATTTGTCTGCGGTGACATCCTTGAAGTTGTCCGCATAGGTTCGCGTTGCAGACAGCCCGGATTTACTCTCCGTGAAGCCGGAGATGCGTGCGGAGACCGGCATGGGATTCAGCGCGTAAGTCATGACCGTGTCAATTGCGGGCGGTGCGCCGAGGTAGGGAACACCGTCACGGTAGCCGAGCTTCTGGATGAAGATCGAACGGTTGTAGCGGTTGTTGGCATGGAGCTTTGCATGGTAGACTGCATAGATCTCCTTGCCGTCGGGCGTGGGCACAAAGACCGTCGCGCCGGGGGCAAAAATCTCATTCTGATTGTCGCGTCGCTGCATCGGTTCCGCCTGCTTCTCCCAGGAAGCGGCTGCAAGCAGGTTGTTCCTGTTGGTCAGCTTGAGAAGACCGGTGCAGTAGTCGTCGCCGTCCGCATAGTTTGCGGCATAGGCGATGTAGAGCGTGCCGTCCTCACCGTAGACCGGATAGGGACCCTCGATGATGTCATAGCCTTCCCAGGCTTTGTTCGGAACCGCGATCGCGTTTGCGCCGTTTTCAAATGCGGTGGGAGACTTCAGCTTGCCGATGACCAGCGTCTGCTTGTGCCGCTTTGTCGTGTTGTCGGCTTCCGTTGCAAAGACGCTGCTGATATAGTAGCGCGAGCCGTTGTATTCAAAGATACGCGGGCTGAGCCAGGACCAGAAAGATGTGTCCAGTCCCTCGAGCTCACCGATATAGGTAAACTCGTTTTCGGGTACGGCATCGGTCGATTTCAGCACAATGGGCTTACGTTTGACCGAAGCCGAGGTCGAGCCTGCAACCGAGGTGTAGAGATACCAGACGCCGTCAAAGCGGTAGAGCTGCGGCGCCCAGATGCTCTTGATGCCGGCGCTTGCCGTCCAGACGACATATGCCGTTGTACGCCCGATATCGGCGAGGTTTGCTGCGCGGGAGATCAGAATGCAGGGCGTCGAGCCGATTGTCGATGCGCGGACGTAGTAGTACCAGCCGTCGGCATAGCAGACGCTCGGGTCTGCGCCGTAGCCGATGATGGGGTTCTGAAATTCGGCGCTGCCGCTGACTGTTGCCGCAAGATCGACCGTTGTGTTTAGCACGGCACTGCTCCGGCCGAGGATGTTTGCGTTGCCGCAGATGTCACCGACCGTGCGGAGATCCCCGCCGGTGATGTTCAGCGTATATGTGCCGTTGAATTCGTTCTTCGCCGTGTTCTGCGCAAGCAGAATATCGCCGTGGAAGTTGCCGCCCGAGATGTTCAGGGTGATGTTGCCGTTTACCGTATTGACATCCTTGTCGATGTTGGCGGGCGTTGCCATACCGTAGATACTGCCGTAGAAACTGCCGCCCGAGATATCCAGGGTGATGTTGCCGTTGTGGTTGTTTTTGCCTGTGCCGCAAACATCGCCGTAGAAGCTGCCGCCCGAGATCGTGATGCGGCTCTCACCGGCGGTGCTGCGGAGCGTGGCGCTGCCGCCGCTCACACGGTCGTTGCCGGCGCGCAAAAACTCCCATGTGCCGCTCTTTACCGTGATATCGGCGGGTGCCTGACCTTCCGCACGGTCGGTCGAGGGCTGCAGACGGTAGCCGGTGTAAATGCCGATGTAGGCGGTCACACCGCCGTCCAGGTTGCGCTTGCCGTCGATGTCGTCGCCGAAGACGACCTTGTTCCCGTTGCAGAATATACTTGCGGTAAGGCTGCGGCTCTCCATCGCGATATGCTCAAACAGCGTCTCGCCGCCAAGTGTGAGAATACCGGCGAGCTCGATCTCCGCGCCGTATTTGCGGAAGTCTTCACCGCCGAAGACCGATGTGATCGTCACCTTGCCCTCTGTCTTGGGCAGAACAGTGTTGCCCATGCGCAGCGGACCGCAGATGACGACCGTTCCGCCGCTTTTGCCGAGGGCGCGGACTGCATTTTTCAGCGAATCAAAGGCTTTTTTCGACGAAGAACCGTCGCCCGCCGTCTGACCGCCTGCGAAGACAACACCGTCCGCCGCCTTCACATCCGGCATCTGTGCCTTGGCAGGAAGCGCTGCGCTGTCGGTGCTGTCAAAGTCCGCTGCCACGACTTTTTGCGCATATTTGTCCTCGACCTTGCAGGTCGCCGTGCCGCGGACGCGGGGCGCCTTGATGGAGGTGAGCGCCGTGAAGTCGGCGCCTGCGATCTCCAGTGCGTAGTTGCCGCTGATGTAGGAGGCAGCCTCGGACTGGACGGTCGAGACGGTCGCACCGTGCAGTTCGCCGCCTCTGATGACGATCCGGACGTCACCTTCATAGTAGGCAGTGTATCTGCTGCTGTTGTTGCCGGGGCGGGCAATGCCGTAGATCGGGCAGCTGAAGATGCCGCCGTTGATCTCGAGGTAGTAGTCGCCGTCCTGTGAAGCAAAGCCGCCGACCGCGATCATCGCGTCCGCCTGGTTTGCCGTCTTGCCGGTGAACGAGCCGCCGTTAATGATGATGCTGACATTGCCGGTCGCACCCATCGCGCTCTCGTTGGAGGTGCGCTTGTTTGAACCGTACACGCCGTACCACGTACCGCTGTTGACCGTAATGGTGTAGTCATAGAAGCTGACATCCGCCGCTTTCATGGTGTCGGCGTTGATATACATGCCGCCGAGGATCGTGATGTACTCGCCGCTGTTTTTTGTGCAGGTCACGCCGTTTCCGATCGTCAGATTGTGACCGCCGCAGATCAGCTGATTGAAGTAGAAGCTGCTCGAGTCGTTGATTCTGATGTTCTCGAACACGGTGTCACCGCCGAGATAGGTGTAGCCGCCGAGGTTCAGCACAGCGCCCTGCTTGGCGTAGTCCACACCGCCGAAAACCGACGTGATCGTGACCGCGCCGCTGTTTTTCGGCAGACGCAGGGCATTGCCGGTGAGGTTCAGCGGACCGCAGACCACGACCGTGCCGCCTTCGCCGACGGTTTTGTATGCCGCCGTCAGTGTCTTCAGCGGGGCTGCGTCACTCATGCCGGTCGCCGTATCGCTGCCGGCATCCGAGACATAGACCACCGCGTCTACGGTGCTTTCCGCAAAGGAGAGTGTGCAGAAGAGCATGAATGCCGGAATGAGAAAGAGAAGTATTTTGTTCAAGTCCGTATCCTCCGACTTTTATTTTTCAATGACGGAAAAGTCGCCGCCGAGTTCGGTCTGCATGCGGTAGAGCGTCGTCATACGGAAGGCGGCGGGCCAGCCGACAAACATGTCGTTGAGATGCCCGCGCTCTTCGCGGTTTTTGCGGTAACGCGTCCAGCGCGCGATGAAGAACGCCTCACTTTGCAGCCCCTCGGGACGATCATGCCCGTGGAGGGTGATGCCGCCCTTCGGCGTGATGCAGAGCATCGCGTTGCACCAAAGCGCCCGCGCCCGTGCAGTCCAGCGCATGTCGCCTGTGGCTTTTGCAAGACGCATGTATTCGGGGATCACGATGACGCCCCAGGGGTCAATCGCCGGATGCTGCGTCGAGACCGACGTGCCGCCGTGCGTGTAATAGCCGAGCTTTGTAAACTCGCTGTCGTCCGGATAGAGCGCGTCGTAGTAGTACATCCAAGACTGAAAGTAGTATGCCGCTTTTTCGGCGGTGACAAGGTATTCCGCTTTGCCGGTGATGTCGTACAGATCCAGCGCACTTTTGATGAATGGGTAGGCGGTCTCCTTGTCGATACAGGCGCAGTCGATCGCACCCGCCGTGATGCAGAAGTCGTCCACATCCCGTGCCGTGTAGAGCACCATGGCGCGCTCGGCACAGTCGAGATAGACGGCATTGCCGGTCACCCTGTAGAGTGAGAGCAGCCCCATAATCATAAAGCCGCCGATCGAGCCGCCGTCCGCCGCTTTTGTGCCGTCCGGGTTCCACTTCAGACCGAACCCGGTCTTTTCATCGTAGTGTGCGACGAAAAAGTCGCCGAGCCTCACGGCAAAGTTGAGCAGCGCGGGGCGCTCAATGCCGTGGGACTTTAACAGGACGTAGGATTCCGCCATCTCGGATACTGCCCAGCCGTAGTTGCAGACATCGCAAGCGATGTACTTCTTGTTTAAGTGCCGTGCATAGTTCGTCGGGAACAACCCGTTTGCAAACTGCGATGCCGCCCAGGCTTCAAGGCTCCCTATCATGTCGTCACGCAGCGCCTTGTCACCCGTGCGGAACGCCTCGATCAGCTCCATGCGCGCCTGCTTCAGCGCCTGCCCCGACCAGCCCGCCTCATAGACCTCGTAGGGCATATAAATGCCGCGGCTGTTTGGGTCGTTGCGCATCGCGTTGCGGAACATTTTCACGCCGCCGACCTCGGCCATGAGGATGTTCGACTGCTTGAGGCTGTTCTCCCACGCTGCACGGACGCCCATGACCGGCTCACGCGTGAACGGGAAGATGTCCTCGATGCGGTCCAGCAGCGTTGCCGTGCCGTAGTTTTCCCACTTCGGTGTGCCGACGAAAATGAAGAATGCAACCGAGAAAGTCTCATCGACATCGAGTGTGATATAGGTGTCGTAACGTGCTGACAGCACGTCATGATCGGTGTAGGAACGGGGCGCCTCGGTCACGGGGTAGTAAATGCGGTGGGCGAGACAACCGTCCGCGCCGCGCACGAGTGCGCAGGACGAAACGAGGCTGTCGGCATCCGCGTCCGACGCAAACAGCGCACAAACGACGTCTGCCGTCTCGGTCAGGGTGCAGGACGGGATGCTTTCGCGGTCGTAGGCGAAGATCCATGGCTTGCCGCCGTCACAGAGCCCGTGCGGCTCCTTGCCCATGGAGCGGACGTTGCCCGAGAAGGAGACACAGGGGATCAGGTAGCGGTCGGTTGCAAAGGTGTCGCGTGCCTCGACGATCCATTTGCCCGTGCGTGCGCCCACACCCGTGTTGGTCACGCTGCGGTGCACGCGGAAGAGCCCGTCGCCGAGCGCCTCGACCTTGTCCTCTGCCGCAAAGCCCTCGGCGGTGTATTTGCCGTCGGCGGAGGAAAAGGGGATCTCTCCGCCGTTTGATTCAAAGATCGGCGGCATGAGGCAGAGCAGGGCGTCTGCCGTCTGCGTGCTCGCGGTTTCCGTTTTTGAGAAAAATATCATTTGTGTGCCTTATTCTCCAGCGCGGCGTTGCAGGCGGCGATGGTTTCCTCAATCAGCGCCTCGTTGCAATCCGGATTGTTGTAGACCGCCTGCCGCAATACATAGTGCATGCGACGGCGTACTGCGGGATTGTCCTGAGTGATACCGAATTTTTCGTTTTCGGGTGTGCGCTCTGCGTTCGGCAGCATTGCCGCCGCGAAGATGTCGCGCGCGGGTGCATACCGCTCGTCGAGAATGACATCGCGGAAGTAAGTGTTGCGGTGGACGCGCACGGCCTTTGGCGCGTCGCCGTGCACGCGGACGACGAGCTCTGCACGGATGTCCGCACTGCTTGCGCCGACCGAAAGGGTATACTCGCCGCTGCGCGTATAAAAGTCGCCGCACGTCTCGTCATAGAAACCGTAGACGCGGCGCTCGACCGGGATCGTCACGCGCTTTTCCTCGCCGGGGGCAAGCGCGACCTTTGCATAGCCGCACAGCTCTTTGACCGGGCGGGAAACATACGGTGCGTTGTCGTGCATGTAGACCTGCACGACCTCGCTGCCCGCACGCGTTCCGGTGTTTTTCACGGTCAGCGTGACCGCGTCCTCGTCACCGGAAAGATCGCTGTAGGCGAATGCAGTGTAGGACAGCCCGTGCCCGAACGGGAAGAGCACAGGGATCTTCTTCTTTTCATAATAGCGGTAACCGATGTAGATGCCCTCGGTATAGTCGCAGTTGTCAAACGTGCCGGGGAAGTTTAAGTAGGACGGCGTATCCTCGAGACGCACGGGGAAGGTCTCGGCAATTTTGCCGGACGGATTGGTCCTGCCGAACAGAATCTCGGCAGCCGCCTCGGCGGTCGCCTCGCCGCAGAGATAGGTCAGCAGCACGGCGTCGGTGCGGTCGATGAACGGCAGCTCCACGGGCGCACCGCAGGTCAGCACGACCGCCGACTGCGCGGCGGCGGCAAGCACTGCGTCCGCAAGTTCGAGCTGCTCCTTCGGCAGCGCCAGAGTCTTGCGGTCTGCGCCCTCGTATTCGGCGGATTCCGGCAGACCGAGGAACAGGACGACCTTACCGCATGCTTTCGCCGCCTCCACGGCGGCGTCGATGCCGTCCGCAAAGGGGACATAGGTGATCGCGTCCGTGTACTTTCTCATTTCGGCGAGCGCATCGGTCACGGCGCTTTCCACCACGACCTTGCTCGAACCGCTGCCCTGATAGCGCATATGCTCCGCATCGCCGATCACGGCAATGCGCGCGCCTTCGGCAAGGGGCAGCACATCTTTCTCATTTTTCAGCAGAACCATGCATTCGCGTGCGCAGGCAAGCGCGGCGGCATGCTGCGCCGCACGATCGACCGGCACGGGCGCGGGACGCTCCTTGACAGCAAGCGCCAGCACGCGGCGTGCCGAACGGTCCAGCAGCACCTCGTCGATCCTGCCGCTCGCAAGCGCGCTCAGAATGTAGTCTCTGCCGCTGCCGTGGCTGGTCGGCATTTCGAGATCCAACCCGGCTTCCAGTGAGGCAACACGGTCGTTGACCGCGTTCCAGTCGCTCATGACTACGCCTTCAAAGCCCCACTTTTTCCGGAGCAGGTCGTCGAGCAGCCAGCGGCTTTCGGCGGCATGTTTGCCGTTGATACGGTTGTAGGACTCCATGATCGCCTCGGGCTTTGCGCGCTCGATCGCGATTTCAAAGGCGCGCAGGTAGATCTCGTGCAGCGGGCGCGCGGCGACATTTGCCGACACCGTGAAGCGGCGGGTCTCCTGATTGTTGACGGCAAAATGCTTGATGCAGCTGCCAACGCCGTTTTCCTGCATGGCATTGATGTAGGCGGCGGCGAAGTCGCCCGCAAAATACGGGTCCTCCGAGAAGTACTCGAAGTTTCTGCCGCAGAGCGGAGAACGCTTCATGTTCACACCCGGACCGAGGACCACGGATACACTTTCGGCAACCGCTTCCTTGGCAATGGTGTTTGCGGCAAGCGCGGCGACCTCCCGGTTCCAGGAGGCAGCAAGCGCCGATGCCGTGGGGAGACAGGTGGAATGCACCGTCGTCCACTCGCCGTTTACCTGTATGCGCTTACGCAGACCGTGCGGTCCGTCGGTCATCATCACGCCGGGAATGCCGAGTCGCTCCACGCCGTGCGTGTGCCAGGAACCCTCGCCGTCGCAGAGATTCGCCTTTTCCGCAGTCGTCATTTTGTCTAATATTGCTTCGATTGGTAACTGTTTCATGTTCTTGCTCCTTGCAGCCGCAGTTATTGATTTTTCACTTTACATTATAAAGGAACCATGGTAAAATACAAGACAGAGCGGAAAACTTTTTCGGACAAAAATCACAATCATTTTTGTTTTTGCGCATTCTGTACAAAAAAGGAGACGGTACTTTGGATATTTCGTATGAGAACCGGGTGGACAAGCTGCATATCTGGACGCGGCATACCCTGCAATGGATCCCGCATTTTCACGACAGCATTGAAATCGTCTGTCTGCTCACGGGCAATGCGGACGTGATGATCGGCGGTGAGCATTATACGCTCACGGCAGGGGATTTTGCCATCGCCATGCCGAACGTGCTGCACGGCTACTACCGCGAGGAAGACATTGACGCGTTTCTTCTGATTGTGCCGCGCTACTATTGCGATGCTTACGCGACCATCTTAGAGAACCATACGGTGACGACGCCGGTCATCCGTGCCGAACAGCACGGCGGCAGACTGACCGAGCGCATCCGGGAGCTGATCCGCACCTATAAATCGACGTCGCCGTTTCGCCGGGAGATCCTTGCCGGCTGCTTCACCGTGCTGTTCGGCGAGGTCTTTTCCTATACGGGGATGACAGAGAGCCGCAAGGCGCCGGAGGAGACCGAGCGGCGGCTGATTGCCTACTGCCTGGAGAATTACATGCAGGAGATCAGCCTGGATTCGCTTGCCGACAGTCTGCATGTCAGCCGCAGCTACATTTCTTACATATTTTCTAATAAGCTGCATGTCAGTCTGCCCGATTTCATCGGTTCGCTGCGGGTCGCTGAGGCAAAACGGCAGATTGAAAACGGCGCCGGTATTACAGAGGCTGCACTCAACGCAGGCTTCTCTTCGATCCGCACCTTCAACCGCCGCTTCGCCAAGGAGAGCGGCATGACGCCGCGTGAATTCAAGAAGCAGATTGCCGATGCCGATGGCACGCCGGATACCACGAAACCCGCATGAATACCGGGGTGGCAAAGAATTTCCGGATTTCGTGAAAATCTTTGCGTTGCGGCGGTTTTACCCTTATGCTAAAATGAAGCCACAGCAAAACATGTGTTGAGAGGAGAATGAAATCATGCGAAAAACAACCCGAAGATTCAGTCACCGGTTCCTGTTCGCACTGATGTCGGTCTGCCTGCTGCTCACCTCGGCAGCGGTATTCTACGGCATTTCGGCAGCGGAGGGCACCGCGTATTTCTATGTCAACTCGGAGACCGGCGATGACGGCGCAAACGGCAAGAGTGCCGCGTCCGCAGTCAAGACGCTTGCCCATGCCTACGAACTGGCGCACAACGGCGGTACCATCGTCATCACCAATGCGTATGAGATACCGGCAACCGTCTATGAGGTCGAGCACCCCGGCGCTCCCTTTGTCATCACGACCAAGGACGCGAAGACCGACTACGGTGCAGCGGGTGCAAAACTTGTCTTCGGCAAAGCGCTCCGCTATGTCATGAAGGGCGACACGACCTTTGAGAACATCACAATCGAGTTTGCCAATACGCTCAACGTCGTGGCAAACTACAACCATATCACGTTTGGAGACGGTGTTGTCACGACCAATGTCGGCTCCGGCTCCGAGGGCGTTTATGTCGTCGGCGGCTATCAGAGCCCCGAGGACAAGGTGGATGCTTCGCTCGATTCACACATCACCATAAAGAGCGGCAAATTCCACATCGTTGCGGGCGGCTCGCGTCAGAAGGCTTCGGGCGCTGCCGGCGGCATCGTCTACACCGGCACGCATCACATCGAGGTGAGCGGCGGCGAGATCACCCGTCTATACGGCGGCTCGATCCAGCATCAGATCGCAACGAACACCGACATCACCGTCAGCGGCGGCTATATTCATGATCTGTACACCGCAGGCGACCTCACGCGCCGCCTCCAGGGCAATGCAACGCTCAGTCTCACCGGCGGCAAGATCGGCAATCTGAATGTCAACAACGTGGTCGGCGCGGCAAATGTCACGCTCGCGGGCACGGAAGTCACGACGGCAGCGGTCTCCTATGTCAACGATACCATTGCCAAGATGGCAACCAAGGCAAACAAGGCAAAGACGCTGTACTATGATGCGCATTTTTACACGGCAGCACAGATTTCCTCCTTTAGCAGCAGCTTTGACAAGGCTGAGAACATCACCAGCATTTATACGAAGGAAGGCGCAAGCGGCAGCGGCATGAGCGCATCCGATCCCGCATCCTTTGCATCCGCAATGCAGACCGCAGCCGAAACGCGGGGCAACATCCTTGTGCTCGGCACGATCAACGTCAAAAATCTGACCGAGCCCGTACACGACGCGAAGATCGTCGTGAAGGGCGGCGACAGCGGCGCACGCCTGAACATCAGCGGTACCTATACGCTCGGCGGCGAAACCGCCTTTGAATCGCTGACTGTTGCAGCAGACAAGGCAACTTTCAACGCGGACAAGGGTCTGCTCAGCGTTGCGGCAGATGTCAAGCTGAGCGGCAAGCCCGACATCATCGGCTCCGCCACGCTGTACGCAGGCGCATTCGGCGCAATCAAAGGCGGTGCGGCGGATATGAACGTCATCGTCGACGGTGCCGAGGTCAATTCAATCATCGGCGGCACGACGGCGGCGAAGATCGAGATCAACAGCGGTAAGGTCGGTACCGTCAGGTCCACCGGAACGACCATCGCTGCCTTTGACCTTGCGGTCAACGGCGGCGAAGTCGGCAGTGTGACCTTCAGAAATGTCACGGGCACACTGAGCTACCTTCTGTACGGCGGCAAGGTCGGCGCATATGCGGTTGAAGGCAGCAATGTCATGGGTACGCTGAACCTGGACGAGAGCAAGTTCGGGGTGTCCGACCTCGGCGCGGCTGCGGCGATCTTCGCCCTTTCAACCGATAAGGTTTACTACATCAGCGACAGCGGTACGGGCAACGGCACCAGCTTCAGCGCGGCAGGCAACTCCATGGAGGATGCCTATAAGGCACTGGCACGTGGCGGTACGCTTGTTGTCTGCGGCGAGACCACGGTGAAGGCGATCGCCGGACTGGGTGCATTTATCAACCAGTACAACACCGGCAAAATCACGATCACTTCGGTGTATGACGACGTGGACTACCGAAAGACCAATAATGCAAAGCTGTTCTTCGATGTCAATTTCTATCTCGGCGGTGAGACCGAGTTCAACAATATCAACCTTGTCAACCGAAAGAATTACGGCGGCATTTATGCCAACCTCAACAAGCTCGTGATCGGCGAGGGTGTGGAGTGCTCCTATGCGGCAGCGGTCACCACGACCTATCTCAGCATCCAGGGCGGCACAAACCGCGATATCGAGCTCACCGAGGCAGAAAAGCAGCAGACTGCGGATGTCACGATCAACAGCGGTACATGGCAGCGCGTCCGCGGCGGCAGTGCCACCGGCGGTCACAATTATTTCAATGTCAGACTGACCGTAAACGGCGGCGAATTCCGCGAGAGACTGGTTCTTGTCTCGGCGAATTCGCATGTCGGCAATGCGGATGTCACCATCAACGGCGGCAGCTTCCTCGGCGGCATCTATGGCTCGACCATCGATAAAGACAATCAGCTTGTGGAAGGCAACCTGAAATTGACGATCAACGGCGGCACGCCTTACGGCTCGATTGCGGCGTCGCTCAACAACATCGGCACGCTGAAGGGCAGCTTTGATCTGACCCTGAACGGCGGCGATCTCGGTCACATCACCGACATCACCGGCACAGACGGCGTGGACGGCTGGACGATGACCGGCACGCTGCACATCGGCGACGCGGTTTCGCTGGATGCAGATATCACCGGCACAATGTCCTTCCAAAATCCGATCCGCTCCAACGGCGCAGACCCGTGGCTGTTCTTCCATGACGGCAACTACTACTATATCGCTACGCATGGGTCGAGACTTGACCTCTATCGGGCAGCCAACATCGGCGACCTTGCGACTGCTTCCTATAAGACCATTTACACGCCAGAGACGGGCAAGGCATGGTCTAAGAACCTCTGGTCGCCCGAGATCCACTACTACACGGATGAAGAGATCGGCGCGGGCAACGGCGGCTGGTACTGCTATATTGCCTGCGACGACGGCGCCAACACCAAGCACCGCATGTATGTCATCAAGTGCCTGGACGGTGACAATCTGTTCGGCAGATGGGGCAACCCCGTCACCGGCGAGGTCAACGTTCCGCAGAAGATCGAGGCAAATGACATTCCGAACTTCGATGACACCTGGGCAGCAGGGCAGACCGACATCCGCATCAACGGTCAGCTCTACCTGATGTACGTCACCGAGGCAGGACGCGACACCCCGGATTTCCATCAGACGATCAACATCATCAAGATGACCAACCCCTGGACGCTGGTGGGGCAGTCCTCTGTTATCTGCGAGCCCGAGTACAGTTGGGAAATGGGCGGCGCAGCTTACAATGAGACGACCGGCAAACGGTGGCCTAAGGTTGTTGAGGGCGGTACGGCAGTCTACGGCTCGGACGGCTCGATCTTCATCGTCTATTCCGGCAGCGGCTACTGGACGACGGAGTACAAGCTCGGTCAGATGAAATATCTCGGCGGCGATCCGCTGCTGAAGAGCAGCTGGGAGAAGCTCCCCGTGCCGATCCTGCAAAAATCGGATAAGATCAACGGCTGCGGTCACGCCTCCTACGTCACCGACACCGACGGGCAGGGCTGGATCTGCTATCACGCCTACAAGGGCAAAGATACGCAGAGCGGCAGATTTGCCTATGTCGAGCCTTACACGGCAACCAAGGACGGCGTTGTGATCGGCAAGGGAACGCGCCGTCCCGCAGATCCCGATACGGTCTATACCGTCAACCTCAATCTCACGCCGCTCCGCGGCAAGGTGCATGGCTTTGCCGCCATCGAGGAGGCGGATAGCAAGTTCTCCTTCGCACGCGACTATAAGGACAACTTCACGGACGTGCCCGCGAACGCATGGTTTTATACCTATGTGCGCGATGCTTACCGCGTCGGGCTTGCCAACGGCACGAGCGCAACAAAGTTCTCGCCCGACGGCAGCTTTACAGTCGCACAGGCACTGACCGCAGCGGCAAATATCCACACCATTTACAACGGTAAGACGGTGGACACCGCAGG
>QAKK01000013.1 GCA_003343845.1 Oscillospiraceae bacterium
ACCTGGTCGTTGCCCTTGCCGGTGCAGCCGTGGCAGATGGCGTCTGCGCCTTCCTTAAGCGCGATCTCTGCCAGCCGCTTACCGATGATCGGGCGCGCCAGCGACGTGCCGAGCATGTATTCCTCATACTTTGCGCCTGCCTGCACCGTCGGGATGACGATGTCGTTGACAAACTCGTCGGTCAGATCCTCGATGTAGACTTTGGTTGCGCCGGTCTTCAGCGCCTTCTCCTCCAGTCCCTCCAGCTCGTCCGCCTGTCCGACGTTGCCCGAGACCGCGATGATCTCGCAGTTATTGTAGTTCTCCTTCAGCCACGGAATGATGATGGATGTATCCAGCCCGCCCGAATAAGCGAGAACGACCTTCTTGATCTTGCTCTTATCAATCATGACTTTACCCTCCGCATGTCGCGTTTGTGTTTGATGGACACAGTATAGCACAAGCTGAATATAGATGCAATAGTTTTGCATAAATATTCTTCATTTCAGCGAAACAGACAATTTGAATCGTGAAAACATCGTTATTTATGCATTTAGAGTACAAAAGAAGCACGGATTTCCCGTGCTTCTTTGCATATAAGGTTCTGTTACGCGATCCTGCCGAGCAGCCAGACCACGTCACGCAGCGAAATCTTGCCGGTGCCGAAATAGTGCGCACCGTCCGCAGCGGTGAAGCCGTCGTTCAGCAGTTTGCCGATTGCCGTCAGCGCATCGCGCACATTGAGGTTGCCGTCGCCGTCAAAGTCGCCCGTCAGAATACGGGAAACACTGCCGCCGTCGGTCGTCTGCACCGCGACGCTGCCGGTATTCTTCGTGGCATCAAACGCCGCGCCGTCCTCGAGGCGGATCGCCGCATGGTCACGCAGCGTGCCTGCAAATTTGATGTCTGTCACAAGCGTGGAGGTGCCGGTGAGATAGTTTGCGCCGCAGACGCCGCTCTGCCCGTCACTCGAGACCGTGACCTTTGCCTTGCCGCCAATGCGCATCACAAGGTTGCCGCCGTAGGTGCAGATCGGCGAGTACGCCTTCCAGCGCCAGTTGCCGCCGATGATCCAGTTCCATGTGCCACCGCTTACCGTGATTGCGGCATCTGCATTGCTGCTGCCCGCCGCGACGGAATCAAAGTAGCGCGTATCCTCATTGGTCGTGACCTTGTAGACCTCGCTGCCGCCGTAGACCGCATGCCCTGCAATCAGCACCCCGCCGCGCGGTATGGTCACGCTGTCGGTGATCTCCACATTGTGATAGTTGCAGGTGACGAACAGCGCGCCCGAGCCGGTGTAGTTCAGCTTGAGGTTGTCTATCGCTGCGTCCGTGCGGAAGCGGATCATTTTGCCGTATGTGTCCAGCGCAAGCGTCGCATCGCTGCCGACGCCGACAAAACGGATACTCTTCAGATCATCGGGCGCGGTGAGCCAGGTGCTGACGGTCTGCGTGCCGATGACACGTACCTCGGCGTCCGCACCGGGGCGCAGACGCGCGATGGCAGCCTCAATATAGCTGATGGGGTCATCCGCTGTGCCCGCGCCGTCAATTCTGCCGGTATTTGAAACATAGACCGTATCCAGCGTGCTGAAGCCTTCAACCTCGGTCACGCCGTTGAAGATCGCATTGTAGATCGCAGGGGCATACACATTCTGATAGCCCGCCGCATGCGGATGGAGCATGTCGCCGGACAGCAGCGCGCCCGCCGCGCCCTTGATGTCAACCTGTGCCGCCGCCGCAAAGGTGAGCGCATAAAGGTCGACAAAGACATACTTGTCGCTCTGCTGTGCCAGCGTTCCGGTCACGCGGCGCTGCATGGCGCGCACATCCACCGCGCCGAGCACCGACTGGCGCTGCGATCCCTTCTTGATCGAGCGATAGAGCGCGCTGGTGGTGAACACCTTCTTCGTGGTTGCAAGATCGCCGTAGCCTTTGACAAAGGCGGTGTACATCTCCTCAAAACGTGCGTGCTGCCCGTCGGTAACCATCGTGTTGTAGGCATCGTTGGTCCCGAGCCCGATGATGAACCAGTCCGCATCGCATTCCTCGCGCGTCAGCCTGAAGTTCAGCATATCGTTGTACCAGATGTTGTTGGTCGGCATGACGGTAGCGCCGCCGATGCCGTAGTTGCCGAGGATCGCCTCGCCGCCGTTTTTCTCGATCAGCTCGAGCAAACGCGCCGGATATGCCTTGGTTTCAAAATCCCATGCGCCGCTGCCCGCACCCGTGCCCTGCGTGATGCTGTCACCGATGCAGGCGATGCGCAGCGGCTCTTCATAGGTCTGCGTCCTGCCGTTGACCGCGTCAAAGCGCTTGGGGACGATGTTCATCGACGCGGGAAAGGTCAGCGTTGCCTTCTTGCTCTCGCCGCTGTACGCCTTGACCTGCGTTGCGTCGATCACCGTGCCGGCAGCAAAGGTCGCGCCGCTTGTGATATTGACGCTGAAGTTGCCGCGCAGCACCTGCGTCAGCCCGGTGCCGGTCTGATACGCGCTGATCTCAAAGCCCTCGAAGGTGCCGCCCGTGATGTTCACCGTGATGTCGCCGTCCATCGCATAATACCTGCGGTCGGACCTGGTGAGCGCCGAGCAGCCGCCCGCGCGCGAGCTGGCAACGCCGCTGCGACCGATGACATAGACCGGCGCGCGGAATCTGCCGCCCGTGATGGTGAGCGTGGCGTCGTCGGCAAGGATGCCCATGCCGGAGACGCTGATCGCATTGTCGTTCTTATTCAACGAAGTCTGCTTGAAGGAGACTTCACGCCCGAACGTGCCGCCGTTTATCGTAATGGTGATCGGTGCGGCGATCGAGCCGTACAGACAGTTGAGGTTTGTGCGGCGGTTGCCGCCCGCGAAGGTGGCAAAATTGCCGTTGTCCACCGTGATGGAATAGGGCAGCTCGGTGACGCACTTTGCGTTCAGCGCACGGTTCTGCTCCTCATATTTTGTGACGTCACCCGTCCCCTCCGGCGCGCTTACGCCGCCGAAAAAGTCGATCGCGGTCGTCATTTCGCACTTCTCTGTGAAGTGCAGGCTGTTGAAGCCGCCGAAAATGACCCGTGAGCCGCTTGCCGTGATGGGCAGATCCAGCGTGATCGTATTGTCGTTTGTGTTCTTCGCGAAGGAGAGATTTCCCGAAAGGTTCAGGCAGCCGTCCCCTTCTGCCGTAAAGGTCAGATCACCGCTCTGCTCCGGCACGGTATATGCCGAAGACAGCGTGATCGGCGAGACGAAAACAACCGTGCCGCCCTTGCCGTCCAGCGCGCCTATCGCCGTGCCGAGTGAGCCGAACGGCGCTGCGGCACTCGTGCCGTCCCCCTTCCCGGTCGCCGAGACGTAGACCGTGCGGTCGGCTGCCGCCGCCGTGCAGAGCAGCGCCGCCGCAAAGCAAAGCAGCACAAGCAGACGTACTGCGATTTTCAGATTGCGCATATCAAAACCCCCGTATTCATTCTGCTTTCATTGTACCACCTGCAGGCAGTCTCCTCAACAGGAATCGCATGTAAAAACCGCCTGAGTTTTATAACATTTTGCACACAAAGCAAAAGAGCCGCAAGCGGCTCTTTTGTGAAATATTATGAAATTCGGTTATTTTGCGATTTGCGCAAACAGCCACAGGACATCGGTCAGCGTGACCTGCGTCTTACCGTTGTAGACGCTGCCGTAGGGGAACTCGCCGTCCAGCACGCAGCGCAGCATGATGAGAGCATCGCGGATGTCGATCACGCCGTTTCTGTCCAGGTCGCCCGTCGGCACATCGCCGCGGATGATGCTGCCCGTGTTGTTTGCCGCATCATAGGTGACGCCGGAAAGCGTGCCGGTGGTCATATAGTCGGGCAGCGTGCTGCCAGTTGCCCGGATGTCGGCAACAACAGAGCCTGTGAGGTAGTTTGCGCCGCAGACACCGATATAATCCGTCCCGGTGATGGTCGCGCCCGTGCCGACAGTCAGCGTCATGTTGCCGCTGTATGTGCCGATGGGAGCACCGCCTGCAAAGCGGCGGTTGCCGCCTGCAAAGCCGGTCCAGGCGCCGCTCTCAATCCTGATGGTGCAGTTGCGGTCCGAAGATGCGCTCGCCACCGTGTCATAGGCAGTCGCGGTTGCAGCGGCTGCCTCTGCGCGCGTAAAGACATTGTAGCCCGCATAGAAATTCCAGGTGCCCGTGGTCTTGACGCTTGCCGTGATCTCCAAATCGTTATAGCAGCCGATGATATAGGTGCCGCCGGACTTGGCAGACTTCAGCGTGATGTTGTCGATCTTCATATTGCTGCCGAGCTTGAAGGTATCGCCCGAAACGCTGAGCACCGCATCCGTGCCTTCACCGACGATGGTCAGATGCGAGGGGTTCATCGAGGAGAAGAAGTTGCCGCCGAGCGTCCATGTGCCGACCACATGGAGGGTGACATCCGCGCCGGGGGCAAACTTGTCCATCGCAACGGCGAAGTTCGAGATGGGGCTGTCCGCCGTGCCCGCGCCGTTGATGCTGCCCTTGTCCGAAACATAGACATCGGTCATGTAAAAGCCTGCAGCCTCCTTGGCACCGCCGCAGAGGATCGCGTCATACAGCTTCTTTGCCATAATGCCGTAACCGCTCGTCGCCGGATGCAGATTCTCACTCGAACCCGCAAACAGCGCGCCGCTCTTGGCATCGGCATAGGTCAGCTGATAAAGGTTGATAAAGTCATACTTGCCCGGATCCTTTGCCGCAAGTTCACGCGCGATGCGCTCCTGCGCGGGGTGCAGTACCGCCGATGCACGCAGATCGTTCACCGCATTCGAGGTCTTGCGGTAGATCGCATTGGTGATATAGACGCACTTGGTGTCCGCCTTTTTGCCGAGCATCTCACAGATGCTGCGATAATTGGTCTCAAACCTCTGAAGTGCGCCGTTCGTGCCGCCGATGGCGGCGGCATCGTTCGTGCCCATCGCGATGACATAGTACGTCGCGTCGCACTCCTCCATGACCAGCGGATATGCCAGCATCTTCATATAGTCGCGCTTGGTGCTGGGGAGAAAGCCGGACGCGGAGACGCCGTAGTTGGAGACAATGATCTCCTTGCCGTCCGCCTCGGCAAGTTTGTGGAATTGCGCGGGATACGCCTGCGTGAGGCGATCCTTGACCGCGTTGAAATAGCCCTCGGTGATGCTGTCGCCGATGAACGCGACGCGCAGCGGCTCTTCATAGGTCTGCGCCCTGCCGTTGACCACGTCAAAGCGTTTTGCCGTGATGCCCGCGCCTGCGGGATAGGTCAGCGTCGCTTTCTTATCCGATCCCGCATACGCCTTGACCTGCGTTGCATCGATCACCGTGCCCGCCGCAAAGGTTGCGCCTGCGCCGATGGTCACATCAAAGCTGCCGCGTAGCATCTGCGTGTAGCCCGCCTGCGTGTAGTACGCGCTGATGAGCCCGCCGTTGAAGGTACCGCCCGTGATGTTGATCCGGATATCGCCGTCTGCCGCATAATACTTTCTGTCCGACGCGGTCAGCGCGGAGGTCTCGGATGCCGTTGCAGGTACATTGTCCAGTCTTCCCTGCGCAAAGATCGGCGCGTTGAACGTGCCGCCGGTGATGTTCAGCGTCGCATCATCCGCGAGGATTAAGCCGTCCGCGATGCTGACATCCCAGTAATTCTTGTTGTTGGTGGTGAGGTCGTAGCTGCCTGCCTTGCCGAACGTACCGCCGTTGATCGTAATGGTGACGGGCGCAGCGATGGAGCCGACCGGCGCGGTAACAGAGCTTCTGTAGGTACCGGCGGAGAACATGCAGAAGTCGCCGCCGTCCACCGTGATCGAATACGGCAGTTCGGTGACGAGGGCGGCATTTGCCGTGCCGCTTGCCGCCAGCACGCCGCCCATGAAATGCAGGCTGCCGTTTGCGCCGTTGTTGGTAACGACGCACTTGTCGGTGAAATGCACGCTGTTGAAGCCGCCGAAGATGAAGACCGGGTAGGTCTTTGTCATCACGATCGGCAGATCAAAGGTGAAAGTATTGTCGTTCGTGTTCTTGCCGAGCTGAATGCGGTTGCCCTGCAGCAGTCTGCCGCCGTTTGCAGAAGTCAGCATGAAGTCGCCGTTCTGCTCGGGGATGGTGGTGATCGCGTTGACCGTCACGTCGCCGCAGGCAACGATCGTGCCGCCCTTGCCGCCCAGTGCCGAAACCGCCGCATTCAGCGTGCCGAGCGGGCTTGCCGCGCTCGTGCCGTCGCCCGTACCGCCGTCCTTCACATAGACGGTCTGCTCTGCGGCAAAAGCCGCCGCCGTGCAAAGCACCGCGCAGATCAGGAGCGAAAGAATGAATAATAATGTCTTGCGCATAAAGGGAATCCTCCTTGTCAGCGGAGAGTCTGCGTCTCCGCTTGTGTACTATATTTAGTTTAGCACAATATTGCACACACAACAAGCCAAATTCAAACGTATTTTTGGACAAAATTTCACGGTTCCTAACTTTGCGCAAAACAAAAATCCGAAGCCTTTGAAAAAGACTTCGGATTTTTTCATTCAGTCGAGAATGATTTCGGGCCAGAGCGCGGTCGAGAACGCGGAGACGCCGGTGAGCGTGTCTCCGATCGGACCGCTGCCGTCCGCATTGACGAGCGCGGGGCGCACCTTGAAGCACTTTGCGCCGGTAAGACCGACAAGCGCTTTCGGGATCGCAATCTCGGCGACATAGCCCTCGTCGCGGTCGTCGTTGTTCCCGACGGTGCCGAGTACCTTGACCGCCGCTTTGCCGCCCGTGAGCCTCTGCTGCTTTACACCGTTTGCAAAATATTCGATTGAGCGGATGCCGTCGACGCCGACCGTAACGCGGTAATCCGCCGCCGCGCCTGCCGCGATGCAGACCGTCATCGTATCGCCGTCCTGCAGGAAGTAATCCGACCGCGACAGGAGGAAGTAAACATTCTCGTCGTCGTGCGCGGCGCGCAGCGTCATCTGTGCCTGTGACGCGCTGCCGACAAAGAGCGCATCGGTATTTTCAATATCGTCCCAATCGTTCGTGTACCCGTCCACAGTGACGGCGGTCTTCGGTGCGTTGATGCGATGGTTGAGATATTCGCGCACCAGCATCAGCCCGGAATTGCCGTCTGCGGTCTTATGCTGGTTGGCGGCAATCACGGCATGGCTGCCGACCGGGCTGACCGAGCCCCAGATGCCGACCGCCTCCATCGTCTGAAAATCCTTGTTTGCAAACGCGGTGCCGTCCGGCTTGCCGAGCCTGCCGTAGAGCCGCGCGCCCTTGTTGTACACCATGTAGGTCTCGCCGGACTTAAAGCGCGTGACATAGGGCGAGCCGACCGAATAAACCGTTTCACTCAGCGTATCGGGACCGACCTCCTCGAGGTCCAGTGCGCGCCACACACCGTTCTCCCCGCTCGTCGCATACGAGCCCCAGAATTTCAGATTCAGATCCTGAATTTCATAGACAAGCAGCGTTTTGCCGTTGTACAGCTCGACCGGGACGGGCATCTGCCCGCCGAAATAGGGGTGCGAGACCCCGTCCGGTCCGACCTTATTGCCAAGCGCAGTCTGCACGACGGTGGTCGCGCGGTAATGGTTCGTATCGCCTGCCTGAATGTTCGGTGTCCAGCTGTAGCCGTTATCCCCCGAAACAATCAGACCGACGCCCGCCGAGCGCTTCTCGGCATCAAAGCCGTAGAGGTCGATATAGGGCGCGATCTGCGTGAAATACACCTCAACCGTGCCGTCCGAACGCTGCTGGATGCCGGGCTCCCAGACCTGCCCGGTGTAGATCTTCGTCGGCTTCGACCACTGGATCCCGCCGCTCGCCGTCACCTTGCCGCGCAGAAGGAACAGCCCGCACAGATCGGCATAAATGCGGTAGCCGCTGGGCGCGCGCTCGGCAAATACACAGAGAATTTCGCCGTTTTCCAGCACGACGGCATCGGGGTTGACAGCGGCATAGTTCTGCGTCTTGCCGACGAGAGAGGTATCGCCGTTCTTGGCAGGCTCGGTATAGGTGAACATGTGGTCCTGCCCTCTGTAGAGCACCTGCGGCGTATTCCAATTGACGCCGTCGCGGCTGGTCGCATAGTACATATGCAGCCCCAGCTCGCCGTAGTGATACAAGAGGAGATAGAGGTCGTCCCGCACCTTTTTCACGCGCGGATACCACGCATTTTGATAACGGGTCTGCCCGGTCTTTGCCACCGTCAGCTCCGTCTTCGTGCGGAAGTCCGCCTCCACCGACGCGGTGTTGAAGTCGTCGTCCGCATGGTCGCCGTCCTCGCCCTTGGTGTTCAGCTCGGCGATCGGGGTGATCACCGTCTTCAGCGTCGATTCGCCGGGAATGACGATCGGTGTATCGTCGCCGGGATTCATCGCCTTATCATAGGTTTCCTTCGTGAAGACGCCCTTGGCGATCAGCTGCTCCGCAATGCTGTTCCCGCTCTTGACCGTCGCGGTCAGCGCACGGTAGCAGATGACAAACGCGCTGCCGCGGTTGAACGTGTCCGCCTTTGCATCCACAATGCCGACCGACTGTGCCAGCGTATAGGGATCGTCCCACTTGAAGTCGCCCGCGCCGTCGTTGTAGCCGAGCACGCGCAGCATGATCGTGAGGAACGCCGCCTCCGACACCGGGGTGTCGGGGTCAAACCTCGTCTCGCTCACGCCCTTGGTGATACCGTTTGCATAGACGTAGCCGATATAGGGGTTCGCCCATGCGGGCACGTCGGTGAACGGGTGGCTCTGCACGCTCAGCGTTGCGTCCTTCTCCGCGCCGACAAAGCGCACCACGAGGACGAACGCCTGTGCGCGCGTCAGCTTGTCGCCGAGCGCGAAATTCACACTGCCGTCCGCATTCTTCCCGTAGCCGCCGACGAGTCCGAGCGCGTACAGCGCGTCGGCTGCGCCGCCCGCGGTCGGGCGCGCCGCAGATGCCGTCGGTGCGGGTGAGATCAGCCCGCCCGCCGCGTATACGGGCAAAACGCTGCACAGCGCCGCCGCGGCAAGCATGCATGCAAGCCATTTTTTCATACTTTTTCCTCCGGTCATGTACATGTAGAATCGTGTAGATTTATTATACAATATTACACACCGGATTGCCATAGGCAAATCCACGCTCGGTGAAATTGTCAAGTTTTTCGGTGACAAATGCAAGACACGCGCTGCATTTTCAATCCGAAGGTACGGCGCGCACGGCTTGACTTTTTTCGCCGCATCATATATAATCATGTCATCCTGTTATTTTCGGAGGCAGTCATGGAAATTCTGAACACCATCAAGTCCTTTATCGCCACGGGCGGCATCAACCTGCTCTTCTCGGCGATCTGCGCGATCGTCTTTGTCCTGATCGGCTTCAAGCTGTCGGGCAAGATTTCAAAATTGATCCACCGCAGCAAGCATTTTCAGCATATGGACGACAGTGCGCGCAGCTTTATCAGCTCATTCATCAGTATCGGCTTAAAAGTGCTGATCGTCATCATCGCCGCATCAATCCTCGGCATCAACGGCACGGCGCTCGCCTCGGTCATCGGCACCGCCGGCGTTGCCATCGGTCTTGCCATGCAGGGCAGCCTGTCCAATCTGGTGGGCGGCATGATGATCCTGTTCTTCCGCCCCTTCAAGGTCGGCGACTACATCGACAACCACACCGACAGCGGTACGGTCAAGGAGATCGGCGTATTCTACACCGTGCTCCGCACGCCGGACAACAAGACCATTACCATTCCCAACGGCACACTCTCAAACGCAACGGTCGTCAACTACAGCATGGAGGAGCGCCGCCGCGTGGATATGACCTTCTCGGTCGCCTACACCACCGATCTCGACAAGGCGGAAAAAGTGATGCGCACAGTCGTCGAGGCAAACCCGCTGGTGCTGAAGGATCCCGCGCCCTTTGTCGGTCTGCTCAGTCAGGACGCAAGCGCCCTAACCTATACGGCGCGCGCCTGGTGCAATGCCGGTGACTACTGGACGCTCTACTTTGATCTCAACACCAATATGAAGAAAGCCTTTGACACGGTCGGCATTGAGATCCCGTTCAATCAGCTCGATGTCCATATGAAAAACGAGGACTGAGAAATTCAAGAAGCGGGTCGTCGAGGCGCCGACCCCTACCGGGATGTAAAAATTCTTTGCTATCCTGTAGGGGCGATTCACGATCGCCCGCCGCATTACCATGTGCATCTAACAAAGCCTTCCCCGTTGGGGAAGCCAAAGTTGTCCCTGCAAAAGAATCATGCAAAGAACGCCTTCCCATCCGGGAAGGCGTTCTTTTTATCCTTATAATTTCTTATTTATTGATCTTTTCGATTGCGGCGTAGACGTCGAGCAGCTCCTGCTCGCCGGTCTCCATGTTCTTCAGCGTCAGCTTGCCTGCCGCCGCCTCGTCCTCGCCGACGAGCGCGACATAGGGGATGCCGCTGCGGTTGGCAAACTTCATTTTCGGCTTCATGCCCTTATCAAGGCAATACACATCCACGTTCAACCCTGCCGCGCGCATTTCGGCAGCGCTCCCCAGCACGAAGTCCATATGCGCCTTGTCGGTGGGGACAAAGAGGACATCGCAGAGACTCTTTTTCGTGTCCGTGATGATCTCGGCGGCGCGCAGCTGCGAGAACAGACGGGTCAAGCCGATCGAAATGCCGATGCCGGGCATGTGGTCGTCGGTGTAGTACCCGGTGAGGTTGTCATACCGCCCGCCCGAGCAGACGCTGCCGAGCGTGGGGTAGTCCACCAGCTTGGTCTCATAGACCGTGCCGGTGTAATAGTCCAGCCCGCGGGCGATGGTCAGGTCAATGGCGATGTTCTTCTCCGGGATGCCGTAGAGGTAGGCATAGTGCACCACCTTGTCAAGCTCCTCCACGCCCTCGCGGAAGGTCGCGTCGTCACAGTCGAGTGCGCGCAGCGCCGCAAGCACTTCGTCATTGCTGCCGCCGATGCCGATAAAGGCGAGAATCTTGTCCGCCGCGTCACCGGCAACGCCGTATTCCGCAAGCTCCGCGCGCACCTTGTCCGCGCCGATCTTCTCCAGCTTATCAATGGTGCGCAGGATGTCGCCGATCTTCTCGGCAAAGCCGAGCGAGGCGAAGAAGCCGTTGAGCACCTTGCGGTTGTTGATGCGGATGACGAAATCACCGAACGCCAGCTTGGTGAACACGTTGTAAATGACGGCGGGCATCTCGGCATCATACATGAGGTCGAGCGACTCTGCGCCGATGATGTCGATGTCGCACTGGTAGAACTCGCGGAAGCGTCCCTTCTGCGGGCGCTCGCCGCGGTAGACCTTGCTCATCTGATAGCGTTTGAACGGGAAGACCAGATCCGCCTTGTGCTGCGCAACATAGCGCGCCAGAGGCACGGTGAGGTCAAAGCGCATCGCCAGATCGGCATCGCCCTTGGTGAAGCGGTAAATCTGCTTCTCGGTCTCGCCGCCCGCCTTGGCGAGCAGCACCGAGGCGTATTCCAGCACCGGGGTGTCAAGCGGCAGAAAGCCGAAGCTCTCATACACGCCGCGGATGGTGTCGTACATGCGGTTGAAAAGAATCTGATCGGGGGGAAGCAATTCCATCGTCCCCTGCAGGGTGCGGGGTTCAACTCGTTCTGCCATAACTGTATATCTCCTGTGTTTGAATCTCTTAGGTACGGAACTGGTATTCGTACAGCTCCTTATAGATGCCGTTCTGTGCCATCAGCTCGGCATGCGTGCCGCGCTCGTGGATGCCCTCGTCGGTCATGACGATGATCTCATCCGCGCGCTTGACCGTGGAAAGGCGGTGCGCAACGACAATGGTGGTGCGCCCGACGCAGAGCGCGTCGAGGCTTTCGGTGATCAGCTTTTCGGTGGCGTTGTCGAGGGCGCTGGTCGCTTCGTCGAGGATCAGAATCTTCGGGTTCTTGAGAAAGACGCGCGCGATCGCGATACGCTGCTTCTGCCCGCCCGAGAGCTTGACGCCGCGCTCGCCGACCTGCGTATCGTAGCCGTCGGGCAGCGTCATGATGTAGTCGTGGATGTTGGCGCGCTTCGCGGCGGAGATCAGTTCTTCCTCGCTGACCTCGCCCGCGCCGTAGGTGATGTTGTCGCGGACGGTGGAGTCGAACAGGAAGACGTCCTGCGAGACGATGCCGACGCCGCGGCGCAGCGAGTCCAGCGTGAGCGTGCGGATGTCGCGCCCGTCGATGGTGACGCGCCCGCCCTCGATCTCATAGAAGCGCGGAATGATATTGCAGATGGTGGACTTGCCGCCGCCGGACGGGCCGACCAGCGCCAGCGTGTGCCCGGCTTTGATGTTGAAGGACAGGTCGTGCAGAATCTCGCGCGACGTGCCGTAGCGGAAATTGACGTGTTCAAACGCGATGTCGCCGTGTACCTCGCCGAGCGGAACAGCCCCCGGCGTGTCCGCCTCGACCGGCGTATCCATGATCGTGCAGAAGCGCTCAAAGCCGCTCATGCCGTTTTGGAACTGCTCGACGAAGTTGACGATGCGGTTGATCGGGTCGGTGAAGACATTGACATAGATGAGGAACGCCGCAAAGCTGCCGGGCGTGATCTTCCCATAGATGCAGAAGAGCCCGCCGGACACCAGCGTGAGCAGCTTGAGCAAATCGAACATGAAGGTCGAGCCGCTGTGGAACTGCGCCATCGCGTGCAGCGCACGGCGGCGCACGGCAACATAGTCGTCGGTCACGGCGGCGAATTTCTTCTCCTCATAGTCCTTCGCGACATACGCCTTGGTGACGCGCACGCCGGTCAGGCTGTTCTCGATCGCGGCGTTGATGACGGCGTTCTCCACGCGCATCGCGCGGAACTCTTTGCTCATCTTCTTCCGCATGTGCATGGCGAAGACGATCATCACCGGGACAAAGGCGAAGATAATAACCGTGAGCCACAAATTGACCTGCGCCATCAGAATAAACGAGCCGATCAGCAGCACGATGGAGAGAAACAGATCCTCGGGACCGTGGTGCGCCAACTCCGACACGTCGAGCAGGTCGCCGACGATGCGCGAGATCAGCGCACCGGTCTTGTTGTCGTCAAAATAGGAAAACGGCAGCCGCTCGATGTGGTCAAACAGATCACGGCGCATGTCCGCCTGCATATCGGTCGCCATGCGGTGGCCGTAGTCCTGGATGAACGCGTTCATCAGCTTTTTGAGGAAATAGAGCGCCACCAGCACGGCGGCAAGGATCAGGATGGCGCGCACGTTTTGATCCGGAATGAAATCATCGATGATGATGCCGGTCAGCTTCGGATAAAACAGATTGCAGAGCGCCACGCCGAGCGCACAGAGCATGTCCAGGCAAAACAGCCCGATATACGGCTTGTAGTACGCGCAAAAGCGCTTGACAGTCTTCATAGTCTTCCCCCATGTGTAAACACAGCTATTATATATGAAACTGCGGAAGAAGTCAACAGCAAAAAGCATCGGAAGCCGCCGGACGCAACATAAGACTTGACAAAGACGGAACAGTTTGGTACGCTTTAGATACCCTCGATCGACAAGGGCACCACTGCAAAAGAGGAACTCCGCATGCTGATCTATCTGCAAATGATTTCGTCCGATACGGACAAATCTGCGTTTGAACAAATATACAATACCTATCGCGGGCTGATGTATCATGTCGCCTATGCGCGGCTGCACCACACCGCAGATGCCGAAGATGCCGTACACCATGCATTTGTCAAAATCGCGGAAAACATCCGGAAAATCGACCCGGATGACCCGCGGACAAAGCAGCTGGTCGTCACCATCGTCGACAACCGCGTCACAGATATGCTCCGCGCGCGGGGACGGCACCCCGAATGCGCATATGAAGACGCGATAAACGAAGTGCAGATGCCCGCATGCGAAAATTTTCTCGCCGACTGCATCCTGCGTCTCCCCGATTTGCAGCGGCAGATCATCTGGCTGAAATATGTACACGGCTACAATTTGCATGAAATCGCAAAAATGCTGGGCATTTCCCTGTTCTGTGCGCAAAAAGCCGATCAGCGGGCAAAACAGAATCTGAAAAATCTGTACGAAAACGGAGGAAGCAAGCGATGATTTCGGAATCCATGCTTCGCGAGGCGGCGCTGCAATCCGGCGAAGTCTATGTACAGTTTTTTGAAAGCACCTGCGACGCTGAAGAGCCGCATGTTTTTTCGGCACAATTCGATCAAAAAATCGAGAAGCTGAACCGAAAAGCGAATTTCACCGCCCTGCGCACCTTTGTACGATACACGGCGGCGATTCTGCTTGTCATGCTGATTTCGGGCAGCGCCTGGTTGATGCTTGATGTCAAGGCGCGGGCAGAGTTCATCGGTTGGATCAAATGGCTTTACAATTCATCATACTTTGCCTACAAATATGAGACTGCCGAGCCTCCGAGCGAACCGACCGTGCGATACGAGCTGCCCTCAATACCCGACGGTTATACCCTGTTTTTTGAAAAAGAAGACAACGGCATGGTTGCAAAGGTATACAAAGACAGCAAGGGACGGTTTCTGAAATTCAAATATGCACATAATGCCGATGAGCAGTTCTGGCTGTTTGACATGACCTATTCCGAGTTGACACCAACCAAGGTCAACGGAATCGATGCAGACTTTCTCCTTTCGCACGATGAAAATACCGCCAATTCGGTATTATGGGTTCTTCCCGACAACACGGCATTTTTCCTCTCGGCTTTTCTGGCCGAAGAAGACCTGATCCGCCTCGCCGAAAGCGTCGAAGCCATCCCCATTCAAAAATAATTTGCGAAACGTGTCCAAAATCCCCGTTTTGCATCGTATCAGATAAGCAAAGAGCATTTCAAGCATCGTAAAGGAGATTGTTATGGTACACAGCAAGCGATACCGGGTTATGATCATCGGCATCATCTTGATTTGCATTTTCGCTTTTGCGGGATGCGGAAATGAAACTACACACCCGAATCAAACAGCGACCGCATCCACAGAGCTGTCAACATCCGCCGCATCCACCGAGCCTATGGTTTCACCCGAAAGCGGGCTTGCCGCATGGGGTACGACGCTGCGTTTGTCCGTGCCGGACGGTGCTGTCGGTGTCAGCGTGACGCGGACGGTGGTCAACCGTCTCGGGCAGGAACTGTCGGCGGAATATGATGTGCCGTGCAGCGCCGCAGGCGAGGTGACGCACACGCCGTTCGGCGGTATTTTCGCCGCGCCGTGCCCCGACGGCACGGTCTATGTCCGCTACAGTCTGGTATACGTCGGTGCGGACGCGCCCGAAGAAGTCACGGTGCACAGCGCGTTCCCCGACCTTGCAAATTCCGATCTCGCAGAGCTGCTTGCGGCGGCACTTGCGGATGGGGATGCCGAGCAGGCGCTGCCGTCCGTCAGCGGCGACACGGCGGGCGACGGCAACGACAAGGTTGTTGCGCTGTGGCTGACCGAGGACGGCATCCCGTTCCTCACGGCGGACAATGCGGTTGTGCTTTGCCTCGGCGCATGCGATCCCGCCCGCTACGAGGGCGCGGACATGCAGGCGCTCGACCTCGGCGACGGGCGGGACGCTGTCGTGATCGTATGGGGGCAGCTTTGGGACATGGCGCTGCAATGCGCCGTGCAGGATGCGGACGGCTGGCGCGAGCTCCCGCTGCCGACACCTGCCGCAGCGGCAACACTTTCCGCGCCCTATCGGCTTGCCTTCACCCTGCCGGACGGGCAGACGGCCAGCCTCGACGCACGGGAATTTGACGCCCTCGCCGCCTTCTTCGGCGCGGACGGCAAGCCCTATCGGACGGACGGCGAGATCACCTTCCGCATCGACGCGCCGCACGAGGTCGTGACGCTTGACGGGCATGCGGCGCTCCGCTTCACCGGCTGCCCGATTCTGACCGGCATGGACGCGGACGGCGCGCACGAAGCCGACTTTGCCGCCTTGCCGATGACGCTGTACATCCGGAACGGCGAACTCAGCTACGCCTGCGGCGCGCTGACAGCGGAATAAAATCAAATGAAACTACCGCCCGCCGGGAAATCCGGCGGGCGGTACTTTTTATAGACCGATACGGGCAAGGAGCGCGTCGCTCTCGGCGTTCACGCGGTCATAGTTGACAAAGGGACGGTAGATCGCCTCGATCTCGTCGTGGACGGCGAGGCAGGCGGACAGCTCCTCGACCGCGCGGGCAACGAGGTTGTCGCTCTCCGCCTTGGCGTAGGCGACGAAGTCGGGCAGCGGCGCTTTGAGAAAGGCGGTTGCCGCCTCGGTGGGCTGCTCATCGCCGCAGAGCGTGACGGCGGCGGCATGCAGCCGGATGCAGCGCGGCACCTCGGGCATCACAAAGCCGCCGAGCAGCGTGACCGCCCTGCCCTTTGCCATCCGCGCCGCCTCGCGCAGGATCGCATCCCCCGCCGCGCCGCCGTAGCGCCGCACGCCGACAAGCTCCAGCGTGTCGGTACGGTCAATAACGCCGCGCGGCGTGGCGGAGACGGCAAACAGACGGCGGCTGTCGCCAACCGTCTCTCCGGCAAAGAGCGGCGCAAGCGCCTTGCGCACGGCGGGCATATCCAGCGCCTCCGCCGCCGCATCGGTCGCCTGTACCGTGAGTGCGCGGGCGGCGGCGAGGCAGGCATAGGCGCGGGCATAGTGGGCTTTGTTGGCTGCAAAGCGGGCGCGCAGTCTGTCCGCCTCGCGCATGAATTCCTCGTGCCGCAGAAAATGCCCGAGGTCGATCACCTCGTCACGCGCGCCGGGGATGACCGGGTCAATCGAATGCGGCGCGGTGCCGTCGAGCAGCACGACGCGCAGCTCCGCCACGCGCACTGCATCAAAGCTGTCGGGGTCGCTGGCACAGCGGAATTCCTCCACGGTGTACCCCTTGGCAGCTGCGCGCGCGGCAACCTTGCGCATCAGCGTGCTCTTGCCGACGCCGGGTCCGCCTTTCAGCACATAAGTATAATGCGGCTTTGCCCACGGCGGCACGATGCCGTCAAATCGGTTGACAAAGCCGAGCCCCGTGTTCGCCCCGGGAAAGTAGGTCGCGTTCATCCTGTTTCCTCCTTATGGTGGTTTACAGGGAAAGTATATGCGGAAGATGGGGATGTGGTACGCATCCATCAAAATACAGCCTTCCCCCAAGGGAAGCCTGCATAAATCCGGCGGAGACAGACGGCGCCCTACGGAATTGCGGCGCGCTTTACCAACCGAAAAAGGCGCTTGCGCGCCTTTTTTGGTTTTTACAGTTCAAAGTAGAACGTACTTCCCTTGCCGACCTCGCTGGTCACGCCGAACGGCGCGCCCTGCGCGGTGAGAATATTCTTCACGATGGAAAGCCCGAGCCCCGTGCCGGTGACGGCACGCTTGTGCACCTTGTCTACCTTATAATAACGGTCAAAAATGTAGGGCAGGTTCTCCTTGTCGATGCCCTCGCCATGGTCGATGACCTCGACTCGCGCACGACCGTCCGCCGCATCGCACAGCCGCACGATGACGGTCTTATCGTCGCCCGCGTAGTTGATCGCATTGTTGATGAGGTTGTAGATGACCTGCAGAATGCGCTTCTTGTCAAAGTCGGCAAACCGCTGCCCCACGCTCTCATAGACGAAGGTATAGCCCTTGCCTGCCATCAGCTTGCGGTAGCGGTCGATGACCTCCGCGAGGAGCGCGTCCAGGTCAATGTGCTCGATCTCCACCTTCGGACCCGCGCCGCTCTGGTACTTGGACAGATCAACCAGATCGTTCACAAGCGAGGTCAGCCGCGCGGTCTCGTCCAACACGACCTGCATATTTTCGGGCGTGTTCTCGCCCTCGATGTCCCGCATCATCTCGCAGTAGCCGGTGATCATGGTCAGCGGCGTGCGCAGATCGTGCGAAATATTGGCGATGAGCTCCTTCTGCATCTTGTCGGTGCGCGCCAGCTCCTCTGCCGTGCGGTTCAGCGTGTCGGACAGCTCCACGATCTCGCGGTAGCCGTCGCCGTCAAACTGCACGTCGTAGACCCCCGCCGTCAGCTGCTTTGCCGCGCGGTTCACATCCGTGATCGGACGGGACAGCCGCTTGGCAAGCGAGTTGGCAACAAAGCAGGCAATCACGGTCATTGTGAGCGTGACCAGCATCAGCTGCAGCATCAGCGCGCCCTTGATCATATTGACCGGCGTGACCGCGCTGTCAAACAGCAGGATCAGCACGCCGCGCGACGTATCCCGCACTGTTGCATACAGGAGACGGTCGCGCACATGGTAGTTGCCGCCTGCGAAAAGCGGGCGCGTCTCGCCGTTCTGAAAACCGGCAAGCCCCGCGCGGTGGAAATACTCGCCGCCCTGGCTCAGCGCGCGCTGATACAGCTTGGTGAGCGCATTGTCGCTGATATTGTGGATCAGACAGCCGCCGCCGATGTCCGCCGTGGTGGTGAGCTTGCCCTCCGCGTCAAAGACGCTGATGCACAGCTCGTTGTTCAGCCCGATGCCATAGACATCGCCGTCAAAGTCCTCGCCGTCCTCCTCATAGAGCGCGACGATCTCGTTTGCCGCCGACACCATGCGCCGCTTGGTGACCTCATAATAAAAACGGTCGAGCAGCAGGATCTGAAAGCCCCACAAGAGCAGGATCGCCGTCAGCGTGAACACCGCAAAACTGACAAACAGCTTTGCGCGCATCCGCATCACATGATGCGGCTTTTTTTCGGTCTTATGCTTCATCGCTGTACCTGTAGCCCACGCCGCGCAGCGTCACAATGTACGAGCTGTAGCGCCCGAGGCTCTTGCGCAGCAGCTTGACATGCGTGTCAAGCGTGCGGTCGCCGCCGAAAAAGTCATAGCCCCAGACCTTGCTGATGAGCGTTTCGCGCGAAAGCGCGATGTTGCGGTTGCGGATCATGTAGAAGAGCAGATCGTACTCCTTCGGCGAGAGACTGACCTCGGTGCCGTCCACATAGACGCGGTGCGCCGTGAAGTTGACCTCGAGTCCCTCGCTTTTGTAGATCTCGGCGGCGGGCTTTTTCTCGGTCTGCGGCTTTTTCGCGCGCTTTAAGATCGCGTCCACGCGCAGCATCAACTCCTTCGGCGAGAAGGGCTTGACCACATAGTCGTCGATGCCGAGCTCAAAGCCGTTGATCTTGTCGTATTCCTCGCCGCGCGCCGACAGCATCAGGATCGGCACGTCCGACTTCTTGCGGATCTCGCGGCAGGCGGAAAAACCGTCGAGATTCGGCATCATGATGTCCATGATAACAATGTCGTAATTGTTGTCGCGGCACTTCTCGATCGCCTGCATCCCGTCCTCGGCAAAGTCCACCTCGTGTCCCTCAAACTTTGCGTATTTGCCGATCAGTTCGCGGATCTTTTCTTCGTCGTCCACTACAAGCAGTTTGTACATATGTTCCCCCAATCCCAAAAATGCCCCGCATGGGGGCATTTTTGCGTATATTTACGTTACTGTCTTTCGGTCGAGAGCTCGATCTTGGTCTCTGCGGGTTTGTCCTCAATCAGCGTGACTTTGACATCCTCATACTTGCCGCTGCGGACGACCGTGACGGTCACGGTGTCGCCGACCTTGTAGCTCTGCAGCGCGCTCTTGAGCGTTGCGGAGCTCGAAACCTCATAGTCGCCGAAGCGGACGATGCGGTCGCCGTTTTTCAGCCCGGTCTCGCCGCCGTCATAGACATAGATACCGTAGGAGTTGACGCGGTAGCGCATCAGATCCATGTAGTCGTCGATCTCAATAGAGGAGATACCGATGGCGGGACGACCCGAAACATAGCCGTTTGCCATCAGCTCGGATGCAATTTTGTAAGCCGTGTTGATCGGGATGGCAAAGCCGAGTCCCTCAATGTCGCTGCCCGCCGCCTTGGCGTTGACGACGGCGATCAGCTCACCGCGCATATTGAAGAGACCGCCGCCGCTGTTGCCGGGGTTGATCGCCGCGTTGGTCTGCAGCAGCGTCATCGACTGCCCCGAGACAATGATCTCGCGGTCAAGCGCGCTGATGATGCCGTTGGTCACGCTGCCGCCCAGCGAGCCGAGCGGGTTGCCGACTGCGAGCACTTCGTCGCCGACGACCAGCTTCGAGCTGTCTCCGAGCGTCGCCGCAGGCAGATCCGTCGCGTCGATCTTAATGACCGCGATGTCCTCCTGCGAGTCGGTGCCGATGAGCGTCGCCTCATATTCGTCTCCGCTGGTCAGGCGCACGGTAATCTTGGTCGCACCGCTCACCACATGGTTGTTGGTGATGATGTAGCCGTCCGCCGTGATGACCACGCCGCTGCCCGCGCCGCTCTGCACATACTGTTCAAAATAAGAGCCGTTGACCGTCTGCTCGGTCGTGATCTCCACGACCGTGGGCTTGACCTTCGCCGCAACCTCGGCATAGGTCATGCCGGTGTCGGAGGAAAGCCCCGCGCCCGATATCTGCGCACCCGGAATGGTTGCCACCGGGGTGGACACCGCGGGCTGCTGCGTCGTGGGTTCAACCGTCGCGCTGCCGCGGCCGGCAAGCGTTGCGCCGAGCGCGCCGCTGCCTGCGGACAGACCGACGATCAGGAGGGCAACTGCCAGATTGCGCAGCACCTTGTTCTTTTTCTTCGGGGGCTTCTTCTCCCCTTCAAAATGCAGGACCACCGGCTCGCCTGCCTGGCGCTCCGCTTCCTGCGAATAACTGTTTTCGGAATTACCAAATTGATATTCAGCCATAATTTTGACCTCGCTTTCCGTTTGTGCTTACAGTATACCCCGCCATTGTGACGATTGTATGACAGTGCACGGAAATTACGCTGAATTTTAGGGATGATTTTACGTGTTTTTGGCGCGATCAAGATAATTCTGCAAAATGATCTCGGCGGACAGCGTGTCCACCACGCTCTTGCGTTTTGCGCCGCGCGTGTCGGTGAGATTGAGGATCTGATGCGCCGCCATCGTCGTGACCCGCTCGTCAAAGAAGACGATCTCCGCCGCCGTCAGCGGGCGGAGCAGCTCTGCAAACGCGCGGATCTTGTCCGCGCTCCCGCCCTCGCTGCCGTCCATATTCTTCGGCATGCCGATCACAATGACCGCCGCGCCGCGCTCCGCTGCCACGGCGGCAACCTTTTTTGCCGTCGAGCGCATACCGCCCTCGCTGATCGTGCCGATGCCGCCCGCAAGAAAGCGGCTTGCATCCGAGATCGCAAGCCCCGTTCGCCGGTCGCCGTAGTCCACGCCAAGCACGCGCCCTTTGTTTTCCGTCATAGTTCCGTCCTTTCCGGATCATCCGCACCAGTTGTCTCTGCCTGTCTTTCTGCCGTCTGATATCGCTCTGTGCCCCACCATGCGGGCATCAGCTCCCCGAGGGTAACGGTTTCGCGCGCCGCGTAATCCACCATGATCTCCATGTCTGCATTGTCGTGCGACAGCTGCATGAAGAATTCACGGCATGCGCCGCAGGGCATGCCACTGCCGCCGCCTGAAGGCGGCGCATCCCGGAAGGCGATCAGACGCCTGACGACCGTCTGCCCGCTGTTCACATACATATTAAGTGCCGCCACCCGCTCGGCACACAGATTCATTACGCCGCTGCAGCTCTCTATGCAAAATCCGGTGTAAATCTCCCCGTCTGCGCTCTCCAACGCGCAGACAACATGATGCGCATAGACAAACGGCGTCACATCCTCCGGATGATACTGCTCATTTGCTTTCCGATATAGCCGTTCCCAAATATCCATATACAAACTCTTTCTGCTGTCGCTCCGCAGCATATATATCGTATTGTCGTGCAACGCCGCATCGTGGATTTCTGCACCCGCGCCGGTTGCTGATCCGTAGAAATTTCGTGAGGCAAGGCGCACCGGAGCTGCCGGACGATGGCGACCCTGCGGTCGTCGAGTTCGGCAGCGAGGAGCAACGCCGCATCGCGGAATTCTGCACCTGCGCCGGTTGCTGATCTGTAGAAATTTCGTGAGGCAAGGCGCACCGGAGCTGCCGGACGATGGCGACCCTGCGGTCGTCGAGTTCGGCAGCGAGGAGCAACGCCGCATCGCGGAATTCTGCACCTGCGCCGGTTGCTGATCTGTAGAAATTTCGTGAGGCAAGGCGCACCGGAGCTGCCGGACGATGGCGACCCTGCGGTCGTCGAGTTCGGCAGCGAGGAGCAACGCCGCATCGCGGAATT
>QAKK01000019.1 GCA_003343845.1 Oscillospiraceae bacterium
GAAAACATGAAGTTATATATGGTTGGTTTGTTCCAAAATCCGCTTCAAATCAAGTAATATTCGTATTTATTGAGGATTATTGAGATATAAAATCAGGTAGCGGTCCTCCGATACCAAGTTTCATGTTTCAAAGTCCCTTCAGAATTCAGTCTTACTTATTATAGTACGTTTTTTTGCAAATTTCAAGCCCAATTAAGCTGTAATGTTGCGGAGCAACAGCAAAACATCGGCAAGTGCGACACTGCCGTTGCCGTCAAAGTCGGCAATTACCGGATCGACCGTATGATCCGCATCCAGAACGGCTCGCAGGAGCAGCAATACATCCCGCATGGTGAGATCACCGTCTCGGTCCATATCCCCCGGGACACCGGCAAGCGATCGCAGCGCACGACCGATGTCCAAAAGCCCGTAGCCGTAGCTTGTACTGTAGGCATCGGTGCCGAGCCGGACGGCAGAACGGGTCAGCAGATCGGTCATTTCTGTCGGTGTCAGCGTGGGATCTGCATTGAGCAACAGCGCAGCTGCAGCGGATACCAAAGGCGCGGCGAAAGAAGTGCCGGACCATGTGCCGTATCGGCTGCCCGAAAAGGTGCTGAAGACCCGTTCACCCGGGGCAACCAGCTTGACACTTGCATTCTTCTGTGACGTTGACGAGACTGCTTTGGTCTGACCGACCGAGCCGACGCCGATCACGCCCGAATATGCCGCCGGATAGTTCGGCACATCGTTGCCGTCATTGCCGACCGCGGCGACGACAATACACCCCCTGGCAATTGCATATTCGATCGCCTTTTTCAATGTCAGCGAATTTTCCGTAGCGCCGCAGCTCATGTTCAGGATCCGGCAGCCGTAAAGGTCAACCGCGTCGTATACAGAACGCACCATCATGCTGATCGTCGTTTTCGGGACGCTGGCATCAAAACACTTAAGCGGCTGGATCTTCGCCTTGGGCGCTGCGCCGATGGTGCCGACGCCGTTGATGCCGGCGGCGATCATCCCGGTGACAAAGGTGCCGTGCCCGATCGTATCTGTTGAAGCATCCACACCTTCCAGATAGCAGACGGTCGGCAGCAGATTCTCCGCAAGGTCGGGGTGGTCCGGCTGCACACCGGAGTCAATGACGCCGATCGTGATGCCCTCGCCCATATAGCCCATGTTCCACGCACTCTGCGCGTCGATCATGGTGAGATCCCATTTTTTAATGTAATACGGGTCGCTGTAGCCGGCGGCAGTGAGACGGATCTCAACATCCTCTTCATACCACAGGACGGCATCCTCACTTTGGAGCCGGGCAAGCGTGTCTGCATCCACAACGGAAAAAGCAGGCATGCCATCCTTGGCTGCAAGCAGCGCGGAATCATCCGTGCGCAGATACACAATATATTGTTCATCCGCCGCGTGCGCAGCCGTCGAAAGCATGGCAAAAAACACGGCAATCAGCAAAACGCGCAAATACTTCATGACAGTTTCCTTACAGCATTCAAAGATATACCTGATTATACCATACTTCATGCCGTCATGCAAGGAAAAAGCAGAAGGATTGCGGAACCGGTTGACAAGGATGGGCGCAAAGCGTAAAATAATGCGTAGCGCATGATATGCATCGTGTGTTTTGAAACTATGCGAGAGGTACTGCCATGACTGAAAGATCGAGATACCGCGCAGCACATCGCGCACTGCTCTTCTGGACGCTGTTCATCGGGCTCGGCGCCGTCGCTGGCGCTGTCGGCATGTTGGTCGATCCGAGCGGCAAAGCGCTTGGTATGGACGCAATGCTGCCCTATTTTCAGGTGCTCCCGTTTGCGGATATCCTGTTTCAGAACTTCGTATTTTCGGGCTTCGCGCTGCTGATCGTCAACGGCATTCCCAATCTGACGGCGGCGGTACTGCTCCTGATGCACAAAAGAGCCGGGGATTATCTCGGCGGCGTATTCGGCATTACGCTGATGCTGTGGATCTGCATCCAGTTTTACATGTTTCCGCCGAACTTTATGTCGACCGTCTACTTTGTGTTCGGCTTCTGTCAGGCGGCAACCGGCTGGGCTGCCGTCGTGTTTGCACGGCAGGAGGCATTCCGGGTCGCCCCCGCCGATTATCCGCAGGTTGGGACAAACCCGCGGCGGCTGGTTGTTTATTTTTCGCGTATGGGATATGTGAAAAAGCAGGCTTACACCGCGGCGAACCGTACAGGCGCCATGCTGTATGAAATCCGTTCGACAGAGCGGACTTCCGGTACACTCGGTTTTTGGTGGTGCGGCAGATATGGAGTGCACCGCTGGGATATGCCCATTGCGCCGGTCGATGCGGATCTTTCGGCATATGAACATGTGACGATCTGCGCGCCGATTTGGGTGTTTGCGCTTGCCGCGCCGGTGCGCAGCTTCTGCCGGGCGACTCATGGAAAGATCCGTTCGGTCGACTACATTCTTGTGCATCATACCAAAGGAACATACGAAAACGCTGCCGCTGAAATGGATGAACTGCTCGGCATCCGCCGCACCGGACTGTGCAGCATACAGTGCCGCACCGGAAAGTATCCGCGTCGGCAGGACATATAGGAAATAACCGTCTGCACCGATATGCAGACGGTTTTCTTTATTCGTTTTCAAAAAGCGGTGTTGAAAAATAGCGCTCCGCAGTGTCCGGCAGAATCGTGACCACTGTTTTGCCGCGCCCAAGCTTGCGCGCAAGGCAAATGGCGGCAGCAACATTGGAGCCGCTTGAAATGCCGACGAGCAGCCCTTCCCGTCTGGCAAGTTCCCGCGCCGTTTCCAATGCTTCTTTATCTGTGATCACGCAGACTTCATCGTAGATGTCTTGATCGAGTACGGGCGGAATGAGTCCGTCACCGATGCCCATCTGCAAGTGCGTGCAGATCGCGCCGCCGGACAGAATCGCCGCATTTTCCGGCTCAACTGCCCAGATCTCGGTTGCCGGATTCTCGCTTTTCAGCATTTTGCCGATCCCCGTGATTGTGCCGCCGGTGCCGATTCCGCAGCAGAAGCCGTGAATTGGCTTGCCCGCCTGTTCGAGAATCTCAACGGCGGTATGCATCAGATGAGCTTCCGGATTGGCAGGGTTCTCAAACTGTCCGGGAACAAAGACGCGGGGATTCTCCGCCGCCATCTGCGTCGCGCGTGCGGCGCATGCGCGGATGCACTTCCCGATGTCTCCGTCATCGTGGATCAGAATGGCCTCGGCGCCGTAATGCCGCACGATCTTGCGGCGTTCCTCACTGACCGAGTCCGGCATGATGATCACGGCACGATAACCGCGCACGGCACAAACCAGCGCAAGCCCGATACCCTGATTGCCGCTGGTCGGTTCCACAATGATGCTGTCCTTGTTCAGCAGCCCTGTCCGCTCAGCGGCGAGAATCATGTTATATGCCGTCCGCGTCTTGACGGAGCCGCCGATGTTCACGGCTTCAAATTTGACCAGAATCTCCGCTGCGTCGCCGTCCGTCATACGATTCAGCCGCACAAGCGGCGTACCGCCGATCGCCTCCAGCACATTTTTGCAGATCATGTTTTCCCTCCAGACCGTTGTTCTGCTGACAGTGTATTCAAAAAAGCAGATTTTGCAAGTAAAAAGCGACCTGCCGCGGGCAGGTCGCTTGGTTCTTGGTGCTCCTGCGGAGAATCGAACTCCGGACACCATGATTAAAAGTCATGTGCTCTACCAGCTGAGCTACAGGGGCATTTGTTTGCACCACAATATATTAGCATATCAGGCGAAGTTTGTCAACCCCTTTTTCAAGGTTTCGCGCGGGAATGTGCACAGACGGTCTTTTGACCGCCTGTGCACGAACCGTGCGGGTACAAGGTCAGATCCCGTATTTTGCACCGACGCCGAGCGCGTTTTCAATGCGCAGGAGCCGGTTGTACTTGGCGACGCGTTCGCTGCGGCAGGGGGCGCCGGTCTTGATATACGGCGCGTTTGTACCGACGGCAAGATCGGCAATCGTCGTATCCTCGGTTTCACCGGAACGGTGGGACAGGATATATCGGTAACCGTTTGCCTTCGCCTTGACGATCACATCAATCGTCTCGCTGACTGTGCCGATCTGATTCGGTTTGATCAGCACAGAGTTTGCCGCTCCCATTTCAATACCGGTCGCAAGCCGCTTGACGTTGGTCACAAACAGGTCGTCGCCGACCAGCATCACACGGTCGCCGATGCTTTGCGTGAGGCGAGCCCAGCCGCCGAAGTCGGTCTGATCAAGTCCGTCCTCGATCGAGAAGATCGGGTATTTGCCGACAAGCTCGGACCAATAGCCGATCAGAGCATCCGCATCAAAGCGCGCGCCGCGCTTCGGCAAAACGTATGCGCCATCCTGATACCACTCGCTGCTGGCGGCGTCCAGCGCAATTTTGACCGTCTCGGTGTCGTAACCGGCGGCGTCGATTGCCTCGCAGATCAGCCGGATCGCATCCTCGTCGCCGTCAAGGCTCGGCGCATATCCGCCCTCGTCACCGACTGCCGTGCTCAGCCCGCGCGATTTCAGCAGCTTGCCGAGCGTGTGATAGATCTCGGCGCCGATGCGCAGCGCGTCCCCGAAGCTGTGCGCCCCGACCGGCGCGATCATAAACTCCTGAATGTCTACATTGTTGGAGGCGTGGGCGCCTCCGTTCAGAATGTTCATCATCGGAATCGGCAGATTCCGCGCCGAAACACCGCCGATGTATTTGAACAGCGGCATGTGATAAGAATTTGCGCCTGCGCGCGCACATGCCATGGAAACGGCAAGGATCGCGTTTGCGCCGAGTTTGGACTTGTTTTCCGTGCCGTCCACCTCGCACATGATCGTGTCAATTTCGCTCTGCTCATATACAGACACGCCGACAAGCGCAGGACAGATCCTCTTGCCGATATTATAGACAGCTTCCAGCACGCCAAGTCCGCCGTATCGCGCGCTTGATTTATCGCGCAGCTCATGCGCCTCGAAAATGCCCGTCGACGCGCCGGACGGCACACTTGCCATGCCGACCGTGCCGTCGCTCAGCATGACCGATGCTTCAACCGTCGGATTCCCGCGCGAATCCAGTACCTCTCTGCCGCAGATTTTGGATATACAAACCTTTGCCATATTCATCCCTCCGAACCGAAATAAGAAAATCCGAAGACTTCCCTCCTATTATGGAACGTTCCGACACAAAAAATGCAGTCTGAAATTATTTTGTCGGGCTGCATATACTGAATGATAGAACTTACATACGAGGTACAATTCTTATGAAAATCCACACGGTTGAACGCGGCGAGAGCATCCGCTCTGTCGCCGAGCTTTACGGTGTTCCCGAGAGCCGCATCCTTTTCGACAACGAGCTTGATCCGCATCACAGGCTCTACCCCGGTCAAACGCTGATCATCGGCGAACCGACCCGTACAGACAGCGTGCGCGGCGGCGATACGCCCGAGCGGATCGCGAAGCGGAATGATACGGACGTGCTCACGCTTCTGCAAAACAATCCGCACCTTGCGGCTGCGGGACTCGTCCCGTCGCAGCCGCTCAATATTGCATACGACCGAAAGAACAGCAGGTGCATCCCGGTACACGCCTATTCCGACACCGCAGAGGAATCAACCTTGCGCAGGCGGCTGCCGCTCGTCTCCGTTTTGTCCGTACAGAACGCCGCACTGCTGCAAAGCGGGCGTGTCCAACTGCTTGAAAGCGCGCAGCGACTTGCCGCGCTTGCCCGTGAATATCGCACTTTGCCCATCCTTTGCATTGAAGCCGTTGATGCTTACGGAAGGTACGACACAGGCGCCGTTGTGCAGATTCTGTCTTCGCCGAATCTGACGGAGCGTTTTATCCGCAGCACGCTGGAGGCGGTTAAAGCGGGCGGGTTTGCCGGGGCGGAGCTCCTTTTTATGCCGGTGCCTGCGGGCGACGAGGGGCGGCTGACGGAGTTGCTGCTCGCACTTTCCGGTCGCTTTGAAGAATGCGGACTGTATTTGCTTGCGCCATGGCTGCCGAATCTGCCGCAGACGGACAGCGTGGTCGAGAATATGATGGATATTGCGGATTTTGTGCCGATCCGGAATTATCTCTTTGATGACAGCAAAAACGCGTCACCTGCCGCGCCGCTTGATCGGATCGAGGTGGCGCTTACAGCTGAATTTGTGCCGAAATTCGCAAAGAAGCTGCTCGTCGGCATCCCGACCTTCGGTATTGACTACACGCAGGCGGCAGTCGGTTATCGCAAGCGCGCCGTTTCTGCGGAGCACATCTGCCGGACGCTGACGACGTCGCCGGACGTGCGCTTTGATGAGACGGTGCAAACGCCGTTTGCCGTGTACACGGAAGATGCGTATCACTGCCCGGTCGGGCACACACTCTGCTATGAAGACGCACATTCTCTTGCCGCAAAGCTCGCGGTGGTTGAAAAATACGGGCTTTGCGGCATCAGTGTATGCTCGCTTGCCTATGATATCCCTGTGTTCTGGCAGCTGCTGAATCAGACCTATAAGGTCGCCAAGTATTGAAATACGCACCGAAGATATAATAATTCTTTATAGTAAAATTGTTTTTTCATGTTATAATTATATTGATGCAGAACCTGCCGCATATTTTTCTTTCTTTTTCGCCTTTCTCTTGCAAATTTCTCTTGCAAATTTGACAAAGCTGTGCTATATTCATATTTAGGAAAGATTGTTGTTCAAGAAGTATGATAAAAAAATAATTATATAAAGGAGATAAAATGTTATGACCAAAAACATTCATGTCACAAAGTGGATCGACGAAATGGCTGCCATGACGCAGCCGGATAAGATCGTCTGGATCGACGGTTCCGAAGCGCAGGCGGAAAAGCTTCGCAAAGAGGCTTGCTCCACCGGTGAGCTCATCAAGCTCAATGAGGAGCTGCTCCCCAACTGCTACCTGCACAGAACCGCACTCAACGACGTTGCACGCGTTGAGAACCGCACCTTTATCTGCACCACTAAGCAGGAGGATGCAGGCAACATCAACAACTGGATGGCGCCCGCTGAATGCTATGCAAAGCTGACCAAGCTGTTCACCGGCTCGATGAAGGGCAAGACGATGTATGTCATTCCCTACTCCATGGGCATCGTCGGCTCCGACTTTGCAAAGTACGGCATTGAGCTGACCGACTCGATCTACGTCGTTCTCAACATGCTGATCATGACGAGAGTCGGCAACAACGTTCTCGAAGCGCTCGGCGACAGCCCCGACTTCATCAAGGGTCTGCACGCAAAGGCTGACCTCGATGAAGAGAACCGCTATATCTGCCACTTCCCGGAGGACAATACCATTTGGTCTGTCAACTCGGGCTACGGCGGAAACGTTCTGCTCGGCAAGAAGTGCTTTGCACTCCGCATCGCTTCTTACCTCGGCAGAAAGGAAGGCTGGATGGCTGAGCACATGCTCATCCTCGGCATCGAATTCCCGAACGGCGAGATCAAGTATATCACCGCGGCATTCCCGTCTGCATGCGGCAAGACCAACCTTGCCATGCTGATTCCGCCGGCGATCTACAAGAACCTCGGCTACAAGACCTGGTGCGTCGGCGATGATATCGCATGGCTGCGTATCGGCAAGGATGGCAGACTGTGGGCAGTCAACCCCGAGAACGGCTTCTTCGGCGTTGCTCCCGGCACTAACGAGCACTCCAACCCCAATGCACTGCACACCACGATGCGCGACACCATCTTCACGAACGTTGTGCATGACCTCGACAACAACACCGTTTGGTGGGAAGGCCTCAACAACAACCCGCCGAAGAACGCGATCGACTGGAAGGGCAACAAGTGGGACTACACCAAGTACGATAAGAAGGACAAGAGCACCTGCGGTGCACATCCCAACTCCCGCTTCACCGCAAGCGCAAAGAACTGCCCTTGCCTCTCCGCTGAGTTCAACAATCCCGCAGGCGTGCCGATCAGCGCAATCGTGTTCGGCGGCCGCCGCGCAAAGACCGCTCCGCTGGTATACCAGTCCTTCAACTGGCAGCACGGTACTTTTGTCGGCTCGATCATGGCTTCCGAGACAACCGCAGCCGCTGCAGGTGCAGTCGGCGTAGTCCGCCGCGACCCGATGGCAATGCGTCCGTTCGTCGGCTACAACATGGGCGACTATTTCGCACACTGGCTGGAGATGGGCAAGAAGATTCCGCACGCACCCAAAATCTTCAACGTCAACTGGTTCCGCACCGACGATGAAGGCAACTTCATCTGGCCCGGCTTCGGCGACAACATGCGCGTCCTGCTTTGGATCCTCGCTCGCTGCGAAGACAAGGTCGGCGCTGTTGAGACGGCGATCGGCTATGTTCCGAAGGCTGAGGACATCAACATTGAAGGTCTTGACGGCGTCACGATCGACACCATCAAAAATCTGCTCTCTGTCGATGTTGCTTCCTGGAAGGAAGACTGCAAGAACATCCGCGAGTTCTATGGCGTGATCGGCGATCATATGCCGAAGGAGCTGTACGAAGAGCTGGATGCTCTCGAAAAGAGACTCGGCTGATTTGATAAGACTTACACGGCGCAATCCGCACGGATTGCGCCGTGTTTTTGACAGAAAAAGCAGGCGGTTCAGCATAGGGCTGAACCGCCTGCTTTTTTCAGGAGGATCGAACGGAACCGCAGATCACTGCGTATTCTTCAGGACATCTTTTTCGGACGTTAGCTTGAAGTCAAGCTGGATCGGCTGTCCGAAATACTTTTTGCCGTCCAACGTCTCTGTGAAATAGTAGACATAAGAACCGAATGGGATCGGCTCGGCATCGGCAAAGACCGTGATCGTTACCGCATCGCCTGCGTAACTGACCGTGATGTTTGACACATCCGGCTTCTTCAAGTAGTATGCCGTGATGGCAACGCGCACATCCGATCTGCCGCCGTCATTTGCCTCTTCTTTTTCTGTGTCCTCGGTCTTGCTGTCGAGGATCTCGCAATAGGCGGTGCGGACCAGCGAATTGCTTAACATTGCATTGCTTGTGCTTGTGTTGACCGAGAACAGACAGCTTTTCAGCGCAGGTGCGCTTTCTTCCGTAAGGCTGTCCGCACTGCCGGCAGCGGCATAGTCGAAATTCTCATTAACATCGTTTGCGGTGCCGGTCTCGGCTGCGCATTCCTGCTTTAGCGCATAAGTCGCATCCGTCGCAAGAGCATCAAAGGACGGCGCGCCATCTGCCATCGTCTCATTTTTGTTATTAAAACCGTGCGGCATCAGGAATGCAGCGCTGATCACACAGATGCAGACCGAACAGGCAGCGATACTGCTGAACATCAGGCGGCGGCGCTTTCTGCCCTGCGCCTGCTCTGCCTCCGCTTTAGCGTAGACATAGGCTTTGAACTGTTCTCTACTGCGCATGGCTGATTCCCTCCTCCGTCAGAATTTTTTTCAGTGTCGCTTTTGCACGATACACCAGATTGTCAATCTGTTTTTTGTTTTTGCCGAGGACGCGTGCCGCGTCTTCATAGGAAAGCTCCTCGAAAAACACAAGATAGACCGCCGCCCGGGCGTCTTCGCTGAGCTTGTCGATCGCGCAGTGCAGCGCGCGGCGGCTCTCATCGGTAATATAGTCCTCCTCGATGCGCTGCGCCTCGTCCGAAAGCTCTAATATTTCGTCGGTCGGCACGGTCTTCTTTTTCGCGTCGCGGCGGATATAGTCGATCGCCTTATGTCGCCCGATCGAATACAGATAGGTTTTGAAATCGCTGTTTCCGAGAAACCGCTTTTTATGTATGAGCAGCTCGACAAACGTATCGGCGGCAAGCTCCTCCGCAACCGCATAGTTGCCGACGAGCTTGTTGATAAACAAAATCAATCCATCGTGATACAGATCCATCAGGCTGTCAAATGCGCCGTCATCCCCCGCAATATAGCGGCGGTACAGGCACGCACCATTCTCCATTTAAGCCTCCGTATCCCGGCTTTCATTCACTTAGTCGCAGGAATTTGCAATTTTCCTCATACAAATTGAAGCCGGAATGATTACTTCTTATAATATATCCCTATTATACTACATCTTTCGGAGAAATTCCACAGAAAAATAGATATTGTCAAATCATCCCGAATCTGTTATACTGGATGTATCAAACTATCGGAGGATGACACCTTGTACAGACACAAATTGCGCAAAGCCATCTCCACACTTGCAGGTTTCATGGAGATTCTGGTCGCAGGCATCATTCTGCTTGCCGTGCTGATCTCCGCCGTGCTGCTTATTTTTGACCTTGTCGGATTTGGCGTCGGGCTCTTCGGCAAAGAGGCTGCCATCTCGTACAACGACATTTTTTCCACCGCTATCTACATCGTCATCGGAATCGAGATGATCAAGATGATCGTCAAGCACACGCCTGACAGTGTGCTGGAAGTCGTTCTGTTCGTTGTTGCAAAGCGCATCGTCGCGGACACTTCGTTCGGCAGTCTTGATCTGCTGCTCTGCGTGCTGGCGATTGCTGCAATCTTTGCCGTGCGCAAATTTTTGCACTTTGATGCCGCAAAGGCGCGGGACGGCACCACCTTTGCTGCCGACACGCGCATCTGCGACATTGAGGATCTGCTGCACATTGACCTGCCGGATATCGGCGCGACCGTCGGCGAGGTTGCGGAGGGTGAACTGCGGCGTCTGGAGCGCCCTGTGACCGAAGGCGAAGAACTGACCATCGGCGAGGCGATCTTCCGCATCCACAGCATGGACGGCAACGCGATCCGCAAGGTTGAGGTCGTCCCGTTGAAAAAACGATAAACCAAACGCTATCACAGAAAAAGCGCACAGCCGTGCGCTTTTTTCTGCTGATTTGACATCCGACATTTTCTGTGCTATACTATTATGAACACACATAAGAAGGTCAAGACATCATGGACAACAGTAAAAAACCGAATTATGAGATCCGCCACCTGACAACCGACGACCTTGAGATGTACAACGCGCTCCTGCGCTATGCGTTTCAGGTCACCGAGCAGGAGCTGACCGAGACAGGTTGGAGGGATGACGAGATCAAGCAATCCAAATTCCCCGTCCTGGAACGCGCCGACGTGCTCGGCTGCTTTGACGGGGAAAACTTAGTCTCGCAGATCGCGGTCTATCCGCTGGATATGAACATCTATGGCACAACCCGCTCCATTGGCTTTGTTACCAGCGTCTGCACATACCCGGAATACACGGGGCACGGCATCATGAAGCGGCTGATGCGCCGCAGCCTCGAGGACATGCGCGAGAAAAAGCAGTCCTTCGCCATGCTGTTTCCTTACTCGATCCCGCTCTACCGCCGCTTCGGCTACGAGATCATCTCCAACAAGATCTCGTACACCGTCAAGGACAGGCAGATTCCCGCCAAAGCACAGGCGCCCGGTTATGTCCGCCGCGTCGGCTGGGAGAACCGCGACTTTATGGAGCTGCACGCCAAGTTTGCGTCGATCACGCACGGCTGCCTCTATCGGAATGCGCTTGCCTGGGAGGAATACTGGCGCTGGGACGAGGACGACACCGTTGTCGCCGTCTACTACAATGTGACGGGTGAACCGAGCGGCTACATGGTCTATCTCATCAAGGACGACATCATGCACATCAAGGAGATGATCTATCTCAACCACGAGGCGCATGACGGACTGTGGGAATTTATCCGCGCGCACGACTCCATGATCGACGAGGTGCACGGCAACTCCTATTTCAATGAGCCGATCGCCTTTGAGATGGACGACGGCGACATCCGCGAGATCATCCGCCCTTACATCATGGGCAGAATCGTGGATGCGGAGCAGTTCTTCTCCGCCTATGCCTGCGATTCAAGCGAAAGCAGTGTATGCTTTGCTTTTGACATTGAAGACGGCTTTCTCGAATGGAACGACAAAACCGTCAATGTGCGGTTTGAGGACGGTAAATGCCGCGTGACAGACGAGAAGCCGGACTACACGGTGCATCTCTCAATTGCCACGCTGACGACGCTGCTGCTTGGCTACAAGACCGCGACAAAGCTGCATCGCATGGGCAGGATCGTTGCCGATGCGGAGGCTGTTGCCAAGCTTGACAATGTGCTGCTGCATGAATCCCCCTACATTTCGGATTACATTTGATCCGAAATGCGTCATATAGAATTTGAATAACAGATTGTGAGGTTTTATATTGTTTCGCAATACCCTGCGCGCGCTAAAGCCGTTTAACTGCCTGGTGGCGCTGCTGAGCAGCGCGTTTCTCGGCTTCGGACTTTATCACGTGCATTCCTTTTCCGGTGTAACCGAAGGCGGCGTCCTCGGTCTGACCCTTTTGCTCGAGCACTGGTTCAAAATTTCACCCTCGATTTCCGGCGCAGTATTGAATGTGATCTGCTATGCGCTCGGCTGGCGACTGCTCGGCAAGGGCTTTATTGCCTATTCCGCAATTGCAACCGTCGGCTTTTCCCTGTCGTACAAGATCTGCGAGTTCTTCGGTCCGCTGTGGCCGGGGCTTGCCGAATTGCCGCTGCTCGCCTCGGTTGTCGGTGCGCTCTTTGTCGGCATCGGCGCAGGGCTCTGCGTTCGCGCAGGCGGTGCGACAGGCGGCGACGATGCGCTTGCCATGAGCATCGCACAACTCACCAAATGGAACATTGAGTGGATCTACCTCGGTTCCGATCTGATCGTGCTTTTGCTCTCGCTCAGCTACATTCCGCTGTCGCGCATCGGCTATTCCCTCTTGACCGTCGTCCTGTCCGGACAGATCATCGGTTTGATCCAGCGTATAAAGCTGCCAGGATTTGAGCCGGTCGAACAGGCTGAATAAACAACTGCATAAAAGAAGCGTTCCGCCAAGGCGGAACGCTTCTTTGTATGTTTATTTGTTCAGTTGTTCTCCGGCTGCCGTCAATGTATTCTTCAGCAGCATGGTGATGGTCATCGGTCCGACACCGCCGGGGACAGGGGTGATATAAGCTGCCTTTTCGCTGACGGCGGCAAAATCCACGTCGCCGCAGAGTTTGCCCTCCGCCGTGCGGTTGATGCCGACGTCGATCACGACAGCGCCCTCGCGCACCATATCCGCCGTGACAAAACCCGGCCGTCCGACTGCGGCAACCAAAATATCCGCCGTGCGCGTGATGTCGGCAAGTCCGACTGTGCGCGAATGGCAGATCGTCACAGTGGCGTTTTCCTTCAGCATCAGCATCGCCTGCGGCTTGCCGACGATGTTGCTTCTGCCGATAATCACGCAATGCTTACCCGCGACCGGAATCTCATAATGCCGCAGCAGCTCCATAACGCCCGCAGGCGTGCAGGGGGCAAGCGTGAAATTGCCGATCATGATCCTGCCGACATTGACCGGGTGAAAAGCGTCCACATCCTTTGCGGGATCAATGGAGAGAAGAACCTTTTCTTCATTGAGATGTCCCGGCAGCGGCAGCTGCACGAGAATGCCGTTCACCGTCGGGTCGGCGTTAAGGCTTGCAATCAGTGCAAGCAACTCCGCTTCGCTCGTATCGGCGGGGAGCGCGTGCACATCCGAGCGAATGCCGACCTCCTCGCATGCGCGGTGCTTGTTGCGCACATAGACCTGCGATGCGGGATCGTCGCCGACAATCACCACGGCAAGCCCGGGGATCTTGCCGGTTTTCTTTGTAAATGCGGCAACCGCGCCGCGGATCTCACTGCGAACCGCCTGCGCCGTCTCTTTTCCGTCTATCCGAATTGCCATGGTTACTCCTTCTCCGCGCCGTCTGCGGAAGCCGTTGGGTGATTCTCTAAAATCGGCGTCCTCTTTCTGAACTTTATGCAGAAGAAGATGAGCGGTGCCGCCGCGATCGCAAAAGAGACTGCGCCGAGTAACTGCGATACGCGGATCACGCCCGGGATCAACCAAAGGCTGTCCGTGCGCAGCCCCTCGATAAACATTCTCCCGAAGCCGTACCACGCGATATAGGTGAGGAAAATCTGTCCGTTGAATTTCTTCTTTTTGTACAGATACCAGATGAGGAAAAAGCCGATGAAATTCCAGAGCGATTCATAGAAGAAGGTCGGGTGCACATAGATGGTGCCGCCTGCTTCGGCAATACCCATGCGCCACGGCAGCGTCGTCTCGTACCCGTACGCCTCGGCATTCATGAAGTTGCCCCATCTGCCGATGGCTTGCCCGAGCGGAATGGAAGCCGCGCCGATGTCCAAGAGGACAAGCGGACTCTTCCTTTTGATTTTCGCCATCACGCAGAGCGTGATCGCACCGGCGATTACCGCGCCGTAGATGGCAAGCCCGCCGTTCCAAATGGCAATTACATCATAGAAGGTTTTGTAGTTGCCGTAAAACAGCACATAGTAAATGCGCGCGCCGATCACGCTGAAGATCACCGCGGCAAGGATCACATCCAGCATGTCGTCGCTGCTGATGCCTTCCAGTTTGGCGCGGGAAAGCCCGTAAATTGCGGACAGAATGATACCGAATGTGATAATTACGCCGTACCAGGCGATTTCGTGCCCGAATACGGTAAATGCGACACTGTTGATCGTGAATTCGCCGATGCCGAGACCGGGAAAGGACAGGGTCGACGATTTTAAGAGCATATCAAACACAGCGGTTCCTCCTATCGGATCGGACTGACGACCGAGAGCGCGTAATACTCTTCGCAGAAGCAGTCGTGCAGCAGCTTTTCAATATAGGTCTTGTCGATCCCGTCGATCACATCAACGTTGTCAAAAAGATCAATGTCGAGCAACGCATTGAAGATCAACTCGCTGGCTATGTCCTCGGTGCTGTCAAACAGGCGGACAAAATCGGCATAGACCGAGCGCTTTGCGCGCACAAAAGCATCATTGTCAAGCGGCTTTTGCTTGCAGTCCTCAATATAGCGTTTGAATGCCTCGAAAAACACTTCCGGATCATCGGTCTCGCCCGAGATATAGTCATAGGCGAAGGTCTTTGCACTGTCATACTCACAGGCAAACTTGGAATTGAGGACGCCGCGCTCGTACATGTCATTGTAGAATGCAGTCGAGGAACCAAACAGAATCTCGTTCAGGATCTTCATGCCGAAATCCTTTTTGGCAAAATCAAGCGGATTGGTCGGAATGTCGCTGTCCTTAACCCCGATGGCAAACTGCGGGCGCGCAACCTGCATGTGCATCTCGGTATGCGGCTTATAGACGGCTTTGCCCTCCTCGCGGTAACGGCGGATGATCTCCTGCGCAGGCGCCTCGGTCAGCACCTTGTCCAGAACGCGCACGACGCGATCCGCCTTTACCTCGCCGCATACGCAGAGCACCATGTTGCGCAGATTGTAGAAGGTATTGTAGCATTTATAAAGCAGGTCGGACGTGATCTCGGCAATCGACTCGACCGTTCCGGCGATCTCAGTACGCACATCGTGCTTCTCATACATGGCGCGCAGTGTCTCATAATACAGACGTGTATCCGGGTTGTCCTCGTACATGCGGATCTCCTGTGCGATGATGCCCTGCTCTTTTCGGACGGTCTCGGGCGTGAAATACGGATGCGTGACAAAGTCGAGCAGAATCTCAAGCGACGGATAGAAATTGTCCGTCGAGGAAAAGAGGTACGCCGTTTTGTCAAATGAGGTAAACGCATTGGCATTTGCACCGGTCTTGCCGAATCGCTCAAAGGTGTCGGTGCCATCCTCGTTTTCAAACATCTTGTGCTCCAGGAAGTGTGCAATGCCCTCCGGCACAGTTGTGAATTCAGCATCCGTTGCTAACTTGAAGCTGTTTTCAAGTGAACCGTAGCGGGTTGCGAAAAGCGCATAGGATGTGCTCATCTTCTTTGGGAACACATACACGCGCAAACCGCTTTTGTGCGTAAAGCCGAAATAGTGTTCACGGAGCTTTTCACTCGTATATTCCTGCATCTCCATCAAAGATTCCCTCCTTCCGGCACGCCTTCAAGAAAGTAGACCGTGTCCAGTGAAATCTTCTTGAGCGTCTCGATGATCTCATCTCGCGTGACCGCGCGCACGGCAGCAATTGCCTCTGCCGGGCTCTGTTCAATGCCGGAGAGCGCACGTCCGGTATACCAGTTCTGCAATGCCTGCGGCTGATCTGCGATCTCCTTATAGGCGTTGATGAGCGACATTTTCGCCGCGTTCAGTTCTTCGGTTGTGAACTTGCCGAGGCGGATCAGCGAAATCTGTCTGAGGATCTCATCGCGTGCCGCCTGATAATTGGAATTGTCGATGCCGGCGCGAACAAACAGAACGCCTTTGATCGCCTCGACAAAGGACGAACAATAGTAGCACAGACTGAGCTTTTCGCGCACATTCATGAACAGCATCGAGGTTGCCGAGCCGCCGAGCAACTCATTGAGCAATGCCATCTTCGGGTAGTCGCCGTCGGCAAGTACCGTCCCCGTGCGGAAGCCCATGATCAGATTGCCCTGCTTGCCGACGCATTTTTCGTTTAGATAACGATGCTTGGAAGAGCGGCGGATAACTTCGGTGGTCGAACGCACGACCTCGGTCGGATGATAATCAGTAAGGATCGGGGAAAGTGCTGTGTGCAGTCTTTCCGGATCGGCGTTGCCGACATAGATGATATTCATCGCGGAGGTCGAGAGTAGCTTTCTGTAATGCGCAAACAGCTCTTCGTTTGTCAGCGCCTCCACTTCGTCGCGCGTGCCGAGCGAGGACGCGCCGTAACGTTCGTTTTCAAACATCAGCGTGCGCAGTCTGGACAGCGCATATTTCGCCTTGTTGTTGATCTCGGCATCAACGTCTGCAAGCTGGTTTCTTTTTTCGCTTTCAAAATAGGACTGTTTGAACACGCCGTTTTCCGTGAGCGGATGATAGATAATCTCTGCAAGCAGCTTTGCGCCCTCGGTCAGAATATCGGTATCATCCAGCGCATAGTCGTTGCTCAGCGCATCCAGCGAAAAATTCAGCATCTGCGTCTCGCCGAAACAGCGACAGTCCGTGAAAATATCCGCAGAATACAGCGAATCCAGCTTTTTGGAGAGGGCGATCATATCCGGATAGTGCTCCGTACCGCGCTTGAGGATCCGCAGAATCAGCGCATTCATAGCTGCCTCACGCCGGTTCAGCGGCTGCTCAAACGAGACAGAAAGAAAATCCGATTTGAATTTATCCGTCTTTACCGTGCGGAGAACGATAGATTCACCCAAGTTTTCCGTTGTCATGGGAACGAACCTCCCTTATTTCTATACATGCTATTATACACTACAGCACACTCTATTGCAAGAAAAAATTGCGGTGAGGCTTGCATTGTGCGGGCGGTTATGCTATACTGATACTGTTCTATTATCGAGCATTTGCACGGAGGATAATCATATGGAAGTCGGAATGAAGCATACGGAAACCGAACTCGTCACCGAGCAGAATACCGCAGCGACCGTGGGCAGCGGTCTGCTCCCTGTTTACGCTACGCCTGCGATGATCGCACTGATGGAAAAGTGCGCATCTGCCTGCGTTGCACCGGAGCTGGAGGATGGCAAAACCTCTGTCGGCACGCTTCTGAATGTCAAACATGTATCGGCATCGCCGATCGGCATCCGGATCACCTGCACGGCAACGCTGACCGAGATCGACGGTCGCCGCCTGGTCTTCCGCGTCGAAGCATCGGATGAGGCCGGACTGATTGGCGAGGGCACGCATGAGCGCTTCATCGTGGACAGCGACCGATTTCTCGCAAAGTGCCAAAGCAAACTCACAAAATAAAAATCGGCGGCTCTGCCGCTGTATGTTTCCGTAGCTCAGCTGGATAGAGCGATCGCCTCCTAAGCGGCAGTTCGTTCGAATCCTGCGAAGGCTCAAAATTGAATATTTGCTGCATACGTTTCCGTAGCTCAGCTGGATAGAGCGATCGCCTCCTAAGCGATAGGTCGGGTGTTCGAATCACCTCGGGAACGCCAAAACCCTTGCCGCAAGCCGTTTTTTGATGGTTTACGGCATTGTTTTTTCTCTCATGCTCGTCAAATTTGAAGGAATCGAACGATCCGAAATTTTTGACGGGCTAGTTTTTATGCGTTTGTCGGTGCATATTCTGCTAATAGGATTCGAACGGTTTCTAAAAGTTTGCTAATCAAAATCGCTTGTTTGCTAATTTGATTTTTCGGTCTTTGCTGCCGTGCCCTGCGCGGCGATGAGTGCCGCAAGCGCACTTGCGAGTTCGGGAGACTTCTGAAGCTGCTCCACAAGGCTTGCCAAATCCAGCGTTGCCGGCGCCGGCTCCTTCGGTTCTGCCGGAGGTCGGACGTCATGCAGATCAGGATTGGAATAAAACGCGGTTTCAAACTTCTGCGCATTGACCTTCCGATCCTCGTCAAGGATATGTGCGTACACGCTTGTGATCATGTCGATCTCCGCGTGTCCCGTGTCACCCTGTGTAGCTTTCAGGTCGCCGTGGTTGAGCTTCAGCTTGTAAGTCGTACTGGAATGACGGAGAGAGTGAAAAACCACTTTCGGCAGTCCTGCGTCCTCCCGGAGCTTTGCAAATTCTTTGAGGATCACACGGTCCTCACAAGGCCTCCCGTTCGGGAGCGAGATCACAAGATTGTAGTCCTGGTACTCGTCACCGAGAAAGTTCCGTATCTCGTCCTGTGCCTTCTTCCATTCGCAGAGGATATAGGCAAGCGTTTTCGGCAGCCACACCTTGCGGATACTGGAATCGGTTTTCGGCTTTTTCAGAATGATACGGGTGCTTGTGTTCGGTAGGAGCGGCGTGAAGATATGGTAGATATCCTTTTCTCCCAGCGTCTCGATTGCCCGTTTGGAGGCGCGCGTCAGTTCCTTGTCGATATAGACATAGGCATTGTCCGCGGCGATCTCGTCCTCGGAAATATGTACGTTGTCCCATGTCAGCCCCAAAATCTCACCCATACGGAGCGAGCAGGCAAATGAAAGGTTCATTGCCACATAGAGCTTGCTGTCGGCACACTTGTCAAGAGCCGTTCGGATCATCTCTGCGTCCCAAATGTCACGCTTTTTGTATTCCGTTTTCGGAAGTACCACATTGTCGAAGGGATTGCGTCCGATGATCTCCCACCGCACCGCCTGTTTGAACGCACAGCGCAGAAGTTTTATGATCTTCTCGATGGTCTGGTTGCTGACATAGGTCGTTGTCGCCTTACGCGTCTTTGTGGAAACGGAAGCGGTCTTTTGCAAGGTCTGAATGTATCCGTCCACCACGCGCGGCGTCACCGCTTGAACCTCCATATCTCCGATAATCGGATTGATATAGTTGTTGATCAGCGAGTTCTGGCTGTCGTACATTGACACGCCCCACTTCTTTTCTCCGTAAAGAGAAACGAAGTCATAGAGAAAATCAGAAATCTTCTGATTGCTCGGCGGGAGGAATGTTCCCGTGTGCTGTTGATTCTCAATCTCGGCTTTGCGTTTCAGGGCTTCTTTGTGGGTGCCCCATGTTTCCCACTTTTGTTTTGTCTCTCCGTTCTCGTCCACGTAGTTGTAGATGACGGAGTAATTCTTTTTTCGTTTGATAATGGATGCCATACTGTTCTTCCTTTCATGAATCAGATGTTGAGTGAATCAAGCCACTCGTCAAATGACCGCTTGGAAATGCGTATGGCGTTTCCGATTCGCACGATTTTGAAATGCCCCTCTTTGACAAGAATATATGCGGAGGTTCTGCCGATACCCAAAATGTGAGCGACTTCTTCCACCGTGTAGGTTCTCTTGTCCGGAAGCATTTCCTTCGTGCCGTTTTGTACCTGAGACATGATTGCCTCCTTTC
>QAKK01000027.1 GCA_003343845.1 Oscillospiraceae bacterium
AAATATTTAGTTTTTAGAACCCGCGAAAACCCTTGAAAACAAAGGGAAACGGGTGGACGAAAAAGCCTAAGCCGCGGAGGATTTCGAGTCAGCCCCGTTATGACCACTTCGATACCTCTCCGTGTATGTCAAACACGGCCAGAACACCTTGAACCTCAAAAAAGAGGAAAAACCAAAATGTTAGAACGGCGTGTTAGAACAGCGAAATATTTAGTTTTTAGAACCCGCGAAAACCCTTGAAAACAAAGGGAAACGGGTGGACGAAAAAGCCTAAGCCGCGGAGGATTTCGAGTCAGCCCCGTTATGACCACTTCGATACCTCTCCGTATTCGGTTGTATGCAGCGCAATTCGCGCTCACTTAATTATTATAACACAGATTTTCGCGCATTGCAACAGCTTTTGCAAAAAAATCCGCCCGTTCGGGCGGATTTTTTAGCTATGCTTGCGGAACAACGGGGGATTTTTCAACCAGGTGCGCGGGGAAAACAGGATCAGCATCGGGAACAGTTCGAGACGCCCGGCGAGCATGTCGAAGATGAGGACATACTTTGTGAAGTCGGAGAAAAAACCGAAATTCCGCGTCGGTCCGACGACGGAAAGCCCCGGACCGATGTTGTTGAAGGTTGCGGCAACGGCGGTGAAGCAGGTTTCAAGATCGTGTCCCTCTGCCGAGACGAGCAGGGTGGAGATCGCGAAAATGAAGACGTAAACGATCAGAAACGCACTGGTGGTGTGAACGACCTCACGGTCGAGGATCTTCTTTTCCAGCCGGATCTTGGTGACGCTGTTCGGAAAGATGAACTTGTGCAGCTCTTCGCCCGCGCGTTTGATGAGGATCAGCACGCGCGAGATCTTGATGCCGCCGCCGGTGCTGCCCGCACAGGCGCCGACCAGCATGAGCAGAACCAGCACACATTTGGACAGGGACGGCCACAGGTCAAAATCACAGGTGGCAAATCCGGTGGTCGTGATGATGGACGACACCTGGAAGAACGCGTGCCGCACCGTTTCGCCGAGGCGGACGCCCGCCGCGCGCGTGTTCAAGACGATGAGCAGGGTTGCGGCGGCGATGACGCCGAGATAGGTGCGCAGCTCCTCGCTTTTCAGCGCCTGCCTGCCGCGCCCGATCAGCACAAGAAAATACAGGTTGAAGTTGATGCCGAACAGCATCATGAAGACGGCGACGACCCATTGCACATAGGGCGAAAAATCCGCCATGCTGCTGTTCCGAATGCCGAAGCCGCCCGTGCCCGCCGTGCCGAACGTGGTGGTGACCGCGTTAAACACGGTCATCCCGCCGCCGAGCAGCAGGATAAACTCGACAATCGACAGCAGGATATAGAGCGCATACAGGATCAGCGCGGTGTGCCGCGTCTTGGGCACGAGCTTGCCGACCGAAGGCCCCGGGCTCTCTGCCTGCATCAGATACATCTGCGAGCCGCCCGCAAGCGGCAGGATCGCAAGCAGGAACACGAGTACGCCCATGCCGCCGATCCAGTGCGTGAAGCTGCGCCAGAACAGCGTGCAGTGCGAGAGCACCTCCACATCGGGGACAACGCTTGCGCCCGTCGTGGTAAAGCCGGAGACGGTCTCAAACAGCGCATCCGTGAAGCGCGGGATCTCCCCGGAAAAGACAAAGGGCAGGGCGCCAAAGATACTGAGCACGATCCAGCAGAGGGCGACCGTGACAAAGCCTTCCTTCATAAAAAATGCCATCCGCCGCGGCTTTTTGAGGATCGCGGGCATGCCGAGCGCGGCGCAGATCAGCGCGGCATACAGAAAAGAGAGCGCGGCGCGCTCGCCGTACATGCCGCCGACCGCCGCCGAGACGGCAAGAAACAACCCCTCGATCGCCAGCACCCAGCCGAGAATATACGAAATCACACGATAATTCATAAAACGCCTCAGACAAGAATGTCGTCGATGTCACGGAAACCGCTGTGCTTGGTCATGACGACCACCGCGTCGCCGCCGCGCAGCGCATCGTGACCGCTGGGGATAAAGACCTTGCCGTCCCGATAGACACAGGCGAGCAGCAGGTCGTGCTTCAGCGGCAGCTGCATGATCGGCTTGCCGACGACCGCATTGTCGGGCGCGGCACGGAACTCGATCGCCTCTGCGCGGTTGTCAAACAGGTGGTACAGTGTCTCGATGTTGCTGCCGAGCGAGTTCTGCCGCGCGCGGGCATAGGTGATGATCGACTCGGTCGTGATATAGCGCGGGTAGACCACGCTGTCCATCTCCAGCCCCGCGATGACCTCGTGGAAGTTGGTGCGGTTGATCTTGGTGATGACCTTGGCATCGGTCTTGCTCTTGGCATAGAGCGTGAGCAGGATGTTTTCCTCGTCGATGTTGGTCAGCGGGACGAAAGCGTCCGCCTGCATGAACCCGGATTCCGCGAGAAAACGCTCGTCCGTGCCGTCGCCGCAGAAGATGAGGGCGCCGTCCAGCTTTTCGGCAAGCTCAGCGCAGCGCGCGGGATCTTTTTCAAGAATACGGACATGGATGCCCGCATCGAGCAGCTGCTTGGCAAGGTAAAACGCGATCTTGCCGCCGCCGACGATCATGGCGTCAGATGCCGCCGCCGTCTCGATGTTGATCTTTTTGAAGAAGCGCTGTGCGTTCTTCGGCGCGGCGATGAAGGATACCACATCCCCCTCGGCAAAGCCGAACGAGCCGTTCGGGATGTGCAGCTCGCCATCGCGCTCGACCGCGCAGATCAACACATTGGTCAGCAGATCCGAGAGCTGCATGATGGAGTGCCCGACCAGCGGCGAATCCCCGGTCAGACGGAATTTGACCAACTCTGCGTGGCTGCGGGCAAAGGAATTGATGCTGAGCGCGCCCGGCAGGCGGAGCAGCCGCGCGATCTCGCGCGCCGCCTCCAGCTCCGGGTTGATGATCATGGACAGTCCGAGTTTCTGCCGGATGTAGCCGAGCTCATCGCTGTAATCCGGCGTGCGCACGCGCGCGATCGATGCGCAGTTGCCCACCTTTTTTGCCATCGTGCAGCAGAGCAGGTTCAGCTCGTCGCTGGCGGTGACGGCGATCAGCAGATCGGCGGTTTCGATGCCCGCCTCAATCTGCACTTTGTAGCTCGAGCCGTTGCCGACGATGCCGAGCACGTCGTAGGTGGCGGAAATGTGCTTGACGATGGCGGGGTCGCGGTCGATGACCGTGATGTGATGTCCCTCACGGCTGAGCTGTTCGGTGATCGTTGCGCCGACGTTGCCGCCGCCGACAATGATGATGTTCAGAAACCGTTTTTCGGACTTGTTGTTCTCAAACAAAATGCGATGCTCCTTTCTCGAAAGCCGCAGCTTCAGGCCTTCTTTTCAAAGACGCAGACAACCATCTTCGTGAAAAATTCGCGCGCCGGGCGCATGTGGCAGAGCGGGCGCAGAAACGGGCGCAGCGGCACGGTGTGCCGATAGACCGGTGTGACGCCGAGCGACTTTAAGATGCGGTCAAACCGCTTGATCGTCATATGGTTGATGTAGGAGAAATATTCGGTTCCGTCCGGGCGCTTTGAGATGCGGAAGGCAATGCGGTCGTCGCCGTCGTGCACGGTCTTGCACAGTTCCTTGTACGCCTCGATCTGCGTCTTCTCGGAGAAGAAAAGATGCACCCACGGGATGTAGATGAGGTCGTGCAGATGCGCACCGAACGGGTGATGGATCGGCGGGAAGTTGAGAAACAGACGACCGCCGGGGGCAAGCACGCGCAGGCACTCGGCGAGCACCGCCTCGGGGCGGGCGACGTGCTCCATCGCGTCGTTCATGATGATGGTATCGATGCTGCCCGAGTCAAAGGGCAGCGCAGCGGCGTCGGCGCAGACAAAGCGGAAACGCTCTGCGTGCCCGAGCTCTTTGGCAAGCGCCGCCGACTCTGCGCGGTATTTTTCGAGGATGTCAACGCCGATGACCTCTTTTGCACCGCGCGACGCATAGTAGAGCGATTTGCCGCCTGCGCCGCAGCCGATGTCCAGCACGACCTTGTCCTTGAACATATCGTCCTCGGTGTAGGCTTCAAGGTAGTAGCGGATGGTCTCCGCGCCCTTCTTGTACTGCCACATCGCGTAGGACATGACACCCTCGTCCTGCAGGTTGAGCGGGTGCACGGGCGCTTTGAACAGCTTGTTCAGTGCGAGCAGAATTTTGGTGGAAAGTCTCATGTTTCTTATCTGAATCCTTTTGGTTTATCGAATCCGAATCAGGGTGGAAAGCCCCTCGCCGAGCGCCGCGCAGAGCGCGTCCAGCTCGTCCGTCGTGTTTGTGTGCGCAAGGCTTATGCGGATTGTGCAGTCAGCGGCGCGGTCGGAGAGCCCGTAGGCAGACAGCGCGCGGCTGACCTTTTTCGCGTGGGAAGAGCATGCCGAGCCGCTGGAGACACAGATGCCCTTGCCCGAGAGAAAGTGCAACATCGTCTCGCTTTTGATGTTCGGCAGGGTCAGGCTGATGATGTGCGGCACGGCGCTTGCCGGGCGGTTGACCTTGATCTCCCGCAGGGGCGCATCTGCCGCCAGACGGTCAAGCAGGTATGCACCGAGCGTTTTCAGCGCCTCGCGGTCGGCGGCAAAGTGCGCCGCGCCGACGGCTGCCGCCGCGCCGAAGCCAGCGATGCCGATCACGTTCTCCGTGCCGGCGCGCAGCCCGTTTTCCTGCTGTCCGCCGTGGATGACCGGGACGAGCGCGCGGCGCTTCAGAATCTCGGGCGACACATAGAGAGCCGCCATGCCCTTCGGTCCGTGGATCTTGTGGGCGCTGACCGTGACGATGTCGGCGCCGAGCGTGCGCGGTGAGAGCGGGACTTTCAGGAAGCCCTGTACCGCGTCGCAGTGACAGATCACATCCGGGCATTTCGCCTTCGCCAGGCGGAACAGGTCGGCGACGGGATAGAGCGCGCCGGTCTCGTTGTTGACCAGCATCGACGAGACGAGCACGGTATTTTCGGTGAGCGCCGCTGCGGCTTCGTCCATGTCGAGCGCGCCGCCCTTTGTGGACAGGCGCACCACGTCAGCGCCGAGCGAAGCGAGGTATTCCGCCGCCGACTCAGTGGAGGAATGCTCGCCCGCCGTGAGGATCACGCGTGCGCCCGTGCGGCGGCGCTTGGCGGTATATGTGCCGATGAGCGCGAGGTTGTTTGCCTCGCTGCCGCTGCCGCAGAAGATGAGCTGCCGCCCGTCGCCGCGCACGCCGAGCGCTGCGAGCACATCGCTGCGCGCCGCAGTGACGATCTTTTCGGCGGCAAGCCCGACCGCATGCAGGGAGGACGGATTGCCGTAGATCTCCTCCATCACCTGCCGCATGGCGGCGATCGCCTCGGGGCAGAGCGCGGTGGTCGCGCTGTTGTCAAGATAGATCGTGCGTGCCACGGCTTACACCATGAATTTGAACTGCGCGATGGTCTCCTGCACTTCATCGGCGTGGCGGTCATAGTTTGCCGCAGTCGATGCGTAGGTCAGGATGTACGCCATGCCGTTTCGTGTGCAGACGACTTGGCGGAACTTGTATTCGGTCTCGCCGAGCTTGGCGGTGAAGACATACTGCATGGCTTCCTTGCCGTCGAGCAGGAGGTTGCTTTCCTCCACGGTTTCGGGGTCGCCGAAGATGTCGCCGAACTGCTTCTTGAAGAATGCCCAGTAGCTCTCTGCATCGCTCACGTCCTTGCTCAGTCCGTAAGCCGAGACCGTGATGCTTGACGGGTCATCCGTCGAATAGTAGGCGCCGGTTGCGCCGGTCGCCATCTCGACTGTCCACTTCGAGGGGACAAAGAGATAGTAGTCCACGACCGACGGGTCGGAGGCAAGCTGCATGCCGTAGGGAACGTCCACATCACCGGACTTGCCGCAGGAGACAAGGGAGGTGAGCAGCAGCAGCGCTGCGAGAAGTGCGCAAACAAGTTTTTTCATGCTGTTTCCTTTCAGAGTTTGAGAATCTCTTCGGCAGCGCGGAGAATCCCGATCTTGCCGCTTTCGTAGGTCAGACCGCCCTGCAAGAAGGCGGTGTAGGGCGGGCGGATCGGACCGTCGGCGGACAGCTCGATGGACGAGCCGCCGACAAACGTGCCCGCCGCCATGATGACGGGGTCGCTGTAGCCGGGCATGTCCCACGGCTCGGGCGTGACAAAGGAATCGACCGGCGAACCCGCCTGAATGCCTTTGCAGAAGGCGATCAGCTTCTCGGGCGCGCCGAAACGCAGCGTCTGGATGATGTCGCTGCGGCGCTCGTTCCACCTCGGAAAGGCTTCAAAGCCGAGCGCCTCAAAGACATATGCCGCAAAGTGCATGGTTTTCAGTGCCTGTGCCACAGTGTGCGGCGCATAGAAGAACCCGCGGTACATGCCCTTGGTCTGCCCGAGGGATGCGCCGATCTCGGTGCCGACGCCGACGGCGGTCAGACGGTAGCCTGCCAGCTCCACAGCACGTGCCGTCCCGGCGATGTAGCCGCCGGATTCAGCCATGCCACCGCCCGGATTTTTGATGAGCGAACCGATGATCATGTCCGCGCCGACGGCGGTCGGTTCACGGTCTTCGGTAAACTCGCCGTAGCAGTTGTCCACCACGACATAGGCGTTTGACACGGCGTGTACCATCTCGCACAGCTCGCCGATCTCGGCGACGGTCAGCGTCGGGCGGTTGAGATAGCCTTTGGAGCGCTGGACGAAGACCACCTTGATGCGGTCGCCGTACTTCTCAAGGTTCGCCTTGATCTCGGCAAGGTTGAGCTTGCCGTCTTTGAGGTCGCTCTGCATGTATTCTACGCCGAAGTCGCGCAGCGAACCTCTGCCTGCCTCGCCGACGTTGCCGATGACCTCGTCGAGCGTGTCATAGGGCTTGTCCGCAACCGAGTAGAGCAGGTCGCCGGGGCGGAGCAGGGCATACAGCCCGATGGCGAGCGCATGCGTGCCGCTGGCGATGCTGTGCCGCACGAATGCTGCCTCCGCGCCGAACACGTCCGCATAGATGCGGTCGAGCGTGTCGCGCCCCTTGTCGTCATAGCCGTATCCGCTGCTCGGCGCGAAATGCGCGTCGCTCACGCGGTGGTCGCGGAAGGCGTCCAGTACGCGCGCAGTGTTCTGCATCGAGACGGCGTCGATGTCGGCAAAAATGCCGGCGAGCGCCGCCTCGGCTTCGTTTGCGATCTGCAACAGTTTTTCAGTCATTTTATCAGTCCTCAAATGAATTCACAATATTTTTGAATGTCTTGCCGCGCTCCTCGAAGTTTTTGAACGCGTCGAAGGAGGTGCAGGCGGGGGAGAGCAGCACGATGTCGCCCGTTTCTGCAAGGTCGTGCGCCGTGCGCACGGCGTCGGCAAAGTCGTCTGTCACTCGGATGGGGAAGTCTTTGCGGTAGTGCGCTGCGCCCTTGACGGCGGCAAGAATCTGATCCTTGGCTTCGCCGGTCAGCACCAGCGCCTTGGCGCGGGTGAGGATCGTCTCGGCAAGCCCGTCAAACGGCACATGCTTGTCGCGCCCGCCGCAGATGAGGATCGGTGCCTTCGGATAAGCGGAGAGCGCTGCGATCGTGCGCGAGGGGGAAGAGTCGATGGAGGAATTGTAGTACCGCACGCCGCGCACCTCGCGGACAAACTCGTTGCGGTGCTCCACGCCGCTGAAGGTCTTCGCAAGCTCCGTGACTGTCTCCGGGGAGATAAAGCCGCGCGTCATGCCGATCGCGCACATATAGTTGGCGACATTGAACCTGCCGGGGATTTTGATGTCGGCGATGCGCAGGACCTTCTCGCCGTCCATGCAGATAAAGCCGTCTTCTTCATAGATCTTCACGTCGCCGTCCATGTCGGCGGGGTGCTTTTCAAGCGAGAAGACGGTTTTCTCCGCGCCCGTCGGTACGGGGGCTGCCGCACTCAGCGCGTTGTCTGCATTCAGCACCGCGCGGTGCGTGCCCGCGCCGAGCACGCGGTATTTCGCGGCGGTGTACTCCTCCATGTCGGTGTGCCAGTTGAGGTGGTTCGGCGAGATGTTGGTGATCGCCGCCGCCCACGCCGCTTTTTGCATGGTCATGAGCTGAAAACTCGACAGTTCCACCACCGCGTAGTCGTCCGCGCGCATTTCGGCAAGGCGGGGGAGCAGGGGGGCGCCGATGTTGCCGCCGACGAAGACGCGGCGACCCTTTTCTTCTTTTGCAGATTCCGTTTCGAGCAGCTTGTAGGTCAGGGTCGTTGTCGTGGTCTTGCCGTCCGAGCCGGTCACGGCGAAGATTTTCGCCGGGCAGAGGGCGAAGAACAGCTCCATCTCGGAGGTCAGCACGGCGCCGTCTTTCACCGCCGCCGCAATGCCGGGAAGATCCGGGCGGATGCCGGGGGAGCGGAACATATAGTCCGCACGGATGCCGTCGAGATAGCCGTCACCCGTGACAAATTCCACGCCGCGCGCACGCCATGCCGCGATACGCGGGTCGGTCTTGTCCACGTCCTTTTGGTCGCGCGCCGAGACCAGCGCGCCGCGGTTTAAGAGAAAATCAATCAAAGGCAGGTTGGAGATGCCGAGCCCGAGCACGGCACATCGCTTGCCTGTAAAGTCAAATTGCAAAAAATTCACCTCGCAGAGAAATTCGGGCATACACACTTATTATATGATTATTTATATATAAAAGCAATAGATACGGCGAAAAAAGAGACCGACGGCATTTGCCGTCGGTCTGCAACACGAGTTTGTAAGCCGAGTTCTGTGCGCGCGATGCGCGCCGCAATCATCTATCTGCGCAGCCCGTTGCCGGAACTGCTTGCGCATATGCGCTGCCACCCGGGGACATATGTCGGGCAGACACGCCTTGCGGCGTCCCCATGCGGTGTTGCTTCGGATAGGGTTTACATTTGCACGCAGTTGCCTGCCGTGCCGGTGAGCTCTTACCTCGCCTTTCCATCCTTACCGCTTGCGCGGCGGTCTATTTCTGTTGCACTTTCCCGGAGGTCACCCTCGGCGGACGTTATCCGTTATCCTGCCCTGTGAAGCTCGGACTTTCCTCGCGATAATACCTTTCGGCGACATATCACGCGATTGCGCCGCTCGGTTGCGGGACTATTATATACCCCGCGGTTTATTTTGTCAAGCCCATCAGATTCCGAATCGGCTTTGCGCGCAGAAGCAGCACGGCGGCAACCAGCGTCAGAATCGTCTCGGGCAGCATGTACTGACCGTTGTAGAGCAGGGAATAGAGCGCTTTTGCCATGCCTTCGGGCGCCCACTGTCCCCAGATGAACACACCGGTGATGTAGTGGCAGAGAAAGCGGATAAAGCAGACCGCGACGATGCCGACATACACGCCCGCCATGCCGAACTTCTTTTTGCCGACTGCCGCAAAGCCGAGTACCGTGAAGGGCACGATGTAGTCAAACGCCACACAGAGGATTACAATGGCAAGCGTCTGGCAGTAGGGGAAAACGTTGCCGCTCATCACACCTTGCAGCAACTGAAACAGGGAGAAGACAAACGCCGTACCGACACCCCAGCCGGTGCCGTTCTTGACTGCAATCAGGATGATCGGCAGCATGGAGAGCAGGGTGACCGAGCCGCCCATCGGCATATCCCAGATTTTGATGTAAGACAGCGCGATTGCCAGCGCGAGCATGACTGCCGCCTCGGCGAGCAGTCTGATTTTTGTGTTTCTCATCGGAAACACCTCCGAAAAAATAAAATTCCGCACAGACGATATGCCCGTGCGGAAACAAACTTTGCTTTGATCTCCCTACGACGGCATTATCCGTATCAGGTAAAGGGTTCGGGATCTCTCCCATCTCAGCCAATAGCACCCCTGACATATTCTGTTCGGTCGTATGCATTATAACCGCCTGCGGCGGCTTTGTCAATGCCTATTTGATATTTTTCGCGATTTCGAGGATCTCACGCGGCGTGTTTGCAATGAACTGTGCCCCGTTTTCGCGCAGCACCTCCACCGGCTTGTAGCCGTAGGAGACGCCGATCGTGTGCATGCCCGCATTTCTGCCCGTCTGCATGTCGATGTGCGAGTCGCCGACAAAGCAGATCTCGTCCGGCGCACAGCCGAATAGCCTTGCGATCTCCAATGCCGCATCGGGAGAGGGCTTGAGCGGTTTGTCTTTGACACCCCAAATCGGGTCAAATACGCCCTTGCCGAAGATCTGCTCCACCAGCAGCACGGCGGCTGTGTTTGCCTTGTTGGTCAGCACGGCGGTGCGGCAGCCGAGGTCGTGCATGGCGGCGACGGTCTCCTTCATGCCGGCAAACGAGGTCTTCGTCTCCATGTAATACTGCTCGTAGTCGTAGATATAGAAATCGGTTGCACGGTCGATGGTCTCTTTGTCCGTGCCTTCGGGGAAGGTGCGCTCCACAAAGGCGCGCGGACCGTCGTTGATGCCGCGCAGCACCTCGGTGCGCCCGATCGGCGGAAGACCGAAACGGCTGCGCGTGACGTTCATCGCGCGGTTCAGCTCGGGCAGCGTGTCGGCAAGCGTGCCGTCCAGATCAAAAATAAAGCCTTTGATTTTCATCGGTTTTCACCTCAGTATAGTCTGCTTTGATTATAGGTTTTGCCGCTCTGCTTGTCAATATGAGGGCGGATTTTCGGCAGTTTGCCATAAAATGTCCGTCTGCGGGCGAAAATTTTGTCAAATAAACTGTTTTCATTTTGCAAAGACTGTGGTATAATATAAATTCGTGAGTTTTCGGAATCTGAAAAACAGAGGTTACAAACAGTGGTAAGAGAAGATTTGAGAAATATTGCGATCATCGCGCACGTTGACCACGGCAAGACCACGCTGGTGGACGAAATGCTCCGTCAGGGCGGCATTTACCGCGAGAACCAGGCGACCACCGAGCGCGTCATGGACTCGGGCGACCTCGAGCGTGAACGCGGCATCACCATTCTGGCAAAGAACACGGCGGTGCATTACAACGGTGTGAAGATCAACATTGTCGATACCCCCGGTCATGCGGATTTCGGCGGCGAGGTTGAGCGCATTCTAAAGATGGTCAACGGCGTTCTGCTGCTGGTGGACGCAGCGGAGGGACCGATGCCCCAGACCCGTTTTGTGTTGGAGCGTGCCCTGCAGTTGAACCATCGCGTCATTGTCGTCATCAACAAGATTGACAAGCCCGACGCCCGCATCAAAGAGGTGGAGGATGAGATTCTCGAGCTGTTCATGGAGCTGAACGCAAACGACGAGCAGCTGGACAGCCCTATGGTCTTCTGCTCGGGCAGAGCAGGTACCGCCTCGCTCGATCCCGATGTGCCCGGCACCGATCTGCGCCCCCTGTTTGACAAGATCCTCGAATATATGCCCGCGCCCGAGGGAGATGAAAACGGCGAATTGCAGATGCTCGTTTCCTCCATCGACTACAACGATTATGTCGGCCGTATCGGCATCGGCAGAATCGAGCGCGGCGTGATCCGGCAGAATCAGGACATCATGATCTCCAACTACCATACGCCGGGCGAGCAGCGCCGTTCCAAGATCGTCAGCATCTATCAGATCGACGGTCTGACGCGCGTGCCCGTCGAGAGCGCCAAGGTCGGCGACATCATCTGCTTCAGCGGCGCCGAGGGCATCAACATCGGCGATACCGTCACCTCGCTTACCTGCGTCGAGCCGCTTGAATTTGTCAAGGTCAGCGAGCCGACGATGGAGATGACCTTCTCGGTCAACAAGAGCCCCTTTGCCGGCAAGGAAGGCAAATTTGTCACCTCGCGCCACCTGCGCGAGAGACTGTATAAGGAACTGCTCAAGGACGTTTCGCTCCGCGTCAGTGACGGCGACACCACCGAGAGCTTCAAGGTCGCAGGTCGCGGTGAAATGCACCTGTCGATCCTCATCGAGACGATGCGCCGCGAGGGGTACGAAATGGCGTGCAGCACGCCGAAGGTACTCTTCCACGAGATCGACGGCAAGAAATGCGAGCCGATCGAGCGCGTTATCATCGACTGTCCCGACATTTACAACGGCGCCGTCATGGAAAAACTCGGTTCGCGCAAGGGCGAACTTGTCACCATGGAACCGCGCGGCACATCGCGCACCCGCCTCGAGTATCTCGTCCCCACACGCTGCCTGTTCGGCTACAGAAGTGAGTTCATGACCGATACGCACGGCGAGGGCATTATCAATACCATCTTTGATTCCTACCAGCCGTATAAGGGCGATGTCACCACCCGTTTCACGGGTTCACTCGTCGCATCCGAGGCAGGCGAGTCCACCTCTTACGGTATCTTCAATGCGCAGGATCGCGGACAGATGTTCATCGGCGCGCAGTGCCCGGTCTATGAGGGCATGATCGTCGGTTCCAACCCCAAGCAGGGCGACATCGCGGTCAATGTCTGCAAGAAGAAGCACCTCACGGCGATCCGCAGCGCGGGCGCGGATGAAGCGCTCCGTCTTGTCACGCCGAAGATCATGAGCCTCGAGGAGGCGATCGAGTACATCGCCGACGACGAGCTGATCGAGGTCACGCCGAAGAGCCTGCGCCTCCGCAAGCGCATCCTCAATACGGAGCTCCGCCTCAAGGAAGAAGCCAAGCTGAAAAAACAGAACTGAACCGAAAAAGACCTGCTCATGCGAGCAGGTCTTTTTGTCGATGCAGGCAGAACGCTGACAGCCTCCGTCGTGTTGCGGCGTCAACTAAGCCTTCCCCCAAGGGAAGCCTGAAATCTGGTACGGTTGCCTTGCACAGGAAAAATAGAATTGCTGTGCGCGTCCGATGATTATGCTTTCCCCGGTTGAGGGAAGGCGTCACTGCGCTGCGCCGCTGTGACGGATGAGGTGTTTTTTCGCAAAGCAAGGCGTTTTTACCATCTTATTCACATCGGTGCGACGCCTTATAGGCGTCCACCGCTTCGCTGAGCTTGTCGAGAAAGGCTTCCTCGCCAAACGTGTTGATCTTGAAGAACATTGCCTGCGAGCCGCCCGAGGCGATGGCGCACAGATGCACCACGCCGTCGCCGGCATCGGTCAGCGTTACGGCGAGGCTCACGCGGTTGCCGCCCATGTAGCTGTAGCGCTCGTATACATTGAAGATGACGCGCACATTGCCGACGGTATAATCCGTGCCGTCCTCATAGCTTGCGGAGATGCTGCCGTTCAGAATCTCATTGTGCAGATAATCGGCGAGCGTGCCGATGCGCGTTTTGATTTCGCTTTCGTATTTTGCCATGGATGTTTTCCCCTTTTATAGGTGATAACACCAGTATAGCAGAATTTTCGCAGCACGGCAACTTTTTTACGATGACAGCTCGCGGCGCAGAAATTCGATCAGCTTTTTTTCCTCGCGGGAGACCTTCACCTGTGACAGCCCGAGGATCTCCGCCGTGGACTGCTGGGACAGATCCTTGAAGTAGCGGAGCAGGACGATGCGTCGCCACAGTTCCGGCAGCTTGGAGAGCGCCTCGGCAAGCGTGATCTTTTCGAGCATTTTCTCGTTTTCGTCTTCCTTGCACAGCGTGTTTTCCAATGTGAAGTTTTCGCCCTCGCCGCCGAGCGGCTCGGAGAGCGACATGGCGGGGGAGACAGCAGAAAGCGCCGCTGCGGCTTCTTCGGGCGAAACGCCGCATGCGGCGGCGATCTCGTCGATGCGCGGCGACGTGCCGTTTTGCGCGAGGTATTCCTCCTTTGCCCGCATCAGCATTGCACCGAGCTTTTTCTGCGGGCGGCAGACCTTGATCAGCCCGTCGTCGCGCAGAAAGCGCCGGATCTCGCCGAAGATCAGGGGCACGGCATAGGTGGAGAACACGCAGCCGCGCGCCGCGTCAAAGCTGCGGATCGCCTTGAGCATCCCGATGTTGCCGATCTGCACGAGGTCTTCAAATTCCGTGCCGCGTCCGCAGAACTTCACGGCAATGCTTTGCACCAGTCCCGCGTTCCGACGGATCAGCTCCTCGGTGGCGGCATCGTCGCCCGCCTGTGAGCGTTCGATCAAAGAGAGATTTTCCGCATATTTTGCGCCGGTCTCGATAGCCATTCAGATTTCCACGGGCGACAGCACCTTTGTCAGCGTGACCTTGGTGTATTTGCCGACGACCGAACGGAGCACGAGCTTGTCCATGAAGCTCTCCATCACGGCAAAGCCCATGCCGCTCCGCTCCCCGCTGCCGTCGGTGGTGTAGAGCGGCGTTTTTGCCAGCTCCACGTCCTCGATGCCGCAGCCCTTGTCCTTTATCTCGATTTTGATTTTCCGCGTGTCATAAACTCTGACCGCTATGTAGATGTCGCCGGGACGGTTCTTGTAGGCGTGGACGATGCAGTTGGTCACCGCCTCGGAGACGGCGCATTTGATGTCGGCAAGCTCCTCGATGGTCGGATTGAGCTGCGCGCAGAAGGCGGACACCATCGCGCGCGCCGCGCCCTCGTTGACCGAGAGGGCGGGCAGGGTGAGATTCAGTCGGTTTGTGCAGATGTTACGCATGTTCTTTTCCTCCGCTTTGCGTCGTTTCAATGGGGATGATGCGGGACAGCCCCGCAAGTTCGATGATCCGCGCGACCCGCCGCGACGGGTCGGCGAGGGCAAAAGCTGCCCCCAGCTTGTCCGCAAAGGCGCGCCGCCCCATGATGATGCCGAGCCCCGAGCTGTCCATGAAATCGACGGCGCTGAGGTCGAGGACGACCTTTTTCGGGCGTTCTGTGAGGATGGCGTCGTCGATCTCCTCGCGCAGATCCTTTGCGCCGTGGTGATCGACCTCGCCGAGGATCTTTGCGCGCAGCACATCGCCGTCGCGCGTGCAGACAACGCGCGTTTGTTTGCCTATCATGTTCGTCTTCCTTTCTTTTTGTTGTTTTCTGCTCCTACTATAGCGCGGCGCGCCGTCGAAACTTGTAAAAGACGCGGGAACGCTTGAAAATTCTTTCCGAATATGCTAAAATAGCCGCAGACATCTGTCTGCGACTTTCAAAATGAAGGATATTTCTATGAAAAAATTTTTACCGCTGCTTCTCTTTGTCTGCATTCTGCTTTCCGCTTGCGGCGAAAAGCAGCCGCAGGTCACGACCGACATGTCCTCCGCCACAAGCTCGGCGGACACGCTCGCGCCGCTGACCATTGATACCGAACCGGTCGTAACCCCCACCGAGACGCGCATTCATTTTGCTGCCGTCGGGGACAACATCGGGCATGATTCGGTGGATGCCACCGCTGCCGCGCTGGCAACCGGAGGTAAAAAGTATGATTTCACCGAGATCTATGCCGGTATTGCCGGGCGGGCAAAGGCGGCGGACATCGCTTTTGTCAACCAGGAGGCGCCGGTGGGCGGCGAGGAGCTGGGCATCTCGGGCTATCCCAACTTCAATGCGCCGCACGAGGCGGTCGAGGGGCTGATGGGCGCGGGCTTTGACGTGTTCAACATCGCCAACAACCACATGCTGGACAAGGGCGCAAAGGGATATATCAATACGATCGAGTATTTCAATACGCTGCCTGTCACCATGATCGGCGGGTATACGAAAAGCGACTATGACAACATCCGCACGCTCGAATGCAAGGGCGTGAAGATCGCGTTTCTGTCCTACACCACGCTGGTCAACAGCGGGCACGCGGGCGACCTGCCCGCATCGAGCGAATATATCATTCCGTATGCCAACGAGGCGGACATCCGCAGGCAGGTTGCCCTTGCCAAGGACTGCGCCGACGTGGTGATCGCCTCCTTCCATTGGGGAACGGAGGATGCTTTCAAGGCGACCGCTGAGCAGACGAAGTATGCAAAGCTCTGCGCCGACCTCGGCGTGGATGTCGTGCTCGGTCACCATTCGCATGTCGTCGGCGACGTGGAGTATCTGGCGGGCGAGAGCGGAAACAGGACGCTCGTTGCCTATTCGCTCGGCAACTTCTGCGGCACGATGCTGAATATCCGCAACAACGTCGGACTGATGCTCGAGTTTGACATTGTCAGGGATGCGGACGGTGTGATCACCGTGGAGAACGCCGTGGTCGAGCCCACGGTCAGCCATTACAAGACCGATACCTCGAAGACCGACCGGCAGGGGCTTGCCGTGCGCTACGATTCGCGCGTGTATCTCCTGCGCGACTACACCGAGGCGCTGGCAAACGAGCACGGCTCGCACAACTGGGACAAGTTCACCTTCGCCGATATGAAAAAACTCGTCACCGATCATGTGAACGCCGAATTTCTGCCTGACTTTCTGAAATGAAAAACGGCTGTATGCCATGCAAAACGCATGGCATACAGCCGTTTTGGTTGTTTCTATAGGCTTCCCCCTTTGGGGAAGGCTGAATTTCTCACGCTCAGTTCTGCTTCTGCACGCTCTTGTACTCGTCGTAGAACCGGAAATAGGGGCAGCTTTTCGCACCGTCCCGGGTGAGCAGGGCAAGCTCGTCTTCGTCGAGCGATTGCTCGCAGACGTAGTCGTCGAATTCCTCGTCATAGTCAAAATAGACGCAGTCCTCGCAGCGTGCGGCGATTTTGTCAGCCATAGCCATGCCCCCTTTCCGCTCTATTTTAGCACGAAAGGGCGGCGCGGTCAAGCATTTTGCCGCCGGGCTGCAAAATCCGACCGTCCGACAGAAGTTGCTTGACGCTAATCGGGCTGTGTGCTATACTGTATTCCTGTGAAAACGGAGGTAACTATGCCGGAACTTTTGTACTTTGACCGCGATCTCGTCGTGCTGGTGAAGCCGGTCGGGCTTGTCAGCGAGGACGGAGATGCGGGCGAGAGCGTGATCCCCGCCGCCGCAGCGGCGCTCTCTGCCACGGGTGAGCGTGAGACCGCACTGTATCCCATCCATCGCCTGGACCGCAATGTCGGCGGCGTGATGGTCTATGCGCGTACGAAACGGGCGGCGGCAGCGCTGTCCGCGTTTGTGCAGGGCGGCAGACTTGAAAAGACCTATCTTGCGCTCATCCACGGTGTACCCGCCGAACCGTGCGGCACATACCGCGACCTTTTGTACAAGGATGCGCGAAAAAACAAGACCTATGTCGTTTCGAGAATGCGGAAGGGCGTGCGCGAGGCGGTGCTTGACTATGAAACGCTGGCGGCGACAGGCGACCGCACGCTCGTGCGGGTGAAGCTGCACACCGGGCGGTCGCACCAGATCCGCGTGCAGTTCGCTTCGCGCGGAACGCCGCTTGTCGGTGACGGCAAATACGGCGCACAGGATCACGAAGAGACGATCGGGCTGTTTTCGCACAGCCTGACCTTTCCGCATCCGCGGGACGGCAGTGAAATGACTTTCTCCGCACTGCCGGGGGACGAACTCTTCGCTGATGCTCTCCGCGCGGCGGGACTCACGCCCTGAAAATTCCGCCAGAATTTTCGCACACGTCACAAGTCTGTCACATGTGCGGCGTATAATGAGATTGTTCAAAATTGAAATATCGGAGGATACACAGTTGGACAGTGAGAAGCAGAGCGCCGCAGCCGGTGCAAAAAAGAAAAATAAGAAGAAAAAGAAGATCTGGAAGAAGCTCGTCACGGCGTTGGCCGTCCTGCTGCTGATCGGCGGCGTGATCTACGCCTGCATGCCGAATGGCACGGCGGGCAGGGGTAACTCGGTGTATAAAAACGATGTGTACACCGCTTCGCGCGGCGATGTCTATGACACCATCAGTGCGACGGGGCTGATCGAGAGCAGCGAGGACACTACGGCGAAGGTGCATTCCACGCTGACCTACAAGATCGGCACAGTGAACGTTGCGCTTGGCGACAAGGTGGAGGCGGGCGACGTGCTCTGCGTCTACGACACCGAGACGCTCGAGCGGCAGATCCGCGAGCGCGAGCTGTCGATGAGCACGTCGGAGCGCTCGGCGGCGCTGAATCTTGCCAATGCCAAGCTGACCTATGAGAGCTGCCTTGCCGGTGTGAACGCGGGGACGAATGCCTCGCTTGTCAGCGCCGGGAGCAGCTATGCGTCCGCCGCGGAGGCACTGGAGCGCGCCAAAGAGGACTACGACAAGTATGCCGCAAAACTGGCGGACTCGGCGGTCATTACGCTGAATCAGGCAAAACGCAATCTCGACGACGCGCAGAAAAACTACGATGATCTGAAAGCGGACATCGAAAACAAGACGCACACACAGATCCGCAATGCGCAGCGTGCGATGGATCATGCGGAGAAGACCTACACGGACTACAAGTGGGACGTGGAAAACGACCGCACCTCGACGCTCTATTCTGCCGATCAGGCATACGAAAGCGCCCGCAAGGCATGGAGAGCTGCGGAGTCTGATCTGAGCGCTCTGCAGGAGAAGCTGAAGAATGAGACCGAACCCGAGGAGATTGCCAAGCTCGAGACGCAGATCGCCGCGCAGGAGGAGAAAGTCGAAGCGCTCTATGCAAGCTACCGCACGGCAGAGGATACATACGACCTGACCTCCGCAGAGGCATATAAGCTGCTCGATACCTATAAGGAGAACTACGACAATGCCGTCGATGCGTATGACGATGTGATCAAGTCGCTCGGCGATACGCTGGACAACTATGCGACCGCACTTGCCAACGCGAAGGACAGCTATCAGAACGCACTGGACGGCACGGACGATACGCTGAAGAATTATGAGACCGCACTGACGAACGCAACACGTCAGGCGCACGATGCCGAAATCAATCTGGAGAATACCAAAACCTCGGTGAGCAATCAGCTGGAAAGCTATCGCATTGCCTATGAAAATGCAAAGAATGCGGCAAACACCGCGCTGTCCGACTATCAGCTTGCCAACCTCTATGAGGATCTCGGCAAGGCGACCGTCACCGCGCCCATCGCGGGCACGGTCACCATGGTGAATGCCACCGAGGGCGAGACGGCAAGCGGCGTGCTGTTTGTCATTGAGGATACCGAAACGCTGGTCGTCACGGCGTCGGTCAAGGCATATGACCTCGACCGCGTGCGCGAGGGCATGCGCGTGACGATCGAGAGCGACACCACGGGTGACGCGGTATACGCGGGCGTGCTGGAATCAATTGCCCCCACCGCGAAGAAGGATATGACGGGCTCCATCGTTTCGACCAACGACGCGGAGTTTGAAACGGTTATCCGCGTCACGGAGGCGAATACCGGGCTGAAGATCGGCGTCAGCGCACGCATCGCATATGTCGCCGAGGAGGCAAAGGATGTCCTCTGCGTCCCCGAGAGCGCCATTCTCACCGAGGGCGGCGAAAGCTGCGTCCTGCGCCTTGCGGACAAAGCCGAAGACGGCAGCTTCACATTGGAGCGCGTGCCGGTCACGGTTGGTGTCAGCGATGGTGTGAACGTGTCGGTGACCGGCATTACCGAGGGCGACGAGGTCGCGGACAATGCCGAGCAGTATGCCGCTATGGTCGGCGCGAGACTGACGCTGTCCGAGAACAGCGCTTTGGTCGGCTCGATGGCGGCAATGATGGCAATGGGCGGCATGTCTGCCGGGAACTGAGGCTGCGGCAATGAGCGAGAACAGAAAAACCGTCATTGAGATGCACGGCATCCGCAAGAGCTTTTACATCGGCGAGCCGAACGAACTGGAGATCCTGCACGGCGTGGATCTGACCGTCCGCGAGGGCGAATTTGTGTCCATCGTCGGCGCGTCCGGCAGCGGCAAGTCCACACTGATGAACATCATCGGCGTGCTGGATCGCGCCACGGCGGGCAGCTATCTGCTCGACGGCGAACCGGTGGAGGATGCGGACGACGATGAGCTTTCCGCCATCCGCAACCGCAAGATCGGCTTTGTCTTCCAGACTTTCAATCTGATTCCGCGCACCAACGCGCAGCTGAATGTGGAGCTGCCGATGATGTATGCGGGCATGTCCAAGCGGGAGCGCAGCGCCCGCGCACGGGAACTGCTCGATCTCGTCGAGATGGGCGACCGTGCGCGTCACCTGCCGAACGAGCTGTCCGGCGGGCAGAAGCAGCGCGTGTCGATCGCGCGCGCCATGGCAAACGACCCGGCAATTCTGCTTGCCGACGAGCCGACCGGCGCGCTGGATTCCAAGACTGGCAGACTGGTCATGGACATCTTTCACAAGCTGAATAAGGAGCAGGGCAAAACGATCGTGCTCATCACGCACAACAACGAGCTTGCCGCAGAGACCGACCGCATCTATACCATGCGCGACGGTGTGCTCACGGGCGGGGAGGTGCGCATATGAATCTCGGCGAAAATATCCGCCTCGCATGGGAGGGGCTTCGCGCGGGCAAAATGCGCGCATTCCTCACCATGCTCGGCATCATCATCGGCATCGGCTCGGTCATCGGCATCCTCACGGTGGGCAGCGGACTGACCGACTCGATCAACAGCGAGATGAGCACGCTCGGTGCAAACAATATCATCGTGATGCTGCAATCCAAGTCCAATCAACAGAGCGGCTTCATGCGCGGCTATGAGGACAAGGATCTGATGACCGACGACATGATCGAGGCGCTCCGCGCCCGCTATCCGGACGCCATTCAATACGTCAGCCTCACCTCTACGCTGGCAAGCGGCACGGCGAAGGACGGCAAAAAGACCGCCAACCTTTCGCTCGACGGCGTCAACACCGACTATTTTGATGCAAACGACGTCAAGATGCTGGCGGGCAGCACGATCACGGAGAGCGACATCGACAACCATAAGATGAAGGCGGTCGTCTCCGACAGACTGGTCAACAATCTGTTTGACGGCGACGTGCAGGCGGCGCTCGGCAAAAAAATCTCGGTCTACACAAATTTTGAGATCTACACCTTCACGGTCGTCGGTGTGTACAAGTACGAGCAGAACATGATGAACATGTCCTTTGCCGCCGCGGAGGACGTCTCCACCTCGGCATATATCCCGATCACGGTCGCGCAGAAGCTGTCCGGCGCCGCAGAGGGATATGCGAGCATCACCATCATGACGACAAGCGCGGTCAGCAGCGCCAATTTTGCCGCCGTCGCGGAGCATTTTCTCAACAAGTATTATAAGAACAATGAAAACTACCAGGTTGCGGCGATGAGCATGGAGAGCATTCTCTCCACGGTCGATTCCATGATGGGCACGGTCAACATCGCCATTGCAGCGATCGCGGCGATCTCACTGCTGGTCGGCGGCATCGGCGTGATGAACATCATGCTGGTCTCGGTCACCGAGCGGACGCGCGAGATCGGCACGCGTAAGGCAATCGGCGCGACAAACGGCAACATCCGGATGCAGTTTGTCGTCGAGAGCGTCATCATCTGCTCCATCGGCGGCGTGATCGGCATTCTGTTCGGCGGTGTGCTCGGCTATGTCGGGTCTACGCTGATCGGCGCGCCCGCCGTGCCGAAGCTGTCGTACATTCTGCTTGCCGTCGGTTTCAGCATGGCGATCGGCATCTTCTTCGGGTACTATCCCGCCAACAAAGCGGCAAAAATGGACCCCGTCGAAGCCCTGCGGTATGAGTGACATGCAGAAAGTGCCGTTGCCGCAGCGAAAACATCCGCGGCTTACAGAATACGATTACAGCCTGCCGGGCGCATATTTTATCACGATATGTACGCAGAATCGGAGATGCTGCTGGCTACGACCGTAGGGCGGGGGGCTTGCTCCCGCCGAAATCCGCAAAAGCGAATGCGGAAAAATCGCCGAAAAGCAGCTGCTGATGCTCGAAACGCGATTCTCCAATGTGAGAATAGGTCAGTATGCAATTATGCCGAATCATCGAGAAGTATATCTACGAAAATCCGATGCGATGGCAGTATGACGTGCTGTATGCGGAAGAATAAGAAAGAGGTCGGTGTACACCGACCTCTTTCTTACTTATTTTAACTTATCCGTGAACTTAAAACGCGATTCAAAGGTGAAATGCTTGTCCAGCCACTTGCCGAACAGGGTGATGAGGGGCGCGTCGATGAAGGCGGCAAGCACCGTGCCGATGCCGATGCCGTTCCACCGCCGGAGGATCACGACAAGGGCTGCGGCGACGGCAAGCATCGCGAGGTCATAGATGAACTTTACCTTGTTCGTGTTCCAGCCGAACACGCGGGAGGATTCGGAGACGACCAGCTCGCAGATCTGCGGCGGCAGCGTCGTGCGGAAGAAGACCGCGACCGCAAAGGCGATCAGCAGGCAGCCGGCAAGAAAGACTGCAATGCGCAGCGGCATGGACGTATAGGCGTCACCGCCGCCGAGGCAGAACAGCCAAAAGTCGATCGCGTACCCCGAGATGACCGCCGTGAGAAAGCTGAGCAGATACTTTGCACGGAAGCGGCGGATGGCGATGCAGAGGATGATCAGCTGAAAGCCCTGCCAAATGTATTCCGACGTGCCCTGCGAATACCACGGAAAAATGTCCCGCATGTAGAGGTGGATGACATAACCGGGGGATGCTACCATCGAAAGCCCGAAGCCTGCCTTTGTGCAGAGCGAAACACCCAGCGCACAGAGCAGCACGGCGATCGCCCAGCCGATCTCGTTCATTTTACCGATCTTTTTCATGTGCGGATGCCTCTTTTCTTTCTTTCAGCTGCTCGGACGCAAGAAAGAAAATCTCCTCGGTCGCAAAGCTCAGCTTGGTTACACAGTCGCGTTTCGTAAAGTAGCACCAGTAGCTGTCGTCGGGCGTTGAAACATCGGCGCAGTCGCCGCGCCCGAGATAGTCGTATTCAATGTGGATGCTCGGCAGCGTCAGTGCCCCCTTGAACAGATCGAGCGGCTTCCCGTAGCAGTTGCCGCGGATGGTGATGCCCTCCGGCGTCTGCAAAAACGTCCCTTTGCCGTGCCTGTAGAAGCGCTTCGAGCCGGGCAGCGTTTCGAGCCGGATCTCGTCCTCAAAGCGGTATGTACCGTCCCGCACCTCTTTCCGCACGCAGGCGCGCTCCCACTTTGACCAGTCCGGAATGTGTGCAAATTCGGTCTCACCGGTCTCGGCATGCAGGCGTCCGTATTCGTCCATGCGCCACCGCTTGCCGCACTTGCGGCAAAAGAGCGTGTCGCCTGCCGAATCGGTCAAGCCCTCTGCACCGCACGCCGCGCATTTGTAGAGCAGGGCATGCAGCCCCTCGGCGCGCCGCGGGTGGTCGATGCGGATCCTGTTTTCGTATTGCCATGCAAAGTCGTCGCAGCGGAAGGCGTCGCGCACCTTTGCCATGATTTCGTCCACCGACAGTGCGCGTACCTCGTCTGCGGCAAAAAGCGGGTACATGTCCGCCTCCACATAGGTCTTCTTGTCGATCTTGTTCCACTGCGGCTGCGAAACAAAGCTGCCGTGGATCTTGAGCATCACGACCGGGACGCGCAAGAGACGGATCAGTCCGCCGAGCGAATCCGGAATATAGGAGTCGCAGCCGTCGAGTGAATAGCGCGCCTCGGGGAACAGCACAAAGATCGTGTGCAGCGTATCGAGGCAGTATTTGATGTTGCGCACGAGCGAAACATCCGAGACAAACTTGCGCTTGCCGAGCACGCCGAGCGAGCGCATCAGCGGCTCGGTGTAGGTGTTGAAGCCCTCGAGCGTCATCACATTGTTGACGGGATAGGGGTGTGTGGCGCGCAGCATCAGCGAGAAATCCGCCATCGACGCATGGTTGACGAGCAGCAGATAGGGCTTGCCCTCCAGCGCCTCCATATCGTGCTTGCGGATCTGTGCGCCGCGCTTTTTCAGATCGCCGAAGCAGAGAAGATGCTTGGCAAGGGAGAGCATAAAAGACGGCTTGTGCGGTTTCTTTGCAAAGTCAAAGTGTTTGATCTTGTCTTCGTTCATCGGCGTGTCCGTACTTTCTCAGAATAACACCACCAGTATACCACATCCGGGCGGCATTGTCGATATATATTTTATTTCATATACTGACGGGGAGAGGGGGCGACTTTATGCTTGTTGAACGAAGATACGACCGCGACCGCGCGCTGACCTATGCCCGCGAGTGGGCAATGTCGCGCAATCCCTTGTTCATCGACTATACCGGTTTCGGCGGCGACTGCACCAATTTTGTCTCGCAGTGCCTGTTTGCGGGCAGCTGCCGCATGAATTTCACGCCGGTATTCGGCTGGTATTATCTTGACGCGGATTCGCGCACGGCATCCTGGACCGGCGTGCAGTATTTTTACAACTTTCTCACAAGCAACCGCGGCGAGGGACCGTTCGGTGTCGAGACCGACGAGACCAATCTGCGCGTCGGCGACGTGGTGCAGCTGCAAAACGAGGGCGGCGCCTATTATCACACGCTGCTGGTGAGCGGCATCGATCCGGAAGCGGGCATCCTCGTTGCCGCGCATTCCAACGATGCGTTCGACCGCCCGTTGTCTACGTATACTTATGCCGCAGCGCGGTTTTTGCAGGTGTCGGGCGTGCGGGTGGAGTTGGACGTTTCCACGGGCAGCTGCTTCTATGATCTGATCGGCGGAATCGCCATCAAACCGTAAGTGCGCATTGACAGAAAGAAATTGCTGTGCTAAAATAGTCCCGTATCTACGGGACTATTTCAGTTTTAGGAAGTAACTATGATCGACTTGCTTGAAATGCACAAAATGTTCATCCGCGCGCACCTGTCCGAGGGCGGCATCGCCGCCGACTTCACGATGGGCAACGGCAACGACACCGAATTTCTCTGTCGCACGGTCGGGGAGAGCGGGCATGTCTATGCCTTTGACATCCAGGAGGATGCGATAAGTTCCACGCGGGCGCGGCTGGAGAAATGCGGCTTCTCCAACTATACACTCATCCATGACAGCCACGCCAATCTGAAAGAATATATCAAAACGCCGATCAAGGCAGGGATGTTCAACCTCGGCTATCTGCCGGGGCACGGGCATCACGAGGTGACCACCAAGCGGGAGAGTACGCTTGCCGCCGTCAAGGCTGCCATTGAGATGCTGGACAGCGACGGTGTGCTGCTCGTTGCCGTTTATCCGGGGCACGAGGAGGGAACACTGGAGGGCGAGATGCTGACCGAATACCTTGCAACGCTCAGCCGCTACAAGCTCTGCGCCACCAAGGTGCGCATTGTCAATTCGCCGACGTCGCCCTACTTCTTCGTGATTGAATCCAAATAGGAAAGGGAAGGAAATCGCCATGCAAAATCAGAATATGCCGCGCCGCGCACCGCAGAAAAAGGGAAGCGCCGCGCCGCTTTTCTTCATCATTTTCTTTGTGCTCATTCTGCTGATTGCCTCGTTTTTTGCCTTTGACTTTCTCGGCGGCAGCCGCCGCCCTGCGGTGGAATACACCATCGGGAAGACGAGCTATAAGCTCTCCGCCAAGGAAGCCTATGCGGGCAGCACGCTGCTGGTCTGCTTTGACGACGTCGCCGCGCTCTGCGGGATGACCGACGTGGGCGGCAGCGATGCGCGCAGCTATTTTGCCGAGAACTCCGAGGAGAACATCACATTCACGGCAGGCAGCAGGACCGCCGTGCTCAACGGCAAGGAGATCGACATGCCTGCCGAGGCGGTTTTGCGCGACGGCAAGATGTATGTGCCGCTTGAGATGCTCACGCAGTATATGGGCGGCATCGCGGTCACGGAGACGGCGGACAGCGTGAAGATCGAGCGCGGCACGTACAATGCCAGCACCAAGGACACGCCGATCTATTCGGACACCTCGTTTGCGGCGGCGACGGACGAGCCGCTCACGCAGCCGGATGTCAAGGAGGACAAAACGGCGCCGACCTATTCGTTCCGGACCGACCTCTCGGCATATGAACCCTACATGTGCCCCGAGGATGTGGACGGCTATCTGATCCTCGTCAACAAGACGACCACCATTGATGCGTCCTATGTACCTTCCAATATCGTCAATGTCGCCGATTCGCGTTCCGACCGCACCGAGCGCATGGTGGAGACGGCGGAAAAGGCGCTCGAAGCGATGTTCATCGAGCTGCGCGCCGCGGGATATACCGACGTTTCGGTCACCAGCGGCTACCGCACCTATGAAAAGCAGGAGTATCTCTACAACCTCTACACCGAGCGTGAGATGAAGGCGGGCATCAGCCGCGAGGAAGCGCAGAAGATCGTCGATACCTATTCGGCAAAGCCGGGTACGAGCGAGCATCAGACCGGGCTTTGCTGCGACATGCACAACCTGCCGAGCGCCGACCAGCGTTTTGCCAAGCAGGATGCGTACAAGTGGCTGCTGGAAAACTGCTATAAATTCGGCTTTATCCTTCGATTCCCCGAGGATAAGGAGGACATCACGGGCTACAGCTTTGAGCCGTGGCATTATCGCTTCGTCGGCAGATATCATGCGTCCGAGATGCACCGCCTCGGCATGTGCCTGGAGGAATACGTCGCTTATCTGGAGACGGCAGAGTGAGATCCGGCGCATTCAAACGCAGTCTCTGCCTGCTTGTCGTCCTTGCATGGCTGCTTGCGGCGACGGCGTGCGGCAGACAGATGCCCGTGCCGCCGTCGGCATCGTCGGGTGCACAGACAGAGACCGACACCGCCGCACTTGCAAATGCGGCGGCATATGTGCTGCGCACTGTGCCGGAGCCGCAGTGCGGTTCGGTCGGCGGCGAGTGGGCGGTGCTCGGGCTTGCCCGCAGCGGCTATGGAGATGCCGCCTGGTCGGAGACCTATTATGACAACCTTGTCGCCTATGCACAGGCACAGGACGGCGTGCTGCACGCGCGCAAGTATACCGAATACGCCCGCGTTGTGCTGGCGCTCACCGCCATCGGCAAGGATCCGCGGGACGTCGGCGGCTACGATCTTTTAGCGCCGCTCGGCGATTTTGAGCGCGTGACCTTCCAGGGACTCAACGGCGCCGTGTTTGCGCTGCTTGCGTTGGATGCAGGCGGTTACGCCGTGCCGGCGGCGCCAGCAGGGCAGACGCAGGCAACGCGCGAAGGGTATCTTGCTGAAATTCTCGCTTATCAGACGCCCGCCGGCGGCTTTTCGCTGGATGCGGACGGGGGCGATGCGGATGCGGACATCACGGCGATGGCGCTCTGCGCGCTTGCACCGTACAGCGGCGATGCGGGTGTTTCGGATGCCGCACGCGCCGCATTCCTGTGGCTTTCGGATGCGCAGGGGGCGAACGGCGACTTTGGCAGTGCCGAGAGCAACGCGCAGGTGCTGATCGCGCTTGCGACTTACGGCATTCCGCCGGAGGATGCGCACTTTGTCAAAGACGGGCGCAGCGCGCTTGACGCGCTGCTTGCCTATGTCGTGCCGGGCGGCGGCTATTGCCATGCGTCAGCGGATGCCGAGGCAAACCCCATGGCGTCCGAGCAGGCGCTGCTTGCGCTCACCGCCGTCGCGCGGCAGCGTGCAGGCGAAAGCGGGCTTTACGCCATGACCGGGGATGCGGGCACGCCGCATCTGAACTTTGACGCCGCAGACGGCGCAAACAAAGAACAGTAAAGGCAGGTGAAGAACATGCAGCGCAGGATTTTGATTTTGCTCGTGCTGGTTCTTTGCCTTTCTTTTTTGTCCTGCGGCAAGGCGGAGGCGGGCGTGTACAGCTGCACGCTTTCGGTGCGCTGCGACAATGCGGTTGCCGCCGCCGATACGCTCTCGCCGGAAACGGCGGCGATCCTGCCTGCGGACGGCATCCTGCTTGCCGACACGACGGTCGCGTTCGGAGACGGCGAGTCGGTGTTTGATGTGCTGCTGCGCGCGGCGCGTGCGGCGGGACTGCACCTGGAATTTGAAAAAACGCCGCTCTACGGCGGCGTGTATGTCGAGGGCATCGGCAATCTCTATGCCTTTGACGGCGGCGAGCTGTCCGGCTGGGTCTATGCCGTAGACGGCGTCTTCCCGGAGGTCTCCGCCTCGGCGTATGTACTTGCGGACGGCGATACGGTGGAATGGATCTATACCTGCGACCTCGGACGGGACGCTGTCAGCCGCTTTGCGGCGGGGGAGGGGAGCGACAGATGAAACGCTTTGCATCCTGCCACCCCGCGGCGGCATTTTTGTTTTTTGCGGTCGTCATCGGCTCGACGATGTTCTGGCTGCACCCGGTGCTGACGCCGCTTTCGCTCCTGTTTGCGCTCGGAACGGCTGCCGTGCTCTGCCCGCGGCGCACGCTTTTGCAGTGCGGCACGCTCGCGCTTATTCTGCCGCCGCTCTCAGCGGCACTCAACGCACTTTTCAGCCATGCGGGCGTCACCGTGCTTTGGTATCTGCCCTCCGGCAACCCGCTCACGCGCGAATCGCTGCTGTACGGCGCTTTCGCGGGCGGCATGCTTGCGGCAGTGCTTGTCTGGTTTGCCGCGTTCCACGTCGTCATGACGTCGGACAAGCTGCTGTGGCTGTTTTCGCGGCTTGCGCCAGCGCTCTCGCTGCTGCTCTCCATGACGCTGCGGTTCGTGCCGCGCTTCCGCACACAGTTTGCCGAGACGGCGGCGGCGCAGCGCGCCGTCGGGCGCGGCGGGGGAGAGGACAGCCGTCTGCGGCGCGTGCAAAACGGCGCGGCAGTGTTTGCCGCCATGACCACACGGTCGCTGGAGGGCAGCATAGACACGGCAGATGCCATGCGCGCGCGGGGCTATGGGCTGCCGCACCGCACGGCGTTCTCGATCTTCCGCCTGCGGGCGGCGGATACGGTGCTGCTCTGCGCTGTGCTTGTGCTCTCTGCGTGCCTTGTCGGTTTTTCGGCGGGCGGCGCGCTGCATGCATCGTTCTATCCTGTATTTACGGTCGCGCACGGCGCGGCGGCGTGGATCGCTTATGCAGCGTATGCGCTTCTTTGCGCGCTGCCGCTCTTTTTCGGACTTTCGGAGGTGAAAACATGGAGATCGTAAGGTTCTCGCACTTCACCTTTACCTACCCCGGCACATCCGCTCCGGCGCTTGCCGATGTCACGCTTGCGGTCGATGCCGGGCAGTTTGTCACGCTCTGCGGCGGGTCGGGTAGCGGCAAGACCACGCTCTTGCGCTGCATCAAGCCGACGCTTGCGCCGCACGGAAATGCAGCGGGCGAAATCTGCTTTGCTGGGCAGCCGACGGGCGCGCTCACGCAGCGCACGGATTGCACCGAGATCGGCTTTGTCATGCAGGAGCCGGACGCCCAGATCGTTACAGACAAGGTGTGGCATGAGCTTGCGTTCGGGCTTGAAAACCTCGGACTGCCGAATGCCGAGATCCGTGCCCGCGTCGCCGAGACGGCGGCGTTCTTCGGGATTGAGGGGTGGTTTGACCGCGATGTGTCCACGCTCTCCGGCGGGCAGAAGCAGCTTCTGAACCTTGCCGCCGTGATGACGATGCGCCCGTCGCTCCTCCTCCTCGACGAGCCGACCAGCCGCCTGGACCCGATCGCTGCCGAACGCTTTTTCGATGCGCTCGTGCGCATCAATCGCGAGACCGGCACGGCGGTGATCCTGTCGGAGCATCGGCTGGATGCGGCGTTTGCCGTGTCGGACCGCGTGATCCTGCTCGACGGCGGGCGCGTGATCGCGGACGGCGCGCCGACAGAAATCGGCGACAATCTCCGCGCACATCCGCATCCGATGGCGCTTGCCATGCCCGCGCCGATGCGGGTCTATGCCGCGGCGGGCGGTGCCCCTGTCTGCCCGGTTACCGTGCGCGAGGGGCGCGACTATCTGACCGCCCGCACGGCGGGAATCCCGCTTTTGCCGCTGCCGCCCGGAAAAGCGGCATCTGCGGGTGACAGTGTGCTTGAGATGCGCGATGTATATTTCCGCTATGGCAAGGACGCGCCGGATGTGCTGCGCGGGCTGTCGCTCCGTGTGCGCGCCGGGGAAATGCTGGCGCTCGTCGGCGGCAACGGCGCAGGCAAGTCTACGGCGCTCTCGCTGATCGCCGGGGAAAACGCGCCGCAAAGCGGCAAGATTCTGCGGTTCGGTGCGCACACGCGCGGGTATGATGCGCGGATCGCATGGCTTGTGCAGGATGTCCGAGCGCTCTTCATGAAACAGACGGTCGAGGACGATCTCTTCGATTTCTTTGACGACAAAAAGATGCCCGACGCGGAGAAACGCGCGCGCGTTGACCGCGTGATCCGACTTTGCGGACTGGAAGCACTGCGGGATCGCCATCCCTACGATCTTTCGGGCGGCGAGATGCAGCGCGCCGCGCTTGCCAAGGTGCTACTGGCAGAGCCGCGCCTGCTTCTGCTCGATGAGCCGACCAAAGGACTGGATGCGGCGTTCAAGATGCAGCTTGCGGACATTCTTGCAAAGCTGCGGGCGGACGGTGTGGCAATTCTGATGGTCACGCATGACCTGGATTTCTGCGCCGCCTATGCCGACCGCGTGGCGCTGGTTTTTGACGGCGCAGTTGCAAGTGAAGGCACGCCGCGCGCCTTCTTCGCGGACAAGCGGTTCTATACCACGGCGGCAAACCGCATGGCGCGCGGTATCTGCGACGGCGCTGTCACGGTGTCCGACATCCTCGCGATGCTCGGCGGCAGCGAACCGCAGCCGCCGCCAAATCCGAAGCCGGAAGAACCCGCGCCGCAGACGGGCACGCCTGCACCGCCGCCCACGCCTGCCAAAGCCGCGCCGCATCGCGCCTCGGCGCGCACGGTTGCCGCGGCGGCGCTCTTTCTCTTGCTGATCCCGCTCACCGTGCTGCTCGGGCTGCACACGCTCGGGGACCGCAAATACATGGTCGTCAGCCTGCTTGTGCTTGTCGAGGGGATGCTGCCGTTTTTTCTCCTGTTTGAGGGGCGGCGGCCGCAGGCGCGTGAGCTTGTCTTGCTCGGTGTGCTTTGCGCGCTCGGCGTTGCCGGGCGCATCGCGTTTGCCCCCCTGCCGCAGGTCAAACCGATTGCAGCGGTCGTCATTCTCAGCGGCGTCGCCCTCGGCGGGGAGGCGGGCTTTCTCATCGGCGCGGTCACGGCGCTTGTGTCCAACTTCTATTTCGGGCAGGGACCGTGGACGCCCTATCAGATGTTCGCACTTGGGCTGCTCGGGTTTCTTGCGGGGCTCCTGTTTTATCGGCGGCGACAGCCGCCGCGCGCAGTGCTGTGTCTGTACGGCTTTTTGTCCGTTCTGCTGGTTTACGGCGGCATCATGAATCCCGCCGCCGTACTGATGGCGCAGTCCGCGCCGACGCTTTCCATGTTTATTGCCGCCTATGCGGCGGGTCTGCCGATGGATCTCGTGCATGCGCTGTCCACGGTGGCGTTCCTGTTCTTTGCAGCACGCCCGATGCTGTCACGGCTGGACCGCGTCAAACGAAAATACGGCTTGATCACAGCCTGACGGAGACTTTTATGGAAGATTTGTATCGTTATCTTGAAGATGGCTATACCTGCACGATCCTGCAACGCGGCGCGCCGGTTTATCAGAGCCGTGAGCGCGGCGTGCGCCCGCTGCTTGCCCTGATTGACGCGGGAGCCGACGTGCACGGCTGCACCGCGGTGGACAGCATTGTGGGGCGTGCCGCTGCGCTCCTCTATGTGTGCATGGGTGTTGCCGCGGTCACGGCGGATGTGATGAGCGTCGGTGCACGCGAAGTGCTGACTGCACACGGCATCGAAACCACCGCACGGACGATCGCAGACCATATCATCAACCGCCGCGGCGACGGGCTTTGCCCGATGGAGATCGCTACTGCCGGCATCACCGACCCCGCCGAAGCGCTCGCGGCGATCCGAAAGACGGTCGCCGCGCTCCGCGCCGCTGCACAAAAGTAAAAGGATCCCCCGCAGATGCATTTCATGCATCGCGGGGGATTCTTTATGCCTTCTTTCGATTGTTGTAAAAATACATCCCGATGCCTGCGCCGCAGATGAGTACATAACCGAGAATGCTGAGCATATCCGGCATGTCGCCGAAGACGATAAAACCGAGCAGCGCCGCAAACAGCACCTGCGCGTAGTCGTAGACCGAGATCTCCTTGGCGGGCGCACAGACATACGCTTTGGTGATGCCGAGCTGCCCGATGCAGGCAAACGTGCCCGCCAGCATCAGATACAGCAGCTGCTTTGCGCTCATCGGTTCGTAGGTGAACAGCAGAAACGGCAGACAGAACAGGCAGGAGAACGCCGAGAACCAGAAGATGATGCGCTTGCTGTTCTCGCCCTTCATGCCGAGGCGGCGCACAAAGGTGTAGGCAATGCCCGCACCCATGCCGCCGAGCATGCCCGCAAGCGCGGGAAGCATCGCCGGGTTCTGAAAGCTCGGCTTGATGATGCATACACTGCCGAGAAAGGCGACGCACACGCCGCCGATCTGCATGAGGTTCGGTTTCTCACCGAGCAGAAAAACCGAGAACAGAATCGCAAAGAACGGCGACAGCTTGTTGAGCATGTTTGCGTCCGAAAGATTCAACTGCCCGATGGCGTAGAAATTGAAGAGCAGACCGACCGTGCCGAAGAACGAACGTCCGAGCAGGTCGGGAATGTTTTTCTTCTCCGGAATCGGGTTTACTCGGTCGCGCACCATCATCGCGACGATGAAGAGCAGGGTGACAAAGTTGCGGAAAAACGACTTCTGGAATGCGGGCAGATCGCCCGCCAGCTTGACAAACAGCGTCATCACCGAGAAGCCGAATGCCGCCGTCAGAATATAGAGAACACCTTGTGTTTTTTTGCTGACAGATGCCATGAATGCTCACTTTCAAGTAGAAGAATATCCTCTATTATATGCGAAAAAGCACCCTCTGTCAAGCAAAGAAATTAACCGGAAACGCGCATTGACTTTTACACTCGGCGGTGCTATACTGGTATTGTATTTGATAGATTTGTGTCAAACACAAAAATATGACGGAGGTTCAAGCATTATGATGTTACAGGGAAAAGTTGCAATCGTAACGGGCGGCACGCGCGGCATCGGTCTCGCGATCGTGCGCACCTATCTGCAAAACGGCGCAAAGGTCGCGCTGTTCGGCAGCCGTGAGGAGACGGTGAACAAGGCGCTCGACGAACTGAAAGCCGAGAACGCAGGCTGGGAAGTCATCGGCATGGCGCCCGACCTGACCGATTATGCAGCGGTGAAGGCTGCGGTGGATGATGTTGCGCATCATTTTGGCAAGGTGGACATTCTCGTCAACAACGCGGGCATCTCGGCGCGTGAGCCGCTCGAGGCGTATGAGCCCGAGTCCTTCAAGCGCATCATGGATCTGAACGTGACCGCACTGTTCAACGGCTGCAAAGCGGTTGAACCCATCATGAAGGCGCAGGGCGGCGGCTGCATCATCAACACCAGCTCGATGGTCAGCCTGTACGGACAGCCCAGCGGTGTCGGCTATCCGACGAGCAAGTTTGCCGTCAACGGCATGACGAAGAGCCTTGCCCGCGAGCTTGGGCGCGTCGGCATCCGCGTCAATGCGGTTGCACCCGGCGTCACCCGCACCGACATGGTCGCAGCATTGCCGCCGGAGATGGTCGCGCGCATTTCCGCGCCCATTCCGCTCGGTCGTATCGGCGAGCCGGAGGAAGTGGCAAATGTGTTCCTGTTCCTCGCAAGCGACCTTGCAAGCTATGTCACCGGCGCCGTGATCTCGGTAGACGGTGCGGCACAGACCTGATCGGCAAATCACACAGAAAAAAGCCATGCTTTCGCATGGCTTTTTTGCTTATAAAGCATCCTTCGGGCAGTGCTTGACACATTCCATGCAGAGAATGCACTCCGTGCCGTTTTTACGCCTGCGGGAATTGTCGGTGACGTCTACGTCCATCGGGCATGCACGTTTGCACGCACCGCAGGAGATGCACTTCTCCTTGTCGCAGGTAATGCGGGCGAGGGAAAAATAGCTCATCGGCTTCAGAAAGACCGTGATCGGGCAGAGATATTTGCAAAAGGCGCGGTTGTCCTTGAAAGCAAACGCAAGCGCGATGCCGGCGGCGTAATAAACGATGTTGCCGACGATGAATGCCCAGAACATGATGCGCTCGATGTGCCCGACGCGGGCAAGAAACAGGGCAGCCACAAAAATGAGCGAGGCGGCAAAGGTGATATAGCGCAGCCAGCCGAGCTTTTTTCGCGGTGACGCGGGAACCTTGTAGGGCAGAAAGTCGAGCACCATCGCCGTCCAGCAGGCATAGCCGCACCAGCCCCTGCCGAACAGCAGCGGACCGAAGATCTTCGCCACCGCATAGTGAATGGTCGCCGCCTCGAAAACGCCGGTGAACAGGTAGTACCAAAAGCCTTCGATCTGCATGTTTTCGCCGCAGATCAGCCCGAGGTAGACCAGCATGTATGTGCCGACCAGCAGCTGCACGATGCGCCGCGCATATTTGTGCTTCCGCAGCAGCAGAAACAGTCCGAGCGCGATCGAGATGCCGATGTAACTGAAATTGAACAGATAAAATATATTGTCTTTCGTCAGCCAGAGCATGACGGCGATTGCCTCAAACACAGCCAGCATGGCAAGCGGCAGGGCATATTTTTTCACGGTCTTTACCTCACTTATATTTTACAGATTGATTATAGCATGCCGACGCATGCAGTGCAATGTAACTTTCGTAAAATCGGCATAAAAAACCGGACGGCATGCCGTCCGGTTTTTCGGGATAAACTTGCTTAGCAATAGAGCTCCATCGGATAGGTGAGGTATTCGTTCGGCTCCAGCTGATCGGCGGTGACATAGCCTGCCGGTGCGCGGAGCAGGCTGGGCAGACGGTTGACGACCGTTGCGCAGGTGTGCTCGACCGTTGCGGGCTTGACCACATGGAATTCGGTGTTCGGCTCGCCGGTGATCAGCCAGTCGCACATATCGCCGTCGTCCGGTCCGTAAACCTTGCCGATTGTCTCCTCTTCAACGGTGATGCCCTGCATGGTCTCGATCGTGACGACTGCGGACATGCCGATGCAGTGACCTGCCTTGATGGTCTTGCCGAGCGTCTCGGAGTAGATGTCGTGGTCAATGATGCAGGGAACATGCTTCTGGTCGATGGACTTGATCGTCAGACCGAGTTTGTTGCAGATCGCTTCGCTTGCGTTCCATGCATAGGACGGCTCAAATTCCGAGGGATGCGCGATCTTCTGTTCGAATTCTTCGAGCGTCAGGTCACAGCCGTGTGCTTCGGCAAGAGCCAGACCGTATTCGTCTACATTATAGCTGTATGCGCCCTTGATCTTCGTGATCTTGTGGCAGCCGCCGGCAACCAGACCGACCATGTTGATCCAGAAAATGTCCTGCATGCCGCTGCCGGTGATGGTGCAGTTATTTTCCTTTGCCAGTGCGTCCAGGCGGTTGATCTGTGCAGCCGCGGTCGTCCAGGGGTAGATCGCTTCTTCGCAGGTGGTGATGACGTTGATGCCGCGCGAAACGCATTTTTCAACGTGGTCATAGATGTCGCCGATGAAGCTGAACAGCGTCACGATCGCAACATCCGCGTCGCACTCGTCGAGGACTTTGTCCGCATCGTTCGAGATCAGCACACCGGTCTTGATGCCGAGACCTGCAAAATCGCCGACATCCTGTCCGACAACGGCGGGGTTGACGTCGATCGCGCCGACGATCTGCGCGCCGTGCTCATGCAGATAGCGCAGAATGTACTTGCTCATTTTGCCGCAGCCATACTGTACAACCTTGATCTTTTCCATAAGAAGTTCCTCCCAAGTCATAAAGATAATTTCGTTTGCGGGACGCCCGCATGTCTCTATTCTTAGTATAAACTCTCATCCTGCTTTAGAGTCAAGAGAAAATTGATAAAAATTTATTTATCGAACGACACCGGCACTTGCAGGCGCAGAAACATGCTGCGCTTGCTGTCGTCAAACACGTTGAATTCGGTCAGAATTTCGCAGAAATAGTCGCCGCAGATCGTCCAGCCCTGCGCCCTGCAATGTTCAAGCAGCCGCGCGGCACAGTCCCGTTCGTCGTCAAAGCTGTTCAGGTATACGCAGGCGTACATGCCGCTGTCCGCCACGGTCACGTCCGACAGACGCAGCCGGTCCCGGTAGCCGACAAAGACAAACGTGTCCTGCGGGACAAAGCGCCCGACGACGAAGTCCTCTTTTCGGATGGATGTGCCGACATTATAGGACAGCACCTGCGAAAAGCCGCGCTTCAGCAGCGCCTGCCGCAGGGCAGCCTGCTCCTGCTCAAATGCGCGAATGCCGCTTTCGTAGAAGTTTTCGGTGCAGGGAATCCCCCACAGATAGCGGCAGTCGATGTATTCGAGCACGATCGTCCCCTGCACGGGGGACTTGCGGTAGCGCTCGATGGAGGCGATCGCACGTTCCACGGCGTCGTGCTGGGCGCGCAGGGCGCGCATTTGGTGGTGCAGCTGCTCGTTTTTCTGTGCGAGGATCGTCTCGATGAGCACGATGTCCTCCTTGCGCAGCACGTCGCCGATCTCGCCGAGGCTCATGCCGAGCTCCTTCATATACGCGATCATGTCAAGCCGCGCGTTCTGCGCGGTGTCGTAGTAGCGGTAGCCGGTCTCCGGGTCTTTGTACTTCGGCTTCAGCAGCCCGAGCTCGTCGTAGAGCCGCAGCGCCGCCACACTAAGCTGGCTCATTTCCGCCATTTTTCCGATCGAAATCAATCCGCTTTCCATGCTTCGACACCTCAAAAACTCTGTTCTTACTTTAGAGTTTAGCAGAAGATGTCGAAAAAGTCAAGCAGCGGCAGAGAGACGAATTTTTTTTGCTTTTATTCTGATTTCGCTTGACAGCGCCGCACCGTCTGTGCTATATTGAACGGTTAAATCAGGAGGTGACATGGATGTTTAAGAAGTCAAAACCGATGCATGAAGTGTATAGCTGCCCTTTTCCGCCAAAGCTGCCGGAGGACGGGCAGGGCATGCCGACAGATGATGCGCTTTTGGAAGAACGACTGCCAAAGCTGGCGTATGCCTTTGCGCCGGAATTCATTGTGTGCGAGGATTGTGTTTTTGTCGCGGATTTTTTATATCACTATGGCGGAACAACCCCCGACACAATCGAAAAGACGGTCAGACAGTTGAAAAAACGCCTCCACGGCAATGTGCGCGAGGCGGAAATGACCGTGAACAGCTGGAGTGTCGAAGATGCGCTTTCCAATTTTGGAGTCATACTGCTTGGCAGCGAGCGTATTTCGGATGCGGGCATACAGTATCTTGCCGAGGCAATGGCGTATTTCTGGCGCTTGCGCTGCGCAGCGCTGTTCCCGGACAGAAACATCAAAGTCGAACTCGGATACGACATCATGGGCGAGTACGGGCTGACAATTACCGTATATCAGGTATGAGGATGCAGCACTGAAAAAGCACTTGACGGTTTGTGGAAACGTATGCTATATTACAAGTGAAGTAAAGTACAGTTTACAAGGGACTACACAGGGTAACGGTCTGACGGGAGGTGTGCCGCCCGTCAGATTTTCCATGTGATGTTCAAGCTGTCGCTTGTAGCGGCAACGGTGGCAATCATCAAATCCACCACCCGCCGCTTGTCGTCAAAGGATACATTCTCCCAAGTGTCGAGGTAGCCGGAAATCTGGCTGA
>QAKK01000015.1 GCA_003343845.1 Oscillospiraceae bacterium
CTCTGTATCGCAAACCGAGCAATGCTTGCCTTCGGTCAAGCCTGTCTTTGTACAGGTCGGCTCGACTGCCGCGTCAATAACCGCAGTGTGCGCATCGCTCCATCTTGCATAATAGCTCTGATCGCCGAGCGTGGTGGTCGAGATGCTCGTCACCTTAGTGCCGCCGGTCTGCGCAGTGTACCACCCCTCAAACTTGGCGCATTGCTTTGTCCAGTCGGTCGGCAGCACAGCACCTTTGCCGTAGGTATACGAGGTGAGGTTTGTGCCCGCGCCGCCGCCCCCGTTGAGGGTCACGGTGTAGGTGTTTGGCGTCCAGCGCGCATAAATCGTATGATTGGCCGCCTTACTGACCAGGTGGAAGTATTCGACTTCCAATCCGCCGATCTTATCCGTATACCAGCCGTTGAACGTATAACCGTCACGCTTTGCCAAAGGCAGGCTGTTGTTGTACCGGTCGCCGTATTTCCCGTCGTACACCACAGAAAGGGTAGTGGGCGTGACGGTGCCGCCGTTGGCATCCAGCGTCACGGTGTAGGTGTTGGCAGTCCATTTCGCATAGAGGGTATGGTCGCGGGCGGTGGTCACCGTCGTGCCGCTTGTCACCTGCGTGGTGAAATCCGACGTCGTATACCAGCCTTCAAGGGTATAGCCTCTGCGGGTGGGCGCGGGCAGCGCGCCGTATGTACTGTTGTAGGTCACGGTCCGACTTTTGGGATTGGCGGCGCCCGAGTATTTTATATTGAAGGACAAGGTGTAGGTGTTCGGTACGGCGGCTGCCGTGATCTCGACCGCGCCCTTGACATAGCCTGCCGGTATCGTAATCTTGCCGTCCCGATAGGTATACTTGGATGCGGCAAGGGTGCTGCCGTTCACCTTAACGGTCACGGACGAAGGCAGGCTGTAGCCGGTGTTTGCCTTGACCGTCGCCGAGAGTGCCGTCAGACCCGAGACCGTCGTCGGTGCAGTCACGGTGCAGTTCTGCCCATTTGTCGTGACGGCATAGATATCATCGTAGTGGCTGTAGTTGACACCGGTCAGCGCCAGATCGTATACAGGCTTCGGCGTATACGCGCCGACCTGTCTGTGCCCGGCAAAGAATACATAGCTCTGTTCAAAGGTTTTGCTGCTTGCGGTATTGTTCGTCAGTGTGACGGGAAGCTCCACCGTCCCGGAATGGGCGTTGCCGCCGGACGAATAGACGCGCAGCTTGGTATTTCCCGTCTTTTCCCCGCCGGTATTCGTGTTGAAGCTGTCCGGCACGCTGCCCTCGATCAGCTCTGCCATAAAGCCTGCACCCGAGCCGGAGTTTCGCTTATAGGAGATGGAAAAGGTGAGGTAAAAGGTTCTTGTCGTGTTGGCGGGGACAGTCAGCGGAACCGAAAACGGCATATAGGCAAATCTGCCTGTCGAAGTGCCTTCTGTGTCCACCATGGTGATGCGCAGCTGATTCTCCGAGGTAATTTCAGTAGAGAGGTGCTGCTTATCCCATGCCTCTTTATAGAAATCATCACTCGTGGCTGCTATATAAAACTGAGATTTTATCACCTTCTGCTGTTCGGTTGTGAGCGAATCCCAGTCAACGTCCGGAACAAACCGGTCTTTGGCTAAGGTAGCGGTCTGTGATATGGCACCATTCTGCATATTTGAGCCTGCGCTTGCCTTATCTGCATTGATGATCGGCGTGACAGAACCGCTGGTCACTCTGCCGCTGGTCGAAACCGTGCAGGATGCGACCAGCCGATGATTCTTCGTCGAACCGTAATGCACGCCCGCGAAGAAGCCGAAATAGTGCTTGATGACCTTCTCCGTCGTGCTCGTATTCGTATAGGCGACCATCGCAGTATAGTTTGTCGACATGGACGAGCCGGTGTTCCGGTCGCGCGCCACCGTGTAACTGCTTGAATCCGATTTGGTCTTGAATGTGAGCGACGAAGACTTATCCGATGTGCCGAAATCAAACAGCTCGATGGTCTCCTGCGCCGAGCCGCTGCCGTTTTTCTTGCCTTGCAGCTTGAAAGTCTGCGTCACATACAGCGTCGTCTCGGCGGGGACGGACAGCGATGTGATGATCGGCACATAGCCGAGTTCATACAACTTGTTGTTCTCCGTCTCCCGGATTGTGACGGTGCCGCCGGACTGCGAAACGGTCATTTTGCTTGCCGTCGCGGCAGCAGTGCCATATGTGATGGAGTCGGGATTCTTCTTGCTTACCGCATACAGATACGATGTGCCGATCTCGACTTTCAGTGTCGGTGCAGTCGCCGCATCCGCCTGCACGGTAAATATACCGCACAGCATGCACAAGCAAAGCAGCATGCACACAAATAATCGTTGCAGTCTCATTGTCTTTTCTCCTTTGTCGTCAAAACAGCAAAACCGGATACCTTCGACAGGCTTGACACAGTTTTGCTTCTGCTGTATAATTACTATAACACGTTCACCCCTGAACGAAGCAAGCCCCTGCTGGGAAAAATCTGCACAAATTTTGAGGAAAAGATCATGCAAAAAGATAGTCAGGATAAACTGTTTCAGATTCAGGAAGCAGCCCGCGCCTGCGGGCTCTCACGCAGCACGCTGATGCGCATGGAGGAAAAGGGACTGCTGAAGCCTGCCTACACCGCGCCCGACAGCGGGCGGCGGTACTACGACAACTACAACGTTGCGCATATTCTGCAGGTGGAGAAGTTCAAAGCGATGGGGCTGAGCAATGAGGAGATCATCGCCTATTATACAAGCGGCGGGCAGATCTCGCCGCTGCTCTCCGTGCTGGAAGCGCGCCTGGAGGATCTCCGGCGCAGCGTGGAGGAGCTGCGTATCCGCGCTGCCAGTACAAACGGAATATCCCTGTCCGTGCAGGAGTTTCGGTTGCCCGAGGTGCTCTGCTGTATGAAGGCGTGTATGGGACGCACCCCCGATGAAAAGTACAATGCCATGTTTGCCTTTTACAGCGAATGCGTCCGCAAGGGCTATCGGCTCTCCAATGAACCGATCTTCACCATGCAGAAGCGCGACGACTTTTTAAACGGCTATATCAGTACCGTGCCATACCCGTTCTACGTCTGTGTTCCCGTACAGAAGGAAAGGGACGGGGCGGAGCGCCTGCCCGCCTGCCGCGCGATCTCCGTCCTCTATTACGGCGACTACGACCATATGGACGAAGCGTGGCTGACGCTCGGACGAGAGGTAAAATCCCGTGGGCTGACACCAACCGGTCTTCCCCGCGTGCTCGGACTGGTCGCGCCCTACACCGGGCGGGAGATTGCGGAACACCTCTACTGTTCCCGCCTGGTGCTGCCGGTTGCAGAGTAAATCATTCATAACAGAAAGAGCAGCCGCCGACAATGTCGGCGGCTGCTGCTTTTTCAATTCACATTCTGCGCAGTGTTCAGCTGCCGATAAGTCTTTGCGATGATGACCGCCGACACGATCGCCGTCAGGACATCCGATACCGGCATGGAATACAGCACACCGTCCAGCCCGAAAAAGAGCGGCAGCAGCAACGCAAAGCCGACGCCGAAGACGATCTCACGCACCATGGAGAGCATGGTGGACTCCACCGCCTTCCCCATCGCCTGCAAAAAGATAAACGTAGCTTTATTGACGCAGGCGAGCACGAGCATACAGAGATAGACGCGGAATGCCTTGACGGCAAAGTCCGTGTAGTAGACGCTCTCATTTGCCGCGCCGAAAATCTGAATGAGCGCGCGCGGAAACAGCTCGACAATCAGCAGTGCGGCAAAGCCGACCGCAGCCTCAGCAGACAGCAGTTTTGTAAGCAGTGCTTTGACCCGTGCGTAGAGCTTTGCGCCCATGTTGAAACCGACGATCGGAATGCACCCTGCCGCCATGCCGATGACCACGGAGATGACGATCTGAAAGAACTTCATCACAATGCCGATGACCGCCATGGGGATCTGCGCAAATTCCTCCTGCCCGAAGATCGCGTCCGCCGCGCCGTATTTGCGGGTCATGTTGTTGATTGCCGCCATTGCCGCAACGAGGGAGATCTGCGCAAGAAAACTGCAAAGCCCGAGTGAAAGCGTCTTTCTGAGGATCGCACCGTCGGGGCGAAAATCCGCCTTTGCGGGCTTTACGATCTTTGCATGCATAAGATACCAAACCGCAAGCACTGCCGTTGCAATTTGCCCGAGCACGGTGGCGATCGCCGCGCCTGCCATGCCCCACCGACAGCCGAAAATGAAGATGGGGTCGAGTACAATGTTGATGCCAGCGCCGATCAGGTTGGAGATCATGGCAAAGCGCGGATTGCCGTCCGCGCGGATGATCGGATTCATTGCCTGCCCGAACATGTAGAACGGAATGCCGAGCGCGATCCAGAAGAAGTATTCCTTCGACAGGCGGAAGGTCTCGGCATTGACATTACCGCCGAACGCCGTGAGGATCGGCTCTGCAAAGACGAGATAGACCGCCGTCAGAACAAGGCTTACCGTCACGCAGAGCGTGACGGAACCGCCGACGCTCCGCGCCGCGCGGTCGGCATTCTTCTCGCCGAGCGCGATGCTGACGAACGCGCAGCTGCCGTCGCCGATCATGACCGCGACACCGAGCGCGATTACCGTCAGCGGGAATACAACGGTATTTGCAGCGTTGCCGAACGACCCGAGATAGGTTGCATTGGCGATGAAAATCTGATCGACAATGTTGTAGAGCGCGCCGACCAGCAGCGAAATGATGCAGGGGACGGCATATTTGCGCATCAGCTTGCCGATACGCTCTGTTGCGAGAAAATTTTGTGCCTGATTTTCCATGTCAGAACCTCCGAAAAAATAAAAACGGCGTAAGTCCAATCGAGTTGGACTTACGCCGTATGGCTACGCACTTGTGATAGTATAGCATAATCTTCCCGAAAATGCAAAGGGCATTTTGCCGAAAATTCCGAATTTTTTTAGGCTCGGATTGCGGATATACAAACATATATTTTATATTTCCGACTCCGATCCGCGGCGCAATGCGCGGACGGCGGCGTCAAGCTGCGCAACTTCGGATGGGGCAAGCGCATTCCGATAGTCCGCCAGCGCGGCGGCGAGGGCGATGTCCTGCGGATCGTCCGAAAGCCCGTCTGCCGGGCAAACGGCACAAAGCGCCGCGACGGAGGCGGGCGACAGCGCCGCAAGCAGGACTGCAAGATCGTCACTGCTCCATTCGGCATCGTGCAGAACATCCAGCAGATCGCCGCGCGAACGGACGCGCGACTTGAGCAGCGCCGCTTTTTCCGCGGCATCGCCGCATGCGGCAAGTGCGGCAAGCAATGCCGCATACGTGCGGTCCTCCATACGCGCACTGTCGGAGAGGGTGAGCGCGGGCAGCGCCGACGGATACAATACCGCCGCATCGAGCGTGCCGTTTTGCGCAGCGCGAGTGAGTGCGGCAGCAATCTGCGGGATGACGCGGCGCAGATAAGCGCGCACGCGCGGCGAAATGCCGAGCGCAGCACAAAGCGGCGCGAAAGCACCGTAAAGCAGCCGCGCGTTCTGTGCGCCGCTTTTGCCGCCAAGCAGGCGGGCAAGCGCTTCTCTGTCGCAGGCAAGCGTGTGCGGCGGCTGTCCGGTCAGCTCGCAGCAGAGCGCGGCGGTCAGCACCGGCAGGCAAAGATTCATCGGCGTTTTGCGGTAATCCTCCGGAAGCGCACAAAGAAGCAGATGTACCTGTTTCGGCTGAAAGCATCGCAAAAAACGGTTTTCAGCCATAAGACAGGCAAGATAGCGCTCGATAAATTCAATGCCGCAAAGCCCGGTGATCGGCAGAAGCGGCGGATAATCCGCCGTAATATGCGTTTCGTTTGCAAAGAGCGCCGGGCGGTACAATCTGAAAAAGCCGCGGATGCCGTCCGCCGCGGTCGTCCGGTAGAAGACGTTTTCCGTCTCAAACAGCGCATCGACCAGCCGCCTGTGCTGCGCGCGGGCAGCTGTGACGCGGCGGCGGATGCCGTCCTGTCCCTCGGTCAGAAGCACAGCAAGCGAACGGCTTTTCAACGCCTGCAAAGCGGCATCCGGCGTCGGAAAGCCTTTCAGAACGATGCCGAGCGTGTAAAAGACCGAGTCGAGCAGTGCCTGTGCCGTCTCCGTACGCACCGAGCTGCTTTCGCCGCCCGTATAGACCGCAGTCTGCGCGGCAAGCAGCGCAAGGCTCTCGCTTTGCAGGCGCGCAAGATCGGCATCGGTCAGAATGCCCTGCTTTGCCCCGGCGGCAAGCAGGGAGAGAAAGTAGTTGTCTGCGGCAAGTGCCGCCGCGTCGATCTGCCCCGCCGGCATCAGTTCAAGCATCCGCATCCTCCGTTTTTGCATGCAGATCCCGCACGAATGCGGGCATCGCGTCGCCTGCGAGCAGATCAAGTGAGCCGCCGCAGTCGCCGTCAAACCGTGCGCGCATCTCTGCAAGCAGCGCATCATCGCCGACGCGGTCGTCGGTCTCGTTTTTCAGCTGATAAAACAGCTCGGTCAGCGCTTGCAGCGTTTCCGCATAAGTTTCTTTTGTGAGATAGGGCAATGTATAAAACGCGCGGATCAGTTTTTCGGTCACGCCGCTGCCGAACTCAACTCTGCCGGTCTGCACGAGCGCTTCCCTGCGCGCCGCGACCAGCTCTGCCGCCTGCGCCTCGGTCAGTGTCAGCCCCTGCGCCGCCGTCAATGTGTTCAGCGCGGTGACTTCTTCAACCGTTTCCGGCGACAGGCTGCCCGCCGCAAGACTCTGCCAAACAAGGTCGGTCACGACAGTGCCTCCGCTTCAAAAGCCCGCAGGGCGGCAAGCTGCGCCTCGGTGTGGAACCAGTGCTCACCGCCCGGCAGGACCGTGAGCCGACATTCGTTGTCCGCGACAAAGCGGTCGATCGTCGCACGCGGCACCGTCGTGTCCGCCCCGCCGTACAGAACGGCGGTATCGGGGCAAAACGCGCGTGCCGGATGCGCCTCTGCAAAACAAAGATAGTCCCACGAGAGCGTTTGTCCGAAATCGGTCGGAATCTCCTTTTCCCGCTTCAGGCGCGCTCTGTCCACGCCCGCCGCCGCCATCATGCCGCGGATCATCGCAGGCATATCGACAAGCGGCGAGACAAACAGACATTTTTCGATCCGCGCATCCGCAAAGGCGTGCATGGAAAACCACGCGCCGATGCTGGTGGCGTGAACCGCAATGGTGGCATAGCGCCCGCCGACGTAACGCAGCACGCTTTGCAGCTCCGGAATCACGTCCCACGGCACGAGCCTCTTTCCATCCTTGCGCCCGCCGTGCTCCGGCAGATCCATCGCCAGCACCTGCCATCCGCGCGGCACGGCGACGGCAGCAAACCGCGCCGCCTCCTCCTTGCAGCCGTGCAGCCCGTGCACAAACAAAAACACGCGCGCCGATTCTTCTCCATATATAACGACAGGCACGCTGCCGAGCATGAACTCTCTTTTCATTGTCTTCCCTCACCTTTTTCAAAACGTGCATTACATAACATATAATATATACCATATTTCCGGGGAAATTGCAAGAACCATATATCGTTTCGCAGCCGCATAAGCCGAAAACAGCGACCTTGCGGTCGCTGTTTTCGACTGATGTTTATCCGCGTCTTGCCGTCGGCTGAATGACGCCGCAGGCGATCTTCTCGCCCGCATTGCCGGAGGGCTGCGTGGTGAAGTCGTCCGGCTTTGCATGAATGATCACGGTCTTGCCGTATATTTCGTCCATGCCGAAGCGGTCGGTGAGGCATACCAACAGCGCGTTGCCGTTCGCACCGAAGAGCGGCGGCAGGTCGCCAGCATGATACGGATGCGGGCAGTTTCCCGGATTGTAGTGCATGCCCGCGTCGGCAAAGGGGTCATCGGCATTGCCGCTGCATACGCCGCCATGAATGTGGAAGGCGAAGATCGGGCTTTCGCATGCGCCGCCTTTCGGCAGTCCCATGATTTCCGCCCGGACGAGCACACCGCCGCGCACCGCGTAAAACAGCACCGTACCGCGGATGTCCGGGTATGCGGCGCTGCCGCGAATCTGCGCAACCCCATCCGCCCGTCGGGTCAATACGCGGCAAAGACTATCGTTCATTTCCATAGGGTCACCTCCGTTGTTATGCTATAGTCTATGCCAAAAGGAAAGAAGCCGTGCGGATTTCTCCGCACGGCTTCTTTGAACTATGCTTTATTGGACTTCGCCGGTGAGCACGGGATGGCAGGTCAGCCTGCCGTCCTCGGCATCGAGGACAAGCGTGGAGCCCGCGGCGATGTTGCCCGCAAGGATCTCCTTGGCGATCAGCGTTTCCGCCGCACTCTGGAGATACCGCTTCAGCGGACGTGCACCGTAGACAGGGTCGTAACCGTTGTCGATGATGAGATTCTTTGCCGCATCGGTGACTTCGAGGTTCAGACCGCCGCCGGCGCTTCTTTCTGCAAGACGCTTTCTGAGGCTTTCCAGCAGATTGTCGATGATGCCGCCGAGGTTTTCCTTGGTGAGCGGCTTGAACATGATGATCTCATCGAGACGGTTGAGGAACTCGGGGCGGAAGGATGCGCGAAGATCGCCCATGACCTTGCCGCGCGCCTCCTCGCTGATCTCGCCGTCCGGGGTGATGCCGTCCAGCAGATACTGGCTGCCGAGGTTGGAGGTCAGGATAATGATGGTGTTCTTGAAGTCCACCGTTCTGCCCTGGCTGTCAGTGATTCGACCGTCGTCGAGGATCTGCAGAAGGATGTTGAAGACATCGGGATGTGCCTTCTCGACCTCATCGAAGAGGACGACGCTGTAGGGACGGCGTCTGACCGCCTCGGTGAGCTGACCACCCTCATCATAGCCGACGTATCCGGGAGGGGCACCGATCAGACGCGAGACGCTGAATTTCTCCATGTACTCGGTCATATCGATGCGGACGAGGTTGTGCTCGTCGTCAAACAGGCACTCTGCCAGCGTCTTGGCAAGCTCGGTCTTGCCGACGCCCGTAGGACCGAGGAACATAAAGCTGCCGATCGGTCTGTTCGGGTCGGAAATACCGGCGCGCGAACGCTGAATGGCTTCGCTGACGAGGCGTACCGCCTCATCCTGCCCGATCACACGCTTGTGCAGGATGTCCTCGAGGTGGAGCAGCTTCTCGCGCTCGCCCTCGACCAGTTTGGAGACCGGGATGCCCGTCCAGCGGGCGACGACCTCGGCAATCTCCTCATCAGTGACCGTGGAACGAACCAGCATGTTCTGATTCTGCCGCTCGGTTGCCCGTTCAGCCTCTTCGAGCTTTTTTTGGAGCGCGGGCAGCTCGGAGTACTGGAGCTTTGCGGCGCGCTCATACTCGCCGCGCAGCTGTGCCTGCTCCATCTCGCCGCTCATGCGCTCGATGTCCGCCTTGAGTTTCTTGACGTTCTCTGTGGCAGCCTTTTCAGACTCCCAGCGCGCCTTCATCTCGTTGAATTTTTCCTTCTTCTCGGCAAGCTCGGCGGTCAGCTTGGCAAGTCTGTCCTTGGAAAGCTGATCTTCCTCCTTCTTCAGCGACATCTCCTCGATCTCGAGCTGCATGATGTCGCGGCGGAGATCGTCGAGGTCGCTCGGCATGGAGTCGATTTCGGTGCGGATCATGGCGCAAGCCTCATCCACAAGGTCGATTGCCTTATCGGGGAGGAAACGGTCGGTGATATACCGGTGCGACAGCGTTGCCGCAGCAACCAGCGCATTATCATGGATGCGGACGCCGTGGAAGATCTCATAGCGCTCCTTGAGTCCGCGCAGGATGGAGATCGTGTCTTCCACGGTCGGCTCATCCACCATGACCGGCTGGAAACGGCGTTCAAGCGCCGCATCCTTTTCAATATACTTTCTGTATTCGTCGAGGGTGGTCGCACCGATGCAGTGCAGCTCGCCGCGCGCCAGCATCGGCTTGAGAAGGTTGCCCGCATCCATCGAGCCTTCGGTCTTGCCCGCGCCGACGATGGTGTGCAGTTCATCAATAAAGAGGATGATCTTGCCCTCTGCCTTCTTGACCTCGTTCAGGACAGCTTTGAGTCTCTCCTCAAACTCGCCGCGGTACTTTGCGCCCGCAACGAGCGCGCCCATGTCGAGCGAGAAGATGGTCTTCTCCTTCAGCCCGTCCGGCACGTCGCCGCGCACGATACGCTGTGCAAGCCCTTCAACCACGGCAGTTTTGCCGACGCCGGGTTCGCCGATCAGCACAGGGTTGTTCTTGCTCTTGCGCGACAGGATGCGGACGACGCTGCGGATCTCGGCATCACGACCGATGACCGGGTCGAGTTTCTGCTCTCTTGCGCGCTCCACAAGGTCGGTGCCGTACTTGGTCAGCACATCGTAGGTGTCCTCGGGGTTGTCGCTGGTGACCGGCGAGGTCTTGACCTTTGCCAGTTCATTGGTGAAGCTCTGCTTGGTGATGCCGTACTTTGCGCAGAGCTCTTGCACGGTTCTGCCGCCCTCGGCAAGCAGACCGAGCATCAGATGCTCCACCGAAATGTACTCATCCTTCAGCTGCGCCGCGACCTTCTCGGCAAAGCGCAGCACGGCGGAGACTTCGCCCGACGGGTAAAGCTCGCCGTTGCCGCCCGACACCTTCGGCAGGCGGTCGATGGCGACGTTCAGTTCGCCCAGCATTGCACCGACAAGATCGGTGTTACCGTTTTTCTGTCCGATGCGATAGAGCAGCGTGCCGACAAGCCCGCCCTCCTGCGAAAGCAGCGCATAGAGCAGATGCTCGGGCGCGATGGTCTGATTCTGTTTATCACGCGCAAGGTTCTGCGCGTCGTTAATGGTTTCAATGGTTTTTTGCGTGAATTTTTCAGCGTTCATAAAGGTTCAACTCCTTTTGCGGAATGACTTTTGTGTTTTTTTACAGCAGGATGGAGCGGCGCGCAAGATCTGCGGCGTACATATCCGACAGAGTCTGCGCATCCGCGCCGCCGACGCAGGCTTTCAGCATGCGGTCAACCAGGCTGACGTAGTCGGTGATGGCGCGCGAGATCTCGGACGCCTCAATGGCTCTGTCCTGCCCAGCGCCGTAGCGCGTCGGGTAGGCGATCGAACGGGTGAACCGCCCGTCGCTCAGCGTATAGGACACATCAAAAGGCAGCATTCTGTCCTCGATGCGAATCAGGCAGCGGAAGAAGCGGCTGAGCAGCTCGAGCAGCCCCTGCGACTGCGTGCGGAAGTTGGCGCTGAGCGTGCCGATCGGCTCGCCGTGTGCAAAGCCGTTTGCCAACTCGACCTCGTAGCGCAGCGTCGGACGGTATTTATATTCGAGATTGGACCGAACCGACACGCGCTGCGCGTTCGGCGTCAGCAGCGGAATCAGTTCGCGCGAGGTCGAAAGCATCTGCTCGATCCCGCTGAAAATATCATTGATCTGCTGCTCCGGCGTGCGCATTTCCACACGCTCGGCGAGGATCATATTGACAAGATTCGACCGGTTTGTCCCCATGCGGTGGGCAAGCGCATCGATCTCCCGCATGACATCCTCCGACAGCATCAGACTGTACATCGTTCTTTTCATAGCGATGATCACCCTTTCCGGAGCTCGGCTCCGTTTCTTTTTTGATGTTATAATTGTAACTCGTTCTATGTAATTTGTCAATAGTTTTATATAAAAATCTTTGCAGATTTATGTGAATCTTATGTGAACGGCAGGCTCCGCGCACCGCTGCGCCGGGGAAAGGACCGACACCTCTGCCTTGGTTTGCACATTTTCCTACATTATATAATGCTGAAAGATTAAGATTTTACATATACTAACGCCGAAAACCGTAAAAAGCCTTGACAACGGCAGAAAAATCATCTATACTATTGTGCGTTGGTTGAAATTATATCCATGACTTTCAGGAGGAAATCAGAATGTACGATAAACTTAAAGCGATCCTCGTTGAGGAACTGTCGGTCAATCCGGATGACATCCGTCTTGACGCAGAGCTTGAAAACGATCTCGGCATCAACTCGCTGGAGCTGGCAGACCTCGTTTTCCTCTGCGAGGAAAAATTCTCGATTCAGATCGATGACGACGACATCAAGGGACTGATTACGGTCGGCGATGTGGTCAAGTACCTTGAAGAGAACGCTGCAAACGCATAACTTTCGATAACAGAAATAAAAAACGTGTTTTCCGACGGAAAACACGTTTTTTTATTTTTCGCGCGTTGTAAAATGAAGTTGCAATAGTAAAAAAGAATCCATAGTGATGAACCTATGGTAGAATTGAGTCACCACAACCAATTCCGAAAGGACCATCACTATGGGAAATCCTGATTTTAGCAAAGAGCATCGCAAAGGGCAACACCTGACTGAGGAAGAGCGGCACGACATAGAAGTGCATCTTGCCGACCTGATGAACGCGCTCCCGAGAAAAATTCTTGGTTACCATACCCCGGAGGAGTTGTTCGAGAAAGAACCCGACCGAAGCTACGCTGCCTGACGATCGCCGCAGCTGGATTTCTCCGTTCGGGCTTCGCCCTCTCTCCGCAATCCC
>QAKK01000035.1:0-71265 GCA_003343845.1 Oscillospiraceae bacterium
AAACAAAAAGAGTGTTCATAAGTCAAATCCCTTATGAACACTCGATATGGTCTGCGTTCTAAGACTTGAAACTTGCGGCACACTACCGGGAACCCCCAAAGCGTGTATGCACGCTTTGGGGAACCCCGTACCACCCCTCTGCGCCATAGGCGCAGGGGCTGTTCTCGGACACAACTTCATGCATTTTCATTGCAAATAAGCAAAAGCGGAATGAACGCACGGTTCATTCCGCTTTTGCTGGTCTGAGTGACAAGACTTGAACTTGCGGCACACTACCGGGAACCCCCAAAGCGTGCACGCACGCTTTGGGGAACCCCGTACCACCCCTCTGCGCCATAGGCGCAGGGGCTGTTCTCGGACACAACTTCATGCATTTTCATTGCAAATAAGCAAAAGCGGAATGAACGCACGGTTCATTCCGCTTTTGCTGGTCTGAGTGACAAGACTTGAACTTGCGGCCTCTACCACCCCAAGGTAGCGCGCTACCAACTGCGCCACACCCAGATTTCAGCACTTGATAAGTATAGCACAGGCGGCAGCGGAAGTCAAGGGGGAATTTCACTTTTTTGTGAAATTCCAAGCGCAATCGACGCCGCTTTGTATTTATCTGTTGCCTTTTGAGGCAAAATGTGCTATACTGATTTGTCGATTGTATATACTAAAGGAAGTGAGCGCGTGCAAAAAAGTGAAAACCGGCTGTTCGGGACAGCGGCGATGATGGTAGCGGTGACGCTGCTTGCCAAGGTCTTCGGCATGCTGCGCGACATTCTGACCGCGTCGCATTTCGGCACGACCGAAGCCGCCGTCGCCTACGAGGCGGCGAGCCGCCTGCCGATCACGCTGTTCGACTTCGCGCTCGGCGGTGTCGTCACGGCAGCGTTCATTCCGATCTTCAATGAGATTCTGGCAAAGCACGGACGCGACGATGCCTTTGCCTTTGCCAACCGCTATTTCAACCTGATCCTGACCGTCACAGCTGCCATCACGATCGTCGGCGTCCTCTTGGCAAAGCCGCTGATCGGCTTTCTCGCGCCCGAGATCAGCGCATCGGCAAAGGAACTTGCCGTATCGCTCTGCCGCATGATGTTCCCGATGATCATCTTTACCGGCGCGGCATTCTGCTATGTCGGCATTCTGCAATCCTTTGAAAAATACATGCTGCCCGCGGTGATGAGCCTTGTCTCCAACCTCGTGATGGTGCTCTATTTCTACACGATCTGCGACAAACTCGGCGTATGGGGGCTGTCTGCGGCGCTGGTGCTCGGCTGGTTTTTGCAGGCGGCGATCCAAGCGCCCGCCGCGTACCGGCTCGGCTTCCGCTACCGCCCCGCGCGTTTTCTCGGCGATGTCTATATCCGCCGCGCGCTGAAGCTGGCGCTGCCGATCCTCGTCTGTTCCTGGCTGCAACCGGTCTGCAACGTCATCAACACGCGCTACGCCTCCGGCTTTGAAGGCGGCAGCGGCATCACGATGGTGAGCTACGCCAACCGACTCTATATCATCATTGTCGGCATCTTCTCCTTTGTGGCGACCAACCTGCTCTTCCCCAAGCTCTCCCGCGCGGAGGCGACCGGTGATGCGGACGGCGCACGCCGCTTTGCGGGGACGTCTATTAAGATTCTTCTTCTGATCATGCTGCCGCTTGCGGTCGGCGTCTTTCTGCTTGCCGAGCCGATCACCCGTGCCGTCTACATGCGCAACCGATTCAGCGCACACGACGCGGAAATGACGGCACAGATCCTCCGTCTGTTTGCGCTGGGCATCCCGTTTATGTCGGCAAACGAAGTGCTGACCAAGCTGTTCTTTGCCAAGCAGCGCGTGAAAGCGCCGATGCTCTCCTCTCTCGCCGCGATCCTTGTGAACATAATGCTCTGCGCCGTACTGGTACAGACCGTCGGCTTTTCCGGCATCGGCATTGCCTCCACTGCTTCCGTGGCGGTCTGCGCCGTGCTCAACCTTGCTCTGCTCTCCCGCGACGGCGCGCTGCTCACAAGGCGCGACTTTGCGGACCTTCTGCGCATGCTCGTCTGCACGGCGGTGATGGGCGCTGTCGTCTTTGCCTTTGACCGCTTTACCGCCCTGCAAAACGATCTTTTGCGCGTGCTGTGCTGCGGCGCGGTCGGCATCGCCGTCTACGGCGCGGCAAGCCTCTGCCTGCCCACTGCCGAGATCCGCACTCTGAAAGAACGCATACTGAAAAGGAGTTCGCATGATTAAAGTCATCCATGTCATCAGTGACACCAACATCGGCGGCGCGGGAACCGTGCTGCTGACCACGCTCTACAACATTGACCGCAGCCGCTTTGACGTCAAGGTCGTCCTGCCCGAGGGCAGCGCGCTGATCCCGCGCATCGACGCGCTCGGCTTTGAGACCGTGCCGACCAAGGGCGGCGCGGACAAATCGCTCGACTTTGCCGCGATCCATGAATACATGCGCATCTTCAAGCGGGAGAAGCCCGACATCGTGCACACGCACGCCGCCATGGCGGCGCGCATTGCCGCATGGCTGTGCGGCGTGAAGGTACGCATTCACACGCGGCATTCAACCTTTGCGCCGAAGCCTGCGCTGACCCGTTTCCCGCTCCGGCAGCTCTGCGGATTTGTCAACAACACGCTCTCCACCGAGATGATCGCCGTCTCCGAATCGGCAAAAGCCAATCTGGTGGACACCGGCGCAAATCCGAAGAAGATCGAGGTCATCATCAACGGCGCAGAGCCGCTGCGCAAGGTCTCCCCCGAGGAGGTGCAGGCGCTGCGGCAGAAGCTCGGCATCACCGACGACGACGTGGTCGTAGGCATGTCTGCGCGCCTGGAAGAAGTCAAGGGACACATCTACCTGATTGAAGCGGCGCGCATCCTGCGTGAGCGCGGCATGAAGAATCTGCGCGTACTGATCATCGGAACGGGCGCGACCGAGGGCATGCTGAAGGCAAAGGTGCGGGAATACGCGCTGGAGGACTGCGTGATCTTCGCGGGCTTTGTCAGCGACGTGGCGCCGTATATTGAAGTCATGGACGCCATCATCAACTGCTCTTTCGGCACGGAGGCAACCAGCATGGCGCTGATCGAAGCCATGAGCCTTGCCAAGCCCGCCATCGCCACCGACTACGGCGGAAACGCCTACATCGTGGAGAACGGCAAAAACGGCTACATCATCCCGCAGAAAAGCGCCTCCAACCTTGCCGACGCCATTACAAAGCTCTTTGCAGATCCCGCGCGGCTTGCCGAGATGTCCAAGGTTGCCTACTCGAAATATATCTGCCGCCTGACCGGCAAAATCATGACCGGCAAGGTGGAAAAGCTGTATGAAGAGGGGTACGCGGCAAGATGCAAAAAGTGAGGATCTTCCGGGCGCGCGGCTGGCGCGTGCTGTTTTTGCTGCTTACAGTCCTGCTGGCAGGCGTCATCTTCTATATGTCGAGCGAACCGGCGATCGAATCCGGCGAGCGAAGCACGACGATCGCCGCCGAGATCCTGCAGATCGTGCATCCCGCCTTTGAGACACTGCCGCCGCAACGGCAGAAAGCGGTGCTCTCCTCTGCCGATCACATTCTGCGCAAAACCGCGCATTTCTGCGTTTACGGCGTGCTCGGTGTCCTGCTTTTGCTGTACAGTCTCTGCTTTGCGGCAAAGCTGCCCGTGCATCTGCTGCGCGCCCTGCTTGCCGCCGCGGTCTATGCGGCAAGCGACGAGATTCACCAAGCGTTTGTACCTGGGCGCGGGTCCGCCGTCACCGATGTGCTGCTCGACAGCGCGGGCGCACTCTGCGGGATTCTGATTGTGTGCCTGATCGTGCGGGCGGTATGCCAACGCAAAAAACAACCTCTGCAATAAAAAAAGCGACGATGACTCGTCGCTTTTTTCTGTTCTTCATTTGCTCCACACATCAATGCGCCATTTGGCGAACGTCAGATGGTTGATCGAGCTATCGAGCTCACCCCAGTTTTCCTCCTCGGTGCTTGTCATCAGAATGTTGACGGTGCCGAGCGCAACGACTGTGAGCGCGGGGGTTTCGTACTTCTGTTTCATGCCATTCATGCTCCTTTCACGGTGTTGACCGTTTGGCAGTCCACATAGGTCGCAATCACCGTGCCGTCTGCCAGTCTGACATACGCCCACGCTGCAATCGGCATATCCCATGCCGCTGCCGGAATGTCTGCAAGGTCTGCCGCAAAGCTCTCGCCGTCGGCGATGCTCGCTTCCGCCCTGGCAGCAGCACCGTTTGTCTGCTCCCAGGTGTCGCCGTCCCGATAGCGCGTCGGGACGAAGATCACGCCGTATTCCGCGACGGTTTCACCGTCGGCAAGCGCAACATCAACCTTGAGGCGCAGCGTCGCAAGCTCTGCATTGCCGGCGCCGGTGATGCCTGCCGCCGTCAGCCGCGCACGCAGTGCCGGGATCGACGCCGTCCTGGTCGTCGTCACCCCATCATCCTCGCAAATCGTGCAGGTGTAGGTCAGCACACCCTTGATGCCGACATCCGCCGCCGTCGTGACGCTGCCTTCATCCCACGTATGGACATGGACGCCGCGCAGAACCGGACCGTCCGCCGTCAGCACCCAGGTGCCGGTAAAATCAAACCCTGCATAGCTGCCCTCCGCAGTGCTGTCCGCAAGGTTTGTGTCGCTGCCGTTGATATAGTAGTTGTTTTTGCCGGAAGGATTTGCCGCAGCGGACAGCGAAGCGCCGACAATTGCATTTGTCGTCGCCGCCGCGCCGGTCAGTGTGCCGGACGAAAAGCAATTTGCAATCGTATTTGTGTTTGAGGAGCCCGAATTGCAGGAAGCACAACCGGCAATTCCGCCGACGTAACTGCCGTTTGTCGTGCTTCTGATGTCTGCCGTGTTCAGACAGTTGCGGATCGTTGCGCCCCAGCAAACCGAAGTGATGCCGCCGACATTGCTGCCGGTCGCACTGACGGGCGCAAGGTTTGCGCAGCGTTCAATCGTGACCGTGCCGCCGGTTTTGGCATACCCGATGATGCCGCCGACATGATGTGCACCGGAAACGTTGCCCACGTTGATGCAAGCCTCCATGTTTACTTTGCTGTTGGCAAAGCCGACGATGCCGCCGGTATAGTTGTAGCTGCCGCTGCCGCCGGTTGCCACACCCGCATGGACGCAGCCGCGGATCACGGCTGCGCTGCCGTTGCTGTGCCCGACGATGCCGCCGATGTAATAGGACGTACCGCTGCCGCCCGAAAGCGTGCACTTGCTTGTGCAGTTCTCGATCGTCGGCGTATTGACGATCTTGCCGGCAATGCCGCCGACGCAAACATCGCCTGTGGTGACCGAAGGACCTTTGATCTCGCCTTCCACGGTCAGATTGCGGACAGCGCCGCCGCCGATAACACCGAAGAAACCGACCGCCGTCTCGGATGTTGCCGTGATGTTCACATTTGAAACCGTGTAGCCGCAGCCGTCAAACTCGCCGATGAACCAGTATGCCGTAGATTTGCGCAGTCCGATCGGCTGCTGGACCTTACCGTCCGACAGCTTTGACATGTCGATGTCGCAGGTCAGACGATATTTTTGATCGCGTACGCCGGTTTTGCCGCCTGCAATCTCCGCTGCGAGATCTGCGATGTCGTCCGCGCTCGACAGTTCATACCAACCGTCGTCCGCTTTTGTTCCGGCAGCGCTGACGGCAAGCGTCAGCAGACAGACCAGTGCGCAAAACAGCAGTACAAGCTTCATTTGCTTTCTTTGCATAGTTCTTTCCTCCGTAAAAATTTCGATGAATAAACTTCACCGATCCTATTGTAGTGCGGTTTCCCCTGTCATACAAGTCATGTGCACTCGCAATACAGGACAAAAGTCACTATGTTTTTTGAAGGATTGCCTGCAAATTCAAGGATTCCGCCTAAAAATCCGCATGCGTTCCGGCGGGTTATAAAACAGGTTTCCCTCTCATATCTATATTTCGGGTGAAAGCCCGGACTGCATGAGAAAGGAACGAAGACAATGCAAAATCAATACTTACCCGAAGGGCTGCTGTTGACAACGGCACAAAACCGCGAAGCAATCGCCTCGCAGGCGGGACTGGAACGTGCGATGGCGCAGGGCAGAATTCTGGAGGCACCCGCCGCCCTGTGCGACAGCGACATGAATCTCTACGTAGACCTTGGAAATGTGCGCGGCTATATGCCGCGTGAAGAAGTTGCATACTGCCGTGCGGGCGAGGAGGTCAAGCAGATCGCCGTGATCACCCGCGTGGGCAAGCCGGTCTGCTTCAAGGTGATCGGCATGCGGGAGGAGCGCGGCATGCCGACGGCAATCCTCTCCCGCCGTGCCGCACAGCTGGAATGCCGCACCGCATTTCTTGCCGACCTCATCCCGGGCGACATCATCCGCGCCAAGGTCACGCACCTGGAGCAGTTCGGCGCGTTTGTGGACATCGGCTGCGGCATCCCGTCGCTGCTGACGGTGGATTGCATCTCGGTTTCCCGTATTTCGCACCCCGCCGACCGCTTCACCGTGGGCGAGCACATTCCCGTGGTCATCCGCTCGATCGACCGCGAAAACGACCGCATTTTCGTCACGCACCGCGAGCTGCTCGGCACCTGGGAGGAAAACGCCGCAGCGTTTTCCCCGACCGAGACGGTCTCGGGCATCGTACGCAGCATCGAAGACTACGGCATTTTTGTGGAGCTTGCGCCGAATCTCGCCGGGCTTGCCGAGGTGAAACCGCATGTGCATGTCGGCGATGTGGCAAGCGTGTACATCAAGAGCATCATTCCCTCCCGCATGAAGATCAAGCTGGTGCTGATCGATGCCTGCCCCGGCACGGCACTGCCGCCGCCGACGCGGAAATATTTCATCGACCAAAGTTGCGTCACACATATCGACCGTTGGCTTTATTCGCCGCCGGGATGCGCAAAGATCATCGAAACCGTCTTTTGAAAAAATATTTACAAATCGCCCGTGATGTGCTAAAATAAAAGTGCCCCGAGGGGCGCTTTGATAAGAAAGGCGGGATTTGGATGGCAAATACGATCATTACAATCGCACGGCAATACGGCAGCGGCGGGCGCGAAATCGGCGCGCTGGTGGCGAAAGAGCTGGGCATTTCTTTCTACGACCATGAACTGATTACAATGGCGGCGGAAAAGAGCGACCTCTGCCGCGAGGCGGCGGAGAAAGCCGATGAAAAGAACGCAAACAGCCTGCTTTACACGCTGGCAATGGGTTCTTCCGCGATGCTGCATGCACCGGGCTACAACCTGCCCGTCAACGACCGACTGTTTCTGGCGCAGTCCGAGATCATCAAGGAGATTGCCGCCAAGGAATCCGCAGTGATCGTCGGCAGATGCGCCGACTATGTGCTGCGCGAGCACAAGCCGTGCCTCCATGTGTTCATTCACACAAACATCAAGGCGCGCGCCGAGCGCGTGGCAAAGCGCAATGACATCACCGAGAGCGAAGCCTATGACCGCATCTCGAAGACCGACCGCCGCCGCGCAAACTACTACAACTTCTACACCGGCAAGAAGTGGGGCGAGATCACAAACTACGATCTGACGCTCGACTCTTCCCTGCTCGGCGTGGAAGGCACGGCGAAGATCATTGCCGACATGGCAAAGGCACTTGCAAAATGAAGTGACACCATGAACGGCATCTGCGTAAGACCTTATACCGAAGACGATATTGCCGTCCTGTGCGGCATCTGGAACGAAGTGGTGGAGGAAGGCGCGGCATTCCCGCAGGAAGAGCCGCTTGACGCTGAAACCGGCAAAACCTTCTTCGCATCGCAGAGCCACTGCGGCGTCGCCGTGGACGAGGAGACCGGCAGCATCGTCGGGCTATACATCCTGCATCCGAACAACATCGGGCGCTGCGGGCATATTGCCAACGCGAGCTATGCGGTGTCCGCTGCCTGTCGTGGGCGGCACATCGGCGAGCAGTTGGTGCGCGACTGCATGGCAAAGGGCAAAGCGCTCGGCTTTCGCGTGCTGCAATTCAACGCCGTGGTGGCGCCCAACCTGCCCGCGCGGCGACTGTATGAGCACATCGGCTTTACACAGCTCGGCACGATTCCCGGCGGTTTCCGTCAGAAGGACGGCAGCTATGCGGACATCTGCCCGTATTATATTGAACTATAGTAAAAAAGAACCGACCGGCGGTCGGTTCTTTTTTTATTCAAACTTGTACTTATACCGCACCTCAGCATGAATGTCACTGATGAGGTTTGTGGTGTAGACTGCGAAGATCAGCCCGATGAGCACATCGAGGATCCACGCAAATTCAAAGCGCGGGAACCAGGTATAGCCGCTCGGACCGGAGCCGCCGGGCAGCGTGATGCGCTGCACGTCGGTGACAAAATAGAAGTACGCGATGCTCATGGCGCTCATCAGAACCGCCCACACGCGCATCCAGACTGTTTTGCGCGCGAACACCTGCACCAGCGGCTTGTTGCTGCCGGACACGGAGGTGAGCGAATTGATGCCGGTGTGTTCGGTCACGATCCGCATACAGATCGCAGCAAGCGACCACACACAGGCGAGGAACGCGATCTGCTCGGCAGCGTTTGCCCCGGCATACCGCATGAACAGCTCCCGCGCGCGCTCGATCTTATGCACCGAGCTGTAGACATATTCCGCCGTGAATTGCAGCATAGTCACACAGGTTGCCGCCGCCGTGGCGAGATACAGCACCGCCGACCAGAGGAGTGCCTTTGCCTGTGCGCCGAAAGCCCGCAGCATCACAAACGCCGCCGCAAGGAACAGCAGTGCGGACAGAAAGTCCGGAATGTAGTTGATCTCATCCAGGTACATGTCCACCGACGTGAACGCAGCCAGCGCCGCGACGATCATGAAGACGTGCACGCGCCGCATCACAAAGATGCCGGTCTTCGGCAGAACCGTCTCCCGATAGATCGCGGAAAGGCTGTCCCAAAAGGCGGTATTCTTTCGGATATGCCGCACATAGCCGAGCATCCGACAGAGCCAAATCAGCCCGCATACAAGCACCAGCACGCAGGACATGCCGATCAGCAGCGGACGGTAGCGGTACAGCACCGCGCTGTCCGGCGTGACAAAGCCGAGTGAATCGTAGTTCGACAGGAGAGACAGCTCGGGCAGGACACAAAAGACCGATTTGAAGATGACAAATGCGCAGGACAGCGTCGTCAGCCCGCCGAGAGAACGGCTGCGCAAAACGACGGTCGGACCGTCCGACCCGCGCAGCTTCTTCGGGCGGGCGGGAATCTTGTACAGAAACTCGCCGCCGTCATACCGCGTGCCGAGATAGGTAAGCCCCGCGAACAGGCGCGTAAACGCGCGGATGCCGAACACCGTCTCCGCGACGGCGTAGACAAAGGTCAGCGACAGGAGAATCGTCTCCTCGCCGACGCTGCGCGCCGTGATCAGCGTGGCGATCAGCCATGCGGGCAGCTTGGACAGCGTGATCCAGAACAGCCGCCTGAACTCGGCATGCGCATCCGCAAGCTCGCCGCAAAGATCGGCTGCGCGCGCGATGGCAAAACAGATACAAAGATAGCCGATGCAGTCCGGCAGCACATCGATGAGGTTGACATCCGGATTGAACAAAAACAGGATGCCGACCGTCAGAAGCCCGAACCGGATCACATTGATTCGCTTTTGCAGGGTGATACACTCCCTTCTGCTCGCGGCGGCTCACTCGCCATCGTTTTCATTTCTGCCGCAGCATTTTTTATACTTTTTTCCGCTGCCGCAGGGGCAGGGATCGTTGCGTCCGACCTTGACTGCTTTCTTGGCGGGCGCGCGCGTCGGCATTTTGCCGCCGGCAAAGCCCTCCACCAGCGGCTTTGCCACCTGCTTGCGCTCGATGGGCGCCTCGCGGCGCGGCACGGCAGACAGGATGCGCAGCACGGTGGTCTCCTTGATGTCGGCGATCATGTTGTCAAACATATCTGCACCGACGAGACGGTACTCGGTGACGGGATTGCGCTGTGCATAGGCGTTCAGCCCGATGCTGTTCTTCAGCTCTTCCATCGCGTCGAGGTGATCCATCCACTTCTCGTCCACCGAGCGGAGGAGCAGCGTACGCTCGATCTCGCGCATGTCGACGTTCACCGACTGCCACATCGCTTCACGGGCAGCATAGAGCTTCATCGCGCAGTCCTCGGCAGCCTTGGCGATGGTCTGTTCGTCCATCGCGCGAATCTGCTCCTCGGTATACTCGTTGTGGAGCACAGCGCCGACCACCGATGAAAGCAGCGCATCATAGTTGTAGGTGTCGGTATCATGGTCGAGGAAGGACAGCGCCTTTGCCTCCATGACCGAGCCGATCCACTCGCGGATCATGTCGCCGAGATCCTTGCCCTCCAGCACGTCGCGGCGCTGCTTGTAAATGACTTCGCGCTGCTGATTGAGCACGTCGTCATAGGTGAGGACGTATTTGCGGCGGTTGAAGTTCTGATCCTCGATGCGCTTCTGCGCCGACTCGATGTTGTCGGACAGGATCTTCGCGTCGATCGGCGTGTCCTCGTCGAGGCCGAGACGGTCAACCATGTTGTAGAGACGGTCACCGCCGAACAGGCGCATGAGGTCGTCCTCCAGCGAGATATAGAACTTGGACATACCGGGGTCGCCCTGACGACCCGAACGTCCGCGCAGCTGGTTGTCGATGCGGCGGCTTTCATGCCGCTCGGTGCCGAGGATAAAGAGACCGCCCGCTGCGCGGACCTTGTCCGCCTCGGGCTTGATCGCTTCCTTATACTTTTCGTTCAGCGCAGCAAAGGTGCGACGCGCTTCAAGAATGGCTTCGTCGTCCGTGACCGAGCTGCCCGTGGACAGTGCAATGAGATCTTCCTCAATGCCCATTCTGCGCATCTCGCTCTTGGCAAGGTACTCCGGATTGCCGCCGAGCATAATATCGGTACCGCGACCCGCCATGTTGGTGGAAATGGTGACAGCGCCGAATTTACCTGCCTGTGCGACGATCTCGGCTTCTCTCTCGTGGTTCTTCGCATTCAGCACAACGTGTGCGATGCCGTTCTTCTTCAGCTCGGCGGAGAGCTCCTCGCTCTTTTCGATCGAGACCGTACCGATCAGGATCGGCTGCCCCTTTTCGTGGCATTCGAGGATCTTCGCAACGATCGCGCGATACTTGCCCGCGCGGGACTTGTAGACCGCATCGGGATAGTCGATGCGGATCATGGGGCGGTTGGTCGGCACGGCGACCACATCGAGGTTGTAAATTTCGCGGAACTCGGTCTCCTCGGTGAGCGCCGTACCCGTCATACCCGAGAGCTTGGCATAGAGACGGAAGTAATTCTGGAAGGTGATGGAGGCGAGCGTCTTGGACTCCTTCTCGACGTTGACATGCTCCTTGGCTTCAATCGCCTGGTGCAGACCGTTGTTGTACCGTCTGCCGGGCATGAGACGACCGGTGAACGCATCGACGATGATGACCTCGCCGTCCTTGACGACGTAGTCCACATCGCGCTTCATGATGCCGTGGGCGCGGATCGCCTGGTTGACATGGTGCGCGATGGTCGAGTTTTCGGCGTCGGCATAATCATCGAGGTGGAAGAACTTCTCCGCCTTGGCAACGCCTGCGGCGGTCAGGACGACGGTCTTTGCCTTTTCGTCAACGATATAGTCGGCGTCGTCGGCGACCTCCTCGGTGTCCTGCTTGTCGTCGGTCTCCTTGATGACCTTCTTTTTCAGCGTGCGGGCAAAGTTGTCCGCCAGCGTATATAACTCGGTTGATTTCTCGCCCTCGCCCGAAATGATCAGCGGCGTGCGCGCCTCATCAATGAGGATGGAGTCCACCTCATCGACGATGGCAAAATTGTGCCCGCGCTGCACCATCTGCGACTTATAGACAACCATGTTGTCGCGCAGATAGTCAAAGCCGAACTCGTTGTTCGTACCGTAGGTGATGTCGGCATCGTAGGCAGCGTGCTTTTCGTCCGGCATCTGCCCATGGACGACAAGTCCTGTTTTCAGCCCGAGGTATTCATAGACTCTGCCCATCTCCTCGCTGTCGCGGCGGGCAAGGTAGTCGTTGACCGTGACGATGTGCACGCCCTTGCCGGTGAGTGCGTTGAGGTACGCCGGCATGGTGGCGACAAGCGTCTTGCCTTCACCGGTCTTCATCTCGGCGATGCGCCCCTGATGCAGGATGATACCGCCGATGAGCTGCACATAGAACGGGCGTTTGCCCAGCACGCGCCAGTCCGCCTCGCGCACGACCGCAAAGGCGTCCGGCAGGATGTCATCCAGCGTCTCGCCTGCGGCAAGCCGCTCCTTGAGCGCGGCGGTCTGTGCGCGCAGGGTCGCATCATCCATCGCCTCATACTTCGGAGACAGGGCGTCGATCTTATCTGCAATGACCTTCAATTTCTTGACCTGATGGTCGCTGTAAGTGCCGAATATTTTTGCAAAAAGTCCCATATTACTATCCTTCCGTGAAGATGAAGTCATCATTTAATAATTTATTATACTACAGTTTTGCCTTGTATTCCATAGATTTTTTGTAAATTCACCTAAAATTCATCTTGCGCGGGCAAAAAAAGCGCGGTATACTGATGGTAATGCCCTTGAAAAGAGGAATATCTATGAAACCCGTCAACATCGTCCTGCTCGAACCCGAGATCCCACAGAATACCGGCAACATCGCGCGCACCTGCGCCGCAACCGGCGCGGCGCTTCATCTCATCAAACCTCTCGGCTTTGCCATCGACGACCGCAAGCTGAAGCGCGCGGGCCTGGACTACTGGCATGAGCTGGACATCACCTACTATGAAAACCTCGCGGACTTCACCGCGAAGAACCCGGGCGCCGAGATCTACTATTTCTCCACCAAAGCGCCCCGCGCCTATACCGAGATCACCTACCCCGCCCCGGTCTTTCTGATGTTCGGCAAGGAGACGCGCGGGCTGCCCGAGGCGCTCATCGAAGCGCACCTCGACCGCACTGTGCGCATCCCCATGCGGGAGAACCTGCGCAGCCTCAACCTCTCAAACTCAGTCGCCGTCGGCGTCTACGAGGTCTTCCGCCAGCACGGCTTTGATACGCTCTGCGACGCGGGAAAGTATGGAAAATGATTATTTTAGGTTGACAATATCCTAAAATTCATGTATACTATTTGTGCGTAATCTTACAGATAGGAGCGTCCAATGAACATCAACACGAGTCAGATCGTTTCCATCTCGGAAGCCAATCAGAATTTTTCCCGCGTTGCCCGCGCCGCCGATCGGCTCGGCACGGTGGTCATCTTCAAAAACAACAAGCCGAAGTACAAGCTCGTAGACATTGAGCAGGACACGGAGATTCAGATGACCGACGACGAAAAGATTGACTTTGTCGCCGCGCGTGTTCTGAAAGAATACCGCCGCGCGTTTGAGGAGTTGGCAAAATGATCAAATTCAGCCGGGACAAAGTTTTGCTGCTGCATCAGATCATTTCCGCCGAAACCGGCGGCGACCCCGAGCTGCGGGACATCAACCTGCTCGACAGCGCACTGGAATCCGCCTTTCAAACCTTCGACGGACAGGAGCTCTACCCGACTAAGGAGGAGAAAGCCGCGCGCATCGGCTATGCGCTGATCTCCAACCACGCCTTTGTGGACGGTAATAAGCGCATCGGCATATATGTGCTCCTGACCTTTCTCGAGACCAACGGCATTAAAATCCGCCCGAGCAATGAAGAGGTCGTCCGCGTCGGTCTTGCAACCGCTGCCGGCAAGATGAAGTACGAAGATATTCTTGCATGGATTTTGGAAAATGAATAGAAAAAGCCGCCTTCGGGCGGCTTCTTTTGCTTTTAATGTTTGCGGCGCAGGAGGATAACGGCAACCGCGATGACAGCGGCAAGCAGCAGCGCCGCGAGCAGGATCACGGTCGGCGAACCGGCAGACGCAGGTGCACGGTCCTGCGCCCGCGTGGCGGATGTTGCCGCGGTCGGCTCCGATGCTGCCTGTGCGGTCGGCTCCGAGGTTATGGATGCGGGGGTCTCCGCTGTGGCTTCGGTTGTGATTTCGGTCTGTTCCGATGCCGCAACCTCGGTCGTTTCTGCCGTGGTTTCGGCTGCATCGGTTTGCGTCGTGCCGGCGTCGTCCGTCTTCGTCGCCATTCTATATGCATCGCCGCGCGTGCAGACATCGTTCACAAAATCGTGTCCGAGCGCGGGAATCGGCTCGTTCAACACGGCGCCGCAGCCGCCGCAGAGGTAGGTCTTCCGCCCTTCATGGAGGCACTCCGGCTCCTGTGTCCCGGTCAGCGTCCAGCTGTGCGCCGCATGCGTATCGGCATCGCAGACGGTCAGATCCATCCGCAGCGCCGCGCGCACGCCCGTCCACGGGTCGTCAACACGTTCGAAGGTGCCGAAGGGATAATTATTGTAAATGTTCCCAATCTTGTTGACATAGCAAACCCTATTCGAAGCGATGCCGCCGGAACGAAGCCACCAGTCTGAATTATACCCGAAGCTGCTGCCGTTGTCATCCGCAAGACCCAGCGCCTTGGCATAGTCACTGCCGCGCACCTGTCTTGCGACTGTCTCGTGAAAATTCTCATCCGGTCCGCAGAATCCGTAGTCTTCGCAGACCGCCTCTGCATACGACAGCAGAAAGACCTTGTCCGACACCGGCTCGGCATCAAAACGGCTGTAATCCGGATGCGCTTTGTTTTCCAGTGTGGAGACCTTGACCCTCTTCTGCTCTGCGGCGGAGAAGATCGTCTCATAGAATTCGCCGTTCAGCCAGGTGCGAATATCGGACGCGGCATAGTTGTTGGCATAAAAGGTCTTCGTCGAATCGGTATAGCATTCTTTTCCGTCCACGTAATATGTATCCCGGAACGCCTGCGAATCGAGAATATACACGGACAGGACAAGCGCATTTTCGGGGTCGGTCGCGTCGAGAACCCTCCACTGCACCGGCTCGTACCGAAACCAATCAACCTGATTCGGGCTATCCTGCGCCCCATCCTTTCCGTGGGATGAAAAACGCACCGCACGGTACTTTTCGCCCTCATACACAACATCCTTGTACTGCATGAAGTCCGTGTACGCCTTTTTCGCGTGGCTGTCGTACCCGAACGAAACCCAGTCGCCGCCCTGCGCATCCAGCGCGGCAATGCACGCGCTGTCGGTGACCGCAGACTGCGGATAACTGCCGAAGGTGATGGTATAGCCGGTACCGTAATCCGCCGCCTGCGCGCAAAGCAGGAGCGAAAGGCAGGTAAGCATGAGCAAAACAGTTTTGACAAGCGATGTGCGTTTCATGGCAATATCCTTTCCAAATGTATGCTGGTTACAGTATACACCAGATTGGAAGAATTGTCAACTCTATGCAAAAGAAGCCGCCCGCGGGCGGCTTCTTTTTTTGATTATTTCACGAGCTTATCGGTCTCGGCGGCGTAGGTTGCGAGCTTTGCGGCAAGCGCGGCTGCGTCCTTCGCGGAGGCGAGGTAATAGATCTTGATCTTCGGCTCGGTGCCCGAGGGGCGGATGACGGCGACGTCACCGTCGGCAAGCCCGTAGTAGAGCACATCCGACTTCGGCAGACCGGTCGGCTTTACCGAGCCGTCGGTGAGCGTGGTGATCGTCCCGGCGAGGTAGTCGCCGACAAAGGCAACAGGGCTGCCGCCGATGGCCTTCGGCGGATTCACACGGAGATTCTTCATGGTATTCGTGCGGCGCTCGATGCCGTCGAGCCCCTCCATGTAGACATCCTGCGACTTCTCGCCGTAGTAGCCGTATTTTTCATAGAGCTTCTGCAACGCGTCGTAGAGCGTCATGTTCTTTGCCTTGTAGTAGGCTGCCATCTCGGTGGCAAGCATCGCGGCGCAGACCGCGTCCTTGTCGCGGGCGTAAGTGCCCTTGAGGTAGCCATAGCTCTCCTCAAATCCGAAGAGGAACGTGCCTTTCCCTGCCGCCTCGTGCTCCTTGATGACCTCACCGATAAACTTGAAGCCGGTGAGCACATTGTAGAGTTTGACGCCGTTTGCACGGCAGATCGCCGTGGCAAGTTCGGTGGAGACGATGGTCTTGACCGCGTAGGCGTCGGCGGGAACGCCGCCGTTTTCCTTCAGCGCGGTGATGATATAGTCCAGCAGCAGCGATGCCATCTGGTTGCCCGTGATGGTGACGAACGAGCCGTCCGCCGTGCGGGTCATTGCGCCCATACGGTCGCTGTCCGGGTCGGTAGCGATGATGAGGTCGCTGCCGACTTCGTTTGCCAGTTTGATGCCGAGCGTGAATGCCTCGGGCAGCTCCGGATTCGGCTTGACGACCGTGGGGAAATTGCCGTCGAGGATCATCTGCTCGGGAACGGTATAGAGCTTTTTCAACCCGGATGCGCGCAGTGCCTCGGGCACAAGCTTGTAGCCCGCGCCGTGCAGCGGCGTATAGACGACCGTGAGATCGTCTGCGACCTGCTTCACCGCATCGGGATTGACGCGCTGCGCCAGCACATTTTCGAGGTAGACGCGGTCGACCTCTTCGCCGATGACGCGGATCTTGCCTGCCTTTACGGCTTCGGCATAGTTATCCTGCTTCACACCGTCGAAAATGTCGATCGACTTGATCTTTGCCGAGATGATGTCGGCATGCTTCGGCGGCAGCTGTGCGCCGTCCTCCCAATATGCCTTATAGCCGTTGTACTGCTTCGGATTGTGCGACGCGGTGATGTTGATGCCCGCGATGCAGCCGAGGTGGCGAATGGCGAACGAAAGCTCCGGCGTGGGGCGAACGCCGTCAAAAATATAGACGGTGATGCCGTTTGCCGAGAGGACCGCCGCAGCGGTCTCGGAAAACAGCGCCGAATTGTTGCGGCTGTCGTATGCAATGACAACGCCGCGGCGCATTGCGTCCGCGCCCTCGAGGGCGATCATCTCCGCCATGCCCTGCGTCGCCTGTGCAACGGTGTAAACATTCATCTTATTGAGGCCCGCGCCCATCGTGCCGCGCAGACCGCCCGTGCCGAATTCCAGATTGCCGAGGAAGCGCATCTCGATCTCGTCATGATCACCTGCGATCGCCTCCAGATCACGGCGGCTGTCTGCGTCCAGCTTCGGCTCATGCAGCCAGCGCTCGTAATTCTCCGTGTAGTTCATATCGTTCTCCTTTGTTGTATCTTTGTCTCGCCTGTCGGCTCAGAGGTTCTCCCGCAGCGCCTTGGCAAGCTCATTGGGACATGACGTCCCTCTGCCGCGGCAGTCGATGCCGTCGAGGCGGCGAATGACCTCCTCCACGGGCATCCCCTCAACCAGAGCGGCAACGCCGTGCGTATTGCCCGGACATCCGCCGACAAACTCCACATGCTTGACAATGTCACCGTCCAGCGTGATCTCGATCTGACGGCTGCAAACGCCGTGCGGGGTGAAAGTAATTTTCTTTTCCATACATTTTTCCTTTATATGCAGTTGGATTTGGTTTTATTCAAATCGACGTGACGGTCTCGTACACGCCGAGCAGAATGCAGCTTTGGCGGGTGGCGGCAAGCAGCAGGAGCCATGCAAACAGCGCCTCCTTTGTGCCGCCGAAGGTGCAGAGCTGCGCATAGCCGTCAGTGTAGCCGAGGGGCTGCGATGTCGTGCGCACCAGCGTCACGCCGAGTGCCGCCATGGCGGTAAAAAGCGCGGGGAGCGCTGCCGCATCGCTGAGCGACAGCCGCAGGGCAACCTGTGCCGCATCTTCGCCGTCCGGCAGCGCATCTCCCTCACGGCAAAGAAGCGCGAAGCGCGTGACCACACCGCTCTCGTCCGCGATCTCGCAGACGCGCGTGACGAACAGATCATTCTCGGTCATCATGCGGAGCGTGGTGGAGAGAAAGCCGTCCCGACTGTTCTCCAGCGGCAGAATGCAATAGGCGCAGTCGCCGCCGACGACCGCATCGCAGGCATCGGCAAAGCTGCGGACAAACTGTGCCTCAACGCCCTCCGTGCGTGCCGCCAACACCTCCATGGCGCGGCGGAACGCAGCGGTCTCCGGCACGGCGACCCGCATAGGCGCCGTCCGCGCCGCGCGCGCGGCGAACATTGACGGCGACGGATACAACCCGGCGCGTTTCACTTCGGCAGTCAGCCGCACCACATAGGCGGCGAGGTACGCGCCCATGTCCGCCGAGAGCTTTGCCGCGGCAAGCGGCAGATTCTCCGTCGGCGTATCGGCAAACATCGCCTGCGGCAGCTCCGGCAGACAGCCGGGCGGCTCACGCCGCACCTCCTCCGCCGAAAAGCGCTCTTCCCGCAGCATACGGACAAGCGCAGGCGCGGCAAGCCGTGCCGCCTCGTCGAGCACGGCGCTCATGCGTTCGCATGCAGAGAGGTCATCGGCAAGGACATGCCGCATATTCTTTTTGACAACGGACTGCAACTCGCTCCTTGCCATCTTACAGTTTGGCGAGTGTGTCGTAGCTCGATGCGAGGAAGTCGCGCAGCTCCGTCTCGGTGAAGCGGCGCTGGCTGAGCACGGCAAGCCCGTAAATCTGCTTTGCCACAAGTGCGTCCGTGTCGTGCTCCTCGGTGTCCAGCTTTTTGATGAGCGGATTTGCCATGTTGAGGACAAGCGCGCTCTTCGGCTTGAAATCGCCGCCGAGCGGCATGCCGTTTGCGGCATAGAGCTTCATCATATCCTCCATGCGGCGGCTCTCCTCATCGACGTTCAGCATCGCGGGGATCGTCGCATCGGCGAGATTCTCGCAGCGCACGGCGAGCTTGTCGTCGCCCGCCGCCGTGCGGAAGAGCGTCTCCAGCTTTTCGGAATGTGCCGCCTCGCCCTCCTTCAAAGCATCGGTAATGTCGGCGTCCACGCGCAAGAACTTGACGTTCTCGCTGACGCTTTCGAGCATCGACACAAATTGCGTGTCGATCATCTTGTCAAAGCGGACGACCTTGATGCCCTTTGCCTCCAGCATCGCAATATACTGCGCCTGCAGCTCGGCGTCCGAGGTGTAGTAGACCTTATTCTCGTTTGTCTCCTTCGCGCCCTCGAGGTACTCGGCAAGCGTCATGTGCCCGCCGTGCACGATCTCCAGAAGCAGTGCGTCCTTGGCGCGGTCATAGAACTTGCGGTCGCAGAGCGAAGCGTATTCGCAGAAGGTCTTGATGTCGCCCCACATCTTCTCATAGCTCTCGCGGTCGCTCTTGAACATCGACGTCAGCTTGTCGGCAACCTTCTTGACGATGTGCGCCGAGATCTTGGTGACATAACCGTTGTTTTGCAGATAACTGCGCGACACGTTCAGCGGCAGCTCGGGGCAATCCAGCACGCCGCGCAGCATGAGCAGGTACTCGGGGATGACTTCCTTGATATTGTCGGCGACGAAGACCTGATTGTAATAGAGCTTGACCTGCCCCTCCAGCCCCGCGAACTCGTGCGTCAGCTTCGGAAAATACAGGATGCCCTTGAAGTTGAGCGGATAGTCCGCATTGATGTGCAGCCAGAACAGCGGCTCGTTGAAATCGGTAAAGACCTTGTGGTAAAACGCCTTGTACTCCTCGTCGGTGCAGTCGGCGGGGTTCTTCTGCCACAGCGGGTGGGTGTCGTTGATCGGGGTCTCGGCGGGCTTTTCCTCGCCCTCCTTGGGCTTGGCAGGCTCGGCATCCTCATCCTCAAAATAGATCTCCACCGGCATGAACGCGCAGTACTTGTCCAGCACGGCGCGCAGGGCGTGCGGCTCGAGATACTCCGTGCCCTCGTCGTTGACATGCATGATGATGTCGGTGCCGTGCCCGTCGCGCTCGGCATCGCTCATCTCATACTCGCCCTCTTCGTTGCAGACCCACTTGACGGCAGGTGTACCGCGGTAGGAGCGGCTGATGACCTCCACCTTGTCGCTGACCATGAACGCCGAATAGAAACCGAGACCGAAGTGCCCGATGATGCCGTCGGCAGCGCCCTCACTCTCGTACTTTTCGATGAACTCCATCGCGCCGGACAGCGCGATCGAGCCGATGTACTTCTTCACCTCATCGGCATCCATGCCGATGCCGTTGTCGCGCACGGTGATGGTGCGCGCCTTCTTGCTGACCGAGACGTCAATGCGTCCGACCGTCTCGATGTCCTTGACCTCGCCGAGCGAAATCAGGCGGTTCAGCTTGACGATCGCATCGGAGGCATTGGAGACGATCTCGCGAAGGAAGATCTCCTTGTCCGAATACAGCCACCGCTTGATGACCGGGAAAATATTTTTGGTTTCGACGGAAATACCGCCCTTTTCGTTTATGATTTGTTCTGACATAAAAATCAGCTTCCTTTGATAAAATACTTGAAGTCATAAAACTTCAAATTAAATTATAGCCTACTTTGGTGCGGAATGCAAGTTTTCGGATGAAAGATTCACACATTTTCCTTTTTTCCGCCACTTTTTCGCACGTCTCCCTGAAAAGGGGGTTGCATTTTCACCGCCGCCATGCTATAATACTAAAGTCATATTTGCCGGTATGATGGAATTGGCAGACGTGCCGGACTCAAAATCCGGTGGTAGCGATACCGTGTCGGTTCGACCCCGACTACCGGCACCAAAAGGAAAAGTCGCTTTGGCGGCTTTTCTTTTTTTAACTATTTTTTCAATCGGTAAATGTCGTCGCGGCAGCAATCGTCGTCGGACAGATCGGAATGCCGCACAAAACGGACATGCCGCACGAGGTTGGTATATGCCTGTATGTCGGTCATGCAGAAGATCTTGCACAGCTCCCGGATGCCGTAGAAAGCAAACATCTCCGCATACATGCATCGGTTGATCCGATCGGACACATGATCCGCGTCTGCCTGAAATTCGTCAAATGTGATGCTGCCGTCCCGCAGACGGTTCTTATACTCGGCAAGATTCCATTTGTGCGCGATCGCCCATGCAAACGGAAAACAGTCGACGATTTTTTCAGGCGGATGAACGCCTGCTTCCGCTTGCGGAAAGCGTCATTCACAAAGCCGATGATCGCTTCCTTTTGCAGTCCGGCGTCTTTCAGTCCGAGGCACATGGCGATCACGGCATAGATCATCGACACCCGCATGGTCGGGTAGCGGTCATGCTGCCGATAGGCATCCGACGCATACATCTCCGTGAGCCTTGCGGCGTAGTTCTGTGCTTTTTGCGCAGCGTCATGCATCCCGGCACGCAGCAGCGCCGACCGATACAGCGCTGTATATTTTTTGACCGTTTTCCCTGTCTTTTTCATGCATATTCTCTTTCATGCATATTCTCCTTGTTCTTAAGTTAGTCTATGCTAACCAATGGACATAAAAAGCCGCATGCCACGCAGTAGATTACACGGCAAACGGTGTTTCCAAGCGATAGCGCGGACCTTCTTCTCCCATCTCGCCGGTGGGGGTAAAGCCGATCTTTGCAAGCACGCGCTGCGATGCGGCGTTGTCCGGTGCGGTCTCTGCCAGGACAGCACAAACGCCGTCCCCGGTGAGCGCCCACAGGCAGGCGGCACGAATGATCTCGGTGGCGTATCCCCTGCCCCAAAAGGGCTCGAGAATGCCGTAGCCGATCTCGGGGCAGCCGTCTGCGGGCAGCCCCTTGAAGCAGAAATCGCCGACTGTCTCGCCGCTCTCGCGCGCCGTAATGCGCCATGCCGTATAGAACAAATACTGCTCCGGGTATTTCCGGCAGCCATCCAGCATCTCGCCGTATGCCTCGGCAAGCTCTGGGTCTTCTGTGCGCACGCGCGCGGCGAGCGCCGCCAGTTCTTCTTCCGTCATCGGCTCCGTATATAGCCGCGGGGTGCAGATTCTTTTCATTTTCGTCTCTTTTTCTCAGAATGCAAAGGTAATGCGCTGCGTATCGGCATCCACTGTCGCATGTACGCCGAACGGAAGAATGCAGCGCGGCTGCGCGTGTCCGACGGACAAGTTACAGACAATGGGCAATTCCATATCGGGGATGATGTCAAGCAGCGCCTGCTTGTACGCCGCGTGGTGCGTATCGTCCATCGGCTTGCCGGCAAGCACGCCGGAAACCGCCGCAAAAACGCCTGCATCGCGCAGGTATTCGAGTGCGCGGCGATACTTTTCGGGCGACGGCTTTTCCTCCGAGGATTCAAGCAGCAGGATCTTGCCGCGCCATGCCCCGGCGGCGGGAAACAGCCCGTATCGGCGGATCACATCCGGCATATCCGCATAGCGTGTGCCGTCAAACATATCAAAAATTGTATCCATGCAGCCGCCGAGAATCTCCCCTTCAAAGCGGGCATGTCCGCGCAGCAGCTCGAATCCGTCGTTTTTATAGGCGGGCATCGCCGTGCCGACCTGATCGGCGCCGAAATTCTTGCGGGTCTCGTACCAGGTGTCGCTCGGTGTGACCGCCGCGATGTGCCCGGTGCGGATCAGTTCTTCAAAGTACCGCCGCGTATAGGGCAGCATGTCCGCGCCGATCTCACAGACATCGGGCAGAAACGCCTGCCCGTAAAACGTGGGCAGACCGACCTTGTGCAGCATGAAATGATTGACCGTGGTGTCGGAAAAGCCGAGAAAAATTTTGTCTGTCACAGCTTTTTGCAATGCATCGTTCTCAAAGAGATACGGTGCAAGTTTGTATGTATCGTCGCCGCCGATGGCGCAGAGGATCATATCCACCTCGGGATCGCGAAAGGCGGCGAGCAGATCCGCTGCCCGCGCCTCGGGATGCGCCCGCAGATATGCCATGCCCATTTTCGCGTGCGGCATGTATTTGACGGAAAGTCCGAGCGCGCGCAGGCGTTCTTCGCCGATTTTCAGCTCATGCGCGACAAAGGATTCACCGAGCACGCCGCTCGACAGGCTGACAATTCCGACTGTTTTCACCATAGAAAATTTCTCCTGTGTTTTTCTTCCGGGCTACCGCTTCTTTTTCGAATCAAGGAGACCGTTCCGCTCCTGCTGCAAGAGCCAAACGGTCATATCGTGCAAGGTCTCCTCAATGGGACGCACACGGAAATGGAAGCTCTCCGCCGCCTTTTTATGGCTAAACTGCCCGTTTGAGCCGAGTACGGCGACCGCATACGGCGTAAAAAACAGCGGTTTTTTCTCCCGGATGCACTTTTTCTCGTAAAAAAATGCGGCAAACCGCGCCAATCCGAGCGGCAGGCAGACGGGGCGGCGGCGCGATCCGGCCACCTTGCCGATGATACCGAGCATTTTCCTGATCGTGATATACCGTCCGGACAGGATATAGCCCTCTCCGGGCTTTCCGCCGGCGGCGCAACCGAGAATCCCGCTTGCCACGTCCCGCACATCCACAAAATCATATCCGCCGCGAACGGCAAAAGGCAGCTTCCCTTGCAAAAAGGATTTTGCCATCGTCGTGAAGCTCCCTCCGCGAAAATCTTCGGGTCCGATGAGCCCGGAGGGGAACACCACAGAGGCGTCCAGCCCGTTCGCCGCCGCATCCAGGACCATCTTTGCGGCGGTCGCCTTGCTCTTGGCATATGCACCGTCAACAAGGTCCTCGGAAAACGTGCAGTCTTCCGTAATGGTTTGTCCTTTCGGTTTTTTCGGAATTGCATGAACCGAGCTGACATAGACGAGCCTGCCGACATTGCATTCCACACATTTGCGAATGATGTTGCCTGTTCCCTGCACATTCACCGCACGAAGCATCGGCCCCGGGTCGGAGGCGACGGTGATGACGCCTGCGCAGTGGATCACGCAGGTTTGCTTTCCCGCGCCGGCAAAGAACGCCGTGAGCGATCTTTCATCGAGAACATCGCCGAAAACAGGCTGAACACCTGCGGGAAGCAGCTTCGCATACGGGTCATCGGGCAGGATCAGCGCCCGTGCCGACGCACCGCATACAGCCAGCTCCCGCAGGACAGCCCTGCCGAGAAATCCGGTTGCCCCCGTCACAAGATATCTGTCATACATGCGAATCCCTCCTTCAGAACCCGTTCGGAAGCCGCGCTGCATTCTATTCTTCAAGCATATTTTGCACAAACAGCGCGGATGCACCTTCTTGGGGTCATGCGCCGCGCCGTTTCGATACGCCGCGCCCTCTCCTGTTTCTATTATAGCATAAGCCGCACGGATGCACAAGACCTTCCGCCTTTTCCCACAGGGAGCGCGGAGGTGTGAACCGCCTCTTTCTGCATTCTGCGCAAAAAAGCCCGGCTTTTTCTTATGCAGATTTATTTGCCCTGAATGTACTTGTCGATCGCTGCGGCTGCGGTCTTGCCCGCGCCCATTGCAAGGATAACGGTTGCCGCACCGGTGACGGCGTCACCGCCGGCATAAACGCCCTCGATCGAGGTCTTGCCGTTCTCGTCGGCGACGATCTCGCCCCACTTTTTGGTCTCGAGACCGGGGGTGGTTGTCTTGAGCAGGGGGTTCGGCGACGTGCCAAGCGACATGATAACGCAGTCGGCATCCATCTCAAACTCGCTGCCGGGGATCGCTACAGGACGGCGGCGTCCCGATGCGTCGGGCTCGCCCAGTTCCATCTTGATGCAGCGGATCTTGGCTACGGCGCCGTAGCTTGCATCACGCTTGTCCTCGACATCGGTGGGCAGCAGCTCGATCGGATTGCAGAGGGTCTTGAAGATGATGCCCTCTTCGATCGCATGCTCAACTTCCTCGTGACGTGCGGGAAGCTCCTCCATGCCGCGGCGATATACGACGTACACGTTCTCTGCGCCGAGGCGCTTTGCGGTGCGGGCTGCGTCCATGGCGACGTTGCCGCCGCCGACGACAGCGACGTTTCTGCCGTGCCAGATCGGCGTCTGCGAATCGGGCAGATACGCCTTCATCAGGTTGGAACGGGTCAGGAACTCGTTGGCGGAGAAGACGCCCTTGAGATCCTCGCCCTTGATGTTCATAAACATCGGAAGACCCGCGCCCGAGCCGATGAAGATCGCCTCATAGCCGTATTCCTTCTTCAGCTCTTCAATCGTGAGAACACGACCGATGACCATGTTGGTCTCGACCTTGACGCCGAGCGCGATCAGGTTGTCGATCTCCTTCTGCACGATCGCCTTGGGGAGACGGAACTCCGGAATGCCGTAAACCAACACGCCGCCGGCAAGATGCAGCGCCTCATAGACCGTGACTTCGTAGCCCTGCTTTGCAAGGTCGCCCGCACAGGTCAGACCAGACGGACCGGAGCCGATGACGGCAACCTTGTGCCCGTTCTTCGGCGGGAGCACCGGCTTTGCCGTGGAATGTGCATTGTGCCAGTCGGCAACAAAGCGCTCAAGTCTGCCGATACCGACAGGCTCACCCTTGATGCCGCGGGTGCAGACGCCCTCGCACTGGGTCTCCTGCGGACATACACGACCGCAGACCGCCGGCAGAGAGGACGAAAGACTGATCACCTCATACGCACCTTCAAAGTCGCCCTCGGCAACCTTGGAGATAAACTCGGGAATGTGAATGTTGACGGGGCAGCCGTTCACGCAGGGACGATTCTTGCAGCCGAGGCAGCGCTTTGCCTCGTCGATGGCGGTCTCTTCGGAATAGCCGAGTGCAACCTCCTCAAAGTTCTTGTTGCGAACGTCGGGCGCCTGGGAAGGCATCGGGTTCTTCTTCGGGCTCATATTGAACTTCGGCATCTTATTTGACCTCCTTCTTGAACAGGTTGCAGGCAGCCTCGTACGCGTGCTTCTCAAATGCGGGATAGGTGCGCGCACGGCTCATCGCCTCATCAAAGTCAACCTCATGACCGTCAAAATCGGGACCGTCCACGCAGGCGAACTTCATCTTGCCGCCGACAGACAGGCGGCAGCCACCGCACATGCCGGTGCCGTCGACCATGATCGGGTTCATGCTGACCGTGGTCTTCTGGTTGTAGGGCTTGGTGGCAAGGCAGACAAACTTCATCATGACCAGCGGTCCGATCGCAATAACAACGTCGTACTTCTCGCCGGCTTCCAGCGCCTTGTTCAGCGGAACGCAGACATTGCCCTCTTCGCCGTAGGAGCCGTCGTCGGTCATCAGATGCAGCGTGTCGCTGGCAGCCTTGAACTCATTTTCAAGAATGACAAGATCCTTCGAGCGGAAGCCGATGATGGAATGCACCTCGCAGCCGTGCTCATGCAGCTTCTTGGCGATGGGGAGCGCGATCGCGCAGCCGACACCGCCGCCGATGATGCAGACCTTCTTCAGTCCCTCAGTCTCGGTCGGCGTGCCGAGCGGGCCGACGAAATCATGGATGCTGTCGCCCTCGTTCTTGTGGTTCAGCAGCTCGGTGGTGCCGCCGACGATCTGGAAGATGATCGTCACGGTACCCTTTTCGCGGTCATAGCCCGCGACGGTGAGCGGAATACGCTCGCCATTCTCGTCCACGCGCAGGATGATAAACTGACCGGGCTCCGCCTTCTTGGCGATCAGCGGTGCTTCAATGTCCATCAGCGTGACAGTGGGGTTGAGAATTTCTTTACGCACGATTTTGTACATGGGTTGAAATCCTTTCTTTATTTGAATGAACGACTTGATTATAGCACATCCCGCGCACTTTGTCTGCATTTTTTCGATTTTTACAAACAGGGAATTTCAGCAAGAAGACGGGCGCCCGAAGACGCCCGCCTTCTGCTGAAAGCGAAATGCTCTCTAATGTACTTATCAGAAATCGACTTCGGTATCGTAGTAGCAAGCCTTGAGCAGCTTCTCCATCTCTTCCTGCGTCGGAATACGCGGGTTGGAGCCGGTGCATGCGTCTGCGATGGCGTTCTTTGCGACCTCGGGGAGCTTCTCGAGGAATTCCTTTTCGTCGATGATGCTCTTGTCGGCACGGACGCCGCCCTCGCCGTAGTACTTGATGGCCTGCGGAATCTCGAGCTCGTCGTTCATGTGGCGGAGCTCCTTGATGAGGAGGTCAACCTTCTCTGCAACGGTGCTGCCGCCGAGGCCGAGGTGGTCTGCAATCTGCGCATAGCGCTTTGCAGCTCTCTCATCCTTTGCGTTGTAGCGAATGACCTTCGGCAGGTACATTGCGTTTGCGCAGCCGTGAATGATATGTCCGCCAGAGAATGCGGCGCCGGTCTTGTGTGCCATGGAGTGCACGATGCCGAGCAGTGCGTTGGAGAATGCCATACCTGCGAGGCACTGTGCATTGTGCATGACCTCACGGGCGTGCTTCTCGCCTGCGAAGGAGTGAACCAGCTCGTCATGAATCATGTCGGTTGCATGGAGTGCAAGCGGGTCGGTGTAGTCGTTGGCGACCGTGGAGACATACGCCTCGATGGCATGGGTCATAGCATCCATACCGGTATGCGCGGTCAGCTTCTTCGGCATCGTCTCTGCCAGCTCGGGGTCAACGATCGCGATATCAGGCGTGATGTTGTAGTCAGCGAGCGGGTACTTGATGCCCTTGTGATAGTCGGTGATGACCGAGAATGCGGTGACTTCGGTAGCCGTGCCGGAGGTCGAAGGAATTGCGCAGAAGTGTGCCTTCGTGCGGAGCTTCGGGAAGCTGAAAGGCGTGATGATCGCTTCAAAGCTGGTGTCCGGGTATTCGTAGAACACCCACATCGCCTTTGCAGCGTCAATCGGCGAACCGCCGCCCATTGCGACGATCCAGTCAGGCTGGAACTTGCGCATAACTTCTGCGCCGCGCATGACGGTCTCAACCGACGGGTCGGGCTCAACGCCCTCAAACAGCTCAACTTCCATGCCGCCGTCCTTCAGATACTGTACGGCGCGATCCAGGAAGCCCATACGCTTCATCGTGCCGCCGCCGACAACGACGATTGCACGCTTGCCGCCGAGGTTCTTCAGCTCCTCGAGCGTTCCCTGACCGAAGTATACGTCTCTGGGTAAAGTAAATCTTGCCATAACAAAGCCCTCCGTTAAAAAATAATATTTTTGTAAAAGTGCCTTTGCATCTTGCTTACGGCTTCATTATAGCGAGGTGATTTGCGAAAGTCAATAGCTTGTTAAAAAATTTACATAAGTTCGTAAAAAATTTAACGTAATCGTCACATTTGCATGGCAAACGACACCATGTGACGCAGATTCTTGTCGCAAAATACAGAATTTCGGCGATGCCGACGGCGGAAGGGATCCCGAAAGACAAGAACCGCGCACAAATGCACGGTTCTCTTTTTCCTTATTTCAATACAACGGCGGGCCAGAGTGTGGTGGAATAGACCGAGACGCTCATGCTGTCCGCCGTGACGTCCTTGCCATCCGTGTTGGAAAGCGCAAGACGCACCTTAAAGCGGTCTGCACCGGTAAGTCCGAGAAGCGCTTTCGGGACGGCGACCTCATACACGCAGCCGGTGTCGCGGTCGTCGTTTTGATCCACCGTGCCGAGGACGCGGACGGCGGCACTGCCGCCGGACAGCTGCGCACGGCACACACTGTTCTCGTAAAGTTCGATTTTACGGATGCCGTCAAGCCCCACCGTGATGCGGTAGTCGGCGGTAGTGCTCGCCGCGATGCAGACCGTGACGGTATCGTCACTTGTCAGAACGTCATCCAGGCGGGAAAGAAGGAAATACAGGTTGTCGGCATCATGCGCGGCACGCAATGTAACCTGCGCCTGCGATTCGCTGCCGACAAAGAGCGCGTCGGTATTGCCGTTCCAGTCATTTGTATACCCGTCTGTGCAGATCGAGACCTGCGGCGCGTCGATCCGGTGGTTGAGATAGCCGCGCACCATGGCGATGCCGCCTGCGACAATCTTGCCCTCCTCATCATAGGTATGCGCCGCATTGGCAAACAGCATGGCATGGCTGTCCACCGTCTCGACGCATCCCCAGATACCTGCCGCGTCCGGCAGAATGGTGAACAGCGTTTGCGAAAAGGCGCTGCCGTCCGGCGCACCCATGCGGGCGCGCAGACGGTTGCCGCGCGCATAGGTCATGACGACCTCGCCGGACAGGAAGCGCGCGAGGAACGGTGATGTGCCGATCCAGACACTCTGCACGGTGGTATCGGGTCCCGCCTCGGTGAGTGCAAGCGGCTTCCACACACCGTCCTCGCCGGAGAGCGCATAGGAGATTGTGAACTGCGCCGTGTCATCCAGCGAGCGGATCTCGGTGGCAAGCAGGGTCTTGCCGGTTGCCAGCCGCACCGCCTCGGGCATCTGCCCGCAGAAATACGGCAGCCCGTTCCGCGTGCCGGTCGCCTGCTGGAACACTGTCGTCGCGCGATAGTCCTCCCCGCGCATGTCCGCAAGCGTCGGCGTCCAGCTGTAACCGCCGTCGCGGGAGACCAGCATCCCCGTGCCGCTGGTGCGGTAATGCGTGTCATAGCCGTACTTCTCGATGTAGGGGGCAATCTGCGTAAAATACAGCTCGATGCGGTCTTCCTGCAAAAGAAAGGAAACCTCCCAGTTCTGCCCCGTGTACACGCGGGTGGGCGCGGACCACGCAATGCTGCCGTCCGCCGCTACCTTGCCGCGCACAATGTCGATGCCGGAAAGCTCGTTGTAGATCGTGTAGCCCTTGAACGGGCGCACGGAATAGGCGCAGAGGATGTCGCCGTCCGGCAGAACGACCGCATCCGGGCAAGCGGCATGATAGCCGTCGGACTGCCCGACGAGACTGCCCTCGGTATAAGTAAATTTGTGCTTGGCACTGTCGTACAGCACCTTCGGCGAGCCCCAGTGCACGGCATCGCGGCTGATAGCATAGTAGAGATGCTGCCCGTTGCGCGTGTAATGATACAGAAGCAGGTAGAGATCGTCGCGGATCTGCTTGACGCGCGGATACCAGGCGCTGCCGTAGCGGAAGTTGCCCGTGGTGCTCTCATTCAGCAGGACTTTGGTGCGGAAGTCCGCCTCGACCGAGGCGGTACGGAAGTCGTCGTCCATATGGTCGCCGTCCGTGCCGTCCTGGTTCAGGGCGGCGATGGGCAGGATCTCGGTTTTCGGCTCCGTCGGCACGGCAGCGCTCTTCAGCCGCACGGCATCATATTCCGCCGCGGTGAAAACGCCCGCCGCCGTCAGCCGCGCCGACAGCGTTTTCCCGCTTTTCGGTGTTGCCTCCAGCGCCGCGCGGCAAAGCAGAAACGCATCTCCGCGCGTGAAAGTTTCCGTCGGTGCGCCGTCGTCGGTCAGACCGACGGCAAGGGCAAGCCGCCCGGGCGCGCTCCATACAAAGTCGCCGCTGCCGTCGTTTTTGTCCGCATAGCCGAGCACGCGCAGAAGGCTGGTGAGAAATGCGGCGCGCGAGATCGGCGCATCCGCATCAAACTTTGTCGCCGATGTCCCTTTGGCAATGCCGTTTGCATAAGCATAGCCGACATAGGGGCGCGCCCATGCGGGCAGATCGTCAAACGGCATCTGCGGGTCGCCGTCCAACGCCGCCCGCTCTGCCCCGAGAAAACGCACAACAAGCGTGACCGCCTGTGCGCGGCTGAGCGGCGCGTCGAGGTCAAAATTCACCTTGCCGTCCGCCGACGACGTACCCGCCACCAGATGCAGCGCGTGCAGCGCCGCCGCGGCATCATCAGCCGCGGGTGCCGCAGCACCGAGCGGCAGTGCGGCGACGAATGCCGCAAGCAGCAGTGTGGCAAGGCATAAAATGATCCGTCTTTTCATGGTTGTCTCCCCCGATGTCGGAATGGTAATTCCATTATACCGAAAGAATTCGTAAAAAGCAACAGAAAAAGCCTCCCGCAAGGGGAGGCTTTTTGCAGATTCAGTCTGCGGAAGTCAGCTGATTAAAGAAGATGTTGATGGTGTCGATCTTCTTATTTGCCGCATTCAGCGCAGTGTCGTAGATGGAGGACAGGGACGCATGCGTGCGCGAATACGAGATCAGCGAATCGCGGTAATTGCCGATCTTGTAGTACATACCGACGTCATAGACCCGCGAACTGAAGATGATGTCCAGCATCTCTGTGCTCTCCTCATCGCGCGTATACTGCCCGATGAGCGTCTGGTCATAGTAAGCGGGCGTCAGCACCTTCTGCCCCTGGTATGCCAGCTCCTCCAGCACAAGTCCCGCGCGCGCAAAGTCGCCCGTCATTTCGGGGACGCAGATGTACTGCCCGGCATAGTCGCTGATAACATGCCCGTAGCGTTCCTGGCTCTTGTCAAACTTCGGGAACGGCAGAATGCCGAAATCGGTCTCGCTGTCGCGGTGACGCGACACGGTAATCAGCGTGGTGAAGTAGAAGAGCGCCTGGTTGGAGTCAAACATCTTGGTGCGGTTCGTGTCCCACGCGGCAGAGGGGCGCGCCTCGCCCGCCTGCGTATTGTACTGATAATTGAAGGTGTGCGCATAGTCAAAGTAAAGCCCTGCAAAGGTGTCAAACAGGTTGACCACGCGCTCGTTGTAGAAGGTCAGTTCAAGGTCGCCGTTTTCGTCGATCGAACAGATCTTCTCACCCGCCGCTGCCAGAACCGCGAGTGTCGCGTCGTTCCAGGTCATCAGACCGTAAACATCGTTCTCGTCATAGATGCCGTCCTGATTTGCGTCCTCGCCGACGGCGCGCGCAAGCTCGATGAACTTCTCCAGCGTCCAGTCGCCGCTCCGCACCAGCTCATAAGGATCTTCGAGACCGTATGCCGCGCGCATGCCCTTGTTGAACAGGATCGCGTTGGTGGACATGTTGTCGACCAGCGAAATATCGCCTGTTGTGTAATACATCTTGTTGCGGATCATCAGATCCGCATTGGCGCGCTGATCCCAATAGGGCTTTGTCAGGTCGATATACTTCATCGCCTCTTTGTCGTTGAGGTCATGAATATAGCCGCTGTATGCCAGCGTGGCGACATCCCAGGTGCCGATGGAAGCGGCATCGTAGGTATGATTGCCCGCCATATGGTCCTGGGCGATCTTCATATAACCCTCGCCGCTGCCGTTGATCCGCATGAATCCGAGAATCTCATCATAGGTGATGTCGATATTGTATTTGTCCTTGAGGTACGCATTGCGGCGATAGATGGCGGTGTCCACCGCAGTTCCCTCTTCGCCCTCGGACTTGAAGTCATTGAAGGCGTAGTTCCCGGCGACCAGGATCTTAAACTCGCCCGAAATATCGCCGATCTCCTCCGGCGTCGGAATATCCGGCGTGTTCGGGTCCTTGGTCACGACCGTTTCTTCGGAGGAGACGGTCGTCTCTGCGGGTGTCTTTTCGCCGCCGCAGGCGGCAAACATCGGCAGAAGCATGAAAACCGCAAGCAGCAGAGCCATTCTTTTTTTCATTGTTTTAGTTTCCCCTTTCTTTGATGGGTATGTGCTGTCATAATATTATAAAAGAACATCTGCAAAAATGCAATAGCTTGCGGCGATAGCAGTTATTTTAGAAAGAAATTCTGTGAAATATGAAAGATGTGCCCAAAGGTGGACACATCTTTCCTGTTTCTTATGAGCATAGTGCCGAAATATCGCCGAGGTCGATACTACCGTCCGGGCGGAAGGAAGTCAGGTGATCGCCCTCGATGAGGAACTCCCACTGCACATCCGCCGCAAGCAGGCGTTCACCCTCGCGGGCGGCGTCATAGGGGACTGCCGCCGTCACATCGAGGACAAGCGTTGCACCGTCCTCGCCCGTCAGCGTGGCGAGCGTCCGCCCGCCGACATAGCGCAAACCCTCGAGCGTGACGGTGACCATTTCGCCGTCCGCCGCCTGCACACCGAATGTGAAAGTATAGTAGTTCGGGCGGGTCACGGCGCGGAAACTCTCGATGACCGGAAGGATCACGCGGTCAAAATAGTCGGCGGGATCGTCCGGATAGACCGTGAAGTTGCAAAGCAGCACCTTGCCGCCGGAAATCATCGGCGGACTGTCGGCAAGCATCGCCGCGCTGTACCAGATCTCCTCCCGCTCGGCATATTTGCCGCGCAGAATGATGCGCTCGGCGTTGTTTTCAATCACCTCGCCGTCCGCAGTAAGCATGCCGCGGAGGGACAGCTCGGTCAGATCCCATTTGCCGTCCCGATACGGTTCGTCCGGTTTGCCGTACAGATCGCAGAGCGAGTAAAACCCGGTCATGCGCGTGGCGTTCTCCGGCGTGGTCTCCATGCGGCGGATGTCATCGAGGTAGTTGTCGCCGACCCAGGTCTCGGGCACGGTGATGACATAATCCGTGATCTCCCGCCTGCCGTATTCGGAGAGCAGCACGCGGTCGACGAGCACATCCTCGCGGAAAGCGCGGCGGTAGTCGGTCACCTGCTCGGGGTAGAGTTCATGCGGGTTAAACTCGAACGTGCCGTATTCGTTCTCCCCCGTGACGGTGTCGTTGTTCTTCCAGGACAGTGTGCCGTGCGTGTACCTGCCGAAGTAGCGGTTCATATAGTCGGCATAAGTGTTCCCGCTCGGTTCAAACACCTCGCCGTCGAGACTGTGGATGCGGAAATACCAGTCGCCGTCCTGCCGGTACTCGACGATGACACGGTTTCCGCCCGGCGAGAACGTCAACTCGTAGGTGAACGCGCCTGCAAGCGGCAGTTCCGCCCGCGCGACGGCGTCGGTCTCGGTGTTGTGAAAGACCAGCACGTTGTCTGCGACGGTCACATTCCACGCGCCGTAGTTTTCGGCGCCCGCAGCGGACTTTGCAAGGAAGGTCACGGTCTCGATGCGCCACGGCGCATTGTCCCAGTCGAGCAGGTCAAGCGCGCCGCCGTAGAGATACGCCTCGGCAATCAGCGTCACCGCGTCCCCGAGCGGCAGGCGCAGTTCGATGTCGTAGATGCCCGTGCCGCCCCAACCGCTGTCGCGGAAGGTGAGCGCGGCAAAATCGGCGGCATCCGGCAGTACTGCGTCCTCGGGGAGCGGCGCGCCGACGATATGGGCAAGCCGTCCGTAATCACCGGACGGCGCGGTGCCGTCCCGATAATAGGTAAGGATGGCGTCCAGTTGCCCGAGCAGGTAGGCGCGGTCGCTGAGCGTGATTGCCTCGGCGGGCGTGATCTGCCCGCGCACGATCTGCTCAAGCGGCGATATGTGCCCCGCGATCTGCGTCAGGAAGAACGGCACGCCGTCAAACGCGCCCTGCCCAAGCTCTGCATGCTGCGGAATGTACCCGTCCACCGCCTGTGTGCAGGATGCGAACGCGCCCTCCTCCACGCGGACAATGGATTCCGGCAGGTGGATTTCGGTCAGCGCACAGCCTGCAAAGGCGTTGTAGCCGATATATTCGAGTGTGTCGCAGAAGGTGACGTCCGTCAACTTTGTATTCTGGAAGGCGTGCGCGCCGATATACCGTGTGCCGTCCGGCAGGATATATGCGGTCGCTTCCCTGTCCTCAAAGCGGACGAGCATCGACCCGTCAAAGGTGAAAATTGCGCCGTCGCGCTTGACAAACGCGGTGTTTTCGTCTTCCAGCACAAGATCGACCAGTGCGTCCAGCCCTGCAAAGGCGTTGGTGCCGACGGTCTTCACATTTTTGCCGAGCGTGACCGTGGCGATCGTCGCGCGGCTCTCGTTATCGCGGAAGGCATAATCGGCGATCGCCGTGACTGCCTCGGGCAGGACAACATCGGTGTCGCTGCCGCTGTAGCTTTGCAGCACGCCGTCCTCGATGTAAAACCCGTTCTCATCAATGATGACCGGGGTATGCAGCTGCGTAAATGCGAGCGCTGCCGCAAGCACGCAGAGCACGCATGCGGCGGCGACTGCGGTCAGCCGCCCGATGCGCACGCGGCGCGGGTGCACATCCGCCGCCTCGTCGATGTATTTGTCCTCGACAAGCGTCAGCTTATCCAAAAGTTCGGAACCTCTCACAGCAGAATCCCCCTTTCGTCAAGATAGCCGCGCAGGCGTGCGCGGGTGCGGAACAGGAGCGTCTTGACCTTGCCCTCGGTATAGCCGAAGCGGATCGCCAGGTCGCGGATGCTGTCGGCATACCAGTACCGCCGCAGAAAGATCTGCCGCGTCTCGGGCGTGAGTGTGCCGAGAAAGCCGTTCAGCGCATCCGCAATCGCGCGGTCGTCGAGGCGGCAGGTGAGGTCGTCCGGCGCGGCGATACATTCCTCGAGTTCTTTTGTGAGTTCTTCGACATGCGCCGTGCGCTTCTGCCGCATATTTTTGCGGCAGCGGTCGATCGATGCGGCGCGCACGATGCGGGCGAGAAATGCAAAGAAGTAGGTGCGCGGCTCGTGCGGCGGAATGCGGGTCCATGCGCCGAGATAGGTGTCGCTGACGCATTCTTCGGTGTCCGCGTCGTTTTCGGTGATGCGATGCGAAATCGAATAGAGCTTTTTGCCGTATTTGCCGTCGGTCTCGCGGATTGCGCGCTCATCCCGCGCAAGGTACAGATCCACAATGCTGCTGTCTTCCATGTTGCAGCCTCCTTTCGGGCGTCCTCACCCTGTATATCGCCGCTTTCACGCATCGGTTTCACATTTGTATCAGAAAAGGGCTGCAAAAAACGCGGTTTTTGCAGCCCTTCGGGGGATTGACTATAATTTCGGCTTACAGACCGCGCTTGACATAGCTGGTGTGCAGAACCTCATGTGCCTTGTGGCTGTTGGGTTCGCCGAAGTATTCCTCATACAGTTTCTTCACCGCGCTGTTCTCATGCGACTTGCGGAGATCCATGTTCTTGTCCGCCGTGTAGAGGATTGCCGCGCGCTTTGCACGCAGATCCACATTGTTGCGGACCTTTGCGGGCTGATAAGGCTGACCGCCGCCGTTGACACAGCCACCGGGGCATGCCATGATCTCGATGAAGTCGACCTGTTCCTCGCCGTTTTCCACAGCGGTGAGCAGCTTCTTCGCATTTGCCGTGCCGCTGGCAACCGCAACGCGCAGCTCCATGTCGCCGAGCTTGTAGGTGGCGCGCTTGATGCCTGCCGTGCCGCGGACATCCTCGAAGTCCAGCTTCTCGAGCTTCTTGCCCTCGATGACTTCCGCTGCGGTACGGAGAGCAGCCTCCATAACGCCGCCGGTTGCACCGAAGATCGCGCCCGCGCCCGAACCGATGTCAAACGGAACATCGAACTTCTCATCCGCCATGCCGCGGAAATCAATACCCGCCTTCTGGATCATGCGCGCAAGCTCGCGCGTGGTGATCGCGACATCCACGTCCGGAACGCCTGCCGCCGACTGATCGGGTCTGCCGACCTCGAACTTCTTTGCCGTGCAGGGAATCGCGGAGACGAAGAGAATCTTCTTCGGGTCAAGCCCCATCTTCTCGGCATAGTAGGTCTTGTAGGTCGCGCCGAACATCTGTTGAGGCGACTTGCAGGTGGAGAGATTCTCGGTCATCTCGGGGAAATAGTGCTCGCAGAACTTGATCCAGCCGGGCGAGCAGGAGGTGATCATCGGGAGCTTGCCGCCGTTCTTGACGCGGCCGAGGAACTCATGCGCCTCCTCCATGATGGTGAGGTCGGCGGTGAGATTCATGTCATAGACGCCGTCGAAGCCGAGGCGCTTGATGGCGGCGACCATCTTGCCCTCGGTATCGGTGCCGGGCTCGTAGCCAAAGCATTCGCCGATCTGTGCGCGCACGGAGGGGGCGGTGCAGATGGCAACGTGCATTTCGGGATCCGCCAGCGCCTCAAAGACACGGTCGGTGTCATCCTTCTCGTAGATCGCGCCGACGGGACATGCGACGATGCACTGTCCGCAGTTGATGCAGGAGGTGTCCGCCAGCTTGACTTCAAATGCAGTGCCGATCTCGGTGTCAAAGCCGCGGTTGTTCGCGCCGATGACGCCGATGCCCTGCATGTTCTTGCAGGCTGCCACGCAGCGGCGGCAGAGAATGCACTTGTCGTTGTCACGGATGATCGAGGGCGAGGATGCGTCGATCTTGTGCTCGGTGCGCTCGCCGCCGAAGTGATGCTCATCCACGCCGTACTCGTTGCAGAGCGCCTGCAGCTCGCAGGTGGTGCTGCGCACGCAGGAGAGACAGTCCTTCTTGTGGTTGGAGAGCAGCAGCTCGAGATTCATCTTTCTCGCCTCCATGATGCGGGGCGAGTTCGTGGTGATCTCCATACCCTCGTTTACGGGGTAAACGCAGGCGGTGACCATGCCGCGCGCGCCCTTGACCTCGACGAGGCAGAGGCGGCAGGCGCCGATCTCATTGATGTCCTTCAGATAGCAAAGTGTCGGGATGTCGATGCCGGCATAGCGCGCAGCCTCGAGAACGGTGATGCCCTTTTCGACCGCGTAATCTTTGCCGTTGATTTTGATGTTGACAGTTTCCATTCGTCTTACTCCTTTCACTTTCTCTCGATCGCGCCGAACTTGCACTTCGCCATGCAGGCGCCGCACTTCAGGCACTTTTCGGCGTCGATGACATGCGGAGTCTTGACGGTACCGCTGATCGCGCCTGCGGGACATACACGTGCGCAAGCCGTGCAGCCCTTGCACTTCGCAGGATCAATCGTGTAGGTGAGCAGATGCTTACATACGCCTGCGGGACATTTCTTATCGACAACATGCGCGACATATTCATCGCGGAAGTAGCGAAGCGTGGAAAGAACCGGGTTCGGTGCAGTCTGTCCGAGGCCGCAGAGAGACGCGGACTTGATGTAATGTGCAAGCTCTTCGAGGCGGTCGAGGTCCGCAAGCTCGCCCTTGCCGGCGATGATGCGGTCGAGGATCTCAAGCATGCGCTTGGTACCGATACGGCAGGGCGTGCACTTGCCGCAGGACTCATCGACGGTGAAGTCGAGGAAGAAGCGCGCGATATCGACCATGCAGTTGTCCTCGTCCATGACGATCAGACCGCCGGAGCCCATCATCGAGCCGATGGCAATCAGGTTGTCATAGTCGATCGGCGTGTCGATCAGGCTTGCGGGGATGCAGCCGCCGGAAGGACCGCCGGTCTGCGCAGCCTTGAACTTTCTGCCGTTCGGGATGCCGCCGCCGATCTCTTCGATGACCTCGCGGAGCGTGGTGCCCATCGGGATCTCCACAAGACCGGTGTTGGTGATCTTGCCGCCGAGCGCGAAGACCTTCGTGCCCTTCGACTTTTCGGTACCCATGGACGCGAACCAGTCGGCGCCCTTCAGGATGATCTGCGGAATGTTTGCATAAGTCTCAACGTTGTTGAGGATGGTCGGCTTGCCGAACAGACCCTTGACAGCCGGGAACGGCGGACGCGGACGCGGCTCACCGCGGTTGCCCTCGATCGAGGTCATCAGCGCGGTCTCCTCACCGCAGACGAACGCGCCTGCGCCGAGACGGAGCTGAATGTCAAAGTTGAAGCCGGTGCCGAAGATGTCCTTGCCGAGCAGACCGTATTCACGCGCCTGTGCAATCGCGATCTCGAGGCGGTGAATAGCGATCGGGTACTCTGCGCGGACATAGATGTAGCCTTCGTCTGCGCCGATGGCGTAGCCGGCGATTGCCATAGCTTCGAGCACGGCATGCGGGTCGCCCTCGAGAATGGAACGGTCCATGAATGCGCCCGGGTCGCCCTCGTCGGCGTTGCAGCAGACATACTTCTTCTCATTCTGGGATGCAGCCGCAAACTTCCACTTCAGACCCGTGGGGAAGCCGCCGCCGCCTCTACCGCGAAGACCGGAGTCAATCAGCGTCTGGATGACGTCTGCGGGCTTCATCTCGGTCAGAACCTTGCCGAGCGCCTGATAGCCGTCCACGCCGATGTACTCGTCGATGACTTCGGGGTTGATCACGCCGCAGTTGCGGAGCGCAACGCGATGCTGCTTCTTATAGAACGTCGTCTCGGACAGCGAGGTGACGGCGTGATGGTCGCCGGTCTTCTCGTGGTACTCAAGGCGAGTCACCGGACGACCCTTGAGCAGGTGCTCCTCGACGATCTCGGGGATGTCTTCGGGCTTGACCATGCTGTAGAAGGTGCCGTCGGGGTAAACGATCATGACCGGACCAAGCGCGCAAAGACCGAAGCAGCCGGTCGTGACGAGCTTGACTTCCTCGGTCAGACCCTTCTCTGCCAGCTCTCTCTCAAGAGCATCCTTCAGCGCCATGCTTCCGGAGGAGGTACAGCCCGTACCGCCGCAGATCAATACATGTGTGCGAAACATTCTTTATTTCCTCCTGATTTTACTCATTTGTTGCCGATGACGTACTCTTCGACAGGCTTGCCGCCCTTAAGATGCTCGGCGACGACGCGCTTTGCCTTATCGGCGGTCATCTTGACATAGGTGACCTTGTCCTTGCCGTCCTCGAAGACCTCGACAACGGGCTCATACTGGCAGATGCCGATGCAGCCGGTCTGGGTGACGGTGACCTTCTCGGTCAGCCCCTCTTTTGCAACTTCCTCAACGAAGGAGGCGAGCACGGGACGTGCGCCCGCAGCGATGCCGCAGGTTGCCATGCCGACCACAACGCGGATGGCGCCCGAGCCTTCGCGGATTGCGACCTTGTCCTTCATCTTGTCTCTGATCGCCGCAAGTTCTGCTAATGATTTCATGGTTTGAAACCTCCGAAATTATGATTTAGTCGTTTCGTACTGTTCGCGAAGGTAATCGCCGATCCATGTGAGCACCTCGAAGCTCGCAAGCGAAACGTTGCCGAGCACGGCGCGCAGTTCGCGCGTGTCCAGCCGCACGGTATGCTGCGGGGTGTCATGGAGGAACACATAGTCGATCTCGGGATGCCCCTGCAAGATCGTGATGAGCGTCGGCACAACGTCGCCGAGCGGCGTCATGTCAATGTGCTTCGTATCGAAGACCGCCGTCGTCACCGTGCCGTGCCCGATCGGATCGTCGTCCGCCGAGACGGACTCGATCGAAAGACTGCCGCCGGTCTGCTCTGCCGCGAGGCGGAGGAGCGGAATGCCCATGCCGACCTTGCGCGTTTTGCGCGAGGTGCAGAACGGATCGGTCACGCGCGCAAGCGTCTCGCGACTCATGCCGCAGCCGTCATCGCATACCGTCATCCGGAGTTTGCCGTCCGCGTCCTCGAGGAGCGCGATGCCGATATGTTCAGCGCCCGCCGTGATCGAATTCTGCACGATGTCCAAGATGTTCAGCGATAATTCCTTCATCGGTACGGATTATTTGTACTGTGCGAGGATGCCTTCGATGTCGCCGACGCCGAGTCTGCCGTAGACCGTGCCGTTGACCGTCAGGACAGGCGCAAGACCGCACGCGCCGATGCAGCGCGTTGCCTCAAGCGAATACTTACCGTCAGACGACGTGCCGCCGCCCTCAATGCCGAGCACCTCTTCGATCTTCTTGAACAGATCGCCCGAGCCCTTGACGTAGCACGCCGTGCCGAGACAGACAGCAATCGCAACTTCACCCTTCGGATTCAGCGAGAACTGCGAATAGAAGGACGCAATGCCGAAGATCTCTTCGATCGGCTTGCCCGTCTTCTCGGCGATGATGCGCATCGCCTCGACCGGCAGATAGCCATACACATCCTGCGTCTGCTGCAGAATGGGCATCATGGCGCCCTGAACGCCGCGGTACTTCTCGATGATCGCAAGAAGCTGTTCTTCCTGTTCCTTCGTTCCGCGGAATTCGACCGTAGTCAATTTCTTCTTCATAACTAGAAACTACCTCCTGTGTGTTTGAATAAACGCCGATCTGCACCGCTTGCCCGTGCCGGGGCGTACAAAGAGGCGCACTTCGTTTATTTTACCAGACTATTATACACTATCTTTCTTCAAATTGCTACAGTTTTGTCAAAAATTTTGCAAAGAATTTCGACACAAATGACAAAAAAATAACGTATTTTTGTTAAAGCATTAACATATAAAAAACGGTCAGCCACCGAGCTGTGCAAACAGCGCGCGGCGAACCGCCTCCTCGTCGCCGCACGGGGCGTCGAGCATCAGAAAATTGTCGCCCTCCGCATTCTGCATGGCGGAAAGCCGGTGCGCATCCGAATTGACCAGCAGCGTAAGCGGCGCAACGGAGGCAAAGCGCGCCCGGTATGGCGCGATGTTTGCGGCGTCGTTGAACTCCGCCGCCGTAAAACCCGGCTCTGGCGGAATGTCGCCGAGGATCTCCAGGATTCCGTTTGCCGCGCGATCGATATGCGCGGGAAAGACCACGCCGCCGAAGCTGCGCGCAAGGCGCGTCCCGTCCGCAAGCGGAAGCGTGGTCGATGTGATGAGCAGCGTCTCTTCAATGCCGGTCACTTCGTCGTCGGCATTCATATAAAACTGCTCGCCGAAGATGGCAGGCTTGTTTTTGATCGGCAGCATATGCCGCTCACGCACGGTCTGCCAGCATGCCGCTGCCGCCTCGGGCGTCGGAAACAGGCAGACCAGATGCACCGACTCCGCCGTCTCCAGTTCCATCCCCGCCACCGGCACAACGCCGTAAGCGCGGCACGCCTCGAAGAACGCGGGCAGATTTCCCGCCGAATTGTGGTCGGTGAGTGCGGCGATGTGCAGCCCGTTCAGCGCAGCCATCCCCGCCACCGTCGCCGGCGTCATTTCATTCTCGGCGCAGGGCGACAGGCAGGAGTGCATATGCAGGTCATAATAAAACTTTTTCATCGTTCATTCGAGAAGCCGCGACAGCGCGGCGCAGACCGTATACACATCGGCAGCAGCAGAATAGAGGTTGACCTCCTGCTCGCGCGCGCGTTCGATCACGTCGGCGGGGATCTCCGATCCCTCGGCGACGATCACCATCGCGACATCGCGCAGCACCGCCACGGCAACCACATTGACATTGGTCATGATCGTGACCCACGCCGCGCCCTCGGGCACGCGCCCCATCACCCAGCTGAGCAGGTCGCCCGCATAGCCGCCCTGCACTTCCCTTGCGTCGTCCGCCACCGAAACCGGGGTAAGCCCCAGTTTTTCTGCGATTTCCTTTACCGTCATATCTATATGCCTGTCCTTTTTCTGTTATGTATCAAGTTCGTAAGGAACTCTACGATTTTAAGGGGCTGTACAAAAAGGTGCAGACCGAAAAAGGAAAAAAAGACGATCGGGGCATCCGCATGGGATGCCCGGTTCGCTTGTTCCATTTTCTACGTTTTACAGTCCCTGATTCTTTTCATCATCCGGTGTGTAACCGGCTTGCTTCTCGCTGACCACCTTGTGGGAGAGCGGGTTTTCACTGCCCGGTCCGTAGGTCTCGTGGATCATGCGCCCCATCGTGCGGTAAATCTCGTTGATCTGCCGCCGCATCTCGATGATGCAGTCCTCTTCGCTCGCCTCGCCGCGCACGATGTCCTCTGCAAGTGCGTTGCAGGTGGGCGCGCCGCAGGAGCCGCAATCCAGATGCGAAAAGCCCTTGCTGATGGTCTGGATCTTCTGCATCTTCCGCATCGCCGCCGCACGGTCGGTGTCGAGCTGCATGACCGGCATGTACTTGACGTCGGCATCCCACAGCATCCGCTCCCGCGCAGCCGCGGGGATGTCGCTTGCCAGCACGCTCTGCGACACCGGCAGATACCGCCGCAGGTTTTGCAGGCGCGCCTTGGCAATGTAGGGATTCTCCACCGTGAGCGTACCGCCCACGCAGCCGCCGTTGCAGGAATTCAGCTCAATGAACTCAAGCCCTGCAAAATTCTCCTTCTCGATCTCGTCGAGCACCTTGATGACGTTTTCGATACCGTCGGCGGCAAGGTACTTGTCGTTGAGCAGCGCGGCGCTCTCGCCGCCTGTTCCCGCCCAGCTGAGCCCGATGAGCCCGGTCTCGGACGCGCGTTTCGGCTCGCGGATGTCCTTCATGGCACCGACCAGCTTGAAATAGATCTCGTTGATGCCGAGCACGCCGCTAAGCGCGCTCTTCCCGGTGCCGAGCGGGTTGCGCTGATAGCTGACCTTGGCGGGACAGGGCGAGATGAACAGCGCGCAGATGTCCTCCTCACGCAGTTCTGGATGTTTTTGCATCGCCTCGTGCTTTGCCATGCGCGCGGCAAGTTCCACCGGCGCCAGTATCGGCAGCACATTGTCGAGCAGATAAGGGAATCGCACGCTGATGAGGCGCACGACCACGGGACATGCCGAGCTGATGACCGGCTTCGGGATGTCCTCTCTGTGCAGATACTCGCGCGTGTACGCTGACACCAGCTCGGCGGCGCGCGCCACCTCAAACACATCGTCAAAGCCGCATTCAAGCAGCCCCGACACAATGTAATCCAGGTCGTCCAGGTTGTCAAACTGCCCGTACAGCGCAGGCGCGGGCAATGCAATCTTCCATTTGTAGTTTTTGAAATCGGCAAGGCTGTCGCAGACCGCCTTTTTCGCCTGATAGGGGCAAAGGCGGATGCACTCGCCGCAGTCGATGCAGCGCTCCGAACGGATGACGGCATGACCGTTTCGGATGCGGATCGCCTCGGTGGGACAACGCTTGAGGCAGTTGGTGCAGCCCTTGCATTTGTCGAGGTCAAGCGTGACCGAATGGTTGTAACCGTGTTCTGTCATGGCTGGGAGAAACGCCGGATGCGGCACTGCCGCGCGGCGTCCCGTTCCTTTCTTCTTATTTTACCGCAACACGCATGGTGACGGTGGTTCCCTTGCCCACCTCGGTGTCAATGTGCATCTCGTCGCTGTAGCGCTTCATGTTCGGCAATCCCATGCCCGCACCGAACCCGAGCGAACGGATATTGTCGGGCGCGGTGGAATAGCCCTCTTTCATCGCCAGCTCCACATTGGGGATGCCCGGTCCCGTGTCGGCAAGGATGATGTCCACCGAGTCCGGGTTGACAACGAGGTCGGCGCTGCCGCCGTTTGCATGAATGACCATATTGATCTCGCCCTCATACATGGCGATCGCTACACGGCGGATCACGTCGGGGTCAAAGCCAAGCTGGCGCAGCGCCTTTTTCGCCTGCACCGACGCCTTGCCCGCCGAGGTGAAGTCGCCACCCGATACATCATAATGCAGCTTCAGCGGTTCACTCACTTCGGAAGCACGCTCCCTCCCGTCAGCCCCGCGGCATACAGCTTGCCGCACGCCGCATACATCCGCTCCTCGGTGGTCAGCAGCACAATGCCGCATTCCTCGGCAAGGTCGATCACGTCGAAAGTAGGTTTCTTGCCGCGTACAAAGACAACGCAGCGCATGTCCATCATCTCCGCCGTGCGGATGACCTGCGGATTGACAAGTCCGGTGAGCAGCACCGCCTGATCCTTGACAAACGCCAGCACATCGCTCATCATGTCACTGCCGCAGGCGGAATGGACATCATTGTCCAAAAGGTCCATGCCGCTGACGACCTCGGCGTGGAGAAGTTCTGCGATCCGTGAAATTTTCATAGGTGTTTCCTTTCAAGTGGCGCTTTCGCCAGAATTTACTGATTTTATTATACAGGATATTTGCGCAAATTGCTATAGTTTTTCGTGAAATCCACAATCTTTTTCAGGCATTTTTTCAAAGCAAAAAGCCTTCCCGTATGGGAAGGCTTTTGACCGGTCCGCTTTACACCGATTCGTGCATTTTGTCTCTGGCGTTGGCAAGCATCAATTTCAAACGGTTTTCCTGGTTGACGCGGGTTGCGCCGGGATCGTAGTCGATTGCCACGACGTTGACGTCGGGATTGCGTTCCTTGATCGGCTTCATCATGCCCTTGCCGCAGATGTGATTCGGCAGGCAGCCGAACGGCTGCGTGCAGACGATGTTCTTCACGCCGACGGCCGAAAGCTCCAGCATCTCGGCAGTGAGCAGCCAGCCCTCGCCCATCTTTGTGCCGCAGCCGATATAGCCGTCGGCATAGGCGGGCACTTCCTCAAAGGGCGTCATCGGGCGATAGCCGCCCGCCGCAATCGCGGCGTTCATCTCGCGTTTCTTTTTGCAGAGGAAATCATATGCCAGCTTTGCAAAGGGGTAAAACAGCGGTTTGCGCCCGTACAGCCTGTAATCCGCGATCTGATTGTAGACGCAGTAGAGGCAGAAATCGAGCAGCCCCGGCGTGACCACCTCGGCACCCTCGTCCACGAGAAACTGTTCGAGGTTGTTGTTGCCGAGCGGCGAATACTTGACGAAAATTTCACCGACGATGCCGACCTTGACGGTCTCCTTTTCGCGCTTCGGGATCGCGGCAAAGTCCGCGACGATCCGACTGTAGGTCTTCTGCACCTCGCTGTAGCGGATGTGCCGCCCTGCGCCGAGCTCTTTGCCGAGCCGTGCGGTCCAGCGCTCGGCAAGCGTCTCCGCATCGCCTTTTCGTACTTCATAGGGCTTGGTCTGGTTGACCAGCGTGAGCAGCAGATCGCCGTACAGCACGGCATACGCCATACCGTGGTACTCGGACACGCCGAGCGTGAAGCCGGGGTGATGCTCCAGCCCCGCAAGGCTGAACGAAATGACCGGCACATAATCGTAGCCCGCGCGGGCAAGCGCCTTGCGCAGCAGCGATATGTAGTTGGATGCGCGGCAGCCGCCGCCGGTCTGAAACAGGATCAGCGCGACCTTGTGCGGGTCGTAGCGCCCCGAGGTAATCGCCTCGAGAAACTGCCCGATGACCAGAACCGCGGGATAACAGGCGTCGTTGTGCACATAGCGGAGCCCTGCGTCGACCACCTTCTGCCCGGCGGTCTTGAGCAGTTCCATTTTATAGCCGTAGGTACCGAGGACGCTGCCGATCAGCTCAAAATGCCGCGGCAGCATGGTTGGCATCAGAATGGTGTATTCTTTTTTCATCTCCTTCGTAAAGGGGATGTAGGACTGTGCCTGCATGTCACCGCTCCTTTCTTTCGTCGAGCGCGCCGATCAGGCTGCGCAGGCGGATGCGCACCGCGCCGAGGTTGGTGATCTCGTCGATCTTGATCTGCGTATACAGCTTGCCGCCCGCCTCCAAAGTCTCGCGCAGTTCGTCGGTGGTGATGGCGTCCACACCGCAGCCGAATGAGACCAGCTGCACAAATTCAACGTCGTCACTCTGTACGGCAAACTCTGCCGCGCGGTAGAGCCGCGCATGGAAGGTCCACTGGTCGAGCACGTGCGTTTTCTGCACGGGTACGCGGTCAAAGACGCTGTCCTCGGTCACGACCGCAAAGCCGAGCGAGGCGGCAAGGCGGTCAATGCCGTGCGAGATCTCGGGATCAACATGGTAGGGTCTGCCCGCGAGGATCATCACGCGCTTGCCGTTTGCCCGCGCCCATTCCAGCGCCGCATCGCCCTGTCTGCGCACTTCGGCGCGGTAGTCCGCGTAGGCAGTAAAGCCGCGATCCACGGCGCGGCGCACCTCGGCACGGCGGATGGTCGGGTCGAGCTTTTGCAGCATCGGCAGCAGCGTGCGCACGAGCGCCCCGCGGGAATTGATGTCCAGATAGGGATAGAGGAAGTTTGCCTGTGCGAGGTCGTCCATATTGGCATGGAGCAGCTCGGCATAGTAGGCGACGATCGGGCAGTTGTAGTGGTTGTCCCCCGCCTTTTCGTCCACATTATAGGTCAGGCAGGGATAGAAAATCGTATTGACGCCCGCTGCAAGCAGCTGCTCGATATGCCCGTGCATGATTTTTGCCGGGTAGCAGGCGGTGTCGGACGGGATCGAGAACTGCCCCGCCTCGTAGGTCTTGCGCGTGGAGAGCCCGGACATGACGACCTCAAAGCCGAGCGAGGTGAAGAGCGCGTGCCACAGCGGTGCAAGCTCGTACATCCCGAGCGCAAGCGGCAGACCGAGCTTGCCGCGGCTCCCGGGGATCCCGGGCAATTCCGCAAGCCGTTCGCGTTTCCACGCAAAGAGGTTCGGCGTGTCGTCGGCTTTGCCGATGCCGAGCCCGCGCTGGCACTGGTTGCCCGAGATGAAGCGCTCACCGTCGCCGAAGCTGTTGATCGTCAGGCGGCAATGGTTCTGACAGCCGCCGCAGACCGCCGTCTTCGACGTGTGTGTAAAATGCTCCAGCGCGTCGGTATCCAAGAGCGTGCTCTTGTCAAACCGCATCGCATAGAGCGCCGCGCCGTATGCGCCCATCACGCCCGCGATCGAGGGGCGCACGACATAGGCGCCGAGCTCGTTTTCAAAGGCGCGGAGCACCGCGTCGTTGAGGAACGTGCCGCCCTGCACCACGATGGACGCACCGAGATCTTTGGCGGAATTGGCGCGGATGACCTTGTAAATGGCGTTCTTGACGACGCTGACCGACAGCCCTGCCGAAATGTCGGCGACCGTCGCGCCGTCCTTCTGCGACTGCTTGACCGCCGAGTTCATGAAGACCGTGCAGCGAGAACCGAGATTGACCGGCGCGCGGCTCTTCAGCCCCTCGCGGGCGAAGTTCTCCACGCTGTAGCCCATCGAACGGGCAAAGGTCTCAATAAAGGAGCCGCAGCCGGACGAGCATGCCTCGTTGAGCATGATGGAGTCGATCGCGCCGTTTTTGATCTTGAAGCACTTGATGTCCTGCCCGCCGATATCGAGGATAAAATCGACGTCGGGGCGAAAATGCTTTGCCGCCGTGTAATGCGCCAGCGTCTCGACCAGCCCCGCGTCGGCATGGAACGCATGCCGGATGAGATCCTCGCCGTAGCCGGTGACGGCACAGCCCGCAATCGTGATGCGGTCGCCGCAGGCACGGCGGATGGCAAGCAGCTCCTCCCGCACGAGCGAGACGGGGTTGCCGCGGTTGGAATTATAATAGGTATAGAGAATTTCCTTGTTTTCGGCGATCAGCACAAGCTTGGTCGTGGTACTGCCGCAGTCGATGCCGAGCCATGCACGCCCGCTGTAGCTCTCGATATCCCGCTGTCCGACCGTCGCCGCCGCATGGCGTGCGCGGAAGGCGGCGAGCGCTTGCTCGTCCGCGAAAAGCGGCGGCAGACGGTTCTGCGTGCCGCTCATTTTCGCGGCGCAGTCCGTGAGGCGTTTCGTCAGCGTGTCGCAGTCGGTCGCCTCGCCGTGCGACGCGTACATTGCCGTGCCGAGCGCAACGGCATAGAGCGCATATTCGGGCAAAACGCCGGTGGTCTCATCGAGGTGCAGCGTCTCGCGGAAGCGCTTGACAAGCCCCCTGCAATAGTGCAGCGGACCGCCGAGAAACATGACCTTGCCCGTGATGCGCCGCCCCTGTGCAAGCCCGGTAATGGTCTGATTGACAACTGCCTGATAGATGCTTGCCGCGACATCCGCCTTGGCAGCGCCTTGATTTAAGAGCGGCTGCACATCGGTCTTGGCAAACACGCCGCAGCGCGACGCAATGGGGTAGATCTGCGTTGCCGTGAGACTTGCCGCGTCCATCTCATCCACGCTCATGTCGAGCAGCACCGCCATCTGATCGATAAACGCGCCCGTGCCGCCCGCGCAGCTGCCGTTCATACGCTCGTCCGTGCCGCCGGTGAGAAAAATGACCTTCGCATCCTCGCCGCCGAGCTCGATGACCGCGCTCGTATCCGGGGCGAACTTCTTCACAAACTCGCCCGTCGCATAGACTTCCTGCACAAAAGGCAGCCCCGCCGCCTCGGAAAGCCCCAGCCCCGCCGAGCCGGAAACGGCGACGGTAAACGGCGCTTCACGCAGCAGCGCTTCCGCACCGCCGAGCAGCTCAAGCGTCTTCTGCCGCACCTGTGAAAGATGCCGTTCATAGCGCGAATACAGCAGGCGGTCTCCCTCGGTGAGGACGACCTTGACCGTCGTCGAGCCGACGTCGATACCGAGCGCGCGGCGCGCCGTATTTGTCTTTGCTCCGGTCCTGTCCGCCATGTCTCCATACCTGCCTTTCCGCAAAAATCCGCCGTGCCATATGCACGGCGCAAAATATTCTATTATGATATTATAGCTGAAATCCTGTCGAAAGTCAATGCGCGCCTTGTCAAGTTTCGGTGTCGGTTCTGTGACAAACTTGTCACTTTTGATCATGCGTCTGCCGCCTTTTTCCCTGTTTTCCGTCGATTTCACGATTTGCGCGCGCGGCGGTTGACGGCGACGCAAAAGCGTGCTATACCTATACCATAAACCTATGGTCAAGGAGGGTTTCCCATGCCGGATTCCAAGCCGCAGCATCCCGCGCTGCGCGCCCTCTCGGTGGCATTCCCGCACACGCTGCCGATCCTCGCGGGGTTTGCCTTTCTCGGCTTTGCCTACGGATTATATATGAGTGCGCTCGGCTTTTCTTTCCTGTACCCCACGCTGATGGCGCTCTGCATCTACGGCGGCTCGCTCGAATTTGTCGCCGCCGAAATGCTGCTCGGCTCCTTTGCCCCCCTCTCCGCGCTGCTTGCCTCGCTGATGATCCAGGCGCGCCACCTGTTCTACGGCATCGCCATGCTGGAAAAATTCAAAGGCACAGGCAGAAAGAAGCCCTATCTGATCTTCGGCATGTGCGACGAGACCTTCTCCATCAACTATTCTGCTGTGATCCCGCCGGACGTGGACCGCGGCTGGTTCATGTTCTTCGTCACGCTGCTGAACCAAAGCTACTGGGTGCTCAGCGCTATGCTCGGCGGCATCGTCGGCGACGTGATCCCCTTCAACACCGAGGGGCTTGACTTTGTGATGACCGCGATGTTTGTTGTGATCTTCCTTGACGAATGGAAGAAGGGGAAGCAGCACATCTCCGCCCTGCTCGGGCTCGGCATCTCGGCGCTCTGCCTTGCGCTCTTCGGCGCGACAAACTTCATGCTGCCGACGATGGTCTGCATCCTCGTGGTGCTGACCGCCCTGCGCCCCGCACTCGAAAGGAGGGAGACGAGATGACCATGACACTGACCGAACAGATCATCACAATTGCCATCTGCGCCCTCGGCACGATGGCGACGCGCTTTCTGCCCTTTCTGCTCTTTTCCGAGAAGCGGAAGACGCCTGCCTATGTGCAGTATCTCGGGCGCGTGCTGCCTGCCGCCGTCTTCGGCATGCTGGTGGTCTACTGCCTGAAAAATGTTTCGTTTCTCACCGGCACGCACGGTCTGCCGGAGCTGATTGCCATCGCCGCGACCGTGGCACTGCACCTCTCCCGGGGGAACATGCTGGTTTCCATCGCGGGCGGCACCGTCGTCTACATGCTGCTGGTGCAGCTTGTATTTTAGGCTTGACGAAAGTCAAAAATCATCTTATAATAAAAATAAGGCAATGACGCCTTCGTTTTTGCGAAGGCGTCATTCTGCTTTTTCGGAGGCACAATCATGAAAAAACCACTGATCGGCGTCGTACCGCTCTACGACAGTGAAAAAGAATCTTTCTGGATGCTCCCCGGCTACATGGAGGGCATCGAGGCCGCGGGCGGCATCCCCGTGATGCTGCCGATGACGGCGGACGACGGCATTCTCGAAGAACTCGTCGGCACGCTGGACGGCTTTCTGCTGACCGGCGGGCACGACGTTGACCCCGCGCTATACGGTGCAGAAAAATCCCCTGCCTGCGGCGAGACCTGCCCCGCGCGCGACGCGATGGAGCCGAAGCTGCTCCGGCGCGCGCTCGATGCGGACAAGCCGGTCTTCGGCATCTGCCGCGGCATTCAACTGCTGAACGTCTGCCTCGGCGGCACGCTGTATCAGGATCTGCCCGCCGAGCATGGGAGCGCGGTGGATCACCACATGACCCCGCCCTACGACCGCGCCGTGCATGAGGTGACGATCCTTGCCGACACGCCGCTTGCCGCCCTGCTCGGCAAAATGCGTCTCGGCGTCAACAGTTATCACCACCAGGCGGTGAAGACGCTTGCGCCCGTTCTGCGCCCGATGGCGCTCGCTGACGACGGACTGATCGAGGCGGCGTACCTGCCGGGTAAACGCTTCTGCATGGCGGTACAGTGGCACCCCGAGTTTTCCTACAAGACCGACGCGGACAGCCGCGCGCTGCTTGCCGCTTTTGTGCGCGCGGCGGCGAAATAAGGAGAAGTCATGTACGCAAACTATCACACGCACACCTACCTTTCCAACCACGCCATTGACACCCCGCACGACTACGTGGAGAGCGCGATCGCGGGCGGCACAAAGCTGCTCGGCTTCTCCGACCATGTGCCCTACCCGTTTGCAAACGGGCATTTTTCCGGCTTCCGCATCGCCGGCGCAGACACCGAAAAATACGTGACCGAAATCGAAGCGCTGCGTGACGCATACGCCGACCGCATCCGCATCTTCATCGGCTATGAAGCGGAGTATTACCCGGACGAATTTGCCGCGATGCTCGCAAACATCCGCCGCTTTGATTGCGACTATCTGATTCTCGGGCAGCACTACACGAACAATGAGTACGACGGGCGCTATGTCTACAGCAAGACCGACGACCGCGACATGCTGACCCGCTATGTCAAGCAAGCCATCGCGGGCATGGAGACCGGGCTGTTCACCTATATGGCGCACCCCGACCTCGCATTTTACCGTGGGGACGACGTCTTTTACGAGGCGGAAATGACCCGTCTCTGCCGCGCGGCAAAGGCATGCGGCATGCCGCTGGAGATCAACCTGCTCGGTCTGCGCGACCGCCGCGCCTACCCCTACGACCGCTTTTGGGAGATTGCCGCGGCAGAGGGCTGCGACGCGATCCTCGGGCGGGACGCGCACGATGCCGCCGCCCTCTCGGACGCCGCCACCGAGGCAGCCGGGCGCGCCTATGCCGCGCGGTTCGGGCTGCATCTCTGCGAAACGGTCGAGCTGCGCCCGGTGAAACAGAAATAGCATAAGCAATCGCATAAATCCCTCGTTTTCGGGCATACTGCCGCATAGGAAAGCGAGGGATTATTTTCGATGATTGAAAGCGATACGATCAAGCTGCTGCGCGAATGCGATGCCGGGGTACAGATGGGTGTCTCCTCCATCGACGAAGTGTTGGACAGCGTGAAAGGCTCCACGCTGCGCCATGAGCTGACTGCCTGCCGCAACGCACACGACAAGTTGGGGCACGAGATCCGCGCCCTGCTCGATAGCTACCACGACGACGGCAAGTCGCCGAGCGCGATGGCAAAGGGCATGTCCTACTTCAAGACGAACATGAAACTCGCCGCCGACTGTTCGGACAAGACGGTTGCCGACCTGATGACCGACGGCTGCAATATGGGGGTCAAGTCGCTCAGCCGCTATCTGAACCAGTACAAGGCGGCGGACGAGCAGTCAAAGGACATCGCAGGGCGGCTCATCGACCTGGAACAGCAGCTGGTCACCGATGTGCGGCAATATCTTTAGGCAAATCCGCAAAAAAGGCTGTGCGCGGGCATAGCCTTTTTTTTGGTACCTCTTTGACAAGCCGTTCTTTTTGTGCTATCATGAAACCACAGACGGAAAACAACGATATCCTATGGAAACGCCTTTTGCTTTTGGAGGAATGACATGAGCAAACATCTGAAAGTCACCCTTATCGCCCTCATGCTTGTCGCCGCGCTTGCCGCCTGCGGCAAAGACAACCCGCAAAATACGACAAACCCCACCGGTGAAGTCGGGACATCCGCAGAGAGCGAACCGACCGTCACCGAACCGACGGAAACCACGGTGCCCGAAACCACGGCGCCCGAGACGGCGCCGTCCGCGCCGCTGCCAAAGGTAAAGGACGGCACGGTCTATACAAAGGAAGCGATTGACTACGCTTTCGGCGGCGGCAGCTTCGGCTTTACGCATTCCCTGCTCATCCCGGCAATCGACAGCACAAAGCCGGGCGCTGAGGCGCTGAATGCCAAAATGCTTGCCGATCAGCAGGAAAAACTGGACGCCCTTGCCGCCGGCAAGGAGGAAAATGTTCTCTACACCGTCAACTACTCCACCTCGGGTGCAGACGGCATTCTCGTCATCAATGTCTACGAATACATCGGGTGGCAGTATTCCGAGAGCGGCACCACGCGCCGTTTCTACTACTATGACGCCGCGGCAGACTGCGAACTGACGGCGGACGAAGTGCTCACACGGCTCTCGTTCACAAAAGAAACGCTTGCGAAGGCATTCCGCTGGTCAAGCGAATTCAATCTTGTCACGGACGAAGGCACGGAAGAGCAGACCGCGCGTGCCGAAAGCGTCTTTGGCACGCCGCTTGACGGCACGCCGGAAAAAGGAAAGTTCTACTACGCCGAGCAGAATTGCAACGCGGAACTCGAACTTTTGGGCATCGACTTTGACGAGACGACGGTCGCGCCCTGCTACGGTTTCTCTCTCTATGTTGTCTCCACTGCCTCCTGCCCCATCAGCCGCGAAAACGGTCAGCCCCTGCACCCCTATGCCGTTTGCACGCTGACCGCCGACGACCTGACGGTGGGCGATGTTTTCCGCATCGTTTGCAAGGACAGCAAAGTGACCGAAGCTGTTGTTCCCACAGATGCAGCGGTAGAGAGCATCAAACTCGCGTCATCCGGCATCACCGTGCGGTACAGCGGAAATGCGACATTTGATTTCCACTACGCCAACCTCCTCATAAACGGCGAGCAGAGGAGAGACGGCTATTCCGTCTCCGGCGACCCGGATACCATAAGTATTTTCCTCAATTTCTCACCCTACATTTCGCCTGACGCGCAGGCAACGATCGAATTAGTGCCGCCGAAAAGCTAAGTTAAAACCGAAGAGAGGCATCCGCCGTGGCGGAAGGCTGTGACGCCATCCTCGGGCGGGACGCGCACGGCGCCGCCGCGCTCTCGGACGCCGCCACCGAGGCGGCCGGGCGCGCCTATGCCGCGCGGTTCGGGCTGCATCTCTGCGAGACGGTCGAACTGCGCCCGGTGAAGCAGCGCGCATAAGATGCGGCAGTTTCTGCAGGCATTGTTATGCCTTTTTTTGGAATGTCGTTGACAATCGGTTTTCATCCGTGTTATACTGAAACCAACCCGAAGAATTGACGATACACAGAGTGGAGACTATTGACTAAAAGGAGGGTGAACATGAACAAAAAACTGCTGACTCTGCTGACCGCCGCCGCTCTTGTCGCGGCGCTTGCCGCCTGCGGCGAGAGCAATCCCGGCGGCAAGCAGACGACCGACACCGCGCCGCCTGCCTCTCTGACGACACAGACAGAGGCGACCTCGCAGACGACCGTGACAACCGAGACGACCCCGCCCGAAACCACCGCGCCCGCAGCGCTGCCCGAGGTGAAGGATGGCACGGTCTACACGAAAAAGGCCGTTGACATGTTCAGCGGCGGCGATTTCGACTTCCTGCATTCGTTGACCGTCCCGAAGATCGACAGCACGAAGCCGGGCGCCGAGGCGCTGAACGCTAAGATGCTTGCCGACCAGCAGGAAAAGCTGGACGCGCTTGCCGCAGGCAAGGAGGGGCGCAGCCTTTACACCGTCACCTACTCGGCCTCGGGTGCGGACGGCATTCTCGCCGTCAATGTCTATGAATATACCGGGTATCAATATTCCGAGTCGAGCAGGAACCGCTGCTTCTACTACTATGATGTGGCGGCAGACCGCGAGTTGACCCTGGACGAGGTGCTGACGCACCTTTCGCTGACACGCGACAGCCTTGACAAGGCGCTTGTTTGGTCAAACGGCTATGAGCTCATCAGCATCGAGAACACCGACCGAACGATCACGCCTGCCGCGACCGTCTTCGGCGCACCCCTGACCGGCGCCTATGATGCATCCTTGTTCCACTATGCAGAGATACGAAGCGGCAACGAAGTTGAACTGCTCGGCATCGACTTTGACGAGACGACCGTCTCGCCCTGCTACCGCTATATCCTCTACACCGTCGGCACGCTCATCTGCCCCATCGACCGCGCGACCGGTCAGCCGCTGCTCCCGTACTATGAATGTACGCCGAACATCGCGGACCTGAAGGTCGGAGATTCCTTCCGCATCACGATCAAGGACGGCAAGGTCACCGAGATGACCGCGCCCGCCGACGCAAAGGTACAGCGCATCAAGATCTCCTCCTGCGGTCTTTCGGTCTACTACAGCGCGGACGCGGCTTTCGATTACAGCAACGCCGTGTTTTTCGTCAACGGAAAAGACCAAGGCATCGGCGCCATGCACAGCATGACCGATACGGCGAATATCTATCTGATGTACCGCTCCATCTCCGACTACATCCCGCTTGACAAGCTAAACACACTGGAGTTTTCCGTCAAGTCAAACCAGGACTAAACAAAAGCAAGGCATCCGCTGCGGCGGATGCCTTGCTTTTTACTTTGTTTCGAGTGTATAGCCGAGTTCGATCTCGTCCTCGTCCTCATTCCCGGTCGGGCAGAAGCCGAAAGATTGGTACAAGCCGAGCGCAGCGGGGTTTTCCCGGTTGCAGGTCAGCAGGATGCGATCCGACTTGCCGAACGGCTTTGTGCGGATGTAGTCGAGCACGGCGGCAAAAGCGGCTTTGCCGTACCCCTTGCCCTGCTCGCCGCGGTCGATCATCATATGCCAGATGTTGTAGACTTCTTCGTCATAGTCATAGATGACCATGACATAGCCGACCATGCGGTCGTCTGCATAGATGCCAAGCGGCGTGCACTGCGTGCGGTAGACATACGCCTGCGCCAGGCTGCGGATCGGATGCGAGACAAAGGCGTCCTGCCCGTCGCCGAGCTTTAAGTTGAATGCGTCGATAAAGTTGTTTTCGTCAATCTGTTTCAGTTGAATGCTGTTCATGTAATTTCTCCTTTTGCCTTGTGGGTTTGTAAAGCGTACGGGATGCGATGTTTTTCATAATGAACAGCCCCTTTCGGATTGAAATAGCGGGAAAAGTATAGCACAGATACATGCCGCTGTCAAGGAAAAATATTTTAGCAAACCCGGTAGGGGTCGGCGCCCTCGTCGACCCGTTTTTGCTGCGGCACGACGTGGACCGCCCCGGACGCCGGGCCCTGCAAAAGTTTGCGCGTCTTTTAAGGCTTCCCCCTTGGGGGAAGGCATAGATTGGGCGTGGGCAACCATGTAAAAAAGCACACGGCTCCGCCGTGTGCTTTTTTCATTTGTTTTACTTTGCGCGCATTTCCGCGATGGCGATGCGGGTGAAAATCACGCACGCTTCGGAGCGCTTGATGCCGTCGTTCGGGCGGTAGTTGCCGGTTCCGGCATCACCACCGACGATGCCCGCTTTGTAGAGCTTCTGCACCGCCGCGTAGCAAGCGAGATTGTTCGTCACGTCGGGGTTCGATCCGTCCCGGATTGCCGTATATTCACTGTCGGGCAGGATATTTGCAAAGACAATCGCCATATCGCCGCGCGTGATCGGTGCATTGTAATCCTTGAACTGATCCGCCTTGATGATGTCGTTCGCAACGCAGTAGTCCACATAAGGATCGTACCAGTTCTTCGCACCTGCGGTGTCCACCGTCTTGCCGGTGTATGCCGTGTGGATATTCGCCGCTGCGGTGATCGCCTGTGCAACCGTAAAGCTGCCGTCGGGCGAGAACTGGGTTGCGCTTGTGCCGTTGGCAAGTGCTACACGGTAAGCGTCGCGGACGTATGCATAGAACCATGCATTTGCCGTCACATCGGTGAAGCGGTCGTCATAGACACGCGTGTACGCAAAGCCGACCTTGTCGCCGCCGACCGTGCCGAAACCGCTGATCTTCTTGCCGAGCGGCAGGGGATTGAGGTTGACGGTATAGGTGGTATTGATGTCGGCGGGCTTCTTTGTGCCGTTGCCGATCACAACGCCGTCCTTCGTTGCCGTGTAGGGCTCCACAAAGGCAAATCTGCCGGCTGAAGTGTTGCTGCTCTTATAAGCGTGGTAGCAGATCCAGCCCTGCCCGTCGGTATCAGTCACATAGGAGGCGTGACCGCAGCCCGAAAGCTGTGCGGACTGCGAGAAGATCGAGGTGGGGCTCTTTTCCCAGCTGCTCTTCTGGAGCGGGTCGCCGCCGATATACTTCAGCTGACCGAGCTGGTAGGACTTCGTCCAATAGCCGCTGCCCGAATAGATGATGAAGACCGAGCCGTCCTTGCCGTAGACTGCCGTCGAACCTTCGACGACCTGCGGGTGAATCTTGTCCTCGGAGCCGACCTTCTCCCAGTCATAGTCCGGGCTGCAGATGACCTGCGGCTGTCCGCTGATGCGCCAAGGCTTGTCAAACTTCGCGATGTTGATGGTCTGATAGAAGTTGACGCTGTCCGTGCCGCTGGTCTCGCGTCCGACCTCGCTGATGAACATAATGTACTTCTGATTGTTGATGTTGATGACCGAGCAGCCGCCGCACAGCTCATTCACGTTGAAATCGCTGTCCGGGAACTCGATCTTCTGCGGGACGTTGACCTCACCGGTGAGCGGGTTGCCCCAGCGCCCGAGCAGGTTGTTGCCGTCCAGGCACTTGATGACATAAGCGCGCTGACCGCCGAAGCCGCCGCCTGTCTCCTTGCCGGTGCCGCTGTCACTGCCGAGAAAGCAGTACCAGCCCGCATCCGCCTCGCCGACGTCCTCCGCACTGAAGTAGTGCACTTCGGGCGACCAAAGGTTCTTCGACCACTCCTTGCCTGCCGCGGGTGTGTAGATGACCGTGGCTGGGGTGGTGGCAAGGTCGCCGATGTTGGCTGCCTTATAGATGGCAAGCTTGGAGCTTGCGGTTGCAATATAGTAGTAGAAGCCGTCATAGTAGAACAGCCACGGGTCCGCGCCGTTGGTACGGATCGGGTTCTTGAAGGTCATCGTGCCGGAAATCTCGGCATCGAGATCGACATGGCTGCCGGTGGACAGCGTGCTCGTCATCGTCGAGTTTACCAGCACGCCTGCGCCGGTCAGTGCCGTCAGATGCGAGAAGTCGCCGTCCGTGATGCGGACGTTGAAGCTGCCCGCGTAGCTGCCGATGGCAGGATTGGATGCTGCGGCAATGACAGTGTTGAACTGACCGCCGTTCAGCGTAAGGTTCACATTGCCGCTTGCCGTCTGGGTTGCTTTCGTGAGGTCATAGGCATAGATACCTGCAAGGAACTCACCGCCGTTGATCGTTGCGTCGATATTGCCGGTGTGTGTGCCCGCCGATGCCAGGACGAACTTCTCCTTGAACGTGCCGCCATCGATCGTGAGCCTGATGTCGCAAGTATTGTAGCCTGTGCCCGACGAACCGCCGCGCACACGCTGCCAGGTGCCGCTCTTGATGGTGAGATCCACGCCGTGCGCCTTTTCCGCATCGGTCAGCTCAACGTCAGTGTTGGTGCCGCCGATGATGCAGGGAACCGTGCTGACCCCGCCCTTCACAGTGCAGGTGATGCCATCACCGAATACAACCGTGTTCAGGTTGGTGAAGAAACCGCCGTAGGACTTCCGGTTCTCAATCGAGAGGTTCTCAAACACGGTCTCGCCGCCGCAATAGAAGTTTGCCTTCGTCACGAGCTTTGCACCGGCTCTTCTGTAATCCACGCCGTTGTAGAGCGAGGTGATGGTGATCTTCTTTGTGTGATAAAGCCCGCTGAGCGGCTCCTCCAGCGTATAGATGCCGCTGATGACAAGAACACCGCCGTTTTTGAGCTTGCCGTAGGCTTCGGTGATGCTGCCGCATGCGGTATTCGCACTCGAGCCGTCGCCCGTGCCGCCGTTCTTCAGATAGCAGACCGTTTCGCCGCCGGTCGCGGAGAGCGATGCCGTGCTGCCGAGAACGCCCGCATCCGCCTCCTCCGCTCCGGCAATCAATGCAAGCGAAAAAAGCGTGCAAACCGCCAGCAGAACCGCCAGCAGGTAAATGCCGCTTCTTTTGGTGAAATTACCCATATCCATTCCTCCGTTTCTGGATTTCCATATTCAATATACCACATCCCGCCCCGCATTCCAATGCAAAAATGCAAAATTATTTTTTCGATTTTTGTACAAATTCCGGGGCTTGCGAAAAGACGCGGAAAGGCGTATAATAACCATGGTGAGTTCGCGGCCCTCCTCACCTAAAACAAAACCAGGAGATGATTTTTTATGAACCGCAATCTTCGTTTTCTCTGCCGCGGCGCGCTGATCGCCGCGCTCTACGTCGTCCTGACATGGCTGTGTTCCCTCGTCGGTCTGGACAAGGGTGTCATCCAGATGCGCCTTTCCGAGGCGCTCTGTGTGCTGCCCGCCTTCACGGGTGCTGCCGTGCCCGGTCTTTTTGCCGGCTGTCTGCTTGCCAATCTGCTCACAGGCAGTGCGCTGCCCGACATCATTTTCGGCAGCCTGGCAACGCTCATCGGCGCGCTCGGCGCCTATGCCCTGCGCAAAAACAAGTGGCTCGTGCCGCTGCCGACCGTGCTTGCCAATGTGCTCATCATTCCGCCCGTCCTGCGCTTTGCCTACGGTGTGGAGGGGACGATCCCCTATTTCATGCTCACCGTCGGCATCGGTGAAGTGATCTCCGCCTACATCTGCGGCATGCTGCTTTACGCCGCGGTGAATCTCCGGAAGGCACAGCTGTTCGGATAAATTCCGGCACGCCGCCCCCTCTCCGGATTGACAAGTCCGTCGTGACACCATATAATTATTCTGTACAGAACATCCGGGGAGGCGCGCATGGAACCGATTTTTCACAACACGGGACGCATTTTCTATCTCGGCGGTCCGAACTATGCGGAAAATGACTTCTTTTTCATTGAAAGCATGGGGGACAACCTGCCCTCTCCCGCCTACACATTCCACCGCGAACGCAAAAAGAACGACAGAAAAAGCATCTATGTCTTTGAGCACGTCATCAGCGGTAAGGGCTATATCGAATGCGGCGGGCGGCACTATGAGGTCAAGGCAGGGGATTTCTATTTTCTGAGCCGCCTCTATTCGCACAAATACTGGTCGGACAAAAACGACCCCTATCATAAGATCTGGATCAACGCGGGCGGACGCCTGCTGGACGGCGTGGTCAACGCCTGCGGCTTCACCGACGGCGCGGTGGTCGTGCCCGGCTCGGACACACTGCACTACTTTGAGGAGCTGCATGAGACGCTGGCGGATGTCAATGCCGAAAACGCGGCGGAACGCATCCGCATCAGCGAGGGCATTCTCTGTCAGATGCTGCTGACCGCGCGGGACGAGCTGTACCGGCATCAGCGTGCCGCAGTCAGCACCGCCGAGCGCATCAAGGACTTCATCGACTCGGGACTGGGCTATGACATGTCGCTGGACGACATCGTGCGGCACTTCTACCTGAATAAGTCCTACATCATCAGCATTTTCGGCGCCAAATACGGCTGTACGCCGAAGCAGTATATTCTCGACCGCAAAATACAGGCGGCGCGCACGCTTTTGGAGGAGGACTGTGATACCATCGCCGAGATCGCGGACACCCTGCACTTTTCCTCGTCGCAGCACTTCTCGGCGTCCTTCAAGAAAAATGTCGGCGTCTCACCGGATGCCTACCGAAAAGCCTTCCGCCAAAAGCAGGAATCGACGGCAGACTGAATCAAGCAAGGCATACGTTTTTGCGCGTATGCCTTTTTTGCAATTTTTCCGGCATGCATGCAATAAAATACGCTTCCCGCGCATTTACAGGATGAAAGGTGTGAGACATGTTGATTTTTTCTTACGAAAAAACGAAACAACAGGAGACGGAGAACACGCTGCTGGATACATTGCTCGGGCGGATCGCCATCGGCGACACCGCGGCGCTCGAAGCACTGTATCGCCGCACGCAAACGGCAGTCTACAGTTTTGCCCTTTCTGTTTTGAAGAACGCACACGATGCAGAGGATGTGCTGCACGACTGTTATGTCGCCGCGTGGAACAGTGCCGCGCAGTATCACTCGCGGGGCAAACCCATGGCATGGCTGATTACGATTGCGAAGAATCTGTGCCTTCAGCAGCTGCGCGCGCAGCGCAAAACGGCAGACATGCCGGAGGATATGCATGCATTTTTACCGGCGGATTCCGCCGGCATGTCCGTCGAGGACCGCACCGTACTGTCAGCATGTATGCGGCAGCTGTCCGACGGGGAGCGGCAAATCGTGACGCTGCACGCCGTCGCCGGTTTCAAGCATCGGGAAATTGCGGCAATTCTGCAGATGCCGCTCGCCACAGTTCTTTCAAAATACAATCGTGCCATTAAAAAACTGAAACAACATTTACAAGCAGGAGGTATCGGTCATGACAGAACATGAAATCAACAAAAAGCTGCGGGATGCTTATGCGCACGCTGCACCGGATGTTTTGCCCGCCGTGCGCGCCGACTGCACAGAATCGAAAGGCGGTGTATGTATGACAACAACAAAAAAGGTAAAACGTCCGTTTGCGCGTCTCGCCGCGCTTGCTGCATGCCTGTGCCTTGCGGCAGGCTGCATCTTCGGCTATCTGCGGTATCAGATCAACTATGCCGTGGATGCCACGGTTTCGCTGGATGTCAATCCGAGCGTAGAAATTACAGTCAACCGGAAAGAGCGGGTGCTGCAAGTCACGCCGCTGAATGCGGACGGTGAGATCATCGTCGGCGATATGGACTTTCGCGGCAGCGACCTTCGGGTGGCAGTCAACGCAATCATCGGCTCCATGGTGCAGAACGGTTATCTGAGTGAGCTTGCGAATTCCGTCCTCATCAGCGTTGACAACAACAATACCGAGCGCGGCGCAGCCATGCAGGCGCAGCTCACAGATGCGGTCAATCAGTTGCTGCAAACCGAAACATTCAGCGGCGCTGTGCTGAGTCAGACCGTTACAAAAGACGACGCGCTGAAACAGCTGGCAGAAGCCTACGGCATTACCGTCGGAAAAGCACAGCTGATCCGGGACATTTTAGACGATGACGGGCGGCATACCTTCGACGAGCTGGCTTCCCTCTCCATCAACGAACTGAACCTGCTGCGGCGGGACGTATCTTCGGCGGAAACGAAGATTGAAGCGATCGGCACCGCCAGTGAAAAAGCCTATATCGGCACGAAAAAAGCAAAAGCAATCGCCTTTGCACATGCTGGTGTGGATGCAGCAGCGGTTCTGTCCTGCAAAACCGAAATGGATACAGAAGGCGGCATCATGGTCTATGACGTTGACTTTGAAGCAGGACGCTTTGAATACGAGTATGAGATTGATGCTGCAACCGGCAAAGTCCTGAAAGCCGAAAAAGAGATCGACGATGATGCAGCCGCATCTTCCGAAAAGCCTTTCGTCCCGACCCCGGAAATGATCGATGAAAGCAAAGCAAAGACAACTGCTTTTGCACATGCGGACGTATCTGCCGCCGATGTGACCGATTACGAATTCAAGGTCGACACGGACGATGGAAAAACCGTCTATGAGCTGGATTTTCGGGTCAGCAGCACGAAATACGAGTATGAAATCGACGCTGCAACCGGTAAAATTCTGAAAGCCGAAAAAGAGATCGACAATTGATTTTGTTCCGGCGATGTTTTTCTTGCAAAAACGTAAAACAAAAAAGACGCACTTCGGTGCGTCTTTTTTGTAAATCAGTGAGAATCGCGTCAGATGTCGGTCCCTACAGAATAGCGGAAGCCTTGTACAAACCGTAGAGCGCCGTCTGTCTCCCGCCGTATCTCAGCCTTCCCCAGTGGGAAAGGTGTCGCCGAAAGGCGACGGATGAGGGACTGTAGGCAGCTGGCACAGCATATCGCGACGTTTGGCATATATCAATCCCACATCGGGCACAGGATATTTTCCAATCGGGAAAACTCCGCGAGAGACTTTGCGTCTCGTACAGTTCTCTCCCAAGGGAAGCCTGAAAAGCGCTTTTCTTTCAGAACACCACCACAAGCAGCATCTTGAAGCGCTCCTTGCCGCGGACGGCGTGCGGGTGTCCGGCGGGCATGACGATCGACTGCCCCTCGGTGAGCGTGTAGTTCACGCCGTCGATCGTGATCTCGCCCTCGCCGTCAAGGCAGGTGACAAATGCATCGCCACCCGACTTGTGTGAGCTGATCTCCTCACCCTTGTCAAAGGCGAACAGCGTGATACTGACGGCATCGTTCTGCGCCAGCGTCTTGCTGACGACCTGTCCCTCGCCGTAGGCGACCTGATCGCGCAGGGTGAACACCTGTGCCTTTTCGATGTTCTTCATGATTTCTTTCATTTTGTACTGTATCCTCATTTGCTTGAATGTCTGTTCTGATAGAGTATCTGCGATTCGGTCACGGGCGCAAAATGGGCAAGCGTTTTTGCGTCGAGATTTTCCGCGTGCATGTCCACTGCGCTGATGCGGGAATTGTCATAGGTGGTGTAATAATAGATGCCGCGATCCGCATTGCAGCAGGAGGTGTAGATCGTGATCTCATACTTTCCCGCAGCGACCTCACAACAGCCGCGCGGCTGCTCTACCGCGCCGAGAATATGAAAGAACTGGCTCACACTCGCATTCTCATCCTCGCCCGATACCGCATGCGCACGCACAAATGCCGCACGGACGAAGCGGGATGCCGATGAAAGATCGCCGGGCAGCCCGAGCGCACCCATGCCGCGGCTGTAGGTGCGCAGGGCAAGCGCATCCGAGAAGCGGTTCTCCGGCTGCTTCGGCGAAAGCTGCATATAGTCGTTCAGGCGGAACATCTGCATGTCGAAGGGCGGATTGTTGGTGAGCACGCCCGCCGGGTTGTCATAGATGTGCAGCCCTGTCGCCGTGGATTCCACCGTGATCGCCTCGTTTCGGTCCGCGATCAGCCAATGGAGCTGTGCGGGCGGAAACTTGTCGGAAAACGGCGTATACGTGATGGTTGCACCGGCAAGCAGTGTGCGCGCCTCGGCGACGCTTGCCGCACTGCCGAGCAGCCAAGGGATCAGCTCAAACTGCGCGATATTCTCCCTGCCCGGCAGCACCGCCGTGTACACCGCGTTGCCGACAAAGTTGAGCCCCGCTGCGCAGAGTCCCTTCTCGTTCATCGCGTCATAATAGAGCGGGTAGCCGTCCGCCACATGCGCCATGCCGAGGATGGCATAATGCGTGTCGCGCCGCGCCGTGTGCCGGAAGTCAAGCGGAAAGGCGCGCGGGGTGAGCACGATCTCATCCCCGTAAGAAAATTCGTAGTCGAGCGTCCGCCCGAAGTAAAAATCCTTGGTCTTATACGTTGCAGCCGTGCACATCAAATCGTCTCCTTGTCTGATTCAATCTAAAATTCTGCCGTCGGTCGAGAGGGTCACGACCTGCCAGGGCAGGAACTTGCCGCTGTTTTGGAGCGCCGTCTTTGCCGCCTGTTCCAGCCCGCCGCAGCAGGGCACCTCCATGCGCACGACCGTCACGCTCACGATGTTGTTTGCCTTGATTATATCCGTAAGTTTGGCGGCATAATCAGCCTCGTCGAGTTTCGGGCAGCCGATCAGCGTGATCTTGCCGCGCATGAAGTCCTCGTGCAGCCGCGCATAGGCATAGGCAGCGCAGTCGGCGGCAATCAGCAGCTTTGCCCCGTCGAAATACGGCGCATTCACCGGGACCAGCCGTAGCTGACAGGGCCACTGCGCAAGGCGGGAGACCGCCGTGCCCTGCGGTGCCGCCGCGGGTGCGTCCCCGCTCCGGTCAAAGCGGACAAGCCGTTTGCCGGGGCAGCCGCCGTGCGCATGTGCGGCAGGTGCCGCGCCCTTCTTCGCCTTGGCGGCAAGCACTGCCGCCTCGTCGTAGGCAGCCGCCTCGCGCTCGACAAAGGTGATCGCCCCCGTCGGGCAGGCGGGCAGGCAGTCGCCGAGTCCATCGCAATAATCGTCGCGCAGCAGCTTTGCCTTGCCGTTGACCATGCCGATGGCGCCCTCGTGACAGGCGGAGGCGCAGGCGCCGCAGCCGTTGCATTTTTCTTCATTTATATGAATGATTTTTCGGATCATTTGTAAGTCCTCGCTTTCTCTGTTGTGCTTTTATTATAGAACACTGCACATGCAAATTCGGTTGTAAAAACAACAAATTGCAAAAATAGCGAAAAAGACTGTCCGAAATGATTATACGCCGCGGTGCGCCTGCTGTCAATCCACGCGATTTTTCGCCGAAAACCTTGACAAAGCCTTTGCCGTGTGCTACCATGAGGAAAAGACAATGACGAAAAAACAGTAGACAGCAAAACGCCGCAGAGAGAAGCCGGAGGGTGCAAGGCTTTGGCGGGAGACTGTCGAACCCGTTTTCCGAGTCTGCGGCGACGAGCCGCACGGTGCGCCCGTTATCGCGTGTGCGGCATCTGCCGCGATGAGTGCGGAGGTTTTCTCCGAATTCGGGTGGTAACACGGAGTTTTTCGTCCCGAGCCTTTACGGCTCGGGAATTTTTTATTTTTAGCAGTCTTATTTGAATTTTTGATATACATCGGAGGCAACACTATGAAACTCAGTCAACTTGTCGGCGACCGCTTTAAGGAAAAGCCCGCCGGCGCCGTCATCGACAGCCATGCGCTGATGCTGCGCGGCGGCTACATGAAGTTTGTGGGCAGCGGCATTTTCTCGCAGTTCCCGCCGCTCTACCGCATCACCGCCAAGATCGAGAAGATCCTGCGCGAGGAGATGGACAAAATCGACGGGCAGGAGGTTCTCTTCCCCGTGACGATGCCCGCCTCGCTTTGGGAGGAATCCGGCAGATATTCGAGCATCCAGTCCGAGCTGCTCCGCTTCAAGGACAGAAACAACACCCCGATGGTGCTCGGCATGACGCATGAGGAGGCAGCCGTGCAGCTTGTCCGCGACTATGCGACGAGCTACTCGAAGTACCCCTTCATGATCTATCAGATCCAGACCAAGTTCCGCGACGAGGCGCGCCCGCGCGCGGGTATGATCCGCGTGCGCGAGTTTACGATGAAGGACGCCTACTCCTTCCACACCTCGCAAGCCGACCTCGAAGCCTACTACGATCGCTGCCACCGCGCCTATGAGCGCATTTTCGCCCGCGCGGGCGTGCCCGAGGTTGTCTCGGTCAAGTCCGACTCCGGCATGATGGGCGGCAGCGTGTCGCATGAGTTCATGCTGCTCACGCCGATCGGCGAGGACACGCTGGTCATCTGCCCCGAGTGCGGCTACAGCGCCAACATGGAGGCGGCGGACTGCATCGTGGAAAAGCCCGCAGACGAAACCGAAGCGCCGCTCACCCGCGTACACACGCCGGGCGCGCACACCATCGAAGAGGTCTGCGCCCAGCTGCATGTCCCCGTGGAGAAGACCGCGAAAGCCGTCGTCTACCAGGAGAACCTGACCGATGACTACATCGTCGTCTTCACGCGCGGCGACCTCGACATCAACGAGACCAAGCTGCGCAACTTCCTCGGCAAGGAGATCCACCCCGCGCTGATCACCGAGGAATCCGGCATTGTCGCCGGTTTCATCGGCGCGCACGATTTTGGGGGTAAAGCCAAGCTCTACTTTGACCGCTCGCTCGAGGGCGCAAAGAACCTCGTCTGCGGCGCAAACGAGGTGGATTACCACTACACCGGGTTCAACGCCGAGCGCGACTACGGCAAGGTCGAATACCACGACTTCTCCAAGGCGATCGCGGGCGGCATCTGCCCGAGCTGCGGCAAGCACACGCTGACCGTGTCAAACGGCATTGAAGTGGGAAACATCTTCCAGCTCGGCACGAAGTATACAAAGACGATGAACATGACCTACCTCGACGAGGCGGGCGAGAGCAGGAACCCGATCATGGGCTGCTACGGCATCGGCGTCGGCAGACTTGCCGCATCGGTGTGCGAAGCGCGCCATGACGACTACGGTCCGATCTGGCCGATCACGATCGCGCCCTGGCAGGTGCAGCTCTGCTGCGTCCGTGCGGACGACGCCGACTGCAAGTCCTTTGCGGACGGGCTTTACGCCGCGATGCAGAAGGACGGCATCGAAGTGATGTACGATGACCGCGACGTGCGCGCAGGCGTCATGTTCTCGGACGCCGACCTGCTCGGTACACCGGTGCGCGTGGTCGTCAGCCCGCGCAACATGAAGGACGGTCTCGTCGAGATCTCGACCCGCGACAAGAGCGTGGACATCAAGGTCCCGAAGGATGAGGCGCTCGACGCCGTGAAGAAGGTCGTCGCCGACCTGTTTGCCGCGATCGACGCAAAGGTACCCGAAAGCATCTGACACCTGTCCGACAAGGAGGTTTGCATGAGCAACATTTGGCATGACATGAACCCGAAGCGCATCACGCCGCGCGACTTTGAATGCGTGATCGAGATCACCAAGGGTTCCAAAAAGAAGTATGAGCTGGACAAGGAATGCGGACTCCTGCGTCTTGACCGCATCCTGTACACCTCGACGCATTATCCCGCCAACTACGGCTTCATCCCCCGCACCTACGGCGACGACAACGACCCGCTGGACGTGCTGGTGCTCTGCTCGGAATCGATCGAGCCGATGACGCTGGTGCGGTGCTACCCCATCGGCGTGATCTCGATGATCGACAACGGGCGCAATGATGAAAAGATCATCGCCATTCCGTTCAGCGACCCGACCTACAACCAGTACAAGAGCATCGACGAGCTGCCGACGCACACCTTCGACGAAATGCGGCACTTCTTCAGTGTCTACAAGGCACTGGAGAACAAGGAGACCGCCGTCAACGAGGTGCGCGGTCCCGAAGAAGCCGTCAAAATCATCTCAGACGCGATCACGCACTACGTGGACACGTTCTGCAAGTAAACCAAAGGAGAACTCATGATTCACATTGCCCTTCTCGGTCTGGGCGTTGTCGGCAAAGGCACGCTCGACCTTCTGGAGCAGAACCGCGACCTGCTCGCGTCCCGCCTCGGCGATACCATCGAGGTCAAATACATCCTCGATCTGCGCGATTTCCCGGGCACGCCCTATGCAGGCAAGGTCGTGCACGACTTTGACATCATCCTGCGCGACCCCGAGGTCACGCTCGTCGCCGAAATGATGGGCGGCGCGCATCCCGCCTATGATTATACGAAAGCCGCCCTTGCGGCGGGCAAGAGCGTGGTCACCTCCAACAAGGAGGTCGTTGCCACTTACGGTGAGGTGCTGCTGCAAATCGCCCGCGCCAACCGTGTTGCCTACGCCTTCGAGGCGAGCGTGGGCGGCGGCATCCCGATTGTGCGCCCGCTGGCAAACGATTTTCTGTCAAACGAAGTCACCGGCATTTCCGGCATTCTGAACGGCACGACCAACTATATCCTCACCGAGATGACGGCGAAGGGACGCAGCTTTGCAGACGCGCTGGCGGATGCCCAGGCGAAGGGCTATGCCGAGAAGGACCCGACTGCGGACGTGGACGGCATCGACACCTGCCGCAAGATCTGCATTCTCACCGGCATTGCCACCGGCGTGCTGCCGGATGCCAAAACGGTGCGTACCGAGGGCATCCGCGGCATTGAAAAGGATGACGTCGCCCTGCTTGCAAAGAGCGGACGCGCCGTGAAGCTGCTGGGCAGAATGCAGCGCGTGGAAGACAAACCATGCCCGATCGTCGCCCCCTTTGTCTGCCCGGACGCAAGCCCGCTTGCCCATGTGAACGATGTATTCAACGGCATTATGGTGAGCGGCGCGGCACTCGGCGACACAATGTTTTACGGCAGAGGCGCCGGTGCGGCGCCGACCGCAAGCGCCGTGGTGACCGACATGGTCGCCACCCTGCGCGACGGCGCGGACAGCTTTGCGCCCGTCTTCACGGCGGGAACGGCGGCAAACTGTGCCCCGTCCGGCGCGTTCATCTGCCGCCGCTATGTCCGTTCCTCCCTCTCCGAGGCGACGCTGACTGCCAAGCTCGGCACGCTGACCGCGCTGGACGGCGGCGCGTATATCACCGCGCGCGCCTATACCGAGGCGGAGTTTGACGCGCTTACCCCCACGCTCGGGCTGATCTCGACCCTGCGCGTGCTGTAAAATCCGAAAGAAAACAGGCAGGAACCCGAAATGGGTTTCTGCCTGTTTTTATCGTAGCGTGAAACAATGGCGCTCTTAACAAGCCTTCCCCCTTGGGGGAAGGCTTATACATCGCCTTTTTACCCGCATCAACGCTGCCGCATATACTGCTATCGAGCGAATGCTCATACCCAATATGCGCATCGGGAAAGCCGATGCCGAAAGGTTTACCATGTATCTGACCGATATACGCGGATTTACCGCAGAGGAGGGCGTGCGCCTGTATCGGTTTGACAAAGCCGATACGGAGGCGGCGGCAAAACGGCTTGCCGTAAGCGACAGGCTGCCCGCCCTCTTTACGCTGTGCGGCGACGATCTTGTCGTCGCCGCAGCGGACTGCGCGCCGGGCGCGCCCGGCGCGCCGCCCTCTCCGCTCTGCAAATTCACCATTCACGGCATGGGGCTGTGCGGTGACCGCGGGCTGACGCTTCACTTTGCGCGGTTCTGCACGAAATACGGCATTTCTCCGCTGTTCATCGCGCTGTCCGATATGGCGCTCTCCTTTTTCGCGGATGCCGCACAGCGGGATTTCATCCTGGACGCACTCTGCGCATACTTCCCGATCTGGGCATAGAACGCATCGTGCGCCGCGAAGATCTCCTTTGCGCTGACCGTCACCGCCGCCATGTTGACAAAGAGCAGCAGGCAGATGACAGTGTCCGACAGCGTCCAGACCGCCGCGGGCGCGGCGACCGCCCCGCAAAGCTGCGCCACGCAGTAAAAAACGAGAAATATACCGCGCGCGCGGCGGCCGTCGCCGAAATACCGCATGGACGCCATGCCGTAATAGCCGTATGCCACGATGGTGGCAAATGCAAACAGAAAGACAAATGCGAACATGACGGGCGCTGCACGATCTCCGAATACCGTTGCAAACGCCGCCGTACACAGGCGGACGCCCGCCGCGCCGTAAGCGGTGAGGTCGTCGCCGAGAGATGTCAGGATCGCAAGCGCGGTGAGCGTACAGAGCAGCACCGTGTCGCAGAACACCTCAAATATGCCGAACAGTCCCTGCCTTGCGGGGACTGTTTCCTTTGTCTCGGCATGGGCTGCCGCCGCCGTGCCGCAGCCCGCCTCGTTGGAGAACAGCCCCTTGACGATGCCCTGCCGCAGCGCGGGGGACAGGAGAAAGCCGACAAAGCCGCCGGTCGCCGCCGCGGGGCGGAACGCGCCATCCAGAATCGACGCAAGCGCGGCGGGCAGATCTGCCGCATGGAAGACGATCACGGCGACACTCGCCGCGATATAACCGACCGCCATCACGGGCACGACCACGGCGGACAACCCGAAAAGGTTGATGCCGAAAAAGAAAATACAGGCGGCGGCAAGCGACAAAAGCAGCCCGGTGACAAGCGGCTCGACGCCGAGCCCCGCCGCCGCCTCGGCAATGGCGCTGCTCTGAATCACGCCGCCGACCGCAACGCTGTCAAACACCAGCAGCCCCGCAAAAAACGCCGCCGCACCGCCCCCGAGCGCGTCGCGGATATAATACGGCGCGCCGCCGACGGTCTTGCCGCCGCGCGTCTCCCGATGCAGCATCCCGAGGATGATCTCGGCGTATTTGAGCGCCATGGTGACAAACGCCCCCACCCACATCCAGAAAACCGCGCCCGCGCCGCCGAGTGTGAGCGCCACGGCAACACCCGAGATGTTCCCCACCCCCACCGTGCCGCCGAGCGACAGCAGCATCTGCCCGGCACCGCCGCGCGGCATGGCGCGCAGCGTGCGGAACGGATGCAGCAGGTAAAAAGCGCGGAACCGCACCGTGAATGCAGCCCCCGCCGCAAGCACGAGCAATGCGGCGGCAATCGACAAAAAATATTGGTTTACCCCGTCAAGTGCTAAAATGAGACCGTTCATAGACGACACCCTCCGCGGCAAATATATGCCGGAGATGGACTGCCGATACCCCCGAAAAGGGGCAAAATCATGATATTATGTGAAGTTTCTGCGAATTTTTTATTTTTTTCATAAAAGGACTTGATTTTTCATTTTTCTATGATACAATATACCATAGTTAGCACTCAGGAACATTGAGTGCTAAACTCAAGTTGAAAATTTGCCCGCACAGGGCTTTATGTATGGAGGTACATCATGACACTCAGACCCCTTTCCGACCGTGTGGTCGTCAAGATGGTTGAACTGGAAGAGACCACCAAGAGTGGGATCATTCTTCCCGGCACTGCAAAGGAAAAGCCGCAGGTTGCGGAGGTTGTCGCCGTAGGTCCCGGCGGCAAGGTGGACGGCAACGACGTCACCATGACCGTCAAGGTCGGCGACAGAGTCATCACCAGCAAGTATTCGGGCACCGAGGTCAAGCTCGGCAATGACGAATATGTGATCGTAAGACAGGGCGACATTCTCGCCACCATTGACTAAGGGAGGTAAGCTACGATGGCTAAGGATATTTATTACGGAATTGAAGCAAGAGACGCGCTGGTCCGCGGCGTGGATAAGCTGGCAAACACGGTCAAGATCACACTCGGCCCCAAGGGCAGAAACGTGGTGCTCGACAAGAAATATGGCACGCCCCTGATCACCAACGACGGCGTGACGATCGCCAAGGAGATCGAACTTGAGAACGCAGCCGAGAACATCGGCGCTCAGCTTGTCAAGGAAGTCTCCGCGAAGACGAACGATGCGGCAGGCGACGGCACGACGACCGCTACCCTGCTGGCACAGGCAATGATCCACGAGGGCATGAAAAACGTCACCGCAGGCGCCAACCCGATGGTGCTCCGCAAGGGCATTTCCAAGGCGGTTGACAAGGCGGTCGAGACGCTGGTTGCCAACTCAAAGAAGGTCAACGGCTCGTCCGACATCGCACGTGTCGGCACGATCTCGTCCGGCGACGAGATCATCGGCAAACTGATCGCAGACGCAATGGAGAAGGTCACCGCAGACGGCGTGATTACCGTGGAGGAATCCAAGTCGGCAGAGACCTACTGCGAGGTCGTCGAAGGCATGCAGTTTGACCGCGGTTATCTCTCGCCCTACATGGCGACCGACACCGACAAGATGGAGGCGGTTCTCGACGACGCCTATGTCCTGATCACGGATAAGAAGATCTCCAACATTCAGGAGATCCTGCCCCTGCTCGAGCAGATCGT
>QAKK01000035.1:74910-96161 GCA_003343845.1 Oscillospiraceae bacterium
GATAAGAAGATCTCCAACATTCAGGAGATCCTGCCCCTGCTCGAGCAGATCGTACAGGCTGGCAAGAAGCTGCTCATCATCGCCGAGGACGTTGAGGGCGAAGCGCTCACCACGCTGGTGCTCAACCGTCTGCGCGGCACGTTCACCTGCGTTGCGGTCAAGGCGCCCGGTTTCGGCGACAGACGCAAGGAAATGCTGCAGGATATCGCAATTCTGACCGGCGGCGAGGTCATCACCTCGGATCTGGGGCTCGAACTGAAGGACGCAACCGTTGCGCAGCTCGGTCGTGCACGTCAGATCAAGGTCAACAAGGAAAAGACCATCATCGTCGACGGCGCAGGCGCAAAGGATGCGATCGCGGCAAGAGTGGCGCAGATCCGCAGCGAATATGCGGCATCGACCTCCGAATTTGACAAAGAGAAGCTCTCCGAGCGTCTTGCAAAGCTGGCAGGCGGCGTTGCCGTCATCAAGGTCGGCGCTGCAACCGAGGTCGAGATGAAGGAGAAGAAGCTCCGCATCGAGGATGCGCTCAACGCAACCAAGGCTGCCGTTGAGGAAGGCATCGTCGCAGGCGGCGGCACGGCATATATCAACGTCATCCCCGCTGTCGCAAAGCTGGCGGACGAGACCGAGGGCGACGAGCGCATCGGCGTCAAGCTGATCCTTAAGGCGCTCGAAGCGCCGCTGCATCAGATCGCGGAGAACGCGGGTCATGACGGCGCGGTCGTTGTGGATAAGGTGAAGAACAGCGGCAAGGTCGGCTACGGCTTTGACGCTTACAACGAAGTCTATGTCGACATGATGGAGGCAGGCATCGTTGACCCGACCAAGGTGACGAGAAGCGCACTCCAGAACGCGGCGTCTATCGCCGCCACGGTGCTCACCACCGAGGCGGTCGTTGCCAACCAGCCCGAACCCGAACCGGCAGCTCCCGCAGCCGGCGGCATGGGCGGCATGTATTAAGGCACAGCCCGAAGCCTTGAAATTGCTTGATTTTCGGAGTGCGTGAAAGCGAATTTACGCCAAACTTACGCCAAAAATTCAAGCGCATTATAGGGTAACAAAAATCGGCACCTGCTTTGGAGGCAGGTGCCGATTTTTTCTTATTTGCGCGTCCGTTTTCCCTTTCCGCGAGGTTTCATCAGAGAATATAATCGGTGATGCAATCGTACCAGTGAACATAGGTCGTACCGTTCACGGTAAGTCTGTCGTTTTCGGGAAGCTGCTCACTCCACGGCTTCTTATAGCGGTCAATAGCCCAATCATCGCGATTGTATCTGCGCCAAAGAATCGTCTTTCCGTTCTTATCCAGGAACTGCTCGGATAGCACGCCGCAATCATAAGTTTCATAACAGGTGCCCACAAAAAATGTCTGCTTGACAGGGAGCGTGTCTGCCGTCTGTCCCGTTTATCGGACAGATAAAATGCTATGATAGAGATGAGGGGAGGGATGGCTATGATTGCGTCAAGAGAGGTCTGCCGCGCTGCCGCGCGTATCAAACGGGAATACGGCACGGGCGACCCGTTTGCGCTTGCGCGGGAACTGCGCATTGAAGTCCTGGTGCGCGAGCTCGGCACGCTGAAGGGCTTTTACAAGGATGTCTACGGTACGCCGTTCATCTTTCTGTCCCGCCGCCTGACGCGCGGCGAGGCAAGGCTGGTCTGCGCGCACGAGCTGGGGCATCATCTGCTGCACCGGCAATTTGCGGCGTTCGGCTTTGAAGAGGTCTCGGTCTTTTCGCCCGCGTCCAGGCGCGAATATGAGGCAAACCTGTTTGCGGCGGAGCTGCTGCTGGATACGAAAGAGATGTTTGACGCGGCGCGCGCAGGGTATACGGCGGAGCAGATCGCGGCGGCGCTCGGTGCAGATGTGCGCCTGGTGACACTCAAGCTCTCGGCGATGGGGATTTCCGAAAATTTATCGTAAAAATTGCGCGCCCCTCTTCTCTGCACCGCGAAAATGTGGTAAGATAGAGAGGATAAGGACGGTGAAATCCCGATGAACCAAACGCTGCAAGCGCCTGCCGAAAGCAAGCTGCCAGATCAGCCTGCCGCCGGCTGGAACAGCCTCACATACCCTGCCGGAAACGGCATTGCACTCCTGTATCAGCTCTACATACCGGAAAATTTTGATCCCGCACGGCGCTACCCGCTGATCCTCTACATGCACAGCGCGGGCGTTCGCTGCAACGACAACTCGCATATTTACACGGGCGAAGCAAAATTTCTGCGCAATCTGGAGCGCGGCGCGTACCGCGACGATGTGCTGGTGTTGGCGCCCTGCTGCCCGAAGACCGACAAGTGGGTAGACGTCGACCGCTGGGACTGCCTCGAATTTGACGCGGCAGCGCTGCCGCAGAGTCGCCGCATGGCGGCGGCGATTGAGCTGTTTGCCGACGCACTGGCAAGCCTGCCGATCGACCGCACACGGCTGTCGCTCTACGGCATGTCGATGGGCGGCTTTGCCGTGTGGGACATTCTCGCGCGCTATCCGCACGCCTTTGCCGCCGCCGTCGTCGCAGCAGGCTGCGGCTCGCCGTCGAGCGCGGCGGCAATCGCGGACGTGCCGGTGCAGATCTTCCACGGCACAGCGGACGGCGCCGTGCCGTTTGAGAGCGCGGTGCGCATGCGCGATGCGCTGATCGCTGCGGGCGATCCCGAGGTCAAATTCACCGCCTTCGGCGGCGCGGGGCACGGCATCTGGGTGCGCACCGCCGACACCGACGGGCTGTATGATTGGTTATTCCGTCAGAAACGAAAGGAGCCGAACGCATGAAGCTTGCGATACTGGACGCCGCCACGCTCGGCGAAGGGCTGGATTTCGGCGTGCTCGACCGTTTCGGCGATGTGATGCGCTACGAAAGCAGCACGCCGGACGAAGTGCGCACGCGCATGGCAGACGCCGACATTCTGCTCATCAACAAAATTAAAATCAACGCGGACAACCTTGCCGCGGCAAAGCATCTGAAACTGATCTGCATTTTTGCCACCGGCTATGACAATGTGGACATCGCCGCCTGCCGCGCGGCGGGCGTGGCGGTCTGCAACGTCAAGGGCTATTCGACGCACAGCGTCGCGCAGCTCACGGTGCTGATGGCGCTGACGCTCACGGAAAAGCTCGGCGCATACACCGCCGCCGTCACGAGCGGCGAATACCAAAAGAGCGGCGTTGCCAACAAGCTCTCGCCCATCTATCACGAGCTGTGCGGCAAGACCTGGGGCATTGTCGGCGCGGGCGCGATCGGCACACAGGTGGCGCGCGTTGCCGAGGCGCTCGGCTGCCGTGTGCTTGCCTACAAGCGCACACCGACCGATGCACTTTGCTGCGTGCCGCTCGACGAACTGCTTGAAAAATCCGATATTGTTTCCCTGCACACACCGCTGAATGACGGCACGCGCGGTTTGATCGGCGCGCGGGAGCTTGCGCGGATGAAGCCGGATGCGATCCTCATCAACGTGGCACGCGGCGCAGTCACCGACGAGGCGGCAGTTGCCGAGGCAGTACTCTCCGGTAAACTCGGCGGCTTTGCCTGCGACGTCTATTCGACCGAGCCGTTTGGCGACGCACATCCGTTTGCGCGCCTGGTCGGGCTGGACAACGTTCTGCTCACGCCGCACATGGCGTGGGGCGCGCTGGAGGCGCGTGTGCGCTGCCTCGACGAGGTTGCAAAGAACATCAAAGCATTTTTCGGCGGCGAGATCCGCTGCCGTGTGGACCTGTAAGGAGGAGCTATGCTGAACGACGATTTTATCACCCTGACCATTGCCAAACAGAAAAACATCGCGCTGATCGCGCACGACTCCAAAAAGGCGGAGATGATCGACTGGTGCAGGCAGAACCGCGAGATCCTCTCGCATCATTTTCTCTGCGGCACAGGCACGACCGCGCGCATGGTGACCGACGCCACCGACCTGCCGGTCAAGGGCTACAACAGCGGTCCGCTCGGCGGCGACCAGCAGATCGGCGCCAAGATCGTGGAGGGGCGCATCGACCTTGTGATCTTCTTCTCCGACCCGTTGACCGCGCAGCCGCACGATCCGGACGTCAAGGCGCTGTTGCGCATCGCACAGGTCTACGACATTCCGATCGCCAACAACCGCGCGACCGCGGACTTCATCCTCCAATCCAAGCTGATGAACGAGGAATATGAACACACCGTCATCAACTTCTCTAAAAATATTCAAACACGGGCAAAGGAACTGAAATGAGCATCATCAATTTTGAATGTGACTACACCGAGGGCGCACATCCGCGCATTCTCGAGCGGCTGATCGCCACAAACCTGGAGCAGACCAGCGGCTACGGCAACGACCCCTACTGCGCCGCGGCGCGCGAAAAGATCAAGGCGGCATGCGGCACGCCGGACGCCGACGTGCATTTTCTTGTCGGCGGCACGCAGACCAACACCACCGTGCTCTCCGCGATTCTCCGCCCCTATCAGGGCGCGATCTCGGCGGATGAGGGACACATCGCCGTGCACGAGACCGGTGCGATCGAGGCAACCGGGCACAAGGTGCTCACCCTGCCCTGCGCGAACGGCAAGATCACGGCGGCACAGATCGACACCTGTGTCGAAGCGCACTACACAAGCGGCACAAGCGAGCACACTGTGCAGCCCGGCGCGGTCTATCTGACCTTCCCCACCGAATGCGGCACGATCTACACCAAAGACGAACTGACTGCCATCCGCCGCGTCTGCGACAAATGGTCTCTGCCGATCTATCTGGACGGCGCGCGCCTCGGCTACGGGCTTGCCGACCCGCGCTGCGACCTCACGCTGCCTGAGCTCGCCGCGCTCTGCGACATCTTCTACATCGGCGGCACGAAATGCGGCGCATTCTTCGGCGAGGCAGTCGTCATCCGAAACGATGCGTTCAAGAAGGATTTCCGCTACTTTATCAAGCGGCACGGCGGCATGTTTGCCAAAGGGCGGCTGCTCGGCATCCAGTTTGACACGCTGTTCACGAACGGGCTGTATTTTGACATCTGCCGCGGTGCCGTCACCGCGGCGCTCCGCATCCGGGAGGCATTTGCCGCACGCGGCATCGCCTTTTTCGGGCAGTCGATGACTAATCAGCAGTTCCCCATCCTCACAAAGGCACAGCACGCCTATTTCAGAGATGCGGGCTATCTGCCCGAATACTGGGGTCCCGCCGCGGACGGCAAGCAGATCGTCCGTTTCTGCACCAGCTGGGCAACCAAAGCGGAGAATGTGGACAAACTCGTCGCCGACATCGCCAAAATGCCCCTGTAAAGTCGCCCCTATGGTATGCAAAAAGCCGTGTATGGTCATACACGGCTTTCTTTTTATTATTGTTCGTCCTTTGCGCCGTAGAGGCGGGCAAGCGCCAGCTTGTAGCCGTCGCTGCCGTAATTGAGCGCCTTGTTGACCCGACTGATCGTTGCGGTACTGGCACCGGTCTCCCGCTGTACATCACTGTAGACGCGCCCCTCGGTCAGCATACGCGCCACCGCAAAGCGCTGGGACAGATCCTGCAGCTCCTTGATGGTGCTGACATCCTCAAAAAAGCGGTAGCATTCCTCCACCGTTTCCAGCGACAGAATAGCGCGGAACAGTTCGTCGGTCTCGGGACTATGCAGCTTTTCCATATCGTTCCTCCGTTTGGCATGAACTCTGTTTTCTTATTGTACCGCTTTAATCTGCTAAAGTCAAGCCTTTTCCCCGATTTCGGCATGGAGAGTGAACCGATTCTTGCGGAACGTGATCAGCCCCTCCGCCTGCATCCCCGAGAGCGTGGCGGAGAGCGCACTGCGTTCTACCGCAAGATAGTCCGCCATCTCCTGCCGGTTGAACGGGATCTCAAAGGTGTTCTTCCCTGTCTCGGCAGCAACCTCGGACAGATAGGACATCACCCGCGCGCGCGTTGTCTTTTTGGTCATGTGGCGGATCTTATCGGTCAGCGCGATATTCTTCTTTGCCAACACGCGGATCAGATTGCGCAGCAACGCCGCATGCCCCGCGCAGGGCGTCGGGCAGGCGACCAGCAGGCGGCTGCTGTCCAAAAGCAGCACAAGGCTCTCCCGCTTGGCAAGCACCGACACCGGCAGCGCGGGCGCTGCGCCGAGCGCAAACGCCTCGCCGAATACGTCGCCCGGCAGCACGGCTGACAAAATGGAGCGGTTGCCCCAATAGTCGTCGTGCACAATATGCACTTCCCCCGCCAGCAGCACGCCGACAAAGCGCGGCGCGTCTCCCGCAGCAAGCACCGTACCGTCTCGCGGCACATGCCGCAGCGTCGGCGCAAGGCAGGCAAGCAGCGCTTCGGCATCCGCCGCCGCAATCCCGCAAAAAAGCGGCGTGGCAAGCAGAATCTCCTTTTGTCCATCCGTCATATCCGTCAACGCCTCCCGCATCTTTTTCGCTTTTATTGTACCCCATCTGCGCCCGGATTGCAAGCAAAAACGGCAAAGGAAAAGGCGGAGAACCGCAGTTCTCCGCCTTATAAAGCCCGTTATACCGTCATTAGCCCCAGATGTCGGTCCATCTCAGTTCAGCTCTTGCGCCGCTATACGCCGTGCTGAGGTTACCCTGAAGCGGGTCATCCGGGTCGCCGCTGGTCAGCAGAATATCATTCGCCGCCAGCGTGACAAGCTCCAGCGTCGGCTGTTCGTACTTTCTGGTTTTCATCTCAGTTTCCTCCCTTTCAGCCGATGATTCCGTTGACCGTGACAGGGGTGATCGGCAGAACAATCTGCACACCGCCCGCAAGGTTGACATATGCCCATGCGTAAATGGGTATGTCACGCGCAGCCTCCGGAATGCCGGTCAGGTCAACCGCATAAGTCGTTTCCGTGCCTTCAAACGAATCGGTCAGAACGGCGTACTTCGCGTCGACATTGTCGTCGACCTTTGCGATCATAATGCCGTAGCTTTCGACAGCCGCGGCATCATCCACAGTCAATCTGGTGATGTACCGAACCGTCGCATTGCCGTCCTGCCAGATTGCCGCAGTCGTGGATTCCTGCGTGAGATCAACCGCGATGGCTTTCACGCTGTTCATCGCACCTGCGCCCGGTATATAGTAGTTGTTGGAATTCTTCGGTGCAGCAGGGCTCTTGCCGACAATAACCATAGCATAGCTATCGCCGGAGGTTCCGTTTGCATCCTGACCGTCCGAAGTTACCTTACCGCCGTTATAGCAGCCGGTCACTTCAATGCCGTTGGTCTGTGTACGTCCGATAATGCCGCCAACACCCTGGAAGCCGAACCCCTTTGTAAAACTTGAGAAATCATAGTCCTCAAGCTTTGCAAATGCAACCGTGCCGAAATTGGTGCATCCCGAGAACAAGTGCCTGGTCGCGGCATTCTTTTCACCGTAATCAAAACCTGCGATACCGCCGACATCGGCGCAACCGCTTGCATCACTGATCGTCGCCGTAACAACTCCACGGTTGGTGCACCCAGTCACTGTAATGCTGCCCGTAGTCACATCCGAGCGACCGAGAATACCGCCTACGCCTTTAGAACCGCTGATCGATCCAGTGTTTGTGCAGTCAGCAATTTCCAACGTTCCGGAAGCTGCAACAATACGGCCAACGATACCGCCTGTCCCATGCTTTTTGGTGGTGTCAATTACATTCCCGGTATACGAAACATTGCACCAGTTCGTGCAGTTGCGGACGATTGCAGAATCTGCGACCTGAGCGATCAGTCCGCCGACATTGCTGCCGGACGACGTCACATTTCCTTCAATAATCAGATTTTCAATAGTCGCGGGAACAGCACCGTTCTTCGCGACGCGCCCGAACAATGCACAGTTTCCGGCGCTATTTGAAAGCTCGATGCCGCTGATCGTATGATTCTGACCATCGAAACTGCCGCGGAAAGCGTACTTGGCAGTTCCGATCGGCGTCTGTGCGGAAATGCCGGACATGTCGATGTCATTCATCAGACGATAAGCACAATCGCGCACATAAGTGCCCTCATCCGTCTTTGCATTTGCAGCAACGCCTGTTGCAATTGCATACAATTCCTCTGCGGTCGAGATCTCGTAGATGCCGTCATCCGCGAGCGTACCGACCGCGCCCGTTGCCAGTGCGCATGCGCAGATCAGCGCAGCTGTCAAAAGCAACGAAACCAACAGTTTCTTCTTCATAGTTCCACCCCTTCGCCAATTCATATTGCTTTGCAATACGATTATTCAATTTTAATCCTATACGCTTTACGGGCAAAAAGCAAACTTTTTGCACATGATGTGTATTTTTGTGTACACGAATCCACGAAAAGTGTAAAAAACGGCTTATTTTTCAAATGTAATGCCGTGAATATTTGTTCATTATGCTGCAATGTTCGTTTATATCTGTATTTATAGTAAACCACAAAACAGACAACAACAATACAAAAAAACAAGGATTTTTGTTGCAGATTTCACAACCCGCAAATCCGTTCCAATGCAAAAAAAGACATCAGCCGCCGTTTGCACGGCGCGGATGCCTCTTTTCTGATATGAATAACCGGTGCGGCGCGGTCGTCAGCTCCAGATTTCCCGCCAGTCGATCTCGACTCTTGCGCCGGTGAATGAATTCAGGCTGCCGATCTCCTCCAGGGCTTCATCGCCGCTGGTCAGCAGAATATCATTCGCCGCCAGCGTGACAAGCTCCAGCGTCGGCTGTTCGTATTTTCTGGTTTTCATCTCAGTTTCCTCCCTTTCAGCCGATGATTCCGTTGACTGTGACAGGGGCGACCGGCAGAACAATCTGCACACCGCCCGCAAGGTTGACATATGCCCATGCGTAAATGTTTATGTCACGCGCAGCCTCCGGAATGCCGACAAGGTCAACCGCATAGGTCGTTTCCGTGCCTTCAAAAGAATCGGTCAGAACGGCGTACTTCACGTCGACTTTGTCATCGACCTTTGCGATCATGATGCCGTAGCTTTCGACAGCCGCGGCATCATCCACAGTCAATCTGGTGATGTACCGAACCGTCGCATTGCCGTCCTGCCAGATTGCCGCAGTCGTGGATTCCTGCGTGAGATCAACCGCGATGGCGTTCACGCTATTCATCGCGCCCGCGCCAGGCTTGTAATAGTTGTTGGAATTCGTCGGCGCGGCAGGGCTTCTGCCGACGATGGCCATGGCATAATCGGCGCCGGGATTTCCGTCTGCATCCTGCCCGTCCGAGGTCACGGTGCCGCCGTTATAGCAGCCGGTCACTTCAATGCCGTTGGTCTGTGTACGTCCGAGAATGCCGCCCACGCCCTGATAGCCGATGCCCTTCGTGAAGTTCGAGAAATCCTTGCCCTCGAGCTTGGCAAATGCGACGCTGCCGAGGTTGATGCAGCCCGAGAAAACGTGGTTGGTCGCCGCCTTGACACTCAGGTCAAAGCCGGCAATGCCGCCGACATCCGCATAGCCTCTCTCGTCGCCGATGGTCGCCGTGACATTGCCCGTATTGACACAGCCGGTCACCGTGACGGAGCCTTCCGTAATATCCGAACGACCGAGAATACCGCCCACGCATTTGGAGCCGAGGACATCGCCTTCGTTGCGGCAGTTTGTGATGACAAGCGTGCCCGTTTGCGTGCTGCCGACCGAAGGCGTGCCTTTTGTTGCCTTGCCGCCTGCATGACCGACCACACCGCCGACGCCGTATGCCGTTGCTGTGCCCGTATAGGTCACGGTGCAGCGATTGACACAGTTTTCGATTGCGGCGCCCGACGCGACAAGTCCGACAATGCCGCCGACATAAGCGCCGCCTGATGTCACGATGCCCTCAACGGTCAGATCGGTAATTGTGGCATCGGCAACTCTGCCGAACAGACCCCAGTAGTTGCCGGAAGCGCCCTCGGCGGGAACAAGGTTCAGATTGTAGATCCTATGCCCGCCGCCGTCAAAAGTGCCCGCAAAAGCATTGGACGAATTTGCGCCGATCGGGACCATATCCGTGATCCCGGACATATCAATATCCTTTGTCAGCCGATAAGAAGCCTTGCGGGCAGCGCCGTAGCCCGATTGCTTGTCGGCGATCAGATGTGCCAGATCGCGCAATTCCTTTGCGGTCGAGATCTCGTAGACACCGTCGTCCGCGGGCGTGCCGACCGCGCTTGCTGCCAGTGCGCATGCGCAGATCAGTGCAACCGTCACAAGCAGCGAAGCAAACAATTTCTTTTGCATGCTTTCTTCCTCCTATGTCTGTAAAAATGATCCGTGTAGAAATTTCCAATTTCATGTTAACCGAAACCGGCATGCAATGCAATGCCATAACCGATACAATTTTTGCACATTTCGAAAATGAAAAAAGGAGCATTTTTGCAAAATGCTCCTTTTTTCATATGGCTCTTGTGGAGACCTCCCCGGCGGCGAGGTCTTCCCGGCTGCCGTCCGGATAAACCACATGCAGATGAAAATCGCGGTCGATGCCGAGCGCCGTCGCCGGGATACGCGTGCCGCCGCGCAGCACCTCGATCTGCCGCCCGGTCAGCAGGCTGCGGGACACATAGTCGTCGTAAAACGATTTTTCCGTCAGATGCGGATACAGCGCGAAAAATTCGTCCAGCACGGCAGCGGCAAGCGGCGCACGCAGGGCTTCCCCGCCCTTCTCCCGCAGCGCGCCCGCGATGCCCGCAAGCTCGGGCGGGAATCCGCCTTCCGGCGGGCAGATATTGATGCCGATGCCGAGAATGGCATAGCGCAGACCGCCGTTTTCAAGGTCGAGCGCCCCCTCGGTCAGGATGCCGCAGACTTTTCGTTCGTCCACATACACATCGTTGACCCACTTGATCTTCGTCTCGCAGCCCGCCACGCGCTCGATGGCGCGGGCAACCGCGACGGCAGCCGCCGTGGTGATCAGCAGCGAATCGCCCATTGCCAGCGCCGGGCGCAGCAGGATGCTCATATACAGCCCCGTACCGGCAGGCGACAGAAAGGACTTGCCGCTGCGCCCCCGCCCGGCAGTCTGCGCGGCGGCGATCACGACCGTTCCCTCGGGGGCGCCGTCCTCGGCAAGCGCGCGGACGCGGGTATTGGTGGAATCGGTGCTTTGCAGCGCGGTGAGCGCAAGCCCGTCGGCATGCAGATGCGCCGCGACCGCTGCCGCCGTGAGTCTGCCGTCATCGGCATGCAGCGTGTAACCGCCACGCGTCACGGCGTCGATCACATAGCCTTCGTCGCGCAGCGCGCAGATCGCCTTCCACACCGCGGCGCGGCTGACGCCCGCGCGTTCTGCCATCTGCGCGCCCGAAACCGCCGTACCCTTTGCCGCGGTCAGAGCCGCAAGGATCGTTTCTTTCGTTGTCAAATGTCACACCTCACAGAACCAGTACTTTTTTCAGCCGACGCACCAACAGCGTTGCCAGCGCCATCTTGATCAGATCAAACGGGATGAACGGAAACACGCATTTTGCCATGATCGCAAGGAATGCCGCGTCGCCGCCCCCGCTGACCGCGAGAACATAGAACCACACCGTGCCAAACAGATAGCAGACGGCAACGCCCGCACACATGGAGAGAAACAGCGAGATCACGCCGTCACCGAACGCGCGGAGGAGCAGCCCGGTGACCAGCGCCGCAAACAGGAAACCGACAAGATACCCGCCGGTCGTCCCCGCGAGCACGCCGATGCCGCCGCGAAAGCCCGAAAACACCGGCAGCCCCACGCAGCCGAGCGCGAGGTATAGCGCAACGGATGCAAGCCCGCGGCGCATGCCGAGCAGACCGACCGCCGCCATGACCGCAAAGGTCTGCATGGTGAACGGCACGGCGCCGGGCACGGTGATCCAGGTGCAGACCGCGATGAGTGCCGCAAACAGCGCAATGTAACAGAGATTTTTGACTTTTGTATGCATGAAAAAACGCCTCCGTGAAGTTTTCTCCATTGTAACAGAAAACAAAAGAATTGTCAACCTAAAATAAAGAAAGGTTGACAATTCGGCGTTATTCTGTTTTGGATTCCTTCTTCGGCAGATGCTCCTTCGTGCCGTCCGGGCGGACGATCACGGTGTGATCCAGCTGCACACCGAAGGAAGCGCGGATCTCGGCGATGTACTCGGCGCGCAGCGCCGCTTGTTCGTCCAGCTCCGCGCGGCTCAGCGACTCGGTCTTTGCCTTGCGTGCCAGTGCGTTGATGCGGTCCAGCTTTTCCTTTTCCATGCCGTCACCCCGTAATATCCGCGAGGAACGCCTCCATGCGGTTCAGCGCTTCCTCCAGATGATCGATCGAATAGGCATACGAGATGCGGGCAAAGCCCTCGCTCCCCGCGCCGAACGCGCTCCCGGGCACGATCGCAACGCCGCGCTCGTTCATCAGCCGCTCACAGAAGGTCTCGCTCTTCATGCCGTACCCGCTGATGCAGGGGAACACATAGAATGCGCCCTCCGGCTCAAAGCAGGGGATGTTCATTTTCTCCAGGCGATTGGTGACATACGTCCGACGGAAGTTGTACTGCTCCTTCATGTACTCGATGTCCGCGTCGCCGTGGTTGACCGCCTCAACACCCGCAAACTGCGATGCCGTAGAGGCACACATGATGCCGTACTGATGCAGCTTCAGCATCTGCTTGATGATCGGCGCGGGCGCGCAGCTGTAGCCGAGGCGCCAACCGGTCATGGCATACGCCTTGGAGAAGCCGTTGACCACAATGGTGCGCTCCCACATGCCGGGGAGCGTGGCGATCGAGCAGTGCGTCTGTCCATAGGTCAGCTCGGCATAGATCTCGTCCGAGAGGACGAGCATCTCGTGCGCCCGCACGAGGGGAGCGATCTTCTCAAGGTCCGCGCGCGTCATGATCGCACCGGTCGGATTGTTGGGGTAAGAAAGCACCAGCATCTTGGTGCGGGGGGTGATCAGCGGCTCAAGCAGCGCAGGCGTGACCTTGAACTTGTCCTCCGCCTTCGTGTAGAGCGGCACGGCAACGCCGCCCATCATCTCGATCAACGGCGCGTAACAGACAAAGCAGGGCTCGGGCACAATGACCTCATCGCCCGGGTCGATCACGGCGCGGAACGCCATGTCAATGGCTTCACTGCCGCCGACCGTGACGAAGATCTCATCCTCCGCACGGTAGCGCAGCCCGAACCGGCGGTCAAGATAGGCGGAAATGCCTGCGCGCAGCTCGGGAAGTCCGCTGTTGGAGGTATAGTAGGTCTTGTTTTTGACGATGGAATCCACCGCCGCATTGGAAATGTGGTAGGGCGTCGGAAAATCCGGCTGTCCGACGGTGAGCGAGATCACGTCCTTGCGTCCGCTGAGCATATCAAAGAACTTGCGGATGCCGGAGGGCTTGATCGTCTGCACCTTGTTTGAAAGCAGTGTAGAATAATCCATCAGTTGCAGTTGCCTCGCTCATCAAAATTTGCGGGGCCGTAGATGACGCCCTTGTCCTTGTACTTGCGCAGCACGAAGTGCGTCGCGGTGGAAAGCACCGCTTCAAGCGGCGCCAGCCGCTGCGCGACAAAGAGCGCGACCTCGCGGATGGTCTTGCCCTCGAGGATAACGCACAGGTCATACGCGCCCGACATCAGGTAGACGCTCTGCACCTCGGGGTAGTTATAGATGCGCTCGGCAATTGCGTCAAAGCCGCGATTGTACTGCGGCGTGACCTTCAGCTCAATGAGCGCGGTGGCATATTCGCGGTCGGTCTTGTCCCAGTCCACGATCGCCTTGTAGCCGAGGATGACGCCGTCCGCCTCAAACTTCTGAATCATATCGCGGATCTCGCCCTCTTCCTTATCCAGCATCAGGGCGATCTGCTTTGCGGTGAGTCTGCCGTCCGCCTCCAGCATTTCAAGAATCTTTCTGTCCATTCTGCATTCCCGGGAGACTTACGCGTCTCCCTTTTTCCTTTCTATCGTCTCGGTGATTTTTTCAAATGAAAGCCCATACTTGTCGGCAATATCCTTGGCATAGGATTTGCCGTCCGGCTTCATGCGTAAAATTTTGAACGAGCGTCTGCCGCCCTCCTCGATCTTTGCCACGAGCGTATCGATCCTTGCGCCGCCGAAGGCGGCGGCATCCCGGTTCAGCTCATCGACACGCGCGGCAAGCGTGTGCAGATGCGTGGAAAAGACAGTGCGGCAGCCGACCTTGGAGAAGCCGAGCAGCACCTCCGCCGCAATGTAGGACGCTTCAAACGCGCCGGTCGAGGAAAGCGACTCGTCGAGCAGGACGAGCGAATCCGCCGTGCAATGTGCGAAGATCTCGCCGAGGCGGGCGCATTCCTCGCCCAGTCTGCCCTTGTCCACGGTGTCGCCGCTCTCGGTCGGAAAATGTGTATAGATACCGTCGGCGGGCGCGTAGACAAATTCACGCGCGGGGACAAGCAAGCCGAGCTGGCAGAACGCCGCCGCAAGCCCGACCGCACAGGTAATGACGCTCTTGCCGCCGCGGTTCGGTCCGGTCAGCACATAGATCATGCCGTCCGTGTCAAAGGCAAAGTCGTTTTCCACGCTCTCGCCCTCGATGGCAAGCGCGACGGCGGGGTTGTACAGCCCCTTCGCACGGAAGGTTCGCGGCGTGTCGGACAAAACGGGGGTGCAGAGCGGCAGCCCGCGCGACCGCAGACTTTCCATCAGCCGCACGGCGCAGATCATGAACTCAATCTCGGGCATGACCTCGAGTAAGAAGTTGGCATTATCCAGCACATAGGACTGCACGATCTTTTTCCAGGCGCGCACCGAGCCCTTGAAGATGTCGTTGATCGCCGCGCTGAGCGCAATGCTCATCGCCGTCTTCTGGTTGTCGTTTTGCCCCTTGGCAAAGGGGGAGAGCGGCGCGGCAAGCGTGTATTCGTCATTGGCGAAGCTCATGCGCAGAATCTTATCAATGGTATCCCCGGATTTGAAGGGGCGCGGATTGATGGACAGCACGCCGCATTTGTCGGCGCGGAGCGTGGAATCGAGATTGACGCCGATGGTGACGCTCTTGATGTCGCGCACACGCACGGTCAGCTCGCGGAGCTTTTCGTTCAGCTCCTTGTAATAGTCGCTCTCGGTCACCTTGCGGATATAGGCGGCGAGGTCACGGAATGCCTTGCTTGTCAGCTTGTCCGCAAGCGGCGTAAGCCCCTCGTGCATGGTCTCCATTGCGGAAATATACAGCTCGATCTCGGAGAGGGAGAGCAGATATTCGTCGGTCGTCCGATCGCTGGAGGCAGACATGCGGCGCAGCTCCCCGATGTCTGAGAGAATGGGCAGCACCCTGACAAAGGTCTCGGCAATGCCGGGATTCTGCAGCATATCGCGGAAGTTCTCCGCGCGATAGGCGATGACGGCGGGATCGGATGTAAAATAGTCGGTGAGCACGCTGTTCTTCAGCTTGATGAGCGCGGAAAGCCCGATGCTCTCCGCCGTCTCGGCGGACACATGCGGGCGCGCCTGCGCCGCCGCATGCGCCTCGCGCGATGCGCGCGACGGATATAGCAGACTGAATTCAAACTCTTCCATAGTAGCCTCCCTGCCGATGGTACAATCTATAATATATAAGTATAGCATAAGCGTCCCAAACGCGCAAGCCGCGCGGCGCATTTTTCAAAAAAACTTGACATGCACCGCACGATATGCTACAATACCGATAAGTCAAATATACATTGCCACCGGGTAACGTCGGGCATACCGTTAGGTCTTTGAAGGTATGTCGCGGCGTTCTTTTTTTGGAGGAAACATGCTCAAATCATTCAAGAATCTGACGAAATTCGAACTCTGTCTGTGGCTCGCCTCGCTTGCCGTGATTCTGATCTCCACACTGCTCGGCGGGCGGGAGAACCTGCCGTCCGCGCTGTGCAGCATGGTCGGTGTGACCGCGCTGATCTTCGTCGCCAAGGGCGATGTGCTCGGGCAGATCCTGACCATCGTCTTCGCCCTCGGTTACGGCGCGATCTCGCTGACCTTTGCCTACTACGGCGAAATGATCACGTACGTTTTCATGTCCGCGCCGATGGCGCTTGCCGCCGTGATCGCCTGGCTGAAGCATCCGTACAAATCCGATGCAAAAACCGAAGCCCGCGAGGTTGCGGTCGGGCATGTCGGCGCGCGGGAGACCGTGCTGATGTTTCTCGCCGCGGCGGTCGTCACGGGCGCATTCTACTTTATCCTGAAGGCGCTACACACGGCAAACCTCGGGTTCAGCACCCTGTCGGTCACGACCAGCTTTCTCGCCTCTTATCTGACCTTCCGCCGCAGTCCGTACTATGCGCTTGCCTATGCGGCAAACGACCTTGTCCTGATCGTATTGTGGGCGCTTGCAGCGATCGCCGACGTGCGCTATCTCTCGATGGTGTTCTGCTTTGCGATGTTTTTTGCCAACGACCTCTACGGCTTCTACAGCTGGCAGAAGATGAAAAAGCGGCAAAGTGCGGGTCTGTAACAGAAAGTCCTCTCTCCGAGAGGGCTTTTTTGCATAGAGATTCTTCCACGCGCATAGGGTTTACGAGAACGATGCGGAGGAGAACACATGACACACACAGAACATGCGGAGCTGCGCCGCCTCATACGCAGCGACTTTGATTACGACGCGATGATGCAATGCGCATGGCTGCTTTCGGCGGAATATCCGTTTCTCGGGTTCGGCTACCTCGGCGAAAGCGCCGCCGGGCGTGGAATCCCGCGTTTTTCGCTCGGCGAGGGCAAAAAAGAGATCTACTATATCGGTGTGCACCACGGTGCGGAGCGCATCACCGGCGCGGTGCTCGTTCATTTTCTTTTGGAGCTTTGTGCCGGCATCGCGCGGGATGCCGTGCTCTTCGGCGTGAACCTTGCCTACCTGCTTCGCAGCCGCACGCTGTACATTCTGCCGATGCTCAACCCGGACGGCGCGCAGATCGCGGCGGGCAAAGCCGACAAGTCCTCCTTGTTTTATCCGCGCCTGCTCGCCATGAACGGCGATTCCGACGACTTCACGCACTGGCAGGCGAATGTGCGCGGCGTGGATCTCAACCACAATTACGATGCAGGGTTTGATGCCTACAAGCAGCTCGAACCGTCGCTCGGCATCACGGGCGGCGGTCCCACAAGGTTTGCCGGTCCCGCCCCGGAGAGTGAGCCGGAGGTCGGCGCACTCTGCAATTTTCTGCGGTTCAACCAACCGGCGGCGCTGATGACCCTGCACACGCAGGGACGCGAGATCTACTATACCACCGGCGGCAAATGCCCGCCGGGCTCCGGCGCCGCTGCAAAGCGGCTTGCCGCGCTGACCGGCTACCGCATCGCCGAACCGTCCGGTGCTGCCGCATACGGCGGGTTGACCGACTACTGTATCGAGAAGCTCGGTATCCCAGCCTTCACGCTGGAATGCGGCAAGGGCAAAAACCCGCTGCCGCCCGCCGACGCACCCATTCTCTACGGCGAGATCCGCAAAGCACTTTTTGGCTTTCCGATGCTGTTCTGATGCACCAAAACGCTCTTTTTTTCATATAAGACAATGCGGGGATCTCTGCATCCCCGTTACTTTGAACTATAGGAGAGCAACATGGCGCAATTTACAAATCAAGCGCGGCTGTCTTATCACGATACAGTGGTCGACTCCAACATTGCCATCGGCGAGATCCGGGAGGTGCTGACCGCCTCCAAGTCCACTATCAATGACGCCTACCGTGCAGGCGACCGCGTGACCTATGTCATCAGCATCGTCAATGCAGGCAGCACCGCGCAGACCGGCGTAACAGTCTCCGACAACCTCGGTGCATACACCTACGGCGCGTTGACGCTGTACCCGCTGACCTACGAAGCCGGCACGCTCCGCGTCTTTGCGGACGGCGTCCTGCAAGCGACGCCGACCGTGGAAGCAGGTCCTCCGCTCACGATCACGGATCTGACCGTTCCCGCAAGCGGCAATCTGCTGCTGATCTATGAAGCGACGGTCAACCGCTTTGCACCGCTCGGCATTGAGGACACCATTGTCAACACGGCTACCGTCACCGGTGCAGGGCTGCTCACGCCGATCACCGTCAGCGCGACCATCGCCGCCATGGACGGCGCAAATCTGACCATCACGAAGAGCATCGAGCCCGTACCGGTCAGCACAAGCGGCCGCGTCACCTACACCTTTGTCATCCGCAACTACGGCAATACCGCTGTTGCCGCCGCCGATGATGCCACCATCACCGACACCTTTGATCCTGCACTGTCGGGGCTTGCCGTCACCTTTGACGGTGCTGCCTGGACTGCACCCGCCTATTACACCTATGCGGGCGCCGTCTTCGCGACAGTTCCCGGGCGCATCACCGTCCCTGCCGCGACCTACGCGCAGGACGCCGAAACCGGCGAATGGCGCGTAACCCCCGGCACTGCCACCCTCGTCGTCACCGGCACCATCTGAGTCCAATACAAACCCAAAGCAAAAACAACCGTCGGGCAGCCGACGGTTGTTTTTTGTTTTTGAGGGCAAGGTTCCGGCAGGAGCGAGCTCCATGTACACATCTTCTGCTATTCTGTAGGGTGAAGCCTCGACGACCTGTTACTATTGTGCAAAGAACACCTCATCCACCGCTGACGCGGTCCCCCTTCCCCCGCTGGGGAAGGCTTGGTTAGAATGCGCACAGTTGCCCGTGCCGCAAACACGCACCGCAGCCGCCGAACCTGCGTAGTCGAGTGCAGAATCCGGGATCCTCCCCCGTTTCCACTACAGCTGCCGGGCAGCCGTAGACGGCGCAGACCGACCGGCGAAAAAAAGATGTATATGAAGAAAACCACCCCAAGGGGTGGTTTTCCACTTAAATTGTCAGAGGCACTTTGTACCGCAGCCGCCAGCCCTGCGGATTTGGATGCAGAATCCACGCTCGGGCGAGCAGCCGTATACCCATACGGCAAGCGACCGAACGCGGATAGAAAAATCGGCACGGTTGCCCGTGCCGATTTTTCGGTCTGCGCCAAAGGCGCAGGTCTTATTTAGAGATGGTGCAGTACATGAAGAACTTGTAACCCAGCGGGTTCGAGAAGAAGCCCTTGACAGAATCATCGAGCATGTAGATGTCCGTGTAGAAGTACAGCGGAACAATACAGCCCGTCTGCATCAGCAGGTCTTCTGCTCTGTGCATCAGCTGATAACGAACGGTGTTGTCGGTGCAGGACTTGATGAGCGAAATCAGCACATCGTAGGTCTCTGCCCAAGTGCCGTTCTCAACCTTGACATCGTAGCCGAGATCGGTGAGGTCGAGGTTGTACATCTTCAGCGCTGCATGATCGCCCTTGCCGAACTGGACATCGTTGTTGCCCGAAGCGGTTACCCACATATCGAGGAAGCAGATCGGGTCGTTGTAGTCAGCGAGCCAGCCGTTACGTGCGATCGAGTAGTCACCGTTCTTACGGGTGTTCAGGAACGTGTTCCACTCCTGATTGACAAGGTTCATCGTGATGCCGACACCTGCAACTGCGCTCTGGAGGTACTCACCGATTGCCTTGTGACTTTCGCCCGTGTTGTAGAGGTAGGTCAGCGTCGGGACATTGGTGAACTTGCCGGTTGCTTCGTCGTACTTGTAGTACTTCTTGAGGATCTCAACAGCCTTCGTGAAGTTGGACTCCAGCGCATCCTCGGATACATTATAGTAGCCGTCATACTCCGCGCTCGAGCCTGCGTTCTGATAGAACTGGCTGCCGTCGGCATCGGTCATACCCATTGCAACGAAGGACGATGCGGGAACCTGACCTGCCTGGCCGATCTCGTTGACGATGTAGTTGCGGTCTAAGAGGAGACCGATTGCATTGCGGATCTCTTCCTCGGCTGCTTCCTTTGCCGCACCGGTCAGCGTGCTGTCGGAGGGCAGGATGTTCTCATTGATGTTCCAGCAGACATAGTAAGTACCGATCTGACCTGCAACAACAAATTCGGTCGGATACTTATCCTTGAGTGCGGCGATCTCGTTGGTCGGCACATCGTCGATGAGCTGCCAGCTGCCGTTCTCAAAGTTGGAGAGCATGTTGTTGTTGTCATCGGAGAGGTAGAACTCGATCTTGTCCATCGTGACTTCAGCCGCGTCGGGGTGATGGGGGTTCTTCTCCAGGGTGATGACGCTGTTGTGCGTCCAGCTGGTCAGCTTGTACATGCCGTTGGAAACATAGGTGGAGGGATCGGTTGCCCAGTTCTCATTGGAAACGACATCCTCACGAACGGGGTAGTATACCGGGAATGCGAGCAGTTCGTTCCAGTATGCAACCGCGTTGTTCAGCGTGACCGTCAGCGTCTTATCGTCGGTAGCGACAACATTCAGCTTTGCATCGGGGTTGACGAAGTTGCCGTCGGCATCGGTCTCCCAGATGTCTGCATAGCCGTCAACGACCTCATACATGTACGCATAGTCTGCTGCGAGAGCGGTGGATGCCGCACGGTTCCAGGAGAACACGAAGTCGCCTGCGGTGACATCCTTGCCGTCGCTCCACTTCAGACCGTCGCGGAGCGTGTAGGTGTAGGTAACGGTGCCGTCAGCGTTGGTAACGCCTTCGGTCAGCTCCTTCGCTGCGTCTGCAACGATCTCGAGCGTGCCGTCATCCTTCTGTGCCCACTTTGCAAGACCCGAGAACAGGTGTGCAACGAGGGTTGCGCCGTCAACAGAGGAGTTGAGGGCGGGGTCAATGGTGTCCGGCTCGGAAGCCAGGCAAACCGCGATGGAGGTTGCCGCAGCAGGCTCTACGACATCTCCGCCGGTTGCCGAAGTACCGCTGTTATCGGTCGATTCGGCAGGCTTCTTACCGCAAGCCGCAAAAGAAAGCAGCAGCATCGTGGCAGTAAGCACAAGTGCGAGAATTTTCTTCATGATAATTCTTCCTTTCAGAATTTTTTTCAAATATCCGTCCGTTTGCGGGCGGTATATGAACGAAATATTGAGCCGCCTTTACGAATTGATCTCGGCGGTGCGATGGCAGGCGACGAAATGCCCTTTGGACACTTCTTTGAATTCCGGCATCTCGGCAGCGCACTGCTCGGTTGCATAGCGGCAGCGCGTGCGGAACGGGCAGCCGGAGGGCGCGTTCAGCGGGCTGGGAATATCGCCGGTGAGCACAATGCGTTTGTTGGCGCGTGCAACCTTCGGATCCGGCACGGGAACCGCCGACAGAAGCGACTGCGAATAGGGGTGCAGCGGGTGATCGTAGATCTCCGCCGCGTCCGCAAGCTCCACCATCTTGCCGAGGTACATGACCGCGATGCGGTCACTGATATGACGGACGACCAAAAGGTCATGCGCGATGAACAGATAGGTCAGTCCCAGTCTGTCCTGCAGATCATCAAACATGTTAATGACCTGCGCCTGGATCGAAACGTCCAGCGCGGAGACCGGCTCATCGCAGACGATGAACTCGGGGT
>QAKK01000005.1 GCA_003343845.1 Oscillospiraceae bacterium
ATGCCCGCCTGCTTCGTCAGCCTCGTCCGGCACATTTTCCGCTCCCGAAAAACTCCCAAGGACTTTCCGGCGCATAAAAATTGGGGGTGGCGAGGAAGAGGACGAGGGTGTGCCGACCGCCCACCGAGGACGATGACGATGTCCAGCGCCAACTTTTTACCGCCGGAAAGCGTGTCTGCCCTTGTCAATCGAGGGTATCATTATATCATAGAAATCTGTTGGCTTTCAAGGCGAAAGGGCACAATATGACGGCTTGGTTTCCTGCCGGAAAGCATAGAAAAAGAGATGAGCGACGGCTCATCTCTTTTTTTTCAGTCTGCAAGGCTCCAGCCCTCCGATTTCCGGCGGATGTCGATGAATTCCTTGTATTTGCCGGGGACGGCGGCAAGCGTCTCGTGCGTGCCCTGCTGCACGACCTGCCCGTCGTCAATGACGAGAATCTGATCCGCCTGCTCGATCGTTGCCAGCCGGTGTGTGATGGTGATGACGGTTTTGCCGCGCGTCAGCGCAGAGAGCGCCTGCTGGATCAGATGTTCGTTTTCGTGGTCGATGCTGGCGGTGGCTTCGTCCAGGATGATGATCGGCGCGTCCTTGAGGATGGCACGGGTAATGGAGATGCGCTGCCGCTCACCGCCGGAGAGCGTGCCGCCGCCCTCGCCGACAACCGTGTCGTAGCCGTCCGGCAGCGCCATGATAAAGTCATGGCAGCGGGCTTCCTTCGCCGCTGCGATCATCTCCGCCTCGGTGGCATCCGGTTTGCCGAACAGGATGTTTGCGCGAATGGTGTCGTGGAAGAGATATACGTTCTGAAACACCATGGAGATGTTTGCAAGCAGGCTGTCGCAGGTGAATTCACGCAGATTGTGCCCGCCGAGGGTGATGCTGCCGGACTGCGGATCATAGAATCGGGCAATCAGGCTGCAAACAGTGGTTTTGCCAGAGCCGGACGGTCCCACGATCGCGGTGGAGGTCTTCTCGGGGATGCGGAAGCTGACATGCTTGAGGACCGTCCGCGTATCGTAGCCGAAGCTGACGTCCTTGAATTCGATGTCGCAGCGGTCGGGCTGAATTGCTTTGCCGTCCGCATCGATGCAATGGTGCGCCCGCAGGGCATCCAGTTGATCCATGGCGTCGTCGATCACGCCGAGGGTGTGCGCGCTGTCGCTGATGGGCTCAAGGCTTGCAAAAATGCTGAACGAGAAGAACACGAACATCAGCATCACGGAGAAGTTCATGCTGCCGCGCAGGCATTGCAGCGCCGCCGCTGCGGCAAGCCCCACCGATCCGCATTTGAGGGCGAGCAGATGCCCGGCGTTGGCGGGCAGATACCCCCATTCGATCTTGAGATGGATACTCCTGCTGTCGCGGGCGGCTCTGGTGACCGATTCCATGGCTGCGCCCGCCTTGCCGAAGGATTTGACCACGGCAAGCCCGCGCGCATATTCCAAAACGGCGCCGGTCAGATCGCGGTTGGCTTGCGCCTCCGCGGCTGCATGGACGCGGCTGTAGTGCGAGATGATCAGCATGAAGCCGAAGGAGAGCAGCGCGGCTGCCAGTGCGATCAGCGCCGTGAGCGGGCTGCATACCGCGAGCCCGATGAAGATCACGAGAAAGTTCAGGTACCCGCCGACAAAGTTGTCGATCATGCGGATGCCCATGCCCTCCAGCGTGGAGAGCCCGGTGGTGATGGAGTTCAGAATGCTGCCGGTGCTGATCTGCCCGAAATAGCCGAGCGAAACGCGCTTCAGGGCATCGCCGACCGCAAGACGGTCGCGCGCGGTGAGCTGATAGCCGACCGGCTCCTGCAGCCTTGCACGGAAATAGTCGAACAGAAAGCGGAAGAACACGAGCACAAGCTGGATCAGGACGGATCTTCCGATCCACGCAGTATCAAACGCCGTGTGGCTCCGCTGCGCCTCGATCAGTCTGCCGACGGTGTAGGCGGCAAGCCCCACGGGCAGCGCGGCAAAGATGTGCGAGAAGAAGGTCATGACAAAGCCGAGATACAGCTTCCCCTTGCATGCGCCGCACCAGTCAATGATGCGTTTTACGGTTCTGAACATCGCTTATCCCTCCTGCTTTGCGGCTGAAACCGCCCAGTTCTTTGCGCCGATGTGCGCCTGCCACATGTCGCGGTAGAGCGGGCAACCGGCAAGCAGCGCTTCCTGGCTGCCTTCGGCTTCGATCCTGCCGCCCTTCAACACGACAATGTTGTCGGCATGCTGAATGGTGGACAGCCTGTGCGCGATGACAAGCAGCGTTTTGCCTCTGGTCAGCTCCGCAAGGCTCCGCTGAATCTTGTCCTCGTTTTCGGGGTCCGTAAAGGCGGTGGCTTCGTCGAGAATGACGATCGGCGTATCCTTCAGAATCATGCGGGCAATGGCGATGCGCTGCTTTTCACCGCCCGAGAGGCGTTTGCCCGCCTCGCCTGCGGGCGTGTCGTAGCCCTGCGGCAGCTTTTCGATGAACGTCTCGCATTGCGCGGCACGCGCTGCCGCGCGCACCTCTTCATCGGTGGCATCCGGTTTGCCGAGGCGGATGTTTTCAAGCAGGGAGCAGCGGAACAGGAAGTTGTCCTGCGTGACAAAGCTGACCGTCTCGGACTGCTGCGCGAGCGGTATATCCTTGATGTTTACGCCGCCGATGGTGATTTCGCCTGCCGTCACGTCCCAGAACCTTGCGATCAGCTTGGCAACCGTTGATTTGCCGCCGCCGGACGGACCGACGAGCGCCGTAAAGCTGCCTGCGGGGAGCTTCAGATGGATGCCGTGCAGCACTTCGTCCTTTTCGTTCCCCGTGTAGGAAAAGTGCACGTTTTTCAGCTCCACATCGGTGTTTCCGATGTCGGCGCGCTTTGCCGCCTCGGGGAGTGCGGGCATTTCGAGAAATTCTTCAAGGTTCCCGACGGTGAACTGCACCTGCCGCATGTTTTCGGAGAAGACCTCGAGCTTTGCCAGCGAGCCGACCATGGACATCGAGAGCATCACGGCGAGCGCCGCCTGCGGCGCGGTAATGCTGCCGCCGTTTGCCAGCGCCAGCGCCGCCGGCAGCGTGCCGATCAGCGTGGACGGGAACAACGCAAAGCTGAGTTTCATGGTGGCAAAGGTAGAGGTCAGCCACTTGACCACAAAGGTGCGGAAGTCGGTGATGGCGCCCGCGTATTTTTCATAGGAAACGCCGGCTCTGCCAAACGCCTTAATGACCTCGATGCCCTCGATGTATTCAACGATCGTGCTGTTCATGTAGTTTGCGGATTCGTCGTACTTTGCAAAGTTTTTGCCGCTGATCTTGAAGGTCAGACCCATGCAGACGACCGACAGCGGCAGCGTCACAAGCGAGGCGAGCGCCAGACGCCAGTCAAGCGCCGCGAGGGCGATGATGCTGACGATCGGCAGGACGATATGCCCCGCGCCCTCGGGGATCATGTGCGCCAGCGGCGGCTCCAGGTTTTCGATCTTGTCCACCATCATGCTCTTGATCTCGCCGATGGTGTGGCTTTCCACGTCGCCGAGCGGCGCATGCAGAAACCGGTCGGCAAGGCGCAGGCGCAGCCTCTCCAGAATGGTGTATGCCATGCTGTGCGATATGCCCGTGGAGAGGGTGAAGGTCAGAATTTTCGCCGCGTATGCCGCAAGCGCCGACAGACACCACAGGGTAATGCCGCCCGCCGTCACCGCGTCTGCCGTGAACAGGCAGATCAGCCGGTACATGCAGTAGAACGGCACAAGCCCGAGGGTGACCGACAGGACCGACAGGACGACCGACAAAAGCAGCTTTTTCTTCTCACCCGCCGCATAGGCAAAGAGCGCGTGCAGAAAGCTCTTCTTTTCCGTTTTTGGTTTCATATCCGATTCCTCTTTCGCTTTTCGAGTTAGGTACTGCTAACCGATCAACAGTATAGCACCGCAAAACGCCTGTGTCTACGCCGAACGGACACAATTTTACGGTTTGACCGTCATTTTTACATTTTTTCTCCGTTTTTCCGTAAAATCCGAATTTCCTCTTGCGAAGTGCTGCACTGCGTGCTATGATAAAACCAACGGGTTGCCTGCAGAATAAAGCGGAAGCTGCCGCACGGCAGCTTTTCAAATGCCTATTGGTTAGCAATGACTAACTTGCAAAAACGGAGATATCCGGCAGGCATGCGGCGCGGAGATCTTCGGATGGGACTTTGTCTTGAGTCAGGGCTCGGGCAATGCGGCGCTGTGCATCCGGATGACGGAAAACACCGTCTGGGCTGCCCGGCAAACCGAAACGGAAAAGAAAAGGGAAGGAATACGAGAAATATGCCTGAAAAAATCAGACTTTCCGGTGTGCCGGAAACCATGCTGCAGACCGTATATGCACGTGCAAGGGAAAGCGCCGCGCGCGGCGCAATCCGGGACGAAAAGGCGGAGGAGATCATTCGCCGTCTGGACTATGATTTTTCTCTTGCGGAGCGGGATACCGCCATGCGCAGCGGTGTCATTGCCCGCACGATCGTGCTGGACCGGCTGACGGCGGCATGGCTTGGCGGGCACCCCGGCGCGGTTGTTGTCAACATTGCCTGCGGACTGGATACGCGGTGCTATCGGATGCACGGCTATGCGCACTGGTACAATCTTGATCTGCCCGAGACGATCGCCGTGCGGGAAAAGCTGTTGCCGGAGAGCGGCAGCGTCTCGCAGATCGCCATGTCCGCCATGGCGGATTTCGGCGGGGAGATCGCAGAGCGGGATGTCCCCGCGCTGATCATCATCGAGGGACTCACCATGTACCTGTCCGAGGCGGATGTCCGGCGGATCTTTGCGGTGATTGACAAGCGGTTTGAAACGGCAACCGTGCTGGCCGAGATCATGAATCCGACCGTCGTCAAGCATTTTAAGGAAAAATCCATCGAGGGCAGCCGCGCGAAGTTCACATGGGGCATCCGGGACGGCAAGGCGCTCGCTTCGCTTCTGCCGGATTTCCGGTTTGCGGAGGAGCATGCGCTGACAGAGGGCATGGCGGAGTTTGTGCCTGTCTATAAGCTGCTCGGAAAAATTCCGGTTGTGCGGAACATATCCAACAAGATCGTTGTGCTTGAAAAGGGGCTTTGAACATGAGCATTTTTGCGGCATTGCTGCGCGGTGTGTATCGGCTTCCCGGCGCGTCGGCGCGCGGCAATGCCGCGCACAACAATGCGCAGGCGGAACCGCTTACACAGCCGAGGCGCATTGTTGCTCTGAAACCGTGAAGGGAGGATTCTGCAATGCAAACTTTTCTCGGCGTCCTGATTCCTTTTCTCGGCACAGCCGCGGGCGCGGCTTGCGTATTCTTCATGAAAAAGTCATTGGGCGATTCGGTCCAGCGTTCCCTTGCCGGATTTGCCGCGGGGGTGATGACGGCTGCTTCGGTCTGGAGCCTGCTGATCCCTGCCATTGAGCAGTCGGAACACCTTGGGCGCTTCGCTTTCTTCCCGGCGTTTGCGGGATTCTGGCTTGGCGTGCTGTTTCTGCTCACGCTTGACCATCTGATTCCGCATCTTCATGTGGGGAGCGAGCAGACGGAAGGTCCGCGCAGCAACCTGAGCCGCACGGCAATGATGGTTCTGGCGGTTACACTGCATAATATTCCGGAGGGCATGGCGGTCGGCGTGATGTACGCCGGATTCCTTTCCGGAAGTTCCCGGATCACGGCGGCGAGCGCGCTCACCCTGTCGCTCGGCATTGCAATTCAGAATTTCCCCGAAGGGGCAATTATCTCAATGCCGCTCCGTGCGGAAGGCGAAAGCAAGAAAAAAGCGTTTCTCGGCGGCGTACTTTCCGGGATTGTGGAGCCGATCGGCGCGATCCTGACGATTCTTGCCGCACAGCTTATCATACCGGCGCTGCCGTATCTGTTGAGCTTTGCCGCCGGGGCTATGCTCTATGTGGTCGTCGAGGAGTTGATTCCGGAAATGTCCCGGGAACCACACTCCAACATCGGGACGGTTTTCTTTGCTGTGGGGTTCAGCGTTATGATGGTTTTGGATGTGGCGCTGGGGTAAAGCCGAGAAAACAGGCAGAGGAAAGGATTGCAATCGCAATGAAGGTCACAGCATTGGACGAAACGGTCATCCGGGATATCGGACACGCCTTTGGTTATTATGATTACAGTACGGAGCACGGGCTGATCGACGCATTTCCGAGCCGGGACGCCGCGGCGGCGTTTATCTGTGGCTATGTCCGCATGGCATTGCAAAGCGGGATGCTGTATGCCACCGGGGAGAGGGGCGAGGGCTATATTGCCTATAAGCTCCCCGGGCAGAAAGTCAGCATAAAGGACGAAATTCCGCTGGCAAGGGCACTGCTCGGCTCCATGCGCATCGGCGATCTGATCCGCTTTATGCGGATCATGGCAAAGGGCGGCTCGGGGCTCGGCAAACAGCTTGACAAGGCAAAGAAACCATACATCTATGTCGGTATGGTTTGTGTCAGAGAACCGTATCAGGGACAGGGCTATATGCGGAAGGTGATGGAGATGGCATTCGCTGAGGGCAATCGGCTCGGCGTGCCGGTAATCCTTGATACCGACGCAAAATCCAAATGCGATAAATACATACACCTCGGCATGGAGCTTGCAGGCACGCGCCGTTTCGGCGCATGCGGCGTGCTGTACGATCTGATCCGCTGCCCGGATTCCGAAAACCGTGAGAATAAAGGAGAATGAAAACAAGGTGTTATATTCGGAAAAACTGAAAACTTTTTCGGCGGCACATCCGTGTGAGGAGGTCACCGTCGACGGCGCACGATTCCGCTATATCCTGTGCGGCAGTGCAGGCGGCAAAACACTTGTCTTCCTGAACGGCGGGATGAACACGCTGGAAATGTGGATGGACTATGCGGGCGCGCTCTCGGGCGACTGCCGCGTCCTTCTGTTTGATTATCCGCGAGAGCTGCGTACCAATCAGGCGCTTGTGACGGGAATGCATGCATTTTTTCGGAAGCTCGGTATCGAAGCGCCAATTCTGATCGGCGCGAGCGACGGCGGCATGGTCGCGCAGATCTATGTGCAGAAGTACCCGGGTGAGGTCGGCGGACTGATCCTCATTTCGACCGGCGGCATGGATGCGAAAACGCTGAAAAGCCTGAAAAGGAAATACTTCCTTGCTCCGCTGATGCTGTGGTATATGAAGCACTGCAACTATGAAAAACTGAAGCCGACGCTCATAAAGGCGGGGATGCGCCATGTCCGGGACGAGAGTGCCGATGAGGTCGCATACGCGCAGGATATGTTCGAGACGATCTTTAAGGATTACGAGCAGGAAAAGGATGTGCATATCTCGGGTCTGCTCGCCGATCTTATGAATCAGAAGCCCGTGACCGAGGCGGATTTTGCGTCGCTTGCGGGAAAAATCCTGCTTATCCTGCCGGACAAGGACTTTTTCTCGGGCGAAATGCAGGCGGATCTCATCAGACTGATGCATGACCCGCAGATTTCCTATGTTTCGGGCGGGCATTTGTCCACGGTGCTCAAGGCGGGGGACTACGTTCGGACCATCCGCGCGTTCCTGCACGGATAAACAGAAAAAACGCGCCTTGCGGCGCGTCCGGCAATGTAAAAAGGGTGGATGCGACAGCTTCGCATCCACCCTTTTTCGCTCCCACAAAAGCCCGCGCGCCTTGCGCGCTAGGCGTTGACAGATCATAAATCTGTTGCCTTGCCATGGGAGGGCTGCGACTACTTGGGTCATAAACGGCGCTTTCAGCTTATACGCAGCGTTCAGATCAGCACACCGCTGCAATGGTCGATCTCATGCTGGATGATCTGCGCGGTAAAGCCGGTGTAGGTCTTGATGCGCGTCTGCATGTCCGGCGTGGTGTAGCGTACCTTAACGGTCTGATAGCGACGGCATTTTCGCGGCGCACCGAGCAGCGACAGGCAGCCCTCCTCGGTTTGATAAGCGCCGTCCGCACGCAGGATCTCCGGGTTGAACATGACGGTGTAAACCGGGCGTTTGCCGCTTTCGTCCAGAAAGGCGATGATCCGTTTGCGGACACCGATCATATTTGCCGCCATGCCGACGCAGGTGTCGGCATGCGCCATCAGCGTGTCCAACAGATCCTTTGCGGTATCGCGGTCCTCCGCGGTGGCATCCGCCGATTTTGCGGCGAGAAACAGCGGGTCGTGCCAAAGTTCTTTAACCATGCTTGTCCGCCTTCTCCCGCAGCACCAGGCGGATCGCCCACAGCTGCATCCGCTTCGGCAGCAGGTTGAGCAGCCGGAGCAGCGGGTTGCGGTTGATTGCATAGGCAAATGCGGGGCGCTTTGCACCGAGAATGTGCAGAACCTTTTTTGCGATCCGCTCGGGCGGAACGCTCTTTGCCTCTACGCTGTCGACGATCCGGCGAAAACGGGCGGCATTGCAGCGGTAGAGCGCGGTCTTCGCGCAGAACGCCGTCAACGCGTCGGTGGACGCGCCGAGCATGCCGGTGCTGACCGCGCCCGCACGCAGAACCGATACCGAAATGCCGAGCAGCTGCAGCTCCATGCCGAGCGCGAAGGCGTAACGGTCGAGCGCGCATTTGGTCACGCCGTACAGCCCGGTGAAGGGCAGCGGATCAAGCGGCGCGAGTTCGCTTGTGGTGATGAGGATCCGGCTGCCGCGCCCGAGCAGGGGGAAGAAGAGCCGGTTGACCGTAAACGCGCCGCCGAGATTGATGCGGAAGCTCTCTTCAAACCGCGCAGGCTCAATCTCGATGAGCGAATCCAGCATGTAAATGCCTGCAAAATGGACAATGGCAAGCAGTCTGTCCGTGACGGCGCGCACGGCGGCGACCGCCGAGGCGACGCTTGCGGCATCGGTCAGATCCGCCTTGATGGGGATCACGCCCGCGTCGCCGCTCGGTTCGACCTTGCGGTCAAGCGCAAAAATCCCGTATCCGCGCGCGCGGAGCGCCTGTACCGCCGCGCGCCCCATGCCGCCGTACGCACCTGTGATCAGAATATATTCCATCGTTTTCCCGCCTTGTTTTGTTGCTTTCAGTATACTACATCCGGGCGCGCAGCGCAACCCGAAAAGAAAAGAAACAACCGCCCGGCGGAATCTTGACGCTCTCAACCGGATATGCTATACTGTATGCAGGATGTGCATTTTTTTGCAGATCACCTGCGAAAATCCGTGCAGCCCCGCGTTACACAGGCAGAAACCCGCAAAAAATGCCGCTGTACGGGCGGCAGAACGACGGAAAAGGAGAAAAATATGAACTTTTTGGTACAGGCAGCCCCCGCTCTGATCACGGCGGCAATCGTCATCGTTGTGTTCTTTCTGCTCGGCTATGTCAAGGCGCCGCCGGACGTAGCCTACATCATCTCGGGTCTGCGCCGCCACCCGAAGGTGCTGATCGGTCGTGCAGGCGTGAAGATTCCGTTCTTTGAACGCGTGGATAAGCTGATCGTGCGTCAGATCTCGATCGACATCAAGTCCGAGGGCTACATCCCCACGCAGGACTTTATCGGCGTGGATGTGGACGCGGTTGCCAAGGTGCGCGTCATGACCGACCCGGAGGGCATTCAGCTCGCGATGAAGAACTTCCTCAACATGACCGAGGAGGATTTCAACCGTGCGATCGTGGATTCATTGCAGGGTAACATGCGTGAGATCATCGGTACGATCACGCTGAAGGAAATCTGCAACGACCGCAAGAAATTCGGTGATGAAGTGCAGGCGAAGGCGCAGACCGACATGAACGCGCTGGGCATTCAGATCATCTCCTGCAACATTCAGCGCGTCACCGACGAGAACAGCCTGATCAACTCGCTCGGTCAGGACAACATGAGCAAGATCCAGAAGGACGCCGCCATTGCCAAGGCAGAGGCGGAGAGGGATGTTGCCATCGCACAGGCGCAGGCAGCGAAAGCCTCCAATGACGCACAGGTCGAGGCAGATATGCAGATCGCGCAGAAGCAGAACGATCTTGCGATCAAGCAGTCCGAGCTGAAGGTGCAGGAAGACACCAAGAAGGCGGAGGCGGACGCCGCCTATAAGATTCAGGCGCAGGAACAGCAGCGCGCCATCGAGACCGCAACCGTCAATGCGCAGATCGCTAAGGCGGAGCGCGAGACCGAGCTGAAGGGACGCGAGGTCGAGGTCAAGAAGTCCGTCCTCGATGCGGAGATCCGCGCACAGGCGGACGCCGAGCGCTATCGCGCCGAACAGGAGGCAGAGGCAGACCTCTACAAGCGTCAGAAGGACGCGGAAGCGCGCCTCTTTGAGCAGCAGAAGGCAGCTGAGGCAAAGCGCGCCGAGGCGGAAGCCATCCGTTACATGAAGGAGCAGGAGGCAGCCGGTATCGCCGCTGTCGGTAAGGCGGAGGCGGAAGCCATCGAGGCAAAAGCCATCGCAGAGGCACAGGGTATCGACAAGAAGGCAGAGGCAATGAAGAAGTACGGCGAAGCAGCCATCGTCGAGATGGTCATGGGCGCGCTGCCCGAGATCGCCAAGAACGTTGCCGAGCCGCTCTCCAAGGTCGACAAGATCACGATGTACGGCGAGGGCAACAGTGCAAAGCTGCTCGGCGACATCATCAACGGCACCACGCAGGTCACCGAGGGGCTGACTGCCGGTATGGGCATCGACATCAAATCGCTGATCGCCGGTGCGCTCGGCGCAAAGCTGGTGACCAAGAACAGCGACACCACCGTTGTTGTGCAGAGCCCGGATGCACCCGCACACGAAGAAACGCCCGAGGCATAACGAATAATAAACAAAAAAGCGGTACACCGCGCGGTGTGCCGCTTTTTCTGTTGCGGCTTGACGGCTCGCCGCCTTTATGGTATAATCCTGTCGAGCCTTGCGCAAACTTGAGCGTGCAGAGTAGGGGGCTTTATGAAAAGAAACGGAAAACCGAAAATCGAATACTCGACCCTGTTTTGGCTGTTCTTCTTCGGCAGTGTGACCGGTTTTGTGCTGGAGGGGATCTGGCGCATCATTCTCCTCGGACACTGGGAGAACCATGCGGCAACCGTGTGGGGACCGTTCTGCCTTGTGTACGGTGTCGGCGCGGTGGTCATTTATGTTGTGACCTATGCGATCGCGGAAAAGAGCTTTTTCGTGCAGTTTTTGGTGTTTGCGGCGGCAGGCAGCGCCGTGGAGTATGTCGCAAGCTACCTGCAGGAGCTGATCTTCGGCTCGCGGTCCTGGGATTACAGCGGCGACCCGTTCAACCTGAACGGGCGCATCACGCTGCATATGACGGCGATCTGGGGTTTGCTCGGCGTGGCGTTTGCCAAGCTCGCATTCCCGCTCATCGAGAAGGCGCGGCAGCGCCCCGAGAAAAAGTTCGGGCGGCTTGCCTGCGTGGCGCTTTCCGCTTATATGGCGATCAATCTGCTGGTCACGGGCGCGTCGGTCTATCGCTGGTCGGAACGGATCCACGGCATCGCACCGCAGAGCCGCACCGAGCGCCTGCTGGATCAGTACTTCGACGATGACCGTATGATGCGGGTGTTCAGCGACATGGTGTTTGATCCTTCGCTGGGAACGAGTACAGAAGAATAAAGGAAAACGCCGCGCGTTATGCACGGCGTTTTTTTAAGCAGAACGGTGTTTTTTTTAACAATTCTGTGCAAACCGCCGATATTTTGAAAAATGGCTTGAAATTCGGAATTTCCGGCGCTTGTCACCTTGAATTTCACAAAGGAATACGGTATAATGGTTTGGAAATAAACAAAACGGAGAGGCGGTGCGGCGATGCAGAAAAAGCGGAACATGCTCGTCGCTCTGTTTGCGACGGTGCTTGCCGCCGTTTTGTTTGTCGGCTGGCTGCACACCGATTTCAAAGCAGTTGCGAAAAGCGGCTTTGCCATGGGCACGGTCGTCACTGCAAAGTTGTACGGCGGGAGTGAGGACGATGCCGCTGCCGTCCTGGCATCGGTCACGGCGCTGGAAAACGAGATCTCGCGGAACATCGACACTACCGCCGTCTCGGTGCTGAACCGCACGGGGCGCGCCGAAAGCGAAGTACTTGCCGATGCCGTCACTGCGTGCCGCGCGGTTTCTGCGGCGTCGGACGGCGCGTTTGACATCACGGTCGGTGCGCTCACAAAACTGTGGGATTTTGACGGCGGCGGCGTGCTGCCGGATGCGGGCGAGATCGAAAGTGCCCTTTCTTCCGTAGATTACAACCGGATCACAGTGGACGGCGATACCATCACCGCCGACGCAGGGACGCAGATCGACCTCGGCGCGGTCGGCAAGGGCGCGGCGTGCGACGCGGTGCGCGATGTGCTGGCGGCACGCGGTGTCAGCGGCGCAGTCGTCTCGGTCGGCGGCAGCGTGCTTGCCTTTGGCAGGCGCAATGCCGCAGGGGACAAGTGGCGCATTGCCGTGCGCCATCCCCGAGATGCGGACAGCTATCTCGGCGTGATCACGCTTGCGGAGGGCTGCGTCTCCACCTCGGGCGACTACGAAAAGTATTTTGAAAAAGACGGCGTGCGCTACCATCATCTGCTCGATCCCGCCACGGGCTATCCGGCGAAGAGTGATCTTGTATCGGTGACGGTGGTCTGCAAGAGCGGACTGCTCAGCGACGCGCTGTCCACCGCTTGCTTTGTGCTCGGCGAGGCACGGGGCAGGGCGCTTGCCCTTGCGTTCGGCGCGGGGGCGGTCTTCGTTCGGACGGATGGCACGGTCATGACCGTCGGCGATGTGGTGTTTTCACAATGACGGCGGGGAAGAGACGGATCGGGTTTTGCCGTGGCGACGTGCTTGTCCTGTGCCTGATCCTTGTACTGTCGGCGGCGCTTTTTCTGCTCGACCTGCCGCGTGGGGATACGGTGTATGCCGTGATCTGCGCGGACGGCGCGGTTGTGCAGCGGATCGACCTTTCCGCTGTGGATGCGCCGTATACCTGCACGGTCGGCGGCTGCACGCTTGCCGTGCGCCGCGGGGCAATCGCTTTTGCCGAGGCGGACTGCCCGGATAAGCTCTGCGTTCGCCGCGGCGAAATGACGCGCGCAGGCGACTGCATGGCGTGCGTGCCGATGCGTGTGGCTGTCTATTTGAGCGGCAGCGGCGGTGCGGATGCTGTGACCGGGTGAGGTGCCTATGAAACAGAGAAAACTTTCGCGCGGCGCGCGCAGCATTGCCGTCTTCGGGCTGCTCGGCGCGCTGGCGGTGGTGATTGCCGCGTTTGAATCCGCGCTCCTGCCTGCGCTGCCGTTTTTGCCGCCGGGGGCAAAGCCGGGGCTTTCCAACATTGTCACGACCTTTGCCGTCTCGGCGTTCTCGCTCGGCGGCGGCGTGTATGTCACGCTGTGCAAGGCGGCGTTTGCATGGCTTACGCGCGGCGGCACGGCGGCGCTTATGAGCCTTGCGGGCGGGCTGCTTTCCACGCTTGCACTGTGGCTGCTGTTGCGCGCGCCGCGGCGGATGAGCTACATCGGCGTGAGCCTGATCGCCGCTGTCTGCCACAATGTGGGGCAGCTTGCCGCGGCAGCCGCGCTCTCCGGCACACCCGCATTGTTTCACTACGGCAAGTATCTTCTGCTGCTTGCCGCGCTTACCGGTTTTGTGACCGGCGTGATTCTGAATATCGTGATGCCGCGCATTGCCGCGGTGTTTGATTTGTATTTTCGAGGAAAGGATGCACATCCATGAACAAAGAAACAGGCATTCTTCATGCTGTTGCGCGCGGGCGCGGCGGCGTCCGCGTACCCCACCGCAAGAACACGGCGGAGATGTCGGTCGTGCGGATGCCCGCACCGGAAACGGTAGTGCTCCCGATGCAGCAGCATATAGGCGCGCCCTGCACCCCGACCGTCAAGGTCGGTGACAGCGTGGCGGTCGGACAGGTCATCGGCGACAGTGACAAATTCGTCAGCGCGCCGATCCATGCCAGTATCTCCGGTACGGTCACGGCAGTCGGCGATGTCCGGCTGGCAAACGGGCTTGTGACAAAAGGCGTGACTATTAAATCCGACGGCGAGATGCGGCTCTTTGACGGGCTGACGCCGCCTGCGGTCAACTCCAAGGAGGAGCTGATCGCCGCAGTGCGCGCATCGGGTCTGGTCGGTCTCGGCGGCGCGGGTTTCCCCTGCCACGTCAAGCTGACCGTGCCGCCGGATAAGCAGGTCGATACGCTGATCGTCAACGCTGCGGAATGTGAGCCGTATATCACCGTGGACTACCGCGAGTGCATCGAGCATGCCTATGACATTCTCGGCGGCATCAACGTTTTGAAAAAGTATTTCGGCTTCTCCCGCGTCATCATCGCGGTGGAGGATAACAAGCCGGAGGCGATCAAAAAACTCAGCGCCATCGCCGACGAGGATCTGGACGCGGGCAATATCGTGCGCGTGATGACGCTGCGTTCCCGCTATCCGCAGGGCGCGGAGAAAATGATGGTGCTGTCCGCCACGGGCAGGCGCGTTCCGCCCGGCAAGCTGCCGGCGGATGTCGGCTGCATCGTGATGAACGTCGCCTCGGTCGCGTTCATTTCGCGCTATCTCAAGACCGGCAAGCCGCTGGTCAGCCGCTCGGTCACGGTGGACGGCACGGCGATTGCCGAGCCGAAGAATCTGCGCGTGCCGATCGGCACGTCGCTCTCGGATATCGTGGATTTCTGCGGCGGCTTTAAGACAGAGCCGCGCAAGATCATCTCGGGCGGTCCGATGATGGGCATTGCCGTCTGCGGCACCGATGCGCCGTTCTGCAAGCAGAATAACGCGCTGCTTGCCTTTGCGGACGAGCATGACATGGAGAAGACCGTGCGCGACTGCATCCGCTGCGGTCGCTGCGTCGAGGTCTGCCCAATGAGCCTGATGCCCACGCTGATCGAACGCTACTCGCGCGTCAAGGACACCGACGCACTCGCGAAAATGAACGTCATGACCTGCATGGAATGCGGCTCCTGCGCATTCGCCTGTCCGTCGGGTCGCCCGCTGGTGCAGTATATGCGCCTCGGCAAACAGATTCTGAAAGAAGGAGGGAACAGGGGATGAAAAAACTGCTTGTCAGCGCGTCGCCGCATATTCACAGCCCGGAGACCACAACCGGCGTGATGGGCGACGTGATCATTTCGCTGCTGCCCGCCCTTGTGATGGCGGTGGTCTGGTTCGGCAGCCGCGCGCTCGTGCTCACGGCGGTCTGCATCGGCACGGCAGTGCTTGCCGAGTGGGTCTTCCGCCGCGTGATGAAGCGCCCGAACACCCTCGGCGACCTCAGCGCGGTCGTCACCGGTCTCATCCTCGCGCTCAACCTGCCCGCCACGCTCCCGCTGTGGATGGCGGCGATCGGCAGCATCGTCGCCATCGTCGTCGTCAAGCAGATGTTCGGCGGCATCGGACAGAATTTCGTCAATCCCGCCATGACGGCGCGTATCATTTTAATGGTCTCGTTCCCCACGGCGATGGCGCGCTGGACAGCGCCGCTTGCGAGCGCATGGAGCGCGGACGCTGTCACCACGGCGACGCCGATGGCGTCCCTCGCCGCCTCGTCTGGCGGCAATCTGTCCGCCGATCTGCCCTCGCTCTGGCAGATGCTCGTCGGTTATCACGGCGGCTCGATGGGTGAGGTCTGCGCGCTGGCGCTGCTCGTCGGCGGGTTGTATCTCATCATCCGCCGCGTGATCTCCCCGATCATTCCGGCAGCCTACATCGGCACGGTTGCCGTCTGGATGCTGCTCGCAGGACACGGCGACCTCCGCTTTGTCGCCTATGAGCTGCTCGGCGGCGGTCTCCTGCTCGGCGCCTTCTTCATGGCGACCGACTATGCCACCTCGCCGATTACCGCGAAGGGCAAGTGGATCTTCGGCATCGGCTGCGGTATTATCACCTCGGTCATCCGCTTGTACGGCTCGCTGCCCGAGGGCGTGTCCTTCTCGATCATCCTGATGAACATCCTCGTCCCGCACATCGAGCGGCTGACCCTGCCGCGCGCCTTCGGTGCGGAAAAGGAAAAGAAGGAGGCGACGAAATGAAGCTGTCTCCGAAAGAAATTCTGAAGCCGGCGCTCGCCCTGCTCCTCATCTGTGCGGCGGCAACCGCGCTGCTCGCGCTGACCAACAGCGTCACCGCTGCCCGCATCGCCGAGACTGAGCGGGAAAACGCGATCGCCGCGCGCCGCACGGTCATGCCCGACGCCGCCGACTTCGGCGAAGAGCAGACCTATGACACGCTTACATATTGCAACGCGCTTGACGCGGACGGAAACACCGTCGGACGCGTCTTCACCGCTGCCGCCAAGGGCTACGGCGGTACGGTCAGCGTCATGATCGGCATTGACGCAGATGGCAAAATCACCGGCATCGAGATCCTCTCGCACAGCGAGACGCCGGGGCTGGGCGCCAACTCGACAAAGCCTGCATTCAAGAACCGTTTCGTCGGCAAATCCGGCACGCTCACCGTCAGCAAGACCTCAAACGACGGGGAAAACGTGCAGGCGATCACCGCCGCAACCATTACATCCAAAGCGGTCACAAGCGCGGTGAATGCGGCGCTTGCCGCTGATCGCGCCATCGAAGGAGGTGCATCCTGATGGCAGAAAAAAAGTCGCTCATCAAAGAATTTTCCAAGGGCATCCTTGCCGAAAACCCGGTGCTCCGCCTGGTGCTCGGCACCTGCCCGACGCTGGCGACCACGACCTCGGTCTCAAGCGCGGTCGGCATGGGCATCGCTGCGGCGGTCGTCCTGGTCTGCTCCAATGTCGTCATTTCGGCGCTGCGCAAGGTCATTCCCGAGAAGGTGCGCATCCCGGCGTATGTCGTCATCATTGCGTCCTTCGTCACAATCGTGCAGATGCTTGTCAAGGCGTTCCTGCCGTCGCTCAATGAGAGCCTCGGCGTGTATCTGCCTCTGATCGTCGTCAACTGCATCATCCTCGGCAGAGCCGAGGCGTTTGCGGGCAAGAATCCCGTCCTCGCGTCTGCGGCAGACGGGCTTGGCATGGGTGTCGGCTTCACGGCGGCGCTCTTTCTGATGAGCTCCGTGCGCGAGATCCTCGGCGCAGGCTCCTTCCTCGGTCTGAGCATTCCCGTGCTGTCCGAGAATCCGATGCTCATCTTCATCCTGCCGCCCGGCGGCTTCTTCGTCTTCGGCATTCTGATGGCGGTGGTCAATCATCTTGCCGAGAAGCGCGGCAAGCCGCGCGCCGAGCTGCGCGGCTGCGAGGCATGTCCCATGGCGGCATCCTGCACGCTCACCGCGCATGAATCCTGCGGCAAAACCGATGCAAAGGAGGCGCAGAACTGATGGAAATGACAAAAGGGCTTCTCGCTATCCTGCTCACCGCGATTCTCACGCAGAACTTCGTCCTGTCGCAGTTTCTCGGCATCTGTCCGTTTCTCGGCGTCTCGAAAAAGCTGAACACCGCGGTCGGCATGAGCGCGGCGGTCATCTTCGTCATGGCGCTGTCTACGGCGGTTACTTATCCCATCAATGGGCTGCTTGTCAAATGTGACCTCGAATATCTGCAAACCATCGTCTTCATCCTCGTAATTGCGGCGCTGGTGCAGTTTGTCGAGATTGTGCTCAAAAAGTACATGCCCGCGCTCTACAGCGCGCTCGGCATCTATCTGCCGCTGATCACCACCAACTGCGCGGTGCTCGGCGTCGTCCTGCTCAACATCGACAAGGGCTACGGCTTTGCGCAGTCGATGTTCAATTCGGTCGGCGCGGGTCTCGGCTTCATGCTGGCAATGGTCATGTTCGCAGGCGTGCGGGAACGCATGGAATCCTGCGACATTCCGAAGTTTATGCAGGGGCTGCCCATCACGCTGGTCGCGGCTTCGCTCGTCTCGGTGTCCTTCCTCGGCTTCACGGGCATCGTCGAGACGATCTTCGGTTGAGGGGGTGCGATGATGTCAGCTATTCTCATTCCCGTACTCATCGTCGCCGCCATCGGGCTTGTCGCCGGTCTCGGACTGGCGGTCGCCTCGGCGGTCTTCGCCGTCCCGGTCAATGAGACCGAGAAAAAGGTGCGCGACTGCCTGCCCGGTGCAAACTGCGGCGCCTGCGGCTACAGCGGCTGCGACGGCTACGCTGCCGCGCTTGCCGCCGATGATCAAATCGAATGTAACCTCTGTGTTCCCGGCGGCAACGATGTCGCCGCTGCCGTTGCCGGTGTGCTCGGCAGGGAAGCGGGCAAGGTCAAGCCGCAGGTCGCCGCCGTCATGTGCCGCGGCAACTGCGAAAATGTCGGCACCAAGCTCGACTATGAGGGCGTGCAGTCCTGCAAAATGGCGGCGCAGCTGTTCGGCGGACCGAAAACCTGCACCTACGGCTGCCTCGGCTTCGGCGACTGCGCGGCGGTCTGTCCCTATGAGGCGATCTTCCTCTGCGACGGCGTTGCGCGCATCAACCCGGACAAGTGCCGCGCCTGCAAGCTGTGCATCAAGACCTGTCCGCGAAATCTTATCGATCTGTTCCCGCTCGACACCACCAAGGCGGCGGTGCTGTGCCGAAACCACGATAAGGGCGCACAGACGCGCAAGGATTGCACAGCGGGCTGCATCGGCTGCATGAAGTGCGTCAAGGCATGCGAGGTCGGCGCTGTCACGGTCGAAAACTTCTGCGCCAGGGTCGATTACGACAAGTGCATCGGCTGCGGCAAATGCCACGCAGTCTGCCCCGTCGGCTGTATCGACCTGTATACGCTCCGCAAACATTTCTGAACGCAAAAAAAAATCCGAAAGCATCGCTTTCGGATTTTTTTGCGTTTACCAGGGGGCGCGCATGACGGGGAGCGGGTCGGCAGTCAGCGCTTCGCGGTCGCAGAGCGCTTCCAGCAGGCGGAGCTTGACCGCCGCATGTGCGGGATCGTCGTAAAGATTATATCGCTCGGCAGGGTCGGTCACAAGGTCATAGAGCTCGCCCCGGAAGCCGTCTGCCAGCTTTTCGGTCAGCTTATGCACCTTCGTCAGCTTGTAGCGACCGTCAAACAGCATTGTGCAGAACGCGACGACTTCGCCGTCCATATCGGTCTTGTAGTACTCGCAGCAGACGTTGTCGTGCGGGCGGCAGACCCCGGTTTTGCCGGACAGGTAAGGGTAGAGCGACTTGCCCTGCATCCCCTTGCAGGGTGGCAGACCGCAGGCGTCGAGCAGGGTGGGCGCGAGGTCAACCAGCTCGACCGGCGCATCGACGACCGCGCCGCGGCGGAAGCCGCTTTGCCAGTTGACGATCAGCGGCACATGCACATTGCCCTCATAGAAATAGCCGCCCTTGAGGTATATGCCGTGGTCGCCGAGGCTCTCGCCGTGGTCCGAATGAAAGAGAATGATCGTATTGTCGCGCTGTTCGCTCTTCCCGAGGTAATCGAGCAGCCGCCCCACCTGCACATCGATGAAGTCGATCATGGCGTAATAGGCAGCCTTGATGAGCCTGTGGTCGCGCGCGGTCATGTCATCATAGGCAAAGCTGCCCGGCTTGCCGTAAGCGCCGCGATGATCCCGCCGGACGAGCGGTGATTTGTCCGCAAGCTCGCGCGCGTCGTAATTCGGCAGCGGGAGCGTGTCGAGGATGTCCATATAGCGTTCGAGGTATTCCGGGGGCGGATCAAACGCATGGTGCGGGTCAAACCAGTTCAGTGAGAAGAACCACGGGCGCCCCTCCCGCTTTGCCGCGTCCATAAACTCCATTGCACAGTCGGCGCACCACTTGGACTGGTGCAGCTCGGGCGGCATCCCGATGCGGACATAGCGCGAGTCGGGGCGGAGCGGGTGCGCATATTCGATGCCCCGCCGGCGCAGCCACAGCGCGTATTCATGCAGCATCCACTCATGCGCGGGACCGTGACCGTGGCTCCATGCAAAATAGTCGTATCCGTCGTTGATGCGGCGCTCGGTCGTCTGGCAGACGGCATAGTTGCAGGACGAAAGATGCAGCTTGCCGGAGAGACCGCCGATATAGCCTGCGTCGTGCAGCAGGCGCGTGACGAGCACCTCATCTTCGGGGATGTCCTGCCCGTTTTGCCGTGTACGGCAGGTGCGCGGGTAACGCCCGGTCAGAAAAGACGCGCGGCTCGGGGTGCATACCGGGTTCTGACAGTAGGCGCCGGCAAAGCGGACGCCCTCCGCCGCCAGCTTGTCCAGATGCGGCGTGCGGACATACGGGTTGCCGTAGCAGCCGAGCGTGTCAAAGCGCTGCTGATCCGTGCACAGCCACAGAATATTCGGTCTGTTGTCGCTCATGCCGATTCTCCTTTGCCGAGTTTTCTATTTGCAGTATAGCGGAAAACTTGCGCGCCGTCAATGCTTATGGTATACTGTTGACAGACAAACTTTTTTCGGCTTTAACCGATTTCTTTGCAGGAGGTGCATGTATGCCGTCAATTCATATCATGCTGAAGCCGGTTTCCGGCGCGTGCAACCTGCGCTGCGACTATTGCTTTTATGCGGACGAGGCTGCGAACCGGCAGACGGCAGACTGCGGCTGCATGGATGACGCCACGGTCGAGACGCTGATCCGCAAGGCTTTTATCTTTGCCGAAGACGGCATCACGTTCTCGTTTCAGGGCGGCGAACCGCTGTTGGCAGGGCTCGCGTTCTACGAACGTTTTGTGCGGACGGTGGGGATGTACAATGCACGCGGCATCCCTGTGTCCTACGCGCTGCAAACCAACGGCACGCTGCTGACCGATGCGCTTTGCCGCTTCTTTGTGCAGCACGATTTTCTCGTCGGTGTTTCGCTTGACGGGACGGCGGCAACGCACGATCTGCACCGCCGTGACGCTGCGGGGCAGCCGACCCATGCCGCCGTTTTGCGCGGCATTCGGCTTCTGCGCCGCCACGGCGTGGAATTCAACATTCTGTGCGTGCTGACAAACGCCGCCTGCGAACAGATCCCGGCAGTGTGGCAGGCGCTTGCGCCCTATGGGCATGTGCAGTTTATCCCCTGCCTTGATCCGCTGGATGCGCACGGTGCGCATCTGCTTGACGCCGACCGCTATGGTGAGGCGTTGGTCACGCTGTTTGATCTGTACCGGGATGCCTTTTTCACGGCTGCGCATGTCAGCGAGCGGCGCATGGATAACTATCTTTCGATCCTGCTCGGTTACCTGCCGGAGTCCTGCGATATGGCGGGGAAGTGCGGCACGTATTTTCTCTGCGAGGCGGACGGCAGTGTCTACCCGTGCGATTTTTATGCGCTCGATGCGTGGCGGCTCGGAAATATTCGGGAGACCTCGTTCGCCCGGATGCTGCATAGCGACGCGGCGGCGCGCTTCTGCGCGCGCGGCGATGAGCTGCCTGCCGATTGCCGCGCGTGTGAATACCTGTTTCTCTGCCGCGACGGCTGTCGCCGCGACCGCGAACCGGATTATGCGGTCAGCCGCTATTGCATGGCGTATAAGACCCTGTTTGAACGGCGTTTGCCCGCCATGCGCGCCCTTGCCGCCAAGGCAGTCGAAATGTGAAAAAACGCACAAAAAGATCCGAAGCGTTCGCTTTCGGATCTTTTTGTTTGCTGCAAGCGCGGCTTGACAGGCTGTGCATGGTTATGGTAAAATATACGCGAAAAAGCAGATAACGGTCGACCCGCACGGCGGGAGAGCCTGTCTGTCAAAAGGAGAACAATGGATTCTACATATCGAGATATAAACCGGCAGGCGATTCTGTATGCGGACGGCGGCGAGCTATATAGGGCGCAATGCTTGCTTCGACAAAATGTAAAGCGGCATCGGTGCCTGACGACGCTGAATAACTTAGCCGTTTTTTATTGCGAGAACAACGCGGTCGATCAAAACGAACGTGAACGCGACGGCAAATGGCTTGCACTGCACTATTTCGAGCAGGCGCTTGCCCTTGAGCCGACAGATAAAACTTTTTTTGCGGCTGCCGTCGTGCATTACAATCGCGGCGCGTTTGCGGCGGCGGCAGATTGCTTTGAAAAGGCGTTTGAAAAAAGGAACACGGAAGCTGCCGCTTTTAACTGCGGCGTTGCACAGTATCGTATGGGCGAATATCCCAAAGCCGCCGCTTGCTTTGCAAAGGCTTTGCAGCTTTGCGGTAAGAATACGCGCGCGGATGTGTTGATTGCATACGCCTTTGCCATTGTATATGCAGGCAGTCGACTGCCTGCATCTGTGGCTGCGGAAGTTGAAAGCAATGCCGACGATTATGCAAAATTCTTTCTTGCCTATGCATCCGGCGATGATGCCAAAGCGGTGCAATACATCAAAGGTGCAGAAGCGCACTTCTGTCTGCCCACGCACGCATATGCGGTCGTGACGGAACTGCTTCTGCAGCACGGAAAAACAGAGCAGGCAAACGCCGATGTGCAGCAGGAAATCGAATCTCTGAAAGCACAGAAAGCATACGGGGACATCCGCATGCTGCACCGCCTGCTTGCAGATTCATCATACAGAAATGCGCAGGCACAGGCATATCGCTATCCGTTGTTTCTCATGCGGCAATGCTGTTACATGGATTGCCCGACGCATGGAAAAACGATCATACGGTAATAAACGGTAATAAGGAGAATACAATGCAGATTGAAGTTCCGGCATATGATGGGAATACCATTCGCATGATGTGGGAAAACGGCTTTGAGATCAAATGCGCGGCAGAGGGCAACGCCGTTGTGATTTCCGCCAATCAGGCGGGGCTTGTTTCTTTGGCGCGGCATTTGCTCACCCTGGCGCAGGACAGCGTTCCCGCACATACGCATATTCATTTGGACGCGGACAACGCGCTTGAACATGGTTCGCGTGAATTGATTCTGGTAAAAGAATAAGCTGGCAGGTGTACGAATGCGCATAAAGCAGGAAGAAAGCGAGATCCAAAGCATCAGATTTCGGACTACGCAGGCGGCGCGCAGTATGCTCAGCGTGTTGAACCGCAAAATGCTGACTTTGGTGTCGCATTGTGCGGATATGCTGGAGCTGTGCTTTGATGATGCGGATGCCGTCAACGATGCATCGTATATTCTGCATGTGCAGAGTTCATTTGTGATTTGGGACGGTCAAACCGTTTTGTTTGAAAACCGGGATTTTTATACGATGCAATCGGATGAAACCGACGGCGGGGCAAGGCAACCGTTTGCCGAAAAGCTGGTTTCGCTCAACCAAAAGCTGAACGGCTGCCGCGTCGCGAAAGCAGTTGTTGATCGGGACTGGCTGTGCATTGGATTGGATAACGGCGTGCAGATTGAAATCGATACGGACGAAGAAGAGGAAAACGACGAAGCATGGCGCTTTTTCAAATTGGACGATATCTCACCGCATCTGATTGCATACAGGCATTGATTTGAATGGATTCATTGACGGAAGGAAGGCAGTATTGAATGGAAAAACATATGCAAGCACATCATACAGCAAAAAAATCACTTTGTAAGTATCTTCTTTTGATTTGCCTTGCGGGTTGCCTTTGCGCAATGCTGTTCGGCTGCAGCGAAAAACCGGTTTTTGCCGTGCTGCACGGCAGCGATGCGGACTATTCGCTCAGACTGCAGGCGGACAGGTCCTACCGGGTTCTGAAGTATCGGATTACGAACATCGAGAATGTTCGATCCGAAACACTGACAATTCCCTCACACTATCGGGGCGTGCCGATTGCTTCAATAGCGCCGGGTGCATTGGAAAGATGTGCGCTTGTCAAAGAAATCGTTTTGTCGGACACCTTGACGGAAATGGATTATCTTTCGATACAAGAATGTGAAAACATCGAGAGCATCCATATCGGCGCCGGTATGACGGAATTCAACCGCGGATATATCATGGGGTGCGCAAAATTGCAGACGATAACAGTCAGTGCGGAAAATCCGGTGCTGTATGTGGAGGATAACTGCCTGATTGGACGCGAGGATCATGTCTTGTACGCTGCTGCACCGACGGAACGCATTCCTGACGGTGTAACTGTGATTGCGTTTAGCGCGTTTGAATATCTGCCGATTGCGTCCATATACATTCCGGAAAGCGTGGTGGAAATTGGCTCGCATGCATTCACCGGGACTAGCCTTACGGAAATAATGCTCCCTGATACGCTAAAGATCATCGGCGACTATGCATTTGCTGACACATCAATTCGCGAGCTTGTCGTGCCCGACAGCGTTGAAGAAGTAGGCGAATGGGCGTTTTCGTGGATGAGGCAGCTTGAGAAAGTCACAATCGGCGCAGGTGTAACTAACCTTTTGCCTCGCTGCTTTGCCAAGGATCGCACGCTTGCTTTGGTTGAGGTTTCTGAGAAAAATCCGAAATATTATACGGAGCAGAATTGCCTGATTGAAAAAGAAACCGGTCGCGTCATCTTCTGTGGAAATCAGTTAACGATACCGGATAGCGTGCGCATTCTCGGGAAAGGATGCATTAGCGAGGAGACAGCCGATGAAGTGGAGAAAGTGCAGATTCCACCAGGCGTTACGACAATCGAAAAAGAGGCGTTCTGCGGCTCAACCGGCAATGTTAAGACAATTTATATTCCCGAAACTGTGACAATCGTTGAAGAATATGCCATTGTTTTTGGAGTCGGCGATTCACACACGGTGTACTGCGAAGCACCGGAAAAGCCGGATGGTTGGGATGAAAAGTGGGTCGAGGGCGTTGGCGGGTTTGATGTGCAGTGGGGAAAAAGCGAATTCTTCTCTCCACAGCTGCCGGACCCGGAAAAGTACTACAGCCTTGCGTGCATAGACGGCACATATGTATACACACTGCTTGACGCGGACGGCAATACGGCAATCCGCCGCGCGGTCTGGAAAGGCGGCGCGCCGCAATTCACAATGCGGACGGCGTCCTTGCTGGAAATCCGCGAGACGGACGGGCAGGGAAACGCACGCATATCGTTCTACGACGGCGTGACGCAGGAGCTGTCCGAAGGCAAGAGAACACCGTGCTACTGGCTGCGGGACAGAGTCGCCGCTTGCCCCTTAAATGACGGTTTCAGCGGTGCGCTTTGCGTGAATCTGTTTCAGGTTTTCGATGCGGCACGCATGAAAGTTGAAGTTGTCCCCGCGGACGGCAGCGTTATCTCTGCCGATGTGGTTGAGTCGATTTCTTATGTCGACGATACCCATATCCGGATTTGCTATCGGCGAGACGGTGCCACGCAGACCGTCGATGCGGAGACCTCGGCGCCGATTTCATCTCTGTCCGTCCCCTTTTCCCCCGGTGTATTGACGCACGAAGACGAGCTCGGTCGGCGGTACTGGACGACTGCGGATGAATGGCGTAATACGCTTGAGCTTCTGCGTGCAGACGGTACAACTGCGGTATATATAAGCAGTGATGTGAGAGAACCGGGGACTACGCGGCTTTCAGATGATTTGGTGCAGATTTACATGCCGATGGGCACCGGCTTTTGGGATATGCTGTATTACGACAGAAATACGCAGATGCTGTCTGCCGAATGGATAGACCGCGCTTTTTACCTGCAGGGAGATACAATGGTGTATTTCCGCTATGCCGACGATACCGAAAATCCCGGACTGATGCTCTATGTGGCAAATGTCTTCTATCCGATTTGCGAACGGGTTTCCTGCCCGATAGAAACAACATTTGTAGATTCAATCGGTGCGATAAATGCCATGACAGTCGTCGATGATACCCATTTGCGGATTGTTTATGGTACCGACACCGGAGAGCGGTCACTGGACATCGAACTGCCGATTCCGATTTCCGCAATCTCCGATCGCACAGCAGACGACCGCGGATTCTTCGCATATCTGTGGTAATGCGCCGATGGGCAGGAGGTAAATATTGTGTATCCCGTTCAAAATGCACGCATATTCGGCTCGCATGTTTATGATACCGATGTACGCTTTTCGGGTGCAAACACCGACTTTGACTATCGGTTTGGTGTCGATGGTACAGTGCATTTCGTCCGAGAAACTGAAAAATAATCAAAAGAGAATATTTCGTAACATCATTTGAAAAATCTGCGAAATGAAAAAAGCCGCGCACAAGTGCGCGGCGTGGATTCGAGACCCGCCGGCGACGCAATGCGTCGCCATATCCATTGCGCCGGCAATGGAGGTGTGTTCAAATCGGCTACCCATCTCGAAAAAGAAAAGGTCGCACTTTTGTGCGACCTTTTCTTTTTGGCGGAGAGGGCGGGATTCGAACCCGCGTGTCCGTTAAGACAAACTGATTTCGAGTCAGCCCCGTTATGACCACTTCGATACCTCTCC
>QAKK01000004.1 GCA_003343845.1 Oscillospiraceae bacterium
TACCCTCGATTGACAAGGGCAAATACGCTTTCCGGCGGTAAAAAGTTGACGCTGGACATCGTCATCGTCCTCGGTGGGCGGTCGGCACACCTTCGTCCTCTTCCTCGCCACCCCCAATTTTTATGCGCCGGAAAGTCCTTGGGAGTTTTTCGGGAGCGGAAAATGTGCCGGACGAGGCTGACGAAGCAGGCGGGCATTAGCCCGCCAATGAGGAAAACGAAGTCAGGTGCGGTTTCAGCCCCGAAAAACCGTGTCTGCCCTTGTCAATCGAGGGTATATAAAACGCAAAAAAAGTAAAGTCAATTCTATTTCAGGAGGCATGTTTATGCAATCACGTATTTTGATTCTTTGTCTGACTGTGCTGCTCGCCGCATCGCTTTGCGCCTGCAAAGACAAATCGGCTGCCGCATCTGCAACGAAGCCGTTGACGTCAAGCGACCCCGCCGCATCCGCAACGTCGGAGACGACTGCAGATGCAGCAGAAGAGTCCTTTACGACGATCGGCGGGTTCCGTGTGCATGCAGAAAGAGATGCGTTTGTGTGGACCGGCGATGTGCGGGAGGGGCTTGCCGCATTGGAGGACAACATCGCAGAGCTGCATCCGGCGGCGGGCAAATTCACCGCAACCTTCGGCGAAGTGACGCTGGAGATGCAGGCGGACTTTATGGCGGAGAACGAACGGATCATCGAGGTGACCGCAGCGTCGATCGGTGAGCACCGCATCGCGTTTGACGCGCCGCGTCAGACGCGCTTTGCCAACGGCGGCATTGCGCTGTTTGCAGTCGGCGGCGAGACCGTACTGACCTATATGCAGCCGTTCAACAGTGTGGAGAATTACGTGTTTGATGAGACGGGTATCACATCGCTGACCTTCTCCGCAGCGGCGACCGATGCCGATTACAACGAGCCTGTGATCCTGCTTGCGGACGGCGGCGATACGCTTCGCTTTGTCTGCTGGCCGAAGAAGTATGCCTGCGGGTATCCGCAATTTGCGTATTTTGTCGGTAAAGACGAGCTGCTGGAAATTGAGGGGACTGCCGGAATTGCAGACGGGAAATTCAGCTTTTCCGCAGAGAAACAGTACAGCTTTGCCGACCTGAATGCGAACGGCGCGCTGGATTATGCCTATTTCGGCAATACCGGAGAGGATGCATCTGCGCTGTCTTCGCTTATGCAGGAGAATGCCGGGCGATATGAGGCATTTACGATAGAGAAGCTCCGTGCAGAGGGCTGATCCGAGACCGCAAAAGACGGATTCTTCACGCTGCAATCCGTGACGGATTCCATAAAAAACCGGAGTGCGAGCGCTCCGGTTTTTTTATGCGGCAGGACAAATCCATAAGTACTTCGTCCGAATCAAAATTCCATTTTATTCCCGAAAAGACTATACTGGGTGTACAAATCCATAGAGAGGAGATGTGAATAAATATGGATGATGTGATGCGGACGATTGAAAACAGGCACAGTATACGTCGATACACGTCAGAGCCGGTCTCGGATGAGACCCTGAACAAGCTGTTATCGGCGGCTGCCTGTGCGCCATCGGGAAAAAACACACGCCCGTGGGCGTTTGCAATCATTCGGGAACGGGAAAAGATTTTGCAGTTGGGGGCTTTGATGCGTTTCAGCCGTTTTCTGGAGACGGCGCCATGCGTCATTGCCGTATATAAGGCATTGACGCGGTGCTATGCACAATCCAAGGACGATATGGCAATCGGCGCGGCGATCCAGAATATGCTGCTCTGTGCGGAAGAGGAAGGGCTCGGCGCCTGTTGGATCGGCGAAAACATCGAGGCGGCAGACAAACTGCTTGCTTCGACATTTGAGACGCAGGATCACGGATTGGCGGCGCTGATTGCATTGGGACACCGTACATATGACCCGGAAGACACGGAGGTGCGTTCTGCACGTCCGCCTGCAATTCTCCTGAAAAGGAGGTGCGCGGAATGAACGGCAGGATCATGGAACAGGCATCCTATGCCGATTGGATACATACGCTCCGGGTGGAGACCTATTCGCCCTTGCAGTCGCTGCATCTGCACGATTGCTTTCCCATGCCGGGCGCATTGCTCGGGCAGGAAACCGTATATGCGGACGCGCATGGGAATTTCAGCATTGCCGTCAGGGAAAAGGTCACGCTGCGCTGCGGCTTTACACTGTATGCGGATGAACCGAAATACGTCTCTCTGATTCTGACTTCCGATACGGTGTGCAAGGTCTGGCAGGAACAGCGCGTAATCAATCTTTTCAAAGTCTGTTCGCCGGTTCTGACGGTGCGGCTTAAGCGCGGCGAAAATGTGTTTTTTGCAGATGCCTGTGTCGGTTCGGACTTTGAACTGAGCATTCGGCAGGAGGCGGCGGCAGGCGCGCCGTGGCTGGCAGCCGCAGGTGAAAACAATCTGGATCGGCATATGCCGCAGATATCGCTGTATATACCGCGGCATTGCTATGCCGACGGGGCAAATCCCACATGGATTGTCACGCCGAACGATGCCCGTCTTTTCGATGCGCGGGGCGTTTATCATGCGCAATTCTCGGATCACCGCACGGGCAGGCGGATCTGCACATTGCGATGCCGTTTCGGAGAGCTGTGCAGCCTGCCGCATCAAAAACTGCCGGATTCCGGCGGGGACTTTAACCGTGCGGATATGCTGATCAGCAGCAAGGACCGCAAAGGGCGGATCCATACGCGTGCATACACGCTCTATCGCGAGGATTATATGGATCATCTGCCGCAGCTGCTTGAGAGAGCGGATTCCTTTGCGGGAGACATGCGGCAGCGGGAAGAAAGACGCGCTGCCGTTACAACGCTGGGCATGCGCATCCGGGCACCGGAAACCACGCGATATACGCGCCTCTTGCAGGCGGAAATGCTGAAGGCGATTCTGGAGACGGAGGATGTCTGCACGGAAGCCGAAGTGTATGCCCCGGGGACGAAGCGCGTTTTCTTTCATGATGCACTGGACGACAGCATGAATTATTACAGAGTAACGCTTCCGCAGGGGTATGACCCGAGGCAGACATACCCGCTCTTTGTCATATGCAGCACCAAGGAGTATGGTACATTCGGCGCGCGGTTTGCCGCAGAGAATCCCGACAACCTGATTGTTGCCGACGTATCGGCTCGCGGCGTTACCCTGGGAAGCTATATCGGTGAAGCGGCGCTGCTGCATGCACTCGCCGACCTGCAAAAACGTTTTTCGATCGATGCGGACCGGGTTTACATCGGCGGCTATTCCAACGGCGCTTCTGCCGCATTGGCTGCCGCACAGGCGTACCCGCACTTGTTTGCGGGTGTTTATGCGCTGTCGGGGCGCGCAGAGTATGGCAAGATGGACAATCTGTCCGAATCGGCGGTTTATCTGATTTCTTCGGAGGACGATACGTATTACGATTCCATACGCAAATTGTGCCGCAGGCAGGCTGCCTCCGAAAAAATGCACCTTGTTCTGGCGAAATGCCACAATCATTTGTCCTTGCAGCGGGTATGGCTGGATCGTCAGCTGATTGCCAATCTGCTGCGGGAAAAAAGAGAGTTATACCCCACGCACATTTCGTATTGCACAACCCGCAACCGGCATCTGCAGGCGTATTGGATAAAGCTTCACGGCATTCGACCGGGAACGGCACGATGCCGTTTGTATGCCGATGCCGGAAAAAGCAGGATCGATATCCGCGTGTATGGGGCAACCGGACTTTCGGTAGAGATTCCGCCGTATATGGAACGGGAAAGCCTTGAAGTGCGCATAAACGGCAAAAAGCTGCCGTGCCACGGCTTCAGCGGAGGCGTCCTGCATTTTAAGCACGACAGCCATGGTTACCGCCGCATTTCTGCGGCGCCGCTGCCGCCGGATACGGCTTTGGGGAACGGGCTGATTGACGTATATCTGGACCCGCTTTGCGCTGTGATTCCGACGGAGGCATCGCAGACGGTCAGACAGGCTGCAAGTGTATTGACAAGACCGCTTTCCAATGGAAAAACGCCGCAGATTGCCGTCTGGTATAAGACGCTCTCCGCCGCGCAGGTTTTAACGGAGAAGCTGCGGTTCGGCAGCATCATTCTGATCGGCAGGGAGAAAGAGCCCGTTTTTGATGCAGTGCATCGCCGGTGCAGGCTGCTTCCGCTGCGGGATGGGTTTGTGTACGACGGAAAATTTGTGCGGACACCCTATTGCATCATGCAGATTGTGCAGAATCCGTGGAACCCGGAAAAGCATGTTTTATCCGTAACGTATAATGACGAACGGTTGCTGCGGAGAAATCTGTTTACGCGCAGCATGACGTTACCCTCCTATTTCGGCGGCGTTCATCCGTATCTGAACGGCGTGGCGCTGGTGTTTGACGGGAAACGCTATTTCGGAATCCGCGAATACGGCGATCCGCTGCTTGAAATTCGCGCGGCTTAGTTTTATAGCGCCAAAGCGCTTGATTTACGCGGCGGGGCGCGGTATAATACAGGCAAGTACACATGCGGGGGAACAAGCCTATGAAAATTACAGCGCTGCTTGCCGAGAACAAACCGATCCTGTCCTTTGAGGTCTTCCCGCCGAAGACCGAATCCGGCTTTGACAGTGTCCGCACGGCGACCGAGGAGATCGCCGCGCTGCACCCCGCCTTCATGAGCGTCACCTACGGCGCGGGCGGCGGCACGAGCGCCTACACGTTGGACATCGCCGAGAATATCAAGGCGCGCTACGGCGTGCCTACGCTGGCGCACCTTACATGCGTGTCCTCCACGCATGAGACCGTGCGTGAGCGGATTGCCGCAATCCGCTCACGCGGCATCGAAAACGTCATGGCGCTGCGCGGCGACGTGCCGCCCGAGCTGCGGGATGCCGACCGCAGCGGCTGGGACTATCACTATGCCGCCGAGCTTGTCCGCGAGCTGCGGGCGGCCGCGCCCGACCTCTGCATCGGAGGCGCGTGCTATCCGGAGGTGCACCCCGAGAGCCGCAGTCAGGCGGAGGACATCCGCCGCCTGAAGGAAAAAGTGGATGCGGGCTGCGACTTTCTCACAACGCAGATGTTCTTCGACAACAATCTGCTCTACAGCTTTCTCTATAAGATCCGCGAGGCGGGCATCACCGTGCCGGTCATCGCGGGCATTATGCCGATCACCAACTGCAGCTATCTCACCCGCGCCATTGAGCTGTCCGGCTCGTTCATGCCGCGGCGGTTTGTGAGCCTTGTGGACAGGTTCGGCGACGATCCAGCCGCCATGAAGCAGGCGGGCATCGCCTATGCGACCGATCAGATCATCGACCTCTATGCCAACGGAATCACCGGCGTCCATGTCTATTCGATGAACAAGCCGGACATCGCTGCCGAAATCCTCGGCAACCTGTCCGCCATCCTCGGCAGATGACCCCCGCCGTGCTGACCGCGACCTTTGCGCCGCCCCCGTTTTCGCGGCGGGAGGCGCTGCGCTATGCCGGCTGCGACGCGGATGCGGGCGCGGCGCTTGAAGCGCTGCTCGACGCCGCCGTGAAAGAGACGTGGGACAAGCTCACCTATCGCGTCTGCTACGCGCGTCTCCCTGTCACGGTGCGCGGCGACGTGTGCGACTTCGGCGCGTTTGCATGCACCTCGGCAGGGCTTGCGAAGAACCTTTCCGGCTGCGATGCGGTGATCCTCTTTGCCGCCACGGTGGGCGCGGGCATCGACCGCCTGCTTGCCAAGTATGCGCGGCTTTCGCCTGCCCGGGCGCTGCTGCTGCAGGGCATCGGCGCGGAGCGCATTGAGGCGCTGTGCGACGCCTTCTGCGCCGCGCGTGCGGCGGCGGAGGGACGGGCGCTGCGCCCGCGTTTCAGCCCCGGCTACGGTGACCTTGCGATCGACGCGCAGAAGGACATTTTCGCCCTGCTCGACTGTGAGCGGCAGATCGGGCTGACGCTCGGCGACAGCCTTTTGATGTCGCCCGGCAAATCGGTGACGGCGTTTGCGGGCATTCCGCGCGCCGCCGATATACAAAACGGAGTAACACGATGACATTCACGGATTATCTGAAGAACCATATCGTCCTGCTGGACGGCGGCATGGGCACGCTCCTGCAGGCGCGCGGACTTGCGCCCGGCGAATACCCCGAGCGCTGGAATCTTTCGCACCCGGACGTGGTGACCGCAATCCACAAGGCGTATTTTGATGCGGGCAGCAACGTCGTCTGTGCCAATACCTTCGGCGCGAATCCGCTGAAATTCGCTCCGGACGAGCTGGAGGCGATCGTCGCCGCCGCGATTGCAAATGCCGGGGCGGCGCGCGCCGCATCGGCGGCGGGCGAGAAGTTTGTCGCGCTCGACATCGGACCGACGGGCAGACTTCTGCGCCCGCTCGGACCGCTCGACTTTGAGGATGCGGTTGCGGCTTTTGCCGGGACGGTGCGCCTCGGCGCAAAGTACGGCGCGGACCTCGTCTTCATCGAGACGATGAACGACAGCTACGAGACCAAGGCGGCGCTGCTTGCCGCCCGCGAAAACTGTGACCTCCCGGTCGTCGTCTCCAATGCTTACGGCGCGGACGGCAAGCTGATGACCGGGGCAACGCCGTCTGCGATGGTCGCTCTGCTCGAGGGCATGGGCGTCACGGCGCTCGGCGCCAACTGCTCGCTCGGTCCCGCCGAACTGCGCGGCGTGATGGATGAACTGCTTGCCTGCGCCTCCGTGCCGGTGCTGTTCAAGCCGAATGCAGGGCTGCCGCAGGCGGTGGACGGCAGAACGGTCTACAATGTCACACCGGCGGATTTTGCCGCCGAGGTGGCGGATGCGGTGCGCCGCGGCGTGCGCGCCGCGGGCGGCTGCTGCGGCACCACGCCGGACTATATCCGCGCCCTTGCTGCCGCGGTGGAGGGCGCCGTGCCTGTGCCGATCGAGCCGAAGCACCTGAGCGTCGCGTCCTCCTACACGCACGCCGTGCGGCTCGGCGACGACCCGGTGCTGATCGGCGAGCGCATCAACCCGACGGGCAAAAAGCGCGTGAAGGAGGCGCTGCGCGAGGGGAATCTCGACTTTATCCTTTCCGAGGGTGTCACCCAGGCGGAGAAGGGCGCGCAGATCCTCGACGTCAATGCGGGTCTGCCCGACATTGACGAGTGCGCCGTGCTGCCGCATGTGGTCTGCGAGTTGCAGGCGGTGACCGACCTGCCGCTCCAGATCGACACGGCAAATCCCCTCGCGATGGAGGCGGCGCTCCGCCGCTACAACGGCAAAGCCGTTATCAATTCGGTAAACGGCAAGCGCGAGAGCATGGAGGCGGTCTTCCCGCTGGTGAAGAAGTACGGCGGCATTGTCGTGGCGCTCACGCTGGACGAGGACGGCATCCCCGCGACGGCAGAGGGGCGCTTTGCCATCGCGAAGAAGATTCTTGCCGAGGCAGAGCGCTATGGTATCGACAAAAAGGACCTGCTCTTTGACACCCTCGCCATGACGGTCAGCGCGGACGATCACGCGGCGCTCACCACGCTGGCGGCGCTCCGCCGCATCCGGGAGGAGCTCGGCTGCCACACCTCACTCGGCGTGTCAAACGTCTCCTTCGGTCTGCCTGCGCGCGACACCGTGAACAGCGTGTTTTTCGCACTCGCACTGGAAAACGGGCTGTCCGCCGCGATCATGAACCCGTATTCGGACGAGATGATGCGGGTCTATCACACCTACCGTGCGCTCAAGGGGCTGGACGCAAACTGCCTCGGCTATATCAGCGCCGCCGCGCATTTCGCCGCAGCTGCACCTGCGGCGCAGACCGCGCCGGCCGCGCAGGCGGGCGCTGTGGCGGACGGCACGGCGCTCTCCCCGCTGCAATATGCCATCGTCAAGGGCATGCGGGAACGCGCGGGCGAAATCACGCGGGGAGACCTTGCCGATACGCCGCCGCTCACGCTGGTGAACGACGAAATTATCCCGGCGCTCAACCGCGTGGGCGAGGGCTTTGAGAAAAAGACGGTCTATCTGCCGCAGCTGCTGATGAGCGCCGAGGCGGCGAAGTCTGCCTTTGAGGTCATCAAGGCGGCGATGCCGGAGGGCAAGCGCGGCGACAGGGCGACCGTGGTGATCGCTACCGTGGAGGGCGACATTCACGACATCGGCAAGAACATCGTCAAACTGCTGCTGGAGAACTACGGCTTTGCGGTCGTGGACCTCGGGCGCGACGTGCCGCCCGCGAAGGTTGCGGATGCGGTTGTCGAGCGGCACGCACCGCTCGTCGGGCTGAGCGCGCTGATGACCACCACCGTGCCCGCCATGGAGGAGACGATCCGCCTGCTCCGCGTGCGCGCGCCGTGGTGCCGCGTGATGGTCGGCGGCGCGGTGCTCACCAAAGCCTATGCCGAACGCATCGGCGCGGACTACTATGCCAAAGACGCAATGGAGAGTGTCCGCTACGCCGAAGAGACGGTAAAAAAAGCGCAGACCGAAAAAGCGAAGATGTAAATGCAGACTGTTTTTTGCAGCCGGTCCGCTTCGCTTTTTCTCTCGCCGAAAAGCGCCTCTGCCGTACAAAGTACGGCGACGAAACGCTTTTCGACGATTCTGCATCTTTTTCCGCGCAGACCGAAAAAGCGAAGATGTAAATGCAGACGGATCTTTCTTACAGACAAAAAGGCTCCGGCATACCATAGAGACATGGTATGCCGGAGCTTTTTTCGGGTTTGCATGGGTTTTACATCCATTTTACACGGGCATGCATGCAGAATTTACAGTTTTCCGTTATACTGCATGGTGAACGCAGAAAAGAGGAACGGTATGGAAATTCGGCTTATACAGGTTGCAAAGAGCTTTGACAAAAGGCAGGTCATACATCCGACAACGCTGACGATCGGGAGCGGGAGCTTTACAACGCTGCTCGGACCGTCCGGCTGCGGCAAAACGACGTTGCTGCGGATGATTGCCGGGCTGGAAACGCCGGATGACGGCGAGATCTGGCTGGACGACACCTGCGTTTATTCCCGGCAGCATAAGATCAATCTGCCGCCGGAAAAGCGGAATCTCGGCTTTGTCTTTCAGGATTTTGCGCTTTGGACGCATATGACGGTGTTAGAAAACGTGGCTTTCGGGCTGCGCGCAAGGAAGGACACAAGAGATCTGCAAAGCCGTGTGCGCGAGGCGCTGCGCACCGTGCATCTCGAGGACTTTGAAAAGCGCTATCCCCATCAGCTTTCCGGCGGGCAGCAGCAGCGCGTTGCTTTTGCCCGCGCCATTGCCGTGAAACCCGGGTGCATTCTGTTTGACGAGCCGCTCTCGGCGCTGGACGCGCTTCTGCGGGAAGAAATGCGGCATGAGCTGACGGAGCTGACCTCCGCGCTCGGCATCACGTCGGTGTTTGTCACGCATGACCAGACCGAGGCGATGAGCATGAGCGACCGCATCGCCGTCCTGAACGGCGGCTGCGTGGAGCAGTATGCCGCGCCGGAAACCGTCTACCACGCACCGGCAACCGCGTTTGTCGCGCGCTTTGTCGGCAAATCCAACTGGCTCAGCGAAACCGAGATGTTCCGTCCGGAAGCCGCCGCGCAGACGCCGGGGAAGGACGCGCTGCATTTTGAGCTCCCGGTGCGGAGCGTGCAGTATCTGGGCAGCAGCTACGAGATCACGGTGCATTATCAGACAGTCACATGGACACTGCACACCGGGCAGAAGACAAAGCCCGGCGATACCCTGTCCGTTTACATAAATCCGGATCAGATTATTACTTTTCAGAAAAAGAAAGAGGTTTTATCAGCATGAAAAAACGTATGATATCCATTCTGACGGCACTTTGTCTGTGCCTCGGTCTTGCCGCCTGCGGCACGACGCCCGCAGCCCCCGAGGCAACGCCGTCCGCAAGCACACCGACCGCGCCCGAAAGCACGGCGTCCGCTGCGGAAAATACCGAACCCAAGCTCTCCGGCAAGGTGACGGTCTATATGCCCAGCCCCGCCGGTCTTGCCGATAAGCTGGCGGCTGCCTTTACCGAAAAGACCGGTGTTGCGGTTGAGCAGTTTCAGGGAACCACCGGTGAGATCCTTGCAAGGCTCGAAGCCGAGCAGGCAAACCCCGTGGCGGATGTCGTGATCCTCGCCTCCTGGTCGGACGGTTTTGGCATGAAGGATGCGGGTAAGCTGGAAAGCTACACCCCCGCAAACGCAGACAAGGTCAATGCCGGCTGGATCGACGCGGACAATATGCTCTTCGGCTCCAGCGCGTCGGCGGTCGGCGTGATCTACAACACGACGGTCGTCTCCGAGCTGAATGCCGACTGGTCGGCGCTGGCAGATGGGCAGTATAAGGATCTGATTGCCATTCCCGACCCGGAGAAGTCCGGCGCATGCAAGGACTTCCTTGCGGGCTTTGTGACCGGCATTGCCGACGGCGAAGCCATCCTGCAGAGCTGGGCGGACAACGGTCTGACGGTTCCCGGCGCAAACAAAGCGGCACTGGAAGCCGTTACCACCGGTGAAAAGGGCATTCTGATCGCGGGCGTGGACTACAACGCCTATTCCTCCATGGCAAAGGGTGAGCCGCTGAAGATCTATTATCCCGCATCCGGCACAGTGGTCAATCCCCGCCCTGCCATGATTCTGAAGACCGCGCCCAATATGGACAACGCCAAGGCGTTTGTGGACTTCCTGCTCAGCGAGGACGCGCAGAAGCTGGTTGCCGATGCCTATCTGCTGCCCGGACGCAGCGATGTGCAGTGCGAGAACCGCACCAATCTCTCTGACATCCCGCAGATTCCCACCGATTGGACGAAGATGATGGGCGTTGCCTCCGACACTGCGGCAAAGCTCAACAGCCTCTGCAAATAAGCGGGGCGGAGGACATATGAGATCGTTCAATCCGAAAAAGAATCTGCCATCGGTGCTGCTGTTGCTGCTTCTTTGCGGTTTGATCCTCTGTCCCCTGATCACGGTTTTTGAAAAGGCGGTCATCATCGATGGCCGCCTTGATCTGTATCAGGCATGGAGGACCATTGCAAATGCGGAAAACGTCCAGACCGTCTGCGCGGTGTTTCTTATTATGCCGATGCGTTGCTTTTGGAGAACGACACGACGCGGCGGGCAGGCGGATTCTGGTACAGAACGGGGCAAACCGATATCCCGGTGCGGCTGTACGACGGGCAGACACAGGGCATCGTATTTGTCAGCGATCCGCAGTTGCGCAGCGCGGCGGCGCGGGATATGGCAGAGCAGGTGCTGTCCTGCGGGGGCGCCGCCGTGATGACCGGTACGGCGGAAAAAGGCTCGTACAGCGAGGACTTAATCCGGAAGGGCAGGATGGCGATGCTTCGCTATCCGGTGCACCTCAATCACGCGCAGTTTGCGCAGCTTGCGGAGCAGAACGACTTCAGGCAGACGATTCCCTACCATTCCGCGGACTTTTCTGCCGCGCGGGAGATCCTGTTTTGACAAAATAAAAGAACTCGGAACGCACCGCGTTCCGAGTTCTTTTTCAGAAGCATTTACGAATCAGCTTGACCAGCGCCCACACGGCGGTGACGAAGCCGAGGGCAGCGAGGAAAGCGACGATCTCGCGCGGAATCTCGCCCCGCAGGTTCAGCGAGAGCAGGGGATGCTCGGGATCCTTCTTATTCTTCAGCGAGACCGTGAAATCAAAGCGGCGGGAGATTGCCGCACGCGCTTTTCCCGCAAGGCGTTTTGCCTTGACCTTTGCCAGTGTGATCTTTCTGTTCATAAAGGAGCCTCCTTCTGCCGGATGGGCGAAGTTATTTTTTCTTTGCTTATAGTATACGCGCTTTTGCGGACTTTTTCAAGACAAAACCGAAAAAGGGCTTTTTTTTTCGCGCGCCTTCATGTATAATGGGAGTGCTTTATATAATATACGGAAAGAATCTGCATGAAAAAAGTGAGGGCGACCCATGCGTCTCGTTTCGCTGACTTTCCTTGCACTCTGCCTGCCGACGGCGGCAGCCGTATATCGTATGCTCCCTGCGCGGGCGCGCGTCGGCGCGCTCCTTGCGCTCGATTTCGCATTTTACTGCCTTGCGGCTGGCAGCGCCTTCTGGCTCCTGCCGCTTCTTGCCGCTGTCACGGCGCTTGCGGCAGACAGCCGCCTTGCGCGCGGCGTTTGTGCCGCGCTCCTCGCGGCGCTGTTTTTCGCCTGTCGTGCTGTCGGCATCCTGCCGATGGGGTTTGCGTTTTTTGTGCTCCGTGCCGTCGGCTTTCTGCTGGACGAACGGGAGAAACAGCCGCCTGCGGCGGTCGTCGCGTATCTGCTCTTTTTCCCTGCGGTGACGATGGGACCGCTCTTTGATTTTGACACTTTTCGCGCGGGGCTTGCCGCGCCGCCGGACACAAAACGGCGCGCCGACGCGGTCTGCCGCCTTGCGCGCGGACTTGTGCGCAAGTTCGTCTTCGCCGACCCGCTGCTTGCCGCCTACCGCGATCTCGCGATGCACGGCACGACGCTCGGCGCTGCGGTGACGCTTGTCGCCTTTTCGCTCTATCTGTATTTTGACTTTGCGGGCTATTCCGATATTGCCGTCGCGGTCGGCGGCATCTTCGGCTTTGACCTGCCCGAGAACTTCGATTATCCGTATGTCAGCCGCTCGGTCGGCGAATTCTTCCGCCGCTGGCACGCAACGCTCGGCAAGTGGCTTTTCCGCCACGTCTATCTGCCGCTCGGCGGCAGCCGGCAGGGCATGGCGCGCACGCTGCTGTCGCTTGCCGCCGTCTGGCTCTGCACTGCGCTGTGGCATGGCGCGACCGCCTGCTACCTTCTCTGGGGCGTCTACTTTTTTGTGCTGCTGGCCGTCGAAAAGCTCTGCTTTCCCAAGGGCTTCCGCATCGGGATCTTGCCGACGCTTCTGCTCGTCCTGCCCGGCTGGGTGTTCTTCTTTTCGGACGGTTTCGCAGCGGCGTCTGATTTCTTCGGGCGGCTCTTTTGCCTCGGCGGCACGCTGCTCTACAGCCGCGCCGATCTCTATGATGTTCTGCGCTATGCGCCGTTTCTGCTCCTGTCCGCCCTCGCGGCGACACCGCTGTTTCGGGATGCAATGCGCGCCGTCTGCCGCCGCCTCGGCGACCTGCCGCGGCATGCGGCGGCGCTCTGCGGCTTTGTGCTGGCACTTGCCTATGCGGCGGCGGGCGGCTATACGCCGTTTCTCTACGCGTCCTATTGAGGTGCGGCATGAGGAACCGTCTGTTTCTTTCGCTCACGGCGGCGCTTTCGCTCGCCATGATGCTGTTTGCCGTCCTTGCGCCCGCCCCGGCAAAGCTGCCGTATGAAGGGCGCGCGCCGTCGCGCTTTTCCATGGACGATCCGGACGCTTATTTTTTCGACCGTCTGCCGCACCGCACGGCACTGCTCACGCTCTGCCGTGTCATCGAATTTGCCCTCGGCAAGAACGAGTACGGCGGCGCATTCTGCGGCAAGAACGGCTATATCTTTTCCAATGAAAACACGGATGAAGCCGTCCTCGCGCGCAACCTCGCGGCGTTTGCCGCTTTTGCCGAAACGGCGGACATTCCGCTTTACACTGCGCTTGTGCCGTCCAAGACCGATGCGCTCCCCGGGCTGCTGCCGCCGCTTTACACGGCGGCGCGGGACGCACTGTGGGAGAGGGCGAAGACCGCGCCTGCATATCTCGACCTGCTTCCGTCCCTGCGCACGGCGGGCGGCGCAGGGAAGTACATCTATTATCGCGGCGACCACCATCTGACTTCGCTCGGCGCTTATTATGTCTACCGGCAGCTTGCCGCGCCGCTCGGCTTTTCGGCGGCGGATGCGGCGGACTTCGCGGTCTCGGTGGTGTGCGCCGACTTTGCGGGCAGCGACGCGCGGCGGTTGCTCACCGCCGCCGACGACCGCATCGCGCTTTTCCGTGCGCGGGGGGACAGTGCCATCACCGTCACGACGGACGGTGCAGTGCGCCGCGGGCTGTACGATTTTGACGCGTGCGGCGGGGATGACCCGTACGGCGTGTTCCCCGGCTACGGTGCGGGGTATACGACCATCCGGCATGCCGACGCGCACCCGCGCATCCTCGTGCTGTGCGACAGCTACGGCTGTGCGCTTGCCCCGTTCCTTGCGCGGCACTTCGATGTGGATCTCGTCGATCTGCGTTACGCCGCGCCGGATGTGCGCGGACTTCTGCGCGAAGAAAACTACACCGCCGTGCTCTGCTACTACGGCATGGACACGCTGGCGGCGCATGAAATTCTGTACAAACTGCAAGGATGAAAAAGGAGGGAACAACCATGTCGGCACTCGACCTGCCCGTGACAAAGCTGACCGGCATCGGCAAGGTCAAGGCGGAAGCCTTTGGCAAGCTGTCGATCCGCACCGTCGGCGACCTCCTTTTGCATTTTCCGTCGCGGTACGAGAACCGCGGGCTGATCACCCCGCTGCGTGACGGCAGCCTCACGATGGCGCAGTCCTATGTGCTCACGGTGGCAACGCCGCCGCGGTCGGCGCGCATCGGCGGGCGCATGACGATCACCAAGTTCCGCGCTTTTGACGACAGCGGGACGATCGAGGTCACCTATTTCAACCAACCTTATGTCGCCGACCGGATTCATGTCGGCGAAACTTTCCGCTTTTACGGGCGGCTGACCGAGAAGAAGGGCAAGTATTCGCTCCCTTCGCCGACGGCGGAGCCGGTGCTGCCCGACCGTCCGCTCCCCGCGCTCTATGCGGTCTATCCGCTGGCGGCGGGGCTGAACAACAATACAATGCGTGCCTGCGTTGCGCAGGCGCTCGACCTTGCGCATGCCGAGCTCGGCGAAATTCTGCCCGAGGACATCCGCCGCGCCTATTCGCTCGCGACCTACGCGTATGCGATCGAGAATATCCACAGACCGCCCGATACGGCGGCGCTCGACCGCGCGGCGCGCCGCCTCGCCTTTGACGAGATGCTGGAGAGCGCGCTTGCCGCGCGGCTGATGCGCGCAAAACAGACGCGCGTCACGGCGCAGCGCATGGCGGACACCGATGTGTCGCCGCTTACGGCGGCGCTGCCGTTTGCGCTGACCGGCGCGCAGAAACGCACGGTGGACGAGATTTGCGCCGACCTTGCGCGCGGCAAGAGCGCCGATGCGCCGCGCATGGCGCGCATCATCGTCGGCGACGTGGGCAGCGGCAAGACCGCCTGCGCGCTCGCCGCAATTTATATTGCGCTTAAAAACGGCTGCCAGGCTGTACTGATGGCGCCGACCGAGATCCTCGCGGCGCAGCACTTTGCCGACATCGAGCCGACGCTTGCGCGCTTCGGCTACACGACCGAAAAGCTGACCGGCTCGACCGGCGCCGCCGAAAAGCGGCGCATCAAGGCGGCGGTCGCGGCGGGGGACTGCGACCTCGTGATCGGCACGCACGCGCTGATCGAGGACGACGTGACTTTTGCCCGCGCGGGACTGGTCGTCTGCGACGAGCAGCACCGCTTCGGCATCGCACAGCGGGCAAAGCTGCTTGCCGCCTGCCCGCGCGCACATATGCTCGTCATGAGCGCAACGCCGATTCCGCGCACGCTGTCGCTGGTGCTGATGGGCGACCTCGACGTCTCGCGGCTCGACGAAATGCCGCCCGGACGGCAGAAGGTGGACACCTTCTTTGTGGACAGCGGCTACCGCGCGCGGCTGAACAGCTTCATTGAAAAGCAGGTCGCGGCGGGCGGACAGGTCTATGTGGTCTGCCCCGCGATTGAGCCCGCCGATGACGACGCGGACGACTGCCTTACGGTCAGCGCGTTCGGCGCGGCACGCGAGGACACGCCGCCGCTGCGCAGTGCGACCGAGGTTGCCGACGCGCTGCGCGCGCGTTTCCCGCAGTTTGCGGTCGAGCTTGTCCACGGCAAGCTCCGCCCCGCGCAGAAAAACGACATTATGACCCGCTTTGCGGCGGGTGAGATTCAGATCCTCGTCTCCACCACAGTCATCGAGGTCGGCATCAACGTGCCGAACGCCTCGCTGATGATCGTAGAGAATGCCGAGCGCTTCGGGCTGTCCCAGCTGCATCAGCTGCGTGGCAGAGTCGGGCGCGGCACGCGCAAGTCCTATTGCGTGCTCGTCTCGGACGCGAAGGGCGAGAATGCCGAGCGGCGTCTGCGCCTCATGACCAAGACGAACGACGGCTTTGTCATCGCGGACGAGGACTTAAGAATGCGCGGTCCCGGCGACTTTCTCGGCACGGACGGCGCAAGACAGAGCGGCGAGGGACGATATTTCCGCATGGCGGCGATGTGCAACGACCCGCGCCTCTTCGAGGACGCAACGCACGCCGCCGAAACGCTGCTTGCCGCCGACCCGCAGCTTGCGGGCGAGCGGCTTGCGCCGCTGCGCGCACGGCTGGATGCCGTGCTGCACTACGGCGGCGACACGATGAACTGATCCATCGGAAAGGAAGATGACCATGCAAAACAGACCGCTTGCGGACAGGCTTCGCCCCGAGAGCCTGGACGACATCGTCGGACAGACGCATCTCTTCGGCAAAAACGGCGTGGTCCGCAAAATGCTGGAGAGCGGCAGAGTGACCAATATGATCTTTTTCGGTCCGCCCGGCACGGGTAAGACCACCGCGGCAAATATCGTGGCAAAGCAGTCGGGCATGGCGCTCCACAAGCTGAATGCGACCACCGCGTCGCTCTCGGACGTGAAGGAGGTCGTCGCCCAGTCGCAGAATCTGTTCGGCGCGGCGGGCACGCTGCTCTATCTCGACGAGATCCAGTATTTCAACCGCAAACAGCAGCAGTCGCTGCTCGAATACATTGAGGACGGGCGCGTCACGCTGATCGCCTCGACCACCGACAACCCGTATTTCTGCATTTACAACGCGATCCTGTCGCGGTGCGCGGTTTTTGAGTTCAAGCCCGTTCCGGCAGACGAGATCAAGCGCGCGCTCCGCCGCGGATTGGATGTGCTGAACGCCGACAGCGGACGCACAACGACAGCGGACGAGGAAGCGCTTGACTTTATCGCGGGCGTGGGCGGCGGCGACGTGCGCAGTGCGCTCGGCGTGCTCGAAAACGTCTATGCGGTGGCAAAGAAGACGATCACAAAGGCGGATGCCGAGCAGTTTACCCCGGCATTCGTCGGCAATTTCGACCGCGCGGGCGATGTGCACTATGATCTGCTGTCCTGCCTGCAAAAGTCCATCCGCGGCTCCGACCCGGATGCGGCGGTCTTCTACCTTGCGCGCATCCTCGAGGGCGGCGACCTGCTCTCGGCGTGCCGCAGACTGCTGGTCATCGCCGCCGAGGACATCGGGCTTGCCTATCCGCAGGGCATCATCCTTGCCAAGGCATGCGTGGACAGCGCGCGCGAACTCGGTCTGCCCGAGGCGGTGATCCCGCTTGCTGACCTTGCGGTTGCGCTGGCGACCGCGCCCAAGTCCAACAGCGCCTATGCGGCGTACCACGCCGCCGTCGGCGATCTTGCGGCGGGGCACGGGCAGGAAGTGCCGCTCCATTTGCAGTCCCCGCTTTTCAAGGGCTACAAGTACCCGCATGACTACCCGAATCACTATGTGAAGCAGCAGTACCTGCCGCGTGATCTTGCGGACAGGCAGTATTACGTCTTCGGCGAAAACAAGACCGAACAGACTGCCAAGGCGTACTGGGACAAGATCAAGGGCGAAAAATAATGTGCGGCTGTTTCCCCGCATTTTTGCACATACTAACATCGCTTGCCGGACGAACATGGATAAAAAGTTGTTTTTATACGGTTTTGTCGTGGGGCTGTGCGCCTGCATCCTGCTGGGTGCGGTTCTTGCGTTTTGCCTCGGCAGGTTGTTCTGGATGTGACATTTCAGAAGCAAGGCTATAGTTTATGAGAATTGACAAGTTTTTATCCGAATGCAAGGTCGCCACGCGCCGCGAGAGCGGCGCGGCGATCCGCCGCGGGCAGGTTCTGCTCGACGGCGCGGCGGTGAAACGGGCGGATACGCAGGTTGACCCCGAAAAGAGCGAGGTCATCTTCTGCGGCGAGCGCGTGATATACCGCCGCTATACTTATGTGCTGCTCAACAAGCCGGACGGCGTGGTCAGTGCCACCGAGGACGCGCACGAGCGCACCGTGCTGGATCTGCTGCCGCCCGAGGTGCGCAAGTTTGAGCTGTTCCCCTGCGGCAGACTCGACAAGAATACGCTCGGGCTCGTGCTGCTCACCAACAACGGACCGCTGGCGCATGCGCTGCTCTCGCCGAAACGGCATGTCGAGAAGGTCTACCGTTTCGAGTGCGCGCATCCGCTCACGGCGGAAACCGTTGCACAGCTTGAAGGCGGCGTGGACATCGGCGGCTATGTGACCAAGCCCTGCACGATCCGCATGGACGGGGAGACCGCGGGCGAGATCACCCTCTCCGAGGGAAAGTATCACCAGATCAAGCTGATGTGGAACGCGGCGGACAACCGCATCCTGTATCTCGAGCGCATCCGCTTTGCCAACCTGACGCTTTCCGGCGTCGCGCGCGGAGAGTGGCGGATGCTGACCGACGAAGAAATCAAAACACTTGAGGAAATGGGAAACTGACATGGATATTCTGCAAATTCTGACCGATGAGCTCGGGATCAAGCGCCGGCAGGTCGAAAAGGCGGTTGAGCTGTACGACGACGGGAACACGATCCCGTTCATTGCGCGCTACCGCAAGGAGGCGACCGGCAGCCTCGACGACGTGCAGCTGCGCGCGCTTGTCGAGCGGCTGGATTATCTGCGCCGCTTTGACGCGCGCCGTGAGGAGATCCGCGCCGCCATCGACGCGCAGGGCAAGCTGACCGCCGCCGTAACGGCGGCGCTCGACGAGGCAAAGACGCTGAATGAACTGGAGGATGTGTACCTCCCCTATAAGCAGAAGCGTAAGACCCGCGCATCTGTCGCGCGCGAGCGGGGATTGGAACCACTGGCGCTCCTGATCTTCGCCTGCGAGAAGCGGTATGACAAGCCGCTCACGGATGCGGCGGCGGACTTTGTCGACCCCGAAAAGGAGGTGCCGGACGCTGCCGCCGCGCTGGCGGGCGCATGCGACATCATCGCCGAGGAGATCGCACAGAGCGCAAAGTACAGAAAAGCCATCCGCGAGGGCAGCATGCGCCTCGGCGAACTGACGAGCAGCGCGGCAAAGGAGGAGGACTCGGTCTACGCGCAGTACTACGACTATGCCGAGCCGCTCACCCGCGTCCGCCCGCACCGCTATCTCGCGATTGCCCGCGGCGAGCGCGAGGGTTTTCTGCGTGTGTCGGTGCGCGTGCCGGAGGAGACGGTCTATGCCTACCTCGAGCGCGAGATCATCACCTGCCGCGAGAGCGAGGCGGCGCCGCTTCTGCGCGAGACGATCAAAGATGCCTACAAGCGCCTGATCGCGCCCGCCATCGAGCGCGAGATCCGCGCCGACCTGCTTGACGCCGCGTCGGACGGCGCCGTCGGCGTGTTTGCGCAGAATCTGCGCGGACTCCTGATGCAGCCGCCGGTCGGCGGCAAAGTGGTCATGGGGTACGACCCCGGCTATCGCACCGGCTGCAAGCTGGCGGTGGTCGATCCCACCGGCAAGGTGCTCGAGACGGCGGTCATTTACCCGACCAAGCCGCATGAGAAAATCGCCGAGAGCCGGAAAAAGGTCTGTGAGCTCATCCGCCGCTACAACGTCGGCGTGATCGCCATCGGCAACGGCACAGCTTCCCGCGAAAGCGAACAATTTATTGCCGATACGATTAAAACGCTGTCCAACGATGTAAAATATGTCATTGTCAGCGAGGCGGGCGCATCGGTCTATTCGGCGTCCGAACTGGGGGCTGCGGAATTTCCGGATTTCGACGTCACCGAGCGTAGCGCGGTCTCGATCGCGCGCCGCCTGATCGACCCCCTGGCGGAGCTTGTCAAGATCGAGCCGCGCGCCATCGGCGTCGGACAGTACCAGCACGACATGAAGCCGCAGAAGCTGGATGCGGCGCTCGGCGGCGTGGTCGAGGACTGCGTCAACAGCGTCGGCGTGGAGCTGAACACGGCATCCTTTGCGCTGCTGTCCTATGTCGCGGGCATTTCCGCTGCCTGTGCGAAGAATATTGTCAAGTACCGCGAGGCGCACGGCGCGTTTCGCAGCCGCGAGGAGCTGAAGCAGGTCTCCCGCCTCGGCGACCGCGTGTTTGAGCAGTGCGCGGGATTCCTGTGCGTCAGCGGCGGGGAGGAGATCCTCGACAACACCGGCGTGCACCCCGAGTCCTACGCCGCCGCGCGCGGTCTGCTCGCCATGTTTGACTATACCGAGGACGACGTGCGCACACGCAGACTCGGCGACCTCTCGGCAAAACTCGCCCGCGCGGGCGCGGACAAGGTTGCCGAGCGGCTGCACATCGGCGTGCCGACGCTCACGGACATCTGCGCGGAGCTGGAAAAGCCGGGGCGCGACATCCGCGAAAGCCTGCAAAGGCCGGTGCTGCGCGCCGACGTCATGCAGTTCGAGGACCTCAAAGAGGGCATGGAGCTGACCGGCACGGTGCGCAACGTCGTGGATTTCGGCGCGTTTGTGGACATCGGCGTACACCAGGACGGGCTTCTGCACATTTCCGAGATCACGGATCACTACATCAAGCACCCAAGCGAGGTGCTGTCGGTCGGCGATGTCGTGCATGTCCGCATTAAGAGCGTCGATCCCGCCAAAAAGCGCATCGCGCTCACCATGAAGACTACCAAAGCGTAAATTCTAATAAATTAGAACAAATTCGGAATCCGTGCCGATCGGTGAACGCTGTGTGAAGACGGATTGTGCAGAGTACACAAAGGCGAATTTGAAAGTTTGGATAATCCACCACTATGCGCGGGGCGCTGTTTTTGGTATAATAATCACGATAAAAATCCCTGCCGCGGCAGGATAACGGAGGACACACAAATATGGCAAGTCTTTCACTGAGACATATTTACAAGAAGTACCCCGGCGGCGTCACCGCCGTTTCGGACTTCAACCTCGAGATCAAGGATAAAGAATTCCTGATTTTCGTCGGACCTTCCGGATGCGGTAAGTCCACCACGCTTCGTATGATCGCAGGTCTGGAGGAGATCACCGAGGGTGAGCTCTTCATCGACGACCGCCTCGTCAACGATGTCGCACCGAAGGACAGAGACATCGCGATGGTGTTCCAGAACTACGCTCTGTATCCGCACATGACCGTGTTTGAGAACATGGCATTCGGTCTGAAGCTCCGCAAGACCCCGAAGGAAGAGATCAAGCGCAGAGTTGAGGAAGCAGCCCGCATCCTGGACATCGCTCACCTGCTCGACAGAAAGCCGAAGGCTCTGTCCGGCGGTCAGAAGCAGCGTGTTGCACTCGGTCGTGCGATCGTCCGTTATCCGAAGGTCTTCCTGCTCGACGAGCCTCTGTCGAACCTCGACGCAAAGCTCCGTGCGCAGATGAGAACCGAGCTGACCAAGATCCACAAGAAAGTCGGCACCACGTTCATTTACGTTACGCATGACCAGGTTGAGGCTATGACGATGGCATCGCGCATCGTCGTCATGAAGGACGGTATCATCCAGCAGGTTGATACGCCTCAAAGCCTGTATGACAACCCCTGCAATGTCTTCGTCGCAGGCTTCATCGGCACGCCCCAGATGAACTTCATCAACGGCACGCTTGAGAAGAAGGGCGAGGATGTGTACTTCAACTTCAGCGGCAACAGCATCAAGCTGCCCGCAGAGAAGGCTGCCAACCCGGCGATCAACGACTATATCGGCAAGGAAGTCATCGCAGGTCTGCGCCCCGAGTGCGTCCACGATGAGCCGATGTATCTGTCCAGCCTGTCCGACAGCGTGATCGATGTCAATGTTGAAGTCACCGAGCTGATGGGCGCGGAGATCTACCTCTATCTCGTCACCGGCGAGCAGAAGCTGATCGCACGCGTTTCCTCCCGCAGCCAGGCGAGAGCGGGCGACACCATCAAGGTTGCGCTTGACGTTTCGAGAATCCATCTGTTTGACAAGGATACCGAGCGCGCAATCCTGCACTGAGTTAAGATTATATGCAAAAAAGGGAGTTGCCCTGGCAACTCCTTTTTTCATCCGGGCTTCGTATGGGCTTCGTAAATTCCGCATGGCTTCGCCCCACTCGCCGCCGAACTCGACGACCGTAAGGTCACCATCGTCCGACGTCTCCGGTGCGCCTCGCCCTGCGAAATTTCCGTGCGCCCGTTTCCCGGCAGATTTTCTTTTCATTTTTTCAAAAAAGGTTTGGAGGGACGCGGGGAACCTTTCCTCAAAAGGTTCTCCGTAACCCTTTCACATTCTAACTATGAATTCATTCGGACGACACGCGGGGCGGGCAATGCTCACCTGGCTTGCGGTTTATCTCGTCGGCGCGCTCTGCCTGCCGACGGCGGCGGGCGCGTTCAGCGCGCTCGGCTGCCTCGCCGCGACATGCTTTGTCGGGCGGGATGCGCCGCTCTGCGGCATCCCCGCAGAGAAGCGGCGATATTCCAAAATCGAATATGCCTGCACGCTCGGTCTGCTTGTCTCGGGGAGCGCGCTGCTCTCGTTTGTCGTAAGTCTTGTTCTGCGCCTCGGCGGCGCGGGGCAGACGGCTGCCGTCGGGCGGAGCAGCTTTCTCGGTGCGCTGGTCTTTTCCTGCCTTGTGCCCGCCGCCTTTGAGGAGCTGCTCCTGCGCGGACGTGTGCTCGGACTTCTGCTCGATGCGCGCGGAGGCGGTGTGTGGCTGTGCGCCGCGCTGTTTGCCCTGATGCACACCGATTTTGCAAGGCTGCCGTATGCGTTCTTCGCCGGCGTCGTGCTCTCGGCGCTCGTGTATCTCGGCGGCAATCTGTATGTCGGCATGTTGTTTCATTTTTTGAACAACCTTGCGTCGCTGGCGCTGTCCCGGCTGCCCGATGCGGCGGCATACGGTGCTGCGGCGCTGCTTGCGCTGCTGTTTTGCGGCTGTCTCGCCGCTTTGCGGAAAAAGCCGCTTTTTGCCGACGCAAAAATGCTGCTCGGCGCGGTGCGCGCAGGCGAATTTGTGCGCATGCTCGACCCTGCCGTGTGGCTGTACGCGGCGGCGGCGCTGACGCTCTGCGTGCTGCATCTTTTTTAGGAGAAAAATATGGACGATCTGGATTTTATGCATGAGGCGATTGCCGAAGCGCGCCTCGCGGCGGCGGATGATGAGGTGCCGGTCGGCGCTCTCATCGTGCGGGACGGCGAAATCATCGCCCGCGCGCACAACACCCGCGAACGGGATAAAAACGCGCTTCGCCACGCCGAGTGCGCCGCCATCGACGCGGCGTGCCGCGCGCTCGGCGGCTGGCGGCTGCCGGGGTGTACGCTTTACGCCACGATGGAGCCCTGCCCGATGTGCGCGGGCGCGGTCGTCAATTCGCGCATTGTCCGCGTCGTGTACGGCGCGCATGACAGGCGCGCGGGCGCGTTCGGCAGCGTGCTTGACCTCAATGCCTACCCTCTCAACCACAAACCGGAGGTAGTCGGCGGCGTGTGCGAGGATGAATGCGTGGCGCTGTTGCAGGAGTTTTTCAGGCGGAAACGGTAAAGCCGCTTGTATCATTTGTATATGAAAGTTTTTGAAGGGTGCAGGGGAACTTTTTTCTGAAAAAGTTCCCCTTCGTTCCCCCGCAGGAGGTGAGACCATGGCGGACAGAGTGGTGCTGCATTCGGATCTGAATGCTTTTTTTGCGTCGGTCGAGACAGTGCTGAACCCCGCCTTGCGAAACGTTCCGATGGCGGTCTGCGGCGAACCCGAGAAACGCCACGGCATCATCCTCGCCAAAAACGAGCTTGCCAAGCGGCAGGGCGTCGCCACGGCGGAGACGATCTATCAGGCGCAGAAGAAATGCCCGAACCTCGTGCTCGTGCGCCCGCACCATGACCTCTACGTGCGCTATTCGCGCGAGGTCAACGCCATCTACCGCGAGTACACCGACCTTGTCGAGCCGTTCGGCATCGATGAGAGCTGGCTGGACGTGACCGGCTCGCAGAAGCTGTTCGGGAGCGGGGAGAACATCGCCAATACCCTGCGTGAGCGCATCCGCCGCGAGACCGGGCTGACCGTCTCGGTCGGCGTCTCCTTCAATAAGACCATTGCCAAGCTCGGCAGCGACCTCAAAAAGCCGGATGCCGTCACCGTGATCGACCGCGCACACTTCCGCGAGATCGTATGGCCACTGCCGGTCGGCGCGCTCCTGTATGTCGGCAAGAGCGCCATGCAGGTCTTCCGCGACCTGCGCATCACCACCATCGGCGCATTGGCACAGAGCAGCCCGGAGCTGCTCGCCTACAAGCTCGGCAAGCTCGGTACGCAGCTGCATGCCTACGCCAACGGCGAGGACGACGAGCCGGTGCGAAGCGCCTACGAGAAGCGCGAGGTCAAGAGCGTCGGCAACGGCATGACCTTCTCGCACGACCTCTACGGCATGGAGGAGATCCTGGTCGGATTGGACGCGGTCTGCGACCTCGCCGCCGCGCGCATGCGCGCAAAGGGCGTGAAATGCACCGGCGTGCAGCTGGCGATCAAGGATGAGAATTTCGTCACCAACCAGCGGCAGAAGCAGTTGTCTCTGCCGACCAATCTCGCCCGCGAACTGCGCGAGGCGTCTGCCGCACTTCTGCGCGAGACTTGGAATCCGCGGCTCGGCATCCGTTCGCTCACGGTCACCGGCATCGGACTTGTCCCCGAGGGGGCGGCGGAGCAGATCGGCTTTTTTGACGATCCGACCGAGAATCTCCGCGCCGATCGACGCGAGCGCGCGGTGGACGACATCCGCAAAAAATTCGGCAAGGGCGCGATTCAGAGCGGCGGCGTTCTCGCCAGCGATATCGGCATCGACAAGGAACGCTGACTTTCCGCAATTTGCATGCACAAATTTTAAAAAACCTCTTCCTTTTTGCCGAAAAATCATGTATACTATACGATGATATTTTGATGAGGAGGTCTGCCGTATGAAAAGATGGGCAATCTGGCTTGCTGCACTGCTGCTTGCTGCCACGCTCGCGCTGGGCGCGGTCGTTTTTGCCGCACAGGCGTATTCCTCGGCGGACGATCCGTTGATTTCACTCAGCTATATCAACGACGTACTGCTCCCGCAGATTGTGGAGCTGATTCAGAAGAACAACCGCGGCGAGGACATCGGCGGTGCCGTTGCCACTACGCCCGCGGAGACCACCGTGACCGAGCCGCCTGTCGAATACCCGGACGGCACCGAACATACCGACGGCTACTATGCAGTCGTGCAGGTGGGCGCGGGCGAGACGCTTTATGCCTCGGTGCATGCCTGCGAGGTCATCGTCCGTGCGGGCGATACGGCAGTGGTGTCCCCCTTTACCGTCAAGTATGAGGAGCAGGGACTGTCGGATACCACGGAGGGCAAAGAACTTTACAACGGGGAGAGCGTCCCGAAGAATCACACAATTCTGATTCCGCGCGACGACGGTCGCGGCATCTCGGTCGGTGAGGGCGGCGCGTGGCTGATGGTGCGCGGCGACTACCGCATTGTTGAGACGCCGGCGGTGTCCTAAGCATCCGAGACGTCCGAAATGTCCGAGGCGGCTGAATAATCCTTTGGCAAATCTATCGGAAGGAGGATCTGCGATGAAACATAGCATCTGGGTCAAGATCATGGTGTGGGTACTGGTTGTCCTTATGGCGGGCAGCTGTGCGGTCCTTGCACTGCAATTACTGGTCGGCGCGGCTGAACCGGCGCCCGAAGCACCCGACTACGTCACTGCCGGACTTATGTACGGCAGCGACGTGACCGTCGGTTTTGAGACGGTCAGCACCGTGGGCTTTTGCGTCTCGGCTGCCGACATCGACGCAGATGAACCTCTTACCGAACTCTATACGATCGAGAACAAGAAAATTTCCGTGGTGTGCGACGACAGTCTTTCAAAATCGGCGTACACCTATTCTATTTTGAAGGGGAACAAGAACTGCGCGATCGGCGGCTATCACCTCGAGGTTCACGAGAATTTTGACACCTTGGAGGATGCCGAGGATATGCTCGACCGCATCCGCGCGGGGCTTGCGGATGAGGGCAGCGACATGCAGGCGTTCCTCGCTTATATCAACGGCGTGTACAAGGTGCGCCTCGGCAATTTTGCCGCGCGCCCCGGTGTCGCCGAGCATGCGGCGACCATCCCGAAACTGAAGACCGAGATCACCATGGTTGCGGCGCTCCCGTCCGACACCGGCGTGTCGGTGGTCGATCCCGCGACCGACGAGATCCTGTTTGAATTTGACGACGGCGGCAGAACCGCACTGGCACTCACTGCGCTGCCGAAGAACGGCGAAAAACAGTATCTGCGCACCCCGGCAAAGCGCCTGTATGACGGCGCGTTTGTCTATTCGCGCTACAAGACCGCAGAGGTGGACGGCGTGCAGCTGGTCAATCTCCTGCCGCTTGAGGATTACATCGCGGGTGTTGTGCCCTATGAGATCAGCCCGACCTGGGACTATGAGGCGCTCCGCGCCTTTGCCATCACGGTGCGCAGCTATACAACGCGCAACCGCCGCCGCCACCGGGACTATGGCTTTGACGTCTGCAACACGACGCATTGCCAGGTCTATCGCGGCATCGGCTCGGCAAACGATAATGTCTATGCGGCGGTCGCCGCAACCGAAGGCATGGTGCTGACCTATGAGGGGGCGATCGTCCCGGCGTACTATTCGTCCTCCACCGGCGGCTACACTGCGGGCGGCAACGATACCTGGGGTGGCAGTGAGGCGGCATACCTCACCCCGACCTACACGCCGTGGGAGCGCTACAGTGAATATGCAAACGGGCTCTGGTCGGTCGAGGTGGACGCTGCCGAGCTTGCCGCACATCTGCGCGGCAAGGGGTACACCGCGCTCACCGGGCGGCGCATCACCGATATTCAGATCAATTCCTTCTCGGGCGACAGTCCCTATGTCTATTCCATCACCTACACCGATTCGGACGGCAACAGCCTGACGATCAGCCGCTGCGACAAGGTGCGCACCAGCATCTCGAAGTATGTCAACAGCGCAAACTTCGTGGTCGGGCGCGGCAGCGTGACCCGCAGCTATGAAAAGGTGGTCTCGATCAAGCCGGACAGTCCGCTCAGCTTCACGACGGGCGGCTATCTGCCGCTGACCGCTGCTGACGGTACGGCGGACGGCAGCTTTTCGGTGCTGACCGCCACGGAAAAGCAGACGGCGGCGGAATCCGCCCTTACCGTGCTGACCGGCGACGGCGAGACGACCGTCGCGGCGGGGGATACCCGCGTGGCAACGGGGGACAGCCTTGTTTATGCAAGCATCGGGGGCACGCCCGGCGTCGTTCTCGAACAGGTCACCGAGACGCTGACCGCCGAGGACCCGGAGAACTTCATTTTCGCAGGCAAGGGCTGGGGACACGGCGTCGGCATCAGCCAGTACGGCACAAAGGATCTCGCCGATGCGGGCGTGCCGGCCGAGCAGATCCTCGCGCTTTACTTCCCGAAAGCCACGCTCTGCGACTACCGCACCATGCAGCCGACAGACAGCACGACGCAGACGGACGATGCCGGTGACATGCCCACCGCCGACGGCGAGAGCGAAGAATAAACGAAAAATGCCACCCGCACGGGTGGCATTTTTGTATGTTCAGATCTTGAAATGCACGGGCAGACCCGCCTCGGTGCGGTAACGCACCTCGCCCTCGATCAGTGGGCGGAGATAGTCGAGACACTTGTCGGTGACATTGTTGCCCGACGGCGTGATGAATTCGTCCGGCACGCGGCGCACCGCGTTGGCAACCTCGGCGACGTCTACGCTGCCGATTGTGATCTTGTACCCGGTCTTGCTGCGGATGAAGTTCATCATGTGCCCGCTCACGCCGCGCAGGGCGGCTTCCACGGCTTTCTTGCCGATGGCGACCGACTCGCGGATGTCCGCGCCGGACGCGATGTGCGAGGCGCAGCGCTGCGAGGTGTTGAATTCGACCGCGCGGGTCTTGCAGCCGAGCTCGGTGCGCAGGGCGGTGCAGAGACAGGTGCCCGTACCCGAGAGCTGTGTGTGCCCGAAGGCGTCGGTCTTCGCACCGGGCAGTCCTTCGCAGATGTAACGTTCGTCGGCGAGCCGCACGCCCTCCGAGACCGCAATGACCACGTTGGGATGCGCCTTGAGCGCGGTGCGGACGTCCGAGAAAAAGGCGTCCATGTCAAACTCCCGCTCGGGGAGGTAGACAAAGTCAGGGGCGATGCCGCCCGACAGGCGGGGCAGGGCGGCGGCAGCCGTCAGCCAGCCTGCGTCGCGCCCCATGATCTCGGTGATCGTGACCGCCTTGGTCGTGTAGACCGCGCAGTCGCAGAGGATCTCCTTGACCGAGGTGGCGACGTACTTTGCCGCCGAGCCGAAGCCCGGCGTGTGGTCGGTGTGCGTCAGGTCGTTGTCGATGGTCTTTGGCACGCCGATGAGCCGCATCTCGTAGCCGATGCTCTCCGTGTAGTCGCGCAGCTTCTTGACCGTGTCCATTGAGTCGTTGCCGCCGATATAGAAGAAGTAGCGGATGTCGTACTTCTTGAACAGATCCACGATGAACTCAAAGGGCACGGGATTCTCCGCCGGGTCGGGCAGGCGCTTGCGGCAGGAGCCGAGCGCCGCGGCGGGCGTCCGCTCGAGGTCGCGCAGCCGCTGCTCGGTGGTGAAGATCTTGCCGAGATCGACCAGCCGCTCTTCGCAGAAGCCCTCGATGCCGTTGCGCATCCCGTAGAGCTTGCCGATGCTGCCTTTTTCAATGGCGGCAAGCGCCCCGCGGATCACGCCGGAGAGGGTCGCGTTGATCGCGGCGGTCGGACCGCCGGACTGACCCACTACGGCGTTGCCGTACAGTTTCTCCATTTCCGAAAATCTCGCTTTCTTTTTTATTAACGGGACTATTATAGCACAGATTTTTGCGCGATTGGGGATGTTTTGAAAAATAATCCGCACTTTCCGGTACAAAAAACGGCTATGTGTGCATTCCGATTCTTGCAGTGCTTGCAAATTCCGTGACAATGTGGTATGATAAATGCGGTTTATGAGCGTCTTAAACAGGAGCAAACGATGACAAACAACTTTCAGAAGATCAATGTCCGCGGTGTGGATTTTGCCGCCGTGACACCGGATGAAGCGACGGCGATCTGCACGGCAATGTTGGATGGCGACCGCGTGTGCACCGTCTTCACCCCCAATGCCGAGATCGTGCAGCTCTGCGTGGAGCAGCCTGATTATTACGACCTTTACAACAGCGGCGACCTCGTTGTCCCGGACGGCGCAGGTGTCGTCAAGGCGGCGAAGATTCTCGGGCGACCGCTGCCCGGCAAGGTTGCGGGCGTGGAGCTCGGCGAGCGGATGCTGGCGGTCTGCGCCGCGCGCGGCGACGGCGTGTATTTTCTCGGCGCAAAGCCGGGCGTTGCCGAAGAGGCGGCAAAGCGTATGTGCGCGAAATACCCCGGTCTTTCGGTCGTCGGCACGCATGACGGCTACTTCAAAAAGAGCGGGGAAGAGAGCGATGCCGTGGTCGCCGCAATCAATGCAAGCGGCGCGAAGCTGCTGTTTGTCTGCCTCGGCGTGCCGGTGCAGGAGCGCTGGATCACCGACAATCGGGAGAAGCTCACCGCGGCGCGCGTCTGCATGTGCCTCGGCGGCAGCCTGGACGTGTACGCGGGCGTGGCGCAGCGCGCGCCGAAGTTCTTTGTCGATCATTCGCTCGAGTGGTTTTACCGCCTCATGAAGGAGCCGAAACGCATCGGACGCATGATGAAGCTGCCGAAGTTTCTCTTCGGCACCTATCTTGCAAAAATTCGGGGCAAGGCATAAAAAAATTTCGTGAAATTTTGATAAATTTGCGTCAAACCTATTGTATAATCCGAAATTTGTGGTAGAATAGATAAGGAATGGAATGTTCCGTTCCGACGAAAAGGTTTCAATATTTTTATATATCGGAGGATTTTCAAAATGGCAGTTAAAGTTGCTATCAACGGCTTCGGTCGTATCGGTCGCCTTGCATTCAGACAGATGTTCGGCGCAGAAGGCTATGAGGTCGTCGCAATCAACGATCTGACCAGCCCCAAGATGCTGGCTCACCTGCTCAAGTATGACACCGCACAGGGCAACTATGTTGCACAGGGTCACACCGTAGAGTACAAGGATTCGGTTCTCGCTGAGGACGGCAAGACCGTTGTCACCCCCGGCTCCATCACCGTAGACGGCAAGGAGATCACGATCTATGCGATGCCCAAGGCAGCAGACCTTCCCTGGGGCGAACTCGGCGTTGACGTCGTTCTTGAGTGCACCGGCTTCTACTGCTCCAAGGAGAAGGCACAGGCACACATCGACGCAGGCGCAAAGAAGGTTGTTATCTCGGCTCCCGCAGGCAAGGATCTGCCCACGATCGTTTACAGCGTAAACGAGAAGACGCTGACGAAGGATGACAAGATCATCTCCGCAGCATCCTGCACCACCAACTGCCTCGCACCGATGGCAAAAGCGCTCAACGACTATGCACCCATTCAGAGCGGTATCATGACCACTGTTCATGCATACACCGGCGACCAGATGATTCTGGACGGCCCGCACAGAAAGGGTGACCTCCGCCGCGCTCGCGCAGGTGCGCAGAACATCGTTCCGAACTCCACCGGCGCTGCAAAGGCAATCGGTCTCGTTATCCCCGAGCTGAACGGCAAGCTGATCGGCTCTGCACAGCGCGTTCCGGTCTGCACCGGTTCGACCACCATTCTGGTTGCTGTTGTCAAGGGCAAGGACATCACCAAGGAGAGCATCAACGCCGCAATGAAGGCTGCTTCCTCCGAGTCCTTCGGCTACAACACCGACGAGATCGTTTCTTCCGACATCATCGGTATGCGTTACGGCTCGCTGTTTGATGCAACGCAGACCATGGTCGCCAAGATCGACGACGATACCTATCAGGTACAGGTCGTTTCGTGGTACGACAACGAGAACTCCTACACCAGCCAGATGGTCAGAACCATCAAGTACTTCGCTGAAAGAGTATAAGTACACGTTTCCAAAAGGCGCACCTTCGGGTGCGCCTTTTTTGTCGGCTGCGGTTCGTTTCGCAGATCGGAACGCTTTGCGTTCCGATCGCCATGCTCCTTGCCGCTCCCTACAAAAATCGTCTGCATAAGACGGAAAATTTCCATTTATGCCGGATTTATGATTGACAGACACGGCGCGGCGTGGTAAACTGTTCTTGTATCAAAAAGAGGGGAATACAGATGCAACGATGGAACAGGGCACTTGCCGCTTTGGCATGTCTGCTCTTTTTTAATGCCTGCGGCGCACAGGATGCAGAGACTACCGCCGATGCAACAGCGACGACGCCTGCACCGTTGACATCGGCGACGGAGACGACGATCGAAACCGTCGCGCCGCCCGAAGAAACAACGGAAATGACAGAGGAAACCACGATCGAAACCACGGCGGAAACTACCGCACAGACCATGCCGGAGACGACCGCCACGGCTGCCGCTACCGCGGGGACGACGGCGGCGAAGACGACCGTCTGGACCACCGAAGCGACGGCAGCCATGACCGCGCCGAGCGTGCGTGAGGGGGAATACCCGGAGGGAGAGACCGTGATCGAGAATATCGACGGCTTCACCTATGTAAACGGCATTCTGATTGCCAACAAAACCTATCTGCTTCCCGCCGACTATGACCCCGGCAAGATCCTGCCCGAAGCGCAGACCGCCTTCGACGAGATGCGCGCGGCGGCAAAGGCGGAGGGGCTGACACTGAAGATCGTGTCCGGCTACCGTTCCTACACAAAGCAGGATAAGCTCTACCACAACTATGCAGCGCGGGACGGCGCGGTGCTGGCGGATCGCTATTCCGCCCGCGCGGGCAGCTCCGAGCATCAGACCGGCTACGCCATGGACGTCAATTCCGTGCGGCAGAGTTTTGCCGACACGGCGGAGGGTAAGTGGCTGGCGGCGCACTGCGCGGAATACGGCTTCATTCTGCGCTATCCGAAGGACAAGGAAGCCGAGACCGGCTTTATGTACGAGCCGTGGCATATCCGCTATCTCGGCGTCGACCTGGCACAGAAGATCACCGACAGCGGTCTGTGCCTCGAAGAATATCTCGGCATCACCTCCGCTTATGCGGAAGATCAGTAAACACGGGGGACTCTATGGAAAAGAAACATAAAAAATCGTTCGGCAGCCGATGGGGCTTTATTCTGGCGTCGGTCGGCTCTGCCGTCGGCATGGCAAACGTATGGGGATTCCCCAACAAAATGGGCACAAACGGCGGCGGCGCGTTTCTGCTGGTCTATCTGCTGTTTGTCGTCATTTTCAGCTATGTCGGGCTGCCCGCGGAGTTTGCTATCGGGCGCCGCGCCGGCACCGGCACGCTCGGCGCATACGCCTATGCGTGGGGTACGCGCGGAAAAAAAACGGAGAAAGTCGGCGGCGTGCTTGGCTGGCTGCCGCTTGCCGGTTCGCTCTGCATCGCCATCGGCTATTCGGTCATCGTCGCCTATGTGCTGAAAGCGCTTGTGGATTCGCTCACAGGCACGCTGATGCACGCCGACACGGCGGAATGGTTTGCCTCCTTCTCGCAGACCGGCTTTTCGGTCGTGCCGTACCATGTGATCGTGGTCGTCGGTACGCTGCTCACGCTGTTTCTCGGCGCGCACAGCATCGAGAAGACCAACAAGGTCATGATGCCGCTGTTCTTCCTGATCTTTCTGATCCTTGCCGTGCGCGCGGCGTTCCTGCCCGGCTCGGACAAGGGCTACCTTTTCATGCTGATCCCGCGCTGGGAGGCGCTGAAAGACCCGGCGGTCTGGATTTCTGCCATGGGGCAGGCGTTCTTCTCGCTCTCGGTCACCGGCAGCGGCATGATCGTCTACGGCGCGTACCTGGATAAGAAAGAAGATGTCGTCGGCGTTTCGCGGCACACGGCGCTGTTTGACACCATCGCGGCGCTGGTCGCGGCGCTTGTCATTATCCCTGCCTGCTTCTCCTACGGCGTGGATGTCGGTGCGGGTCCGGGGCTGCTGTTTATCACGCTGCCCGAGATCTTGCAGGATATTCCGCTCGGCCGCCTGTTTGCGGTCATTCTCTATCTCGCGATGATCTTCGCGGGCGTCAGCTCGCTGCAAAACATGTTTGAGGCGGTTGCCGAATCGCTGCTGCATCGCTTCCCGCGCCTGAACCGCTGGGTTGCACTCGGCATCATCTGCGCGATCTGCCTCGGCTGCGGCATCGGCATGGAGGCGATCACCAAATGGGGACCGTGGATGGACCTTGTCTCCATCTACATTATCCCGATCGGCGCAACGCTGGGGGCGGTCACCTGGTTCTGGGTGATGAAGAAGGACGAGCTGCTGTCCGCTGTCGACGAAGGCAGCGCAAAGCATCGCGGCGGTCTGTGGTATGCCGTCGGCAGATATGTTTACGTGCCGCTTGCGATGATCCTCTGCGCCGTGGCGCTGATTCTCAAGATCGCATTCTGAATATACAAAAAGGTTCGCCCGCAGCGAACCTTTTGCTTTTGCGGTGCGAAGCGCGGTAAATCCGTGCAGATCGACAGGAATTTTGCGCTTATCTCTTGCGCTTTGCATAATATTTGCGTATAATGGAATCAAACACCGACAGCTTTCACACGATTTTTAGTTGTTAAAGGAGAGCATCTTATGTTTGAGTTGTATGATTCCATCACTGCCGGTTTTGCGGGCGGCGTGCTGGCGGCTGCAAGCATTGTTTCTGTGCTTGTATCGATTGTGTCCTATGTGCTGATCGTGATCGGCTGGTGGAAGATTTTCACTAAGGCAGGCGAAGCCGGCTGGAAGTCGCTGATCCCGTTCTACAATGGGTACACCATCAGCAAAATCTGCTGGGAGACCAAGTATTTCTGGTTCACCCTCCTTGCCGCTGTCGCGGGCGGCATCTTCTCCGGCATCGGCGGCGTTATCGGCGGGCTGCTTTCCGGCATCTGCTCGATTGCGACGCTCGTGCTCTATGTCATGATGAACTACAGACTGTCGCGTTCGTTCGGCCATGGCGGCGGCTACACCTTGGGGCTGATCTTTATTCAGTGGCTGTTCGTGCTGATCCTCGGCTTCGGCAGCTCCGAGTATCAGGGCAAGGACGCATAAATTCATTCTTCAGAGCGCTGTCGGTCGGCACTTGTGAAAAACCGCGCACGGACATCCCGTGCGCGGTTTTTATACGGTTATGAACCGGAATTGTTGAGTGTGCCTGTTGACTTTGCGCCGCGAATCGGTATAATATATATAATAAAATATCGTAACAAGCATTTTTAAGGCTGAACGGAGAGAAAATGGCGCATTTAACGGATATTGAGATCGCGCAGCAGGCAAAGATGCAGCCGATCACACAGATTGCCGCCGCAGCGGGAATCGACGCAGAATTGCTCGAACCTTACGGGAAGTACAAGGCGAAGGTATCACTGTCCCTGCTCGATCACACGAAGAAGCAGGGCAAGCTCGTGCTGGTGACGGCGATCACGCCGACGCCTGCCGGCGAGGGAAAGACCACCACGACGGTCGGGCTTGCCGACGGTCTGCACCGCATCGGCAAATCGGTGGCGGCAGCCCTGCGCGAGCCGTCGCTCGGTCCGGTCTTCGGCATCAAGGGCGGCGCTGCCGGCGGCGGCTATGCACAGGTCGTGCCGATGGAGGACATCAACCTGCATTTCACCGGTGACTTTCACGCCATCGGCGCGGCAAACAACCTGCTTGCCGCCATGCTGGATAACCACATTCAGCAGGGGAACGCGCTCGGCATCGACCCGCGCCGCATCACCTGGAAGCGCTGCGTCGATATGAACGACCGCCAGCTCCGTTTTGTCATTGACGGGCTCGGCGGCAAGGTCAACGGCACGCCGCGCGAGGACGGGTTTGACATCACGGTCGCGTCCGAGATCATGGCGGTCTTCTGCCTTGCCACCTCAATCGCCGACCTCAAGGCGCGCCTTGCCCGCATTGTGGTGGGCTATACCTATGATGACCGCCCGGTCACCGCGGGCGACCTTAAAGCGGTCGGCGCGATGGCGGCGCTCCTCAAGGACGCGCTCGCACCCAACCTTGTGCAGACGCTCGAGGGCACGCCTGCCTTCGTCCACGGCGGTCCGTTTGCCAACATTGCGCACGGCTGCAATTCGGTGCTTGCCACGCGTATGGCGATGGCAACGGCGGATTATGCCGTCACCGAGGCGGGCTTCGGCGCCGACCTCGGCGCGGAGAAATTTCTCGACATCAAGTGCCGTGCGGCTGGCCTCACCCCTGACGCTGTGGTGCTGGTTGCCACGGTCCGCGCGCTCAAGATGCACGGCGGTCTCGCGAAGACGGCGCTTGCCGAGGAGAACCTCGACGCGCTCGAGCGCGGTCTGCCCAATCTGCTGCGCCACCTGTCCAATCTCAAAAATGTCTATGGGCTGCCCGCGGTGGTTGCGGTCAACCGTTTCCCGACCGATACCGACCGCGAGATCGACTGCATCATTGAAAAGTGCCGCGCGCTCGGCGTGAACGTTGTGCTGTCCACCGTCTGGGCAGACGGCGGACGCGGCGGCGAGGCGCTGGCGCGCGAGGTCGTCCGCCTCTGCGAGGAGGAGCACGGCAACTTCCGCTACTGCTATCCCGACGACCTCGGCATCGCCGACAAGGTGCGCGCTGTGGTCCGGAAGGTGTACGGCGGCAGCGATGTACAGTTTCTGCCCGCGGCGGAAAAGCAGATCGTCCGCCTGACCGAGCTCGGCTACGGAAATCTGCCGGTCTGCATCGCCAAGACGCAGTACAGCTTCTCGGACGACCCGACCAAGCTCGGCGCGCCCGAAGGCTTCACCGTCACGGTCAAGCAGGTCAAAGTCAGCGCAGGCGCAGGCTTTGTCGTTGTCCTCACCGGCGACATCATGACCATGCCGGGGCTGCCGCGCGTTCCCGCGGCGGAAAAGATCGATGTGACCGACGACGGCCGCATTGTCGGACTGTTTTAAGAGAATCAGAAAATTTAAGATAAAGGCATCAAGGAGAAATTATGGCTATTTTTATCAATGAACCCGCGCATACGTTTAACGAATATCTGCTGATTCCCGGCTATTCGTCAGCGGAGTGCATCCCCGCAAATGTGAGTCTGAAGACCCCGCTTGTCCGTTACAGACGCGGCGAACAGTCCGCGATCACGATGAACATCCCGATGGTTTCCGCGATCATGCAGTCGGTATCGGGTGACAAGATGGCGATCGCGCTGGCAACCGAGGGCGGTGTGTCCTTCATTTACGGCTCGCAGTCGATCGAGGACGAGGCGGCGATGGTTTCCCGTGCCAAGAACCACAAGGCGGGCTTTGTCACCAGCGATTCCAACATTTCTCCCGATGCCACCATGGCAGACGTCGTAGCGCTCAAGGAGCGCACGGGTCACTCGACCGTGGCGGTCACCGAGGACGGCACAGCAGCGGGCAAGCTGCTCGGCATCGTTACCGGCAGAGATTACCGCGTCAGCCGCATGGATCCCGCAACGAAGGTGCGGGAGTTCATGACGCCGTTTGACAAGCTGATCGTCGCCAAGGAGGGCACGACGTTGAAGGAGGCAAACGACATCATTTGGGATCACAAGCTCAATTCGCTGCCGATCATCAACGATGAACAGAAACTCTGCTATTTCGTCTTCCGCAAGGACTATGATACGCACAAGCAGAACCCGAATGAACTGCTCGACGCGCACAAGCGCTATGTCGTCGGTGCGGGCATCAACACACGCGACTATGCCGAGCGCGTTCCCGCGCTGATCGAGGCAGGCGCAGACGTGCTCTGCATCGACTCTTCCGAGGGCTTCTCGGAGTGGCAGAAGCGCACGATCGCGTGGATCCGCGAGAATTACGGCGAGAGCGTCCGCGTCGGCGCGGGCAACGTTGTCGATGCAGACGGCTTTCGCTTCCTCGCCGACTGCGGCGCGGACTTCATCAAGGTGGGCATCGGCGGCGGCTCGATCTGCATCACCCGCGAGACCAAAGGCATCGGTCGCGGTCAGGCGACTGCGCTGATCGAGGTCTGCCGTGCGCGTGACGAGTATTTCGCCGAGACCGGCATCTACGTCCCCGTCTGCTCGGACGGCGGCATCGTCTATGACCACCATATCACACTGGCGCTTGCCATGGGTGCGGACTTTGTCATGCTCGGCAGATACTTTGCCCGCTTTGACGAGAGCCCGACAAACAAGATTTCGATCGGCGGCAACTACTTCAAGGAATACTGGGGCGAGGGTTCGGCGCGTGCACGCAACTGGCAGCGCTATGACCTCGGCGGCGACAAGAAGCTGTCGTTTGAAGAGGGCGTGGATTCCTACGTTCCCTATGCCGGCAGCCTCAAGGACAATGTCGCCCTGTCGCTGAGCAAGGTCAAGTCCACGATGTGCAACTGCGGTGCGCTCACGATCAAGGAGCTGCAGGAAAAGGCGAAGATCACACTCGTCTCGGCGACCAGCATTGTCGAGGGCGGCGCGCACGACGTCATCCAGAAGGACAAGAGCCAGACTGTGAAATAAATAAAAAGCAGGGAACTTTGCAGCGCAGAGTTTCCTGCTTTTTGCTTGCAACTGCGGCGGCAGAATGGTATAATAAGAATGTACATTTCGTTTTGTTTGGGAGGCAGTATGTCGCAGATCACGAAACGGGCGCTGGAAGCGTCGCTGAAAAACCTGCTGGCGAAACGCCCGCTGGACAAGATCACGGTGACGGACATCACCGAGGACTGCGGGATCAACCGCATGACCTTTTACTATCATTTCAAGGATATTTATGACCTTGTGGAGTGGGCGTGCATCGAGGATGCGACCCGTGCACTGGCAGGCAAGAAGACGGCGGAGACCTGGCAGCAGGGCTTTTTGCAGATCTTTGAGGAAGTCCGCGCCAACAAGGTCTTCATCATGAACGTATACCGCTGCGTCAGCCGCGAGCAGGTCGAGCGCTATCTCACGCCGCTGACCGATGACCTCCTGATGGGCGTGGTCAACGAGTTTGCTGCCGGGATGACCGTGCGTGAGGAGGATAAGGCATTCATCGCGAGGGTGTATGCCTATTCCTTTGTCGGCGTGCTGCTCGACTGGGTGCGCGACGGCATGAAGGTCGAGCCGGAGGCGATCGTGGATCGCCTTGCACTCGTTTTGCAGGGCAGCATTGCGTCGGCGCTCGAACGCTTCCGTCTGGACAAAACTTTATCAAAAGCGCCGAAGTGATAAAAATTTTTACAGCTTTCGCCCCCGTGATGCAATTTTCATCGCGGGGGCGAAACTGTCTATTGTAAAGCCTGCGGAAAGTGGATATACTGAAGTCACAAAGAAAAAAACAACACACGGAGGTAACCGCTATGTATTATTCCGCAGGTACTTACGAATCCTTTGCACACCCCGAAAAGCCGGAGGGGGTGGACAGAAAATCGGCTTATATCATCGGCACCGGTCTCGCCGGTCTTTCCGCCGCCTTCTATCTTGTCCGCGATGGACAGATGAAGGGTGAGCGCATCCATCTGCTTGAGAAGCTGGAGCTTGCGGGCGGCAGCTGCGACGGCAGAAAGGATGTTACTAAGGGCTTCTATATGCGCGGCGGCAGAGAGATGGACAATCACTTCGAGTGCATGTGGGATATGTTCCGCGACGTGCCCTCGATCGAGACGCCCGGCGTCTCGGTGCTGGACGAATACTACTGGCTGAACAAGCATGACCCCAACTATTCACTTTGCCGCGCCACGGTCAACCGCGGCGAGGACGCGCACACCGACGGCAAGTTCACGCTGGACCGCGCCAGCGCAATGGCACTCTCCAAGCTGTTCATCACGCCCGAGAGCGAGCTTGAGGACAAGAAGATCTCGGACGTCCTGCCCGATACGTTCTGGTCCACCAACTTCTGGCTCTACTGGCAGACGATGTTCGCCTTCCAGACCTGGTCGAGCGCGCTGGAGATGAAGCGTTATCTCTGCCGCTACGTCCATCACATCGACGGTCTGCCGGACTTCAGCGCCCTGCGCTTCACGAAGTACAACCAGTATGAGAGCATGATCCTGCCGCTGGTCAAGTACCTCGAAAACCACGGCGTGACCATTGAATACGGCATGGATGTGAAGAACGTCGTCATCGAGGACGAGGGCGATAAGAAGGTTGCGAAGAAGATCGTCTATGTCAAGGACGGCGTTGAGCAGTCTATCGACCTCATCGAGGACGACCTCGTCTTCATCACCAACGGCTGCTGCACCGACACCTCCTGCTACGGCGACCAGACCCATGCACCCGACCTCTCGAAGGTAAAGAACGGCACGGGTGAATCCTGGGATCTGTGGAAGAACATCGCCGCACAGGCAAAGCACGGCGAATACGGCAACCCGGACAAGTTCTGCAGCGATACCGAGGCGACCAACTGGATGAGTGCCACGGTCGCCACGGCGGACGAGGAAGTCATCCGCTATATCATGAATATCTGCCGTCGTGATCCACGCGCGGGCAAGGTCACCACGGGCGGTATCGTCACGGTCAAGGACAGCGTGAACAACTGGTACCTCTCCTGGACGATCAACCGTCAGCCGCAGTTCCGCGCACAGGACAAGAACACCGTTCTCGTGTGGGTCTATGCGCTGCACACCGACGTCCCCGGCAACTATGTGAAGAAGGCAATGCGCGACTGCACCGGTGAGGAGATCTGCCGCGAGTGGTTGTATCACATCGGCGTGCCGGAGGATCGCATCCATGAGCTTGCCGAGAAGGCATGCAACACCACCACCTGCTATATGCCTTATATCAACGCGTTCTTCCAGCCGAGAAAGCATGAAGACCGTCCGCTGGTTGTGCCGCAGGGCGCGGTCAACTTCGCATTCCTCGGTCAGTTCGCCGAGACGCCGCGTGACACCATCTTCACCACGGAGTATTCCATCCGCACCGGCATGGAGGCGGTCTACACGCTTCTGAACGTCGATCGCGGCGTGCCCGAGGTCTGGGGCAGCCAGTACGACGTGCGTGAGCTGCTGCGCGCCTGCTACTATGCGCTTGACAAGAAGCCGCTCATGGAGGCGGATATCAACTTCGCCGAAAAGGAAATGATCAAGATCGCGCTGAAGAAGATCAAGGGCACCGATATGGAGCTGCTGCTGAAAAACAGCGGTCTGATCTGACGCAGCCGGACAATCGAATCAAAAGAAAGCCTGCCTTGCAGGCTTTCTTTTTTGCATACATACGCATATATATTCATTTTTACAGCCTGTAATGTCAACCTGCACAAAAAGGAACTTCCAACGACATCTGCACTTGTGATTCCGTAGAAATCACATTTTTTCATGCAAAACTATTGCATGTTTATTCGCAAAATGCTATAATTCATGCATAAATATAAATCCAAAAAGCGCAAAGGGGTGTTTGCAGGATGAAAAAGGTGTTTATCGACGGGGAAGCTGGGACAACGGGGCTGCGCATCCGCGAGCGGCTGGCGGCACGGACGGATATTGAACTTGTGACCCTGCCCGAGGCGCTGCGCAAGGACACGGCGGCGCGGAAAGCGGCGCTGAACGCCGCCGACATCACGTTTCTCTGCCTGCCGGACGCGGCGGCAGTCGAGGCGGTCTCAATGATCGAAAATCCGGACACCGTCGTGCTGGACACCTCTACCGCGCACCGCACCGATCCGCGCTTTGTGTACGGCTTTCCGGAGCTTGCGGCAGAGCAGGCGGCGCACATTGCCGCGTCAAAGCGCATCGCCGTGCCGGGCTGTCATGCCAGCGGCTTCATCGCCACGGTCGCGCCGCTGGTGCAGCACGGTCTGCTCGCGCCGGACGCGGCGCTTACCTGCCACTCGGTCACGGGCTACAGCGGCGGCGGCAAAAAGATGATCGCCGCTTACGGTGAGGCGGACCGCAGCCCGCTCTATGATGCACCGCGGCAGTATGGGCTGTCCCAGACGCATAAGCATCTGCCCGAGATGACGGCAATGTGCGGACTGCAAAGCCCGCCGATCTTCTGCCCGATCGTTGCCGATTTTTACAGCGGCATGGTCGTCACGGTGCCGCTCTTTGCGCATCAGCTTACCCCCGGCGCAACGGCGGCGGACGTGAAGGCGGTGCTGAAAGCTGCTTACGGCGGCAGTATTGTTCGCTATGTGGTGACGGCGGACGCCGACGGCTTTCTTTCGGCGGCGGCGCTCTCGGGCAAGGACGCGATGGAGGTTGCCGTCTTCGGAAGTGAGACGCGCATCCTGCTCACCGCCCGCTATGACAACCTCGGCAAGGGCGCGTCCGGCGCGGCTGTGGAATGTATGAATCTTGTACTCGGCGTCGATCCGGCGACCGGGCTGAACCTGTAAACGGAGGATAAACAGATGAAGATTGTTACCGGCGGCGTCTGTGCCGCAAAGGGCTTTACGGCAAACGGCGTACACTGCGGCATCCGCAAGAACAAGCAGAAGCGCGATCTTTCGCTGATCCTCAGCGAGACGCGCGCGGCGGCGGCAGCTGTCTATACCACAAATCTGGTCAAGGGCGCGCCGCTCGCCGTGACAAAACAGAATCTGGCGGACGGCTATGCGCAGGCAATCGTCTGCAACAGCGGCAACGCCAACACCTGCAATGCAAACGGCATCGAGATCGCCGAGGCGATGTGTGACCTCGTGGCGGGCGCGGTCGGCGTTGCGAAGAACGATGTGGTCGTCGCTTCCACGGGTGTCATCGGGCAGCCGCTCGACATCACGCCGATCGCGGCGGGCATGCCGTCGCTTGCGGCGGGGCTGGGCGCGCACAGCGATCTTGCCGCCGAGGGCATCATGACGACCGACACCGTGAAAAAAGAGATCGCCGTCAGCTTTACTGTCGGCGGCAAGACCTGCACCATCGGCGGCATTGCCAAGGGCTCGGGCATGATCCACCCGAATATGGCGACGATGCTGGTCTTCATCACCACCGACTGCGCCATCAGCCCCGCGATGCTGCAAAAGGCGCTCTCCGGCGACATCGCAAACACCTTCAACATGGTCAGCGTGGACGGCGATACCTCCACAAACGATATGGTCACCGTGCTGGCAAACGGCATGGCGGGCAACGCCGAGATCACCGCCGAGGGCACGGATTTCACCGCGTTCATGCAGGCGCTGAACACCGTGACGGTGCACCTCTGCCGCGCGATCGCCGGGGACGGCGAAGGCGCGACCAAGCTGCTGGAATGCAGCGTGACCGGCGCGAAGGACACGGCGGCGGCAAAAACGGTTGCAAAATCGGTCATCTGCTCCTCGCTTTTCAAGGCGGCGATGTTCGGCGCGGACGCCAACTGGGGGCGCGTGCTCTGCGCCATCGGTTACAGCGGCGCTCCGGTGGATGTAACCAAGGTCGGCGTGTCTTTCACCTCGGCGGCGGGGACGATTGAGGTCTGCCGCGGCGGCGCGGGTGTGCCGTTCTCCGAGGAGGCGGCGAAGAAGATCCTCACCGAGCATGAGATCGGCGTGGTCATTACGCTCGGCGACGGAGAGGGCAGCGCCACCGCATGGGGCTGCGACCTCACCTACGACTATGTGAAGATCAACGGCGACTACAGAACTTAAGCGGTTGCGTTTTCGGAAGATACGGCAATAAATAAAGGAGAAGACAATGACGGTTTCCAATGCGGATCGCGCGGCGATCCTGGTTCATGCGCTGCCCTACATCAAGAAGTACACAGGCAAGATCGTGGTGATCAAATACGGCGGCAGCGCCATGCAGAGCGAAACGCTCAAAAACTCGGTAGTGCGCGACGTGATCCTGCTGCATCTGATCGGCGTGAAGGTCGTTCTGGTGCACGGCGGCGGACCCGAGATCACCGATCTGCTCACCCGCCTCGGCAAGGAGACGCAGTTTGTCGGCGGTCTGCGCGTCACCGACCGCGAGACGGTCGAGGTGGCGCAGATGGTGCTGGCAGGCAAGGTCAACAAGAGTCTCGTCAACCTCATCGAGTGCAGCGGCGGGCACGCCGTCGGTCTGTGCGGCATGGACGGGCACATGATCTCCGCCGTGCAGAAGGATCCCGCGCTCGGCTATGTCGGCAAGATCACCGCCGTCGACCCGACCCCGGTGCTCGACCTGCTCGAAAAGGGCTATATCCCGGTCGTCTCCACGCTCGGCTGCGACGACGCGGGCAATGTATACAATGTCAATGCAGATACCGCTGCGGCAAAGCTGGCGGCAACGCTCCATGCCGAGAGCCTGATCTCGCTCACCGATACGGCAGGTATTCTGCGCGACAAGGACGATCCCTCGTCGCTCATCTCGCGCGTGACGGTCGCCGAGACCGAGCAGCTCATCGCCGACGGCGTGATCGCGGGCGGCATGCTGCCGAAGGTGGAATGCTGCACCGACGCCATCCGCGGCGGCGTGCGCCGCGTCTTCATCATCGACGGGCGCGTGCCGCATTCGATCCTGATCGAGACGCTGACCGATGAAGGCATCGGCACGATGTTTGAGGGAGAGGGGGAGCAAGCATGAATACGTTTGAGACCGACGCTGCGTTTGTCGCGCACACCTATGCGCGTTTTCCCCTGGAGATCGTCGGCGGCAAAGGCTCGGTGCTGACTGGCAGCGACGGCAAAAGCTATATCGACCTCGGCAGCGGTATTGCGGTCAACACGCTCGGCGTTTGTGACGCGGGCTGGATCGCGGCGGTCACCGACCAGCTCCATCGTTTCGGACACACGTCCAACCTCTATTACAGCGCGCCCTGCGCCGACCTTGCGGCAGAGCTCTGCGCCCGCACCGGGATGCAGAAGGTGTTCTTCTCCAATTCCGGCGCGGAGGCAAACGAGTGCGCGATCAAGGCGGCGCGCGCCTACGGCGCGGCAAAGCACGGCGAAGACTGCTATACGATCCTCACGCTCGAAAACAGCTTTCACGGGCGGACGCTCACCACGCTTGCCGCAACCGGGCAGGACGTGTTTCACGAAAAGTTTCAGCCGCTGACGCCGGGGTTTGTCTCGATCGAGCCGACGCCGGAAGCACTTGCGGCGGCGCTCGACACCTACAAGGTGGCTGCGGTGTTGTTTGAGATCGTGCGCGGCGAGGGCGGCGTGCTGCCGCTGGAAAAATCCTTTGTCGATGCGCTGGAAAAGGAAGCGGCGGCGCACGATTTCCTGCTCATGTGCGATGAGGTGCAGTGCGGCAACGGTCGCTCCGGCACGCTCTATGCGTATATGCAGTATGGGCTGTCGCCCGATGTCGTCACCACGGCAAAGGGGCTGGGCGGCGGTCTGCCGCTCGGGGCAACGCTGCTCGGCGATAAGGTCGCCGACCTCTTCACGCCGGGGTCAAACGGATCGACCTTCGGCGGCAACCCGATCGCCGCGGCGGGCGCGCTCTATGTGCTCTCAGGGCTTGACGACGACCTGCTTGCAGGCGTCAGCCGCAAGTCCGAACAGATCCGGGCGGCGCTCACGGGCGCGCCCGGCGTGGAGAGCGTCACCGGGCTCGGTCTGATGCTCGGCGTGCAGACGACGCTGCCTGCAAAGGAGGTTGCGTCCCGCTGCATCGGACGCGGCGTGCTGGTGCTGACCGCCAAAGACAAGGTGCGGCTGCTGCCCGCGCTGAACATCCCGGACGACCTGCTGATGCAGGCAATCGGCATTCTGAAAGACATCTGTGCGGAGGGAGTACAATGACAAACTGCAAGACAAAGCTCGATCTTTACGGTAAGGATTTTCTGAAGCTGCTGGACTTTTCGGCGGCGGAGATCACGGGGCTTGTGGACCTCGCCGCCGAGCTGAAAGCTATGAAAAAGACCGGTGCGGCGCACCGCTTTTGCGAGGGCAGGAACATTGCGCTGATCTTTGAGAAGACCAGCACGCGCACGCGGTGCAGTTTTGAGGTGGCGGCGCACGACCTCGGTATGGGCGTGACCTATCTCGACCCTACTGGTTCGCAGATCGGCAAAAAGGAGAGCATCGCCGACACGGCGCGCGTGCTCGCCTCCATGTTTGACGGCATCGAATACCGCGGCTACGGGCAGCAGATCGTGGAGGAGCTCGCCCGCTATGCGTCGGTGCCGGTCTGGAACGGGTTGACCGACGAGGCGCACCCCACGCAGATCCTCGCGGATCTGCTGACCCTGCGTGAGCAGTTCGGCAGTCTTCGCGGGCTGAACTTCGTCTACATGGGCGACGCGCGCTACAACATGGGCAATTCGCTGCTTGTCGGCTGTGCCAAGGTGGGCATCAACTTCACCGCCTGCGCGCCGGAAGCCTATTTCCCGGATGCGCGCCTGGTTGCCGAATGCGAGAAATTCGCTGCCGAGAGCGGCGCAAAACTGGCTTTTGAAACCGATCCCGTCAAGGCGGTCAAGGGCGCGGACGCGATCTATACCGACGTGTGGGTCTCGATGGGCGAGCCCGCCAGTGTGTGGGAGAAGCGGGTCGCCGACCTCGCGCCCTACCAGGTCAACACCGCGCTGATGCAGGCGACGGGCAAGAAAGAGACGGTCTTCATGCACTGTCTCCCAGCATATCACGACCTTAAGACCGGCGTTGGACTTGAGATGGGCAAGCGCTTCGGGCGCGATGCGATGGAGGTCACGGACGAGGTGTTCGAGAGTCCGCAGTCCATCGTGTTTGCCGAGGCGGAGAACCGCATGCACACGATCAAGGCAGTTATGCTGGCAACACTGGAGAAGCTGCAATGAAACGCTATCTGACACTGGAAGACGGCACAACCTTTGTCGGTGAGGGCTTCGGCGCGGCGGCGGACGCCGTCGGCGAGCTGGTCTTCACCACGGGTATGTGCGGCTATATCGAGACGCTCACTGATCCGAGCTATGCGGGGCAGATCGTGATGCAGACCTTCCCCATGATCGGCAACTACGGCATCATCCCCGCCGACTTTGAGGGGAAGTGCGCCGTGCGCGGCTACGTCGTGCATGAATGGTGTGACACACCTTCCAACTTCCGCGCGGCGGGCGACCTTGACACCTATCTGAAGTCGGTCGGCATTCCCGGCATTGCGGGCATCGACACCCGCGCGCTGACCCGCACCCTGCGTGAGTGCGGCACGATGAATGCGACCATCACCGACGAGGTTCCCGCCGATCTTACGGCGGTCAAGGCTTATGCCGTCACGGACGCGGTCGCGTCGGTCACCTGTGCGGCGCCGACCGAATATTCCGCCGACGGGGAGACGCGCTGTCGCGTGGCGCTCCTTGACTTCGGCGCCAAACGGAACATCATCCGTTCACTCACGGCGCGCGGCTGCGCGGTGACGGTTTTCCCGGCATCAACGTCCGCCGCCGACATCCTTGCGACAGCACCTGACGGCGTGATGCTGTCCAACGGTCCCGGCGACCCGGCGGAGAACACCGCGATCATTGCCGAGATCGGCAAGCTGCTCGGTCGCGTGCCGGTCTTCGGCATCTGCCTCGGGCATCAGCTGATGGCGCTTGCCGTCGGCGGCAGCACCGTCAAGCTGAAATACGGGCATCGCGGCGTCAATCAGCCTGCGCGCGACCTTGTCAGCGGGCGTACCTACATCACCAGCCAGAACCACGGCTACGCCGTCGTCGGCAACAGCCTGCCGACGGGTGAGGTGCGCTTTGTCAACGCCAACGACGGCACCTGCGAGGGCATCGACTATCCCGCGCTTCGCGCCTTCTCGGTGCAGTTCCACCCCGAGGCGTGCGCCGGACCGCACGATACCGCATTTTTGTTTGACCGCTTCTGCGATCTGATGAAAGGAGAGACGACCCATGCCGATTGACAAACGCATCAAAAAAGTCCTCGTGATCGGCTCGGGTCCGATCGTCATCGGGCAGGCGGCGGAGTTTGACTACGCGGGTGCACAGGCATGCCGCGTCCTGCGGGACGCAGGCGTCAACGTCGTCCTCGTCAACTCCAACCCCGCAACCATCATGACCGACCGTGCACTCGCGGACGAGATCTACCTCGAACCGCTGACCGAGCAGACGCTCATGCGCATCATCGAGAAGGAAAAGCCGGACAGTCTGCTTGCCGGGCTCGGCGGGCAGACGGGTCTGACCCTCTCGATGCAGCTCTATAAATCCGGGTTCCTCGACGCGCACGGTGTGCGCCTCATCGGCACAAATGTGGACGCCATCGACCGCGCCGAGGACCGACAGCTCTTCAAGGACACGATGGAGGCGATCGGCGAGCCGGTCATTCCCTCGGACATCGCGTGCGACGCGGACACCGCGCTTGCCATTGCCGACCGCATCGGCTATCCCGTCATTGTCCGTCCTGCCTTCACGCTCGGCGGCGCGGGCGGCGGCGTCGCTTACGGCGCGGACGAGCTGCGCACCATCGCGCGCGGTGGGCTTGACGCCTCGCCGATCACGCAGATCCTCGTAGAGAAGTATATCTACGGCTGGAAAGAGATCGAGTTTGAGACCATGCGCGACGCATGCGGCAACGTCATCGCCGTCTGCTCGATGGAAAATGTCGATCCCGTCGGCGTCCACACCGGCGATTCCATCGTCGTGGCGCCCGCGCTGACCCTCGCGGACAAGGAATATCAGATGCTCCGCTCGGCGTCGCTCAACATCATTTCGGCGCTCGGCATCGTCGGCGGGTGCAACTGCCAGTTTGCCCTCGACCCGAACAGCTTTGACTATGCGGTCATCGAGGTCAACCCGCGCGTGTCGCGTTCCTCGGCGCTCGCCTCCAAGGCAACCGGCTATCCGATCGCCAAGATCACCACCAAGATCGCGCTCGGGCTCACGCTTGACGAGATCGGCAACGACGTCACGGGCAAGACCTGCGCCTGCTTTGAGCCCGCGCTCGACTATGTGGTCGTCAAGTTCCCGAAGTGGCCGTTTGACAAGTTCGCGGGCGCGTCCCGCAAGCTCGGCACGCAGATGAAGGCGACCGGTGAGGTCATGGCGATCGCACCCACCTTTGAGGCTGCACTCCTCAAGGCGGTGCGCGGCGCGGAGATCGGGCTTGATACGCTGAACGCAAAGCCGCTCACCGATGTGCCGCTTGCCGACCGCCTGCGCGAGGTCAACGACCGCCGCATCTTCACGGTTTTCGAGGCGCTGAAGGCAGGCATGACCGTGGACGAAATCCACGAGGTCACCCGCATCGACCGTTTCTTCCTTGCCAAACTGCAAAAGCTGGCGGACTTTGAAACATCCATTGCGTCCGGCATCGCGGACGACGCGCTCTACGCGCGCGGCAAGGCACTCGGCTACACCGACGCGGCACTTGCCCGCCTCTCCGGAACAAAAAATCTGCCGCACACGCCCTATGCCTACAAGACGGTGGACACCTGCGCCGCCGAGTTCGACGCCGAAACGCCGTATTTCTATTCGGTGTCGGGCGGCGCATGCGAGGCGCGTGCCGCAAAGCGCTCCGGCAAGCCGGTCATCGTCGTTCTCGGCTCGGGCCCGATCCGCATCGGGCAGGGCATCGAGTTTGACTATTCCTCGGTGCACTGCGTCTGGGCGCTGCAAAAGTGCGGCTATGAGGTCGTCATCATCAACAACAACCCGGAAACGGTTTCCACCGACTACGACACGGCGGACAGGCTCTATTTCGAGCCGCTCACCGAGGAGGATGTGATGAACGTCCTCGCCGTGGAGCAGCCGGTCGGTGTGGTGGTCGCCTTCGGCGGGCAGACCGCGATCCGCCTGACCGCCTGCCTCGACCGTGCGGGCGTGCGCATCCTCGGCACCTCTGCCGAGGGCATTGACACGGCGGAGGACCGTGAGCGGTTTGACGCGCTGCTTGAGCGTTTCGGCATCCGCCGCCCGCGCGGCATGGGCGCGCGCGACACCGCGGAGGCGCTCGCCGCCGCCGAGGCGCTCGGCTATCCCGTGCTGCTACGCCCGTCCTATGTCATCGGCGGGCAGAACATGCGCATCGTGCACGATGCCGAAGAGGTGCGGCACTATATGCGCCGCATCCTCGCGCAGGGCATTGACAACCCGGTGCTGGTGGACAAGTACATGCCCGGTACGGAGCTGGAGGTGGACGTGATCTCGGACGGCACGGACGTGCTGATCCCCGGCATCATGGAGCACGTCGAGCGCGCGGGCATTCACAGCGGCGACTCCATCGCTGTCTATCCGCCCTACAGCATCGACGACCGCATGATCGCCCACATTGCCGACTGCTCGACTAAGCTGGCGAAGGCACTCGGCACCAAGGGGCTTGTCAACATCCAGTACCTGATCTATGCGGGTGAGCTCTATGTCATCGAGGTCAACCCGCGCGCCTCGCGCACCGTGCCGTATATCAGCAAGGTCACGGGCGTGCCGATGGTGGAGGTCGCCGCGCGCGTCATGCTCGGCGAACCGCTTGCCGCCATGGGTTACGGTACGGGGCTTTACCGCACGCCGCCGTATTTTGCGGTCAAGGTGCCGGTTTTCTCGTTTGAGAAGCTGGCGGACGCCGACTCCACCCTCGGTCCCGAGATGAAATCCACGGGCGAGGTGCTCGGCATCGGGCGCACGCTCGGCGAGGCGCTGTTCAAGGGCGTCACCGCTTCGGGTAAGCACTTCCGCATGCCGCGCCCCGACCGCAGTGTCGGCGTCTTTCTCAGTGTGGATACGCATGACCAAGGCGAGATCATCGGTCTTGCCAAAAAGCTCGACGACCTCGGCTTTGCCATCTTTGCCACCGACGAGACGGCGGCATCCGTGGGCAGCCTCGGTATCGACGTGCGCACCGTGACGGTCGCCGGGAGCTTCCCGCTTATGGAAGACGGCAAAATCAGCTACGCCGTCTACACCGGCGCGTTCAAGGACGAGACGGGCACGGATTACATGGCGCTTTCCCGCCGCGCGCTCATCTGCCGTGTGCCGGTCTTCACCGCGCTCGACACGGCAGACGCGGCGGCAAACATCATCGCGGGCGGCTTCTCGGAGGGAAATACCGAGCTTGTCGATCTCGGCGCGATGCGCACCGAAAAGCAGAAAATCGCCTTCGCCAAGATGGAGGCGACAGGCGACGACTATATCTTTATCGACAACCGCGACGGAAGCATCACCTGCCCCGAGTCGCTGGCGCTCACGCTCTGTGACCGCCACCGCGGCATCGGCGGCGACGGACTTGTGCTGATTGAGCATTCGGACATCGCCGACGTGAAGATGCGCAGCTTCAACCGCGACGGCTCGGAGGGGCGCATGGCGGGCAACTCGATCCGCTCGGTCGGCAAATACGTCTATGACCGCGGCATCCTGCCGAAAACCACGCTCACCGTCGAGACGGCAAGCGGCGTGCATACGCTCACGCTTTACACGCGGGACGGCGCCGTTACGCTCTGCGGCGTCACGATGGGCAGGGCGGATTTTGCCGCTGCGTCACTCCCCGCGCTGACCGACAAAGTTGAGCTTGTAAACGCGCCGATCGAGGTCGGCGGCAAAACCTACACCGTCACCTGCCTCTCGGTCGGCAATCCGCACTGCGTTGTCTTTGACGACCGCATCGACGCTCTTGACCTCGAGGTGCTCGGTCCGCAGTTTGAGCATGCGCCGCTCTTCCCGGAGCGGATCAACACCGAGTTTGTCCGCGTGGTTAACCGCAACATGTTGAAAATGCGGGTCTACGAGCGCGGCAACGGCGAGACGCCTGCCTGCGGCACGGGCGCGTGCGCGGCGGTCGCCGCCGCCGTCCGGCTCGGGCTCTGCGCCGCAGATGAGGACGTCACGGTCAAGGTGCGCGGCGGCGATCTTGTCGTGCGCGTCTCGGCGGAGGGCATCACGCTCACCGGCGAGACCGGACTGGTCTTCGAGGGCGTGGTTTACGCCTGATGCGGCATAAAATCGACGGACTTTGCAAAAAGGGCTTGACAGACGGCTCCGCCGGCGCTATATTTGTGAGTATCAACCCATGGTTTTGAGATGAAAAGAGGGATTTGTATGGAAATCAAGGTTACAAAGACGACGCATCCCGCCGAAAAGCCGGACAGCAGTACGCTCGGCTTCGGCAAGGTGTTTACGGATCATATGTTTATCATGGATTACAGCGAGGAGGAGGGCTGGCATGACGCACGCATCGTGCCCTTCGGTCCGATCGCGCTGCATCCCGCTTCCACCGTCCTGCATTACGGCGTGGAGATCTTCGAGGGGCTGAAGGCATACCGCCGCGCAGACGGCAAGGTGCAGCTCTTCCGCCCGATCGAGAACATCCGCCGCATGAACCGCTCGGCGGAGCGTCTCTGCCTGCCGCAGATCCCGGAGGAGGACGCCATGCAGGCGCTCACCACCTTTGTGACCATGGAGCAGGACTGGACGCCGTCGGCGCCCGGCACGTCGCTCTATATCCGTCCGTTTATGTTCGGCAACGATGAGACGCTCGGTGTGCACGCCGTGAAGCATGCGACCTTTGTCATCATCCTGTCCCCCGTCGGCAGCTACTATAAGGAGGGCATCAACCCCGTCGGCATCATGATCGAGGACGTGGATGTCCGCGCCGTCCGCGGCGGCACGGGCGAGGCAAAGTGCGGCGGCAACTATGCTGCCAGCAACCGCGCCGGCGAAAAGGCAGAGGAGCAGGGCTATGCACAGGTGCTCTGGCTGGACGGCGTGGAGCGCAAGTACATCGAGGAAGTCGGCGCCATGAACGTCATGTTCAAGATCGACGGCGAGGTCGTCACCCCGGCACTCAACGGCTCGATCCTGCCCGGCATCACGCGCAAGTCGATTCTCGAGCTGCTGCGCGACGAGGGCTACAAGGTTTCCGAGCGCCGCATCAGCGTGGACGAGCTCGGACAGGCGTTGAAGGACGGCAAGCTCGAGGAGGCATGGGGCTGCGGCACCGCCGCGGTCGTCTCGCCGATCGGTGAGCTCTGCTACAAGGGTAAGAAGTTTATCATCAACGAGGGCAAGATCGGCGCGCTGACCCAGCACCTCTACGATACGCTCACCGGCATCCAGTGGGGCAAGCTCGAAGATAAATATCACTGGACAAAAGAACTGTAAGCCATTCAAAAACAGGTCTGCAAAGCGGACCTGTTTTTGCTTTTTCGGATTGACAAAACGGACCATCGGTACAGGTTTGTGCGCATTTTAGGCTTCCCCCTTGGGGGAAGCTGCCGCTGAAAGCGACTGATGAGGGGTAGGATGCGTAAGCATCCGTCTGCGCAACCTCGTTCTGTGCTGTAGAGACGCCATTCTGACGAATGGCTACCTCTCATCCGTCAACTTCGTTGACACCTCCCCCCAAGGGGGAAGGCTAAAAGCGGGACTTTTGTCTCGCTTTTTCTGTTTCTGTTGACAAAGAGAACAATGTCTGCTATAATGATAAAAAACGCACGATACATAACGTTTGAATCAAAATAAACCCCGGATTTACGGAATTGCAACCGGCAGTTGCGCAGATTTCAGCCCGACTTTCTTGTGCGCAACCGCGAAAAACGGTAAAATCGGGGCGTCGGAAAACAAAACCGAACATCAATGGGGGAGACCTCGGGAGGACAGATCATGATTCTTGCAGACAAAATTATTCTTCTGCGCAAAAAGGCAGGTTGGTCACAGGAGGAGCTTGCCGAGCAGCTCTCGGTATCGCGCCAGTCCGTGTCCAAATGGGAGGGCGCGCAGTCCATTCCCGATATGGAGAAGATCGTGCAGATGAGCCGCCTGTTCGGCGTCAGCACGGACTATCTGCTGAAGGACGAAATTGAGGAGAGTACGCCGACCACCGATGCAGCGCCCGAAAAGCTGCGCCGCGTGACGATGGAGGATGCGGCGGATTACCTTGCGAAACGCCGCGCGGACGCGCCGAAGATTGCGCTTGCCACGATGCTGTGCGTGTTTTCGCCGATCCTTCTCTTGTTTCTCGGCGGTTTTGCGCCGTCACTCGGCATCAGCGAGGGGGCGGCGACGGGCATCGGCATCGGTGCGCTGCTGCTCTTTGTGGCGATCGCCGTGGCGATCTTTCTTGCCTGCGGATTTCGCGTGAAGAACTATGAATTTCTCGAAAAAGAGGCGTTTGAGACCGAATACGGCGTTTCCGGCATGGTGCGCGAGCGGCTGAATGCCTTTGCTGCGACCTATGCGCGGCTCAATATCGTCGGCGTGGTACTCTGCATTCTTGCCGCCGTGCCGGTGATCCTTGCCGCCTGCATGGGCGCGGAGGATCGGGTCGCGGCGCTGACCGTTTGCCTGCTGTTGTTCTTTGTCGGCTGCGGCTGCTTTGCCTTCGTGCGCGGCGGCGTGTATCACGGCGCGATGGAACAGCTGCTGGAAGAGGGGGATTACACGCGCGAGCAAAAGAAAAACAGCGGGCTGATCGGTGCGATCAGCGGCTGCTATTGGCTGATCGTCACCGCGGTGTATTTCTTTGTGACCTTCGGACCGGTCGGCATGACGCCGGATCGCAGCTGGTTCATTTGGGCGGTCGGCGGCGTCCTTTTCGGCGCGATTATGGCGATCGTCGGCGTGGTGACAAAGAAAAACAGATAAAAAGCCAAATGCCCCGCTGCTTGACAGAGGGGCATTTGTATGGTATAATAATAACAAATGTTTTATAACCGCGGTTTCGTAACATCGCGGAAAGAACAGGAGGAGTTATTATGCCGCCGAAACCGAAATATACAAAAGAAGAGATCATTGCCGCCGCATTTGAACTTGTGCGCGAGGCGGGGAGCGATGCGCTGACCGCCCGCGAGGTCGGAAAACGCCTGTCCACCTCATCATCGCCGATCTTCACGGTCTTCCGGGACATGGACGAACTGCGCTGCGCGGTGCGCACGATGGCGAAAGCGCGCTTTGACGGCTATATGGCAGTGGCGGAGAACTATGTGCCCGCCTATAAGATGCGCGGGATGCAGTGGGTGAAATTCGCCGCCGAAGAGCCGCAGCTCTTCCGGCTGCTGTTCATGCAGCACGGCGACGGCGCGGATTTTGACCGTGCAATGAGCGAGATCCCGTTCAGCCGCGAGAGCGACATTGCCATCATTATGCGTGATTATCATGCGTCCCGTGAGGCGGCGGCGCATCTGTTCCGGCAGATGTGGACCTATACCTACGGGCTGTGCGCGCTCTGCGCCGCCGGGGTCTGCACCTTCACCGAGGCGGAGATCGCCACGCAGCTCGGCGAGATCTTCCGCGGCATGATCTATGTGCTGCAGCATGCCGACAGCGCGGTCACGGGCGTGCGACCGATCGAGCGCGGCAGCGCCGAATCCGAAAAAATCGAAAAAGAACATCCCAATCTCGGCGAAAAACGGTAAAGCGCGGCGTTATATCTCCCGTACGGAGGAAATATCTATATGAAAACAATACGAAGAATCGGGCTTTTTCTGCTTGCGGCAGTGCTCTGCACATTCTTTTCCGGTTGTGTGCCGCTCGGCAGGATGGCTGTTGAAAGAATGGAGGAGAGCATCATGGACTACAAGGACGCAATGACCTTTGCGGCGGGGAATTTCACATATGCCGCATCCGAGGTGCGGCGCGTCTCGGTCAGCTGGGTCGGCGGCAGTGTGAAGCTGGAGAAGGGCGCGGGGGACACCCTGCGTGCCGATGAGAGCGGCATGCTTTCCGTGCCGCAGCAGATGCACTGGCGCATCAAGGACGGCACGCTTGAGATCATGTACTGCGCATCGAGCTATGCCGGACGTTTCCCGTTGGATGCCAAGGCGCTCACGCTGGAGATCCCGGCAGGGGCGGACATCACGGTGCGCAGCGTGAGCGCGCCTGTGCGCGGCGACGCGCTCAGTTTTGGCGATCTGACCGTTTCCACGGTGTCCGGCGCGATCGGGCTTGCGGATGTGACGGCTGCCGACCTGCGTTTTGGCAGCACCTCGGGCAGGATCGATCTTGCGGGCGAGACCCGGGCGGACGCCCTGCATGCGGATACGGTCTCAGGCGCGGTTGACGCAGAACAGCTTGCCGCGCGGACGGTAAATGTATCGACGGTTTCGGGCGGTGTGAAGCTTGGGCTTGCCGCCGCAGCGGATGTGGACATTGACACGACCAGCGGCGCCGTCCGACTGACCGTCCCGACGACGATCGGCGCGACCTTCTGCTATAAGACGGTCAGCGGCAGCCTGCATTGCGACGACTACCGCGTGAAGGGCGGCACATCCGTCTTCGGAGAGGGCGGCTGCACCGCCGCAGTCTCCACCGTCAGCGGCAGCCTTACCGTCACGGATCGATAAGAAAAATAAATTTTTACGGAGAAAATTATGCTGTATATTGAACATCTGACGAAAACCTACGGTGACAAAAAAGCGGTGGACGACCTGTCGCTCCACATCGCGCCCGGCGAAATCTACGGCTTCATCGGGCACAACGGCGCGGGCAAGACCACCACGCTCAAGGCGGTGGTCGGTATCCTTGCCTATGACACAGGCGAGATCACGGTCGGCGGTATTTCGCAAAAGCATGACCCGCTTGCCTGCAAAAAGCAGATCGCCTACATCCCCGACAACCCGGATCTGTACGACTTCATGTCGGGTATCAAATATCTGAACTTCATTGCAGACGTCTTCGGCGTGTCCGCCGAGGACCGCGCGGCGCGCATCCGGAAATACGCCGACTTGTTTGAGCTGACCGGCGACCTTGCACAGCCGATCTCGGCGTATTCGCACGGCATGAAGCAGAAGCTGGCGATCATCGCGGCATGGCTGCACGCGCCGCGCCTCGTCATCATGGATGAACCGTTTGTCGGGCTTGACCCGAAGGCGGCGCATATCCTCAAGGGCATGATGCGCGAACTGTGCGACGAAGGCGGCGCGATCTTCTTCTCCACTCACGTCCTCGAGGTTGCGGAAAAGCTCTGCGACAAGGTTGCCATCATCAAGGGCGGCAAACTGATCCGCTCCGGCACGATGGAGGAGGTCAAGGGCGACGACAGCCTGGAAGAAGTCTTCCTCGAACTGGAGGGTGAATGATGCTCGGCACACTTCTTAAAAAGGAACTCTATGAGCTGAACCGCAGCTTTTTCTACGATGCCAAAAAAGGCAAAATGCGCTCGAAGGGCGCGGCGGCGCTCTACATTGCGCTGTATGCGCTGCTCGTGGTCGGGGTGCTCGGCAGCATTTTCACAATGCTCGCCTTCACGCTCGGCGCGGCGCTTGTACCGGCGGGCTACGGCTGGCTGTATTTTCTCCTCTTCTCGCTGATGGCGACGGCGCTCGGCGTGTTCGGCAGCGTGTTCAACACCTTCTCGGGGCTGTACATGGCGAAGGACAATGATCTGCTTCTGTCCATGCCGATCCCGGTGCGGTATATCCTCACATCCCGCCTGCTCGGCACATATCTGCTCGGGTTGATGTTTTCGGGCATCATTCTCATCCCGGGCGCCGTGGTATATTTCTTCTTTGCAAAGCCCACGGCGGGGTCGATCCTCGGCGCAGTCTGGCTGGTGGCGCTCATTTCGCTTCTCGTACTGGTGCTGACCTGTGCGTTCGGCTTTGTCGTGGCGAAGATCAGCGTCAAGCTGAAGAACAAGAGCTTTCTCACGGTGCTGATCTCGCTTGTCTTCTTCGGCGCGTACTACTTCTTCTATTTCCGCGCAAGTACCATAATCAATGCGCTGATCGAGAATATGACGACTGTCGGCGATGCGCTCCGCGGCAATGCCTATCCGCTCTATCTGATCGGTCGCGTCGGCGAAGGCGACGGCATGGCGACGCTCATCGTCACTGCGGCAGTCCTCGCGCTCACGGCGCTGACCTACCTGCTGCTCGAGCGCAGTTTCATTGCCATCGCCACGGCGAAGGGCGGCACGGCAAAGGCGCGCTACAGAGAGCGTGCCGCCGTGCGCCGCACGCCCGCGCGCGCGATGCTGGCAAAGGAGTTTGCCCGCTTCACCTCCAGCCCGAGCTATATGCTCAACTGCGGGCTCGGCACGCTGATGCTGCCTATCGCCGCTGTGTACCTGCTGATTCGCTGTGAGACGGTGCGCGATGTGGTTTCCTCGTGGTTTGCGTGGGACACCGACTTTCCCGCCGCGATTGCCATCGGCTGCATCTGCGCTCTCGCGTCCATGAACGATATGGCAACGCCGAGCGTTTCGCTGGAGGGGAAGAACCTCTGGATTGCGCAGTCGCTGCCCGTGCACCCGTGGACGGCGCTTCGCGCAAAGCTCGCGGTGCAGCTGATTCTGACGGCACCGCCGGTGCTGTTTGCATCGGTATCTGCGCTGTTTGTTCTGCGCCCGTCACTTGCCGCATCGGTTGCCGTCGTGGTGCTGCCGTTGCTCTATGTACTGCTTTCGGCGCTGTTCGGGCTGATGCTCGGCGTGCGGAATGCCAACCTCGTCTGGACAAATGAGATCATCCCGATCAAGCAGAGCGTCAGCGTGATGCTTGCGCTCTTGTCGGGCTGGGGCTATGCTGCGGTTTTTGTCCTTGGGGTCTTGTTCCTTGGTGCGTTTGTGTCGGTTCCCGTCTTTGCGGCGGTGTTTGCCGTGCTGACGGCGGCGCTCTGCATCCTGCTTTACCGCTGGCTGCGCACGCGCGGTGCGGCACGCTTTGCTGCGCTTTAATCAAATCTTAATCGGTTGGGGTCGGGCAAGCGCTTGACCCCAACCTCCTTTTTTGCTATAATACCCTCGATTGACAAGGGTAAATACAGACAAACCCACATCGGAGGAACGCTATGTACAAACTGCTGATCATCGAGGACGACGCTGCCATTGCCGGGGCGATCGCGGCGCTTGCCGCGTCGTGGGAGATGGAGACGCACATCGTCTCGGACTTCCGCGCCGTCCTCACCGAATACGCCGCTTTCTCGCCGCACATCGTACTCGTGGACATTTCGCTGCCCTTCTTCAGCGGCTACCACTGGTGCGCCGAGCTGCGGAAGCTCTCGAACGTGCCGATCGTGTTCATTTCCTCCGCATCGGACGGGATGAACATTGTCACGGCGATGGAGATGGGCGCGGACGACTTCGTTGCCAAGCCCTTTGACGGCAGTGTGCTGATGGCAAAGCTGCGCGCCCTCCTGCGCCGCAGCTATGACCTTGCGCCGCAGGCGGCGTTCCTCACCCATCGCGGCGCCATGCTCGATACGGGCAGCGAGACCCTGACCTACGCGGGCGAAAAGGTGGAGCTGACAAAGAACGAATACCGCATCCTTGCCTGCCTCCTTGAAAACAAGGGCAAGGTCGTCAGCCGCGAGCGGCTGATGGAGCGCCTGTGGGAGACTGATGCCTTTGTGGATGAGAACACGCTGACCGTCAACGTGGCGCGCCTGCGCAAGAAGCTGGACGCGGCGGGGCTTGCCGCGTTTATCACCACCAAATTCGGCGTCGGCTACATGATACAGTGAAAAAAGAAGAGAGAAAAAGGAAGAAAGAGATGGACGGAGAGCGGATCTTTTCCAAATGGCTGCGGTCGCGCGGCGGCGTGATTGCCGCCTGCCTTGCGTTTGCGGGGCTGCTTGCGGCATCCTTTTACCTCTATCGGCTGCCGCTCCTTGCCGTGCTGTACCCGTCCGGGCTGTGCACGGCGCTCGGGCTGCTGCTTCTGGCGCTGGACTATGCGCGCACGGCGCGGCAGCATGAGGCATACCTGCGTCTGCATGCGCCTGCCGCTGCGCGGCAGAGCGCGCTGCCGCCCCCCGGGACGGTGGAAGAGGCGGATGCCGCGGCGGTGATCACCCGCCTGCGGCAGGAGCTGACCAACGCCGAGGACGCAGCACAGCGCCGCTATGACAACATGGTTGAATACTACACACTCTGGGCACACCAGATCAAAACGCCGCTTGCCGCCATGCGGCTGACCCTGTCCGGCGAGGACAGTCCTGCGGCGCGGACACTCGGCGTGGAGCTTGCCCGCACCGAGCGGTACGTGGATATGGTGATGACCTATCTGCGGCTCGACGGCGCGAAGGGGGATTATGTGTTCCGCGAGACGGCGGTCGATCCGCTCGTGCGCGAGGCGGTCAAACGCTTTTCGGGCGAGTTCATCGCAAAGCACCTCAAGGTGGAGATTGTCGAGAGCGGCATCGTGGCGGTCACGGATGCAAAATGGCTCTCCTTTGTGCTCGAACAGCTGCTCTCCAACGCGCTTAAATACACGCACACGGGCGGCGTGCGCATTTGGTCGCCCGAACCCGGCAAGCTCTCGATCGGGGACAGCGGCATCGGCATCGCGCCCGAGGATCTGCCGCGCATCTTTGAGCGGGGCTATACGGGCGGGAGCGGACGCACCGACGCGCATTCCAGCGGCATCGGGCTGTATCTCTGCCGCCGCGTGTGCGGTCTGCTCGGCGTCGGACTCACGGCGACCTCGGCGGTCGGTGTCGGCACGACGGTGACGCTGGATTTCACGCAAAGAAGACCACGGATCGAATAAATCTTACAAAACTGTAAGAAACGGGCGGGAAATGTAAGCCGAAACGATGGCGGAACATTTCCCGCCTTTGCTACAATAGAGACATAAACGGAGGAATTATTCATGTATATGCTTGAAGTCAACAATCTGAAAAAAGTTTATGTCCAGCGTTTCGGCGGCGGCAGCGTGGAGGCGCTGAAGAACGTCACCTTCAAGGTCGATGCGGGCGAATACGTCGCCGTGATGGGCGAATCCGGCTCGGGAAAGACCACGCTGCTGAATATTTTGGCGGCGCTCGATAAGCCGACAGGCGGCAGCGTGGTGCTGGACGGCAAGGAACTTTCCGCCGTCGGCGATGCGGCGCTTGCCGCCTTCCGCCGAGACAACCTCGGCTTTGTCTTTCAGGATTTCAACCTGCTGGACACGCTGACGGTGGAGGACAACATCTATCTGCCGCTCGTGCTGGCGGGGAAGAAGTACCCGGAGATGAACGGGCGCATGCTGCCGGTGGCGGGACGTCTCGGCATCACCGACATCCTCAAGAAGTACCCCTACGAGATTTCGGGCGGGCAGAAGCAGCGCTGCGCGGTCGCCCGCGCGCTGATCACCGCGCCGAAGCTGGTGCTTGCCGACGAGCCGACCGGCGCGCTGGATTCCAAGGCGACCGATGAGCTTCTGCGCCTGTTCGGCGAGATCAACCGCCTAGGGCAGACCATCCTGATGGTGACGCACTCGGTGCGCGCGGCGAGCACGGCGGGGCGCGTGCTCTTCATCCGGGACGGCGAGGTGTTCCACCAGCTCTACCGCGGCGACGGCAGCGACGAGCAGTTCTACCGCCGCATCAGCGATACGCTGACGCTGCTGGCTGCGGGAGGAAAAGCCGAATGAAAACGCTGTATATCCGCCTTGCCGCGGACGGCATCCGCCGCAACCGCCGGTTTTATCTCCCCTTCCTGCTGACCGCTGCGGGCGTGAGCGCGGTGCAGTATATCCTGTTCTTCCTCACGGGCGATGACGGGCTTGACAAGATCTCCGGCGGCGCGACGCTGCGCGTCATTCTGCAACTCGGCAGCTTTGTCATCGCCGTGTTCGCAGCGCTGTTCCTGTTCTACACGCACGCTTTTCTGACCAGACGGCGCGGGCGTGAATTCGGGCTGTACAGCGTGCTTGGCATGGGCAAGCGCAGCCTTGCCGCTATTCTTTTCTGGGAGACGCTGCTCTCCTTTGCCGCATCACTCTCGGTCGGGCTGCTCGCGGGCGCGGCGCTTGCCAAGCTGGCGGAGCTGGGACTTTACCGCATCACGGGCGGTACGGTGAACTACAGCCTTCGCCTCTCGGGTGCGGGGCTGGGCGAGACGGCTTTGGTTTTCGGCGTCATCTTCCTTCTGCTGTTTCTTGATTCGCTCCGCCGCATCGGCTTTGCAGACACCGTTACGCTCACCAAGAGCGAAAATCTCGGCGAGAAGCCGCCGCGTGCCAACCCTGTTCTCGGCGTGCTCGGGCTTTTGCTGATTCTCGGTGCGTATGCGCTGGCAATCACCATCAAAGACCCCATCGCCGCAATCGGTCTGTTTTTCCTTGCGGTGCTGATGGTGATTGTGGGCACATATCTTGTCTTTATTGCCGGTTCGGTGCTGCTTTGCCGCCTGCTGCAAAGGAATAAGCGGTATTATTACAAGCCCGCGCATTTCATCTCGGTCTCCTCGATGGCGTTCCGCATGAAGCAAAACGGCGCAGGGCTTGCCTCGGTCTGCATTCTCGCCACGATGGTGCTGGTGATGATTTCCTCCACCACCTGCCTCTATTTCGGCGAGGAGGATGTCGTGCGCACCCGTTATCCCGAGGATATGCGCGTTGAATTTGTTTTTTGGGACGATGAGACGACGGACGCATCGGCATCGGATACCGACGCTGTGCGCGCACTTGTGCTTGCCGAGGCGGCGGACGCTGGCGTCGAGCCGACGGATTTTCAGGAGAACTTTACCGTTTATCCGAAAAGCGGCAACGCGCGCTATATCTGCACCTTTGACACGGCGGCGGACGACGACGCGCAGACCGCGCTCTGGCGCGCGCTGCTGCGTCGGTTCGGGACGGATGAAGCAAAAGAACAGTATGGCTATGCGCAATTCTTCTGCGACAGCCGCGCGGTTGCGCGCGGAGACTTCTACGGCTCGTTCGGCGGTCTGTTCTTCCTCGGCATTCTGCTGTCGGCGGTCTTTATCTGTGCCGCCGTGCTGATCCTGTACTACAAGCAGATCACCGAGGCGGCGGAGGATGCGTCGCGTTTTGCCATCATGCAGAAGGTCGGCATGACCGCACGGGAGATTCGGCGGAGCGTCAACTCACAGATGCTGACCGTGTTCTTCCTGCCGCTGCTCCTGGCAGGGGTGCACCTCGCCTGCGCCTTCCCGATGATCGCCAAACTGCTCACGCTTTTCGGCATGTACAACACCGGGCTGTTTGCTGCTACCACGGGGGTGAGCTTTGCAGTCTTCGCCGCGCTCTATGCGTTGGTCTGGCGTGTGACCTCCGGCGCGTACTGCGACATCGTCGGCGGCACGCATGCTTGACACTTTCTCCCATATATGCTATACTGAAACCATACAGGGAAACTGACGATATACAGGGTGAATGGGAGGGATACCATGCAAAAGAAACTGTTGCTTATTCTGACCGTCGCCGCGCTTGCGGCGGCACTCGCCGCCTGCGGCGGGGAGCAGCCGATGCATTCGGACGCGCCCGCAACCGATTTGCCGACTTCGCTGACGACACAGACGGAGCCTGCCGCGCAGACCTCTGAAACAACCGCACCGCCCGAAACAACCGAAACAACCGAATCCGCATCCGGGGATGCGATCACTTCGCTTGCCGACTGGGACAAACTGAATGCGGACGGCACTTATTCCGACAGGACGCGTGCCTTCTTAGGCAGATTTCTCGGTGAGAACACTACCGGGATTGCCGAGTTTGACACGGTGCAAATCTCGGACTATCGCATCGCGCGTCTCGAACCGGAGGTCGGCATCAACAGGCTGCTGTTTACATTCACGGTCGATGCGTCGGGGCTTGACACCCTGCCGCCCGGGCGGTATGAGACGGTGGTTGAAGAACTGCGCGACCTGGCGATGACCTTCCTCGGTGACGACCCGCGCGACGCGGTATATCCCGCGAACGGAGAGAGCTGCGACAGCTGCGCCGAGACCTACTCCGAGCTGCTTGCGTCCTGCTATATCTGGCACTATCCCGCATACGGCGCATGGAATGCGGAAAACTGCGGCGTGTTTCCGGTAAACTACATTGTCGACCGTTACGGCAACCACGATAAGATGGCGGAGGACACCTTTGCCGACCTTGCCGAGCGGCTGTTCGGCTTCCCGCGGGAGCTTGTCGGGAGGTTTTCGACGACGGATGAAAACGGTCGTCGATGGGTGTATTCCGGCGGCCTCGGTGGCATTTTTTATGCCGTGCGTGCCGCGCATCGCATAGAGACGGACGGGCGACATGTGCTCACCGTGCAGTATTTTGCCGACGACAATCATTTTGTGCCGTCGGTGCGCGTTGAATATGCCTTCGGCACGGACGGCGAGATCTACGGTACGACCGTGGTCGGCGATTCCCCCTATAAGCCCTACGGCGTGAACTAAAAGCGCGGGCACTATCTTTGGTTTCCCCCAAGGGGGGAAGGGTTGGACGCGACGGGTGATTCGACGGTCGCTCTCTACGGGTTTGCGCTTTCCTCCCGCAAAAATCAGACGGCATCACCGTCTGATTTTTTTATGTTGAAAACTTGGCGGCTTTCCGATATAATAATAGGTAGTAACCAAAAAGACGGAGGGCATGGTATGTACACAGTCGTATTTGCGGACGATGAGGTCGAACTGCGGCAGGCGATCCTGCAAAGGATCGACTGGGAGGGGCTCGGCTTTTCCGTCGTGGCAGACGCCGAAAACGGCGTGGAAGCGCTGGAGGCGGTCGAGCAGTACGAGCCGGATCTGCTCATCACCGACATCCGGATGCCGCTGATGACCGGCATCGAGCTGGCGCGCCGGGTGCGCGAGGTCTGCCCCGCGACGCAGATCGTCTTCCTCAGCGGGTATGACGATTTCGGCTATGCGCAGGAGGCGATCCGCTATAATGTCATCAGCTATCTGCTCAAGCCGATCTCCGCTGCCGAGCTGTCCGAGGAGCTGGGGCACATCCGCGCCAAAATGGATGCGCGCCTGGAGGAACTACGCCATGCGGGCGCCAACCCACAGACGGAAAAGCGGCTGGCGGAAACCGAATTTCTGCTGCCGCTCCTGCTCGGCACCAGCGATGATTTTGAGCGCGACGAGGTGCTCTATGCCCGTGCCGCCGAGATCGGGCTGTTTGCCACGCCGCCGAAGCGCTTCTGCGTCGCCGTGGCAAAATTCAAGGGCGCAGACGGGCAGAACCGCACCATGGCGCGGCATATCCCGCTCACCGAGACGATTCTCTCAAAGTATATTTCGGTCTGCGTCTTCTTAGTCAACGGGCGGGTCGTGATCTTTGCCTATTCCGACAAGGACAACAGCGAGAACTTCCGCATCGCGATGCAGGACCTCGTGCAGAGCGCCGCAAAGCTCTACAGCGAGACCTGCACGGTCGGTATCAGCCGCCTGTTCACCTCGATCTCGCAGAGCGCCGCCGCCTATTTTGAGGCGGTCACGGCGCGCCGCTATTCCACCGAGGGGGCAACGCCCCTGCGCTACATCACAGACCAGGAGCACGGCTCAAAAAACGAATACGAGTACATCGAGAAGTCGGTCTTCCGCCTGGAGGAGCTGCTCAAGGTCGGCACGGAGGAGGCGCTCGCGTCCTTCCTCGAGGAGCTCTACCGCGAGTCCAATCAGCGCAGCAGCGACTATCTCGTCATTCAGATCCTGGCGACGGTCTACCGCACGGTCAGCACGGTCTCACAGAAGGAGGCGCTGACCGCGCTTGTCGCGGACAACCCGATCTATGCGCGCGTCGGTCTCGCCGAGCGCAGCGAGACCGTGCGGGACGAGCTGCGCCGCCTGTGCATGGATGCGCGTAAGATCATCTCGGGCTACCGCACGCAGAGCTCGCAGCTGCTCTGCGACCGCGCCGTGGCGATCATCGAGGCGGACTACGCCGACGAGTCGCTCACGCTGACCGACGTCAGCACCCGCCTCGCCGTCAGCCCCAACTATCTCAGCGCCCTCATCAAGAAGAACAAGGGCGAGAACTTCGTCTCGCTGCTCACCGCATGCCGCATGCGGCACGCCTACGATCTCATCGTCTGCTCGACGATGAAGATCCTCGAGGTGGCGGAGCGCTGCGGCTACAGCGATCAGCATTATTTCAGCTATTGCTTCAAGAAGCACTACGGCATTTCGCCGAATAAAATGAGAGAAAACAGCAGGAGTACGGATGAAAGCTAAAGAAATGCGGAAAACGCGGCGCATCGGGCTTTCGACGCTGACGGTGGCGCTGCTCGGCGTGGCAGCCGCCGTCTTTGTGATCGTCGGCGCGTTCAGCTTTGTCGCCGTCTACGGACAGGCGATGACGGCGGACACCTCGACCCGTGCCGAGCAGGCAACGCGGCAGACCGCAGCCGCGCTTGAAAACTATCTGCACAATATGGAAGAAAAGCTGGACCGTATCGCTGCCGAGGTCACGGACGAGAGCCTGACCGACACGGGCGAGCTGGACGTCGCGGTTCGTCTGTATACCGATGTGGAGGCGGTCATGCTCTGGCGGCGGGACGGCAGCCTTGCGGTATGTTCGGCGGGCGGCAGAAAGGTGAAAACGCAGGCAGCGGGCAGCCTTTCCTTTGACGCGTGCGCCTTCGACAGCGCGGCGGATTTCGTGATCTCGCTGCCGCACGTCGGCAACCTGTATGAAGATGATTATCCGTGGGTCGTCACATTGACGCGCCGCATGGATCCAGCAGTTTTCGGCAGCGATATGGCGATCGCCGTGGATTTCAGCTTCTCGGGCATCGCGCAGTACATTGACAACGTTGGCTTCGGGCGGCATGGCTATTGCTATGTGATCGACCGGGACGGCGAAATGGTCTACCACCCGCAGCAGCAGATGCTGTACGCCGGGATCCGCGAGGAGAACGTGGACGAGATGACGGCGCTTGAAGACGGCGCGCATGTTTTTGACGACGCGATCCGCACGGTCTCGACCCTGTCGGACGGCTGGCGCGTCGTCGGCGTCAGTTACACCGATGAGCTTGCCGCCTCGCGGCGGCAGGCAGTCGTCCGCTTTGTGGCTGCCGTGCTGCTCTGCTGCGTGCTGATCGCTGCGGCGACGGTGCTGCTCTATGCCCGCATCGTCAACCGCCCGGTCAACCGTCTTGTGCGCGCGATGCAGGACTTTGAGCGTGCGGCGGAGACCTATGCCTATACCGGGGCGGACGAGCCCGTCACCGAGCTGCAAACGCTGTCGGATTCCTTCGGGCACATGGTCGGCATGGTGCAGGGTCTGATGGCGCAGATTAAGGCGGAGGAGCTTTCGCTCCGCAAGACCGAGCTGAAGGCGCTGCAGGCGCAGATCAATCCGCATTTTCTCTACAATACATTGGATTCGATCCAGTGGATGTGCGAGCAGGGGAAGAACGAGGACGCAATCAAGATGATCGGCGCGCTTGCCCGCCTGTTCCGCATCAGCATCAGCCGCGGGCACGAGCTGATCCCCATCCGGGACGAGCTGCGCCATGCGGAGAGCTATCTTGTCATTCAGAGCTATCGCTACCGCGATCGCTTTGCTTACAGTTTTGAGATCGACGAGAGTTTGCTTGATTGCCTGTGCAACAAGATCACGATCCAGCCGCTGATTGAGAACGCGATTTACCACGGCATCGGCAACATGCCGGACGACGGCGTGATCACCGTGCGCGTCTTCCGCGATCCCGAGGCGGCGGCCCCGGACGCCGCCGACATTCTCATCGAGGTGGAGGACAACGGCGTCGGCATGACCGAGGCGCAGTGCGCCGCGATCCTCAAAAAGGAGCGCAGCGATTCCAGCGGCATCGGCATCAAGAATGTGAACGACCGGCTGAAGATCTTCTTCGGCGATAAATACGGCATCAGCATTCGCAGCGAGCTTGACGCGGGCACCTGCGTGACCGTGCGGCTGCCGCGCGTGGAAAAGGAGACCGATGTATGAAACGACTGTCTGTATGCGCGGCGCTCTGCCTTGCGCTCTGTCTTGCCTTTACCTCCTGCGCCGCCTATACGGCGAAGGAAACGACGATCTATGTCATCACCAAGGGGACAGACTCCGACTTCTGGCAGAGCGTGCGCGCCGGGGTCAGTGCCGCTGCCGTGGAAAACGACGTGACGGCGATCTATGAGGGGCCGGACAGCGAGGAGGACTACGCCACGCAGAATCGCATGATCGACGAGGCGGTTGAGGCGGGCGCGGACGCGATCGTCTTCTCGGCAATCGATCGCTACGAGACGAAAAAACACCTCGAGGACGCTGTGCGCAAGGGCGTGAAGCTCATTCTGATCGACAGCGGCGCCGATACCGAGATGGCGGAGAGCTTCATCGGCACGGACAACTACGCAGCGGGGAAAATGGTCTGCGAGGCGGTGCTCGACGGCATGGGCACGGAAAAGCCGCTCAAGGTCGGGCTTGTCAACTATGATGAGAACACCGAAAACGGCAGCAGCCGGGAGGAGGGCTTCCGTGATCGCGCCGCCGACGCGGCGAATATCGAGATCGTCGCCTCGGTGCATGTCGCATCGGATGCAGACATTGCCAAGCTCGCTGCCGTGTCCATGATGCGGGAGCACCCAGACATCAATGTGATCGTCGGCTTTAACGAGTGGATGACGCTCGGCGTCGGCTACGCCATGCGCGAGCTGGGCACGGCGGCGGGGGTCTATGCCGTCGGTTTTGACAGCAATGTGGTGTCGGTCGGGATGCTGGAGACCGGGGAGATGGACGCGCTGATCGTACAGAATCCCTTTGCGATGGGCTACCTCGGCGTGGCGTCCGCCTGCGACGCGATCGCGGGAAAAACCCTTGACAAAAATGTCGACACGGCAACCACCGTTGTGACAAAATCGAACATGTACGACCCCGATATTCAGCGCATTCTTTATCGCTTTAAGTAATTTTGCATAAAAAATAGAACATTTATTCGTCTTATATGTACAATTCGCCGTTGATTTTTCAACAAGGTGCATAAGAAATTCTATTTCAATCAAACCGAATATTTTTTATAATTAAGGTGTCAAAAGGGCTTGACGCCCTAAAAAATTATTCGGAGGATCAGACCATGAAAAAGTTAACGGCAATTCTTCTTGCAGCCCTTCTCGTGTTCAGCTTCGCGGCATGCGGACAGAACGGCGGACCGGGCAAGACGGGTGAAGTCTCCGTCTTCTACTACACCTTCAGCGATACGTACATCTCGAGCGTCCGCACGGCGATGGACTCCTACCTGAAGGCAAACAACATCGAGTTCAACAACTACGATGCAAACGGCAACCAGACCACACAGACCGAGCAGGTCCAGACGGCGATCGCCAAGGGCTCCTCGATGCTGATCGTCAACGTAGTTGACACCGGCTCGAACGACGCGGCGCAGAACATCGTCAACCTTGCAAAGGCTGCCAACATCCCGGTCGTCTTCTTTAACCGTTCGGTTGACGAGTCGGTCGTATCCAGCTATGACAAGTGCGTCTTCGTCGGCACCGACTATGAGATGGCAGGTCACATGCAGGGTAAGATGATCGGCGAGTACCTCGTTGAGAACTACGGCAAGGTCGACCTCAACGGCGACGGCAAGATCAGCTACGTCATGTTCAAGGGTCAGGAAGGCAACATGGAGGCGATCGCACGCACCCAGTACGGCGTGGATGACTGCAACGCAGTCCTCACGGCGGCAGGCAAACCGTTCCTCGAGTTCTACGATCCTTCCAACACTGATAAGTACCTCGTTGACCAGGACGGTCTGTGGTCCTCTGCGGCTGCAACCAACTACCTCAGCACGGTGCTCGCACAGTACAGCGAGGCAAACGGCAACATGATCGAGCTGGTCATCGCCAACAACGATGAGATGGCGCTCGGCGCGATCTCCGCACTCCAGGCAGCAGGTTACAACACCGGCAGCGGCAAGGTCATCCCGGTCTTCGGCGTGGACGCAACCGACGCGGCAAAGAACGCGATCGCAAACGGCTCGATGATCGGCACGATCAAGCAGGATGCGGACGGCATGGCAAACGTGCTGGTGCAGCTCACCAAGAACTTCCGTGACGGCAAGGCAACCTTCGACGGTGTGGATGCGGCAAACGTCATCGGCACCTGGAGAGTCAACATTCCTTACGCAACGTATACGGGCGAGAACTGAGCAGGAGACAAAAGGGGCGTTCGCTCGCGCCCCGCGGTGTAAAAGGGGCGGCTTCCGCCCCTTTTACAAAACTTTGATTTAGGTGGTTGCTATGGAACAAAGAACAGAGAGGGCGCGGGCAGAGAACAATGTGCTGCTCCGCATGGAGAATATCAACAAGGCGTTTCCCGGCGTCAAGGCGCTGGACAACGTTTCGCTGACCGTAAAAGCAGGCACCGTCCATGCCCTGATGGGAGAAAACGGCGCCGGCAAGTCGACGCTGATGAAATGTCTGTTCGGCGTCTATACAAAGGACAGCGGTCATGTGTACCTGGAGGGCAGGGAAGTCAACTTCGCAAACTCCAAGGAGGCACTGGAAAACGGCATTGCCATGGTGCATCAGGAGCTGAATCAGGCGCTGAAGCGCAATGTCATGGACAATATGTGGCTGGGCAGATTCCCGAAGGTCGCCCCCGGCATCCCGCTGACAAGCGAGAAGAAGATGTATGCCGCGACCAAGGAACTGTTCAAAAAACTCGGGCTGGATGTCGATCCGAAGACCGTTATGAGCAAAATGTCGGTTTCGCAGCGGCAGATGGTCGAGATCGCCAAGGCGGTGTCTTACAACGCCAAGGTGATCGTATTTGATGAGCCGACCTCCTCGCTCACCGAGCAGGAAGTCGAGCATCTCTTCCGCATCATCAACATGCTGCGGGCAGAGGGCTGCGGGATCATTTACATCTCGCACAAGATGGAGGAGATCCTCCGCATTTCGGATGAAGTCACGATCATGCGCGACGGTACCTGGGTTGCAACCCGCCCTGCCGCCGAGCTGACCATGAATGAGATTATACGCCTCATGGTCGGGCGCGAGCTGACCAACCGCTATCCGCCGAAGGAACACGAAATCGGCGACGTGCTGTTTGAGGCAGAACATATTACGGCGCTCTATTCCAAGCTGAATGACGTGTCTTTCAAGGCGCGCCGCGGCGAGATCATCGGCGTTGCGGGTCTGGACGGCTCGGGGCGCACGGAGCTGCTGGAGAACATCTTCGGCATCGCCACGCGCAAGCATGGCGAAATGAAACTGGATGGCAAGCCGATCCGCAACCGCAACGCGCGCGAGTCGATCAAAAACGGCTTTGCGCTGCTCACCGAGGAGCGCCGCGCAACCGGTATCTTCGGCATTCTGAACATTCGCGAGAATACGACGATCTCCAGCCTGAAGAACTATAAGAAGGGTCCCTTCCTCAGCGATAAACTGATGAAGGAAAAGACCGACTGGGCGATCGGCGCCATGCACATCAAGACCCCGACGCAGGAGACCAAGATCCGCTCGCTGTCGGGCGGCAACCAGCAGAAGGTCATCCTCGGCAGATGGCTGCTGACCGAGCCGACCGTGCTGCTGCTCGATGAGCCGACGCGCGGCATCGACGTCGGCGCAAAGTATGAGATCTATGAGCTGATCCTCGACCTTGCTAAAGAGGGAAAGACGGTCATCATGGTCTCGTCCGAGATGCCCGAGCTGCTCGGCGTCTGCGACCGCATCCTGGTCATGTCGGGCGGCAGGCTCGCCGGTGAAGTGGATGCGAACAACACGACTCAGGAAGAAATCATGGCGCTCGCCGCCAAATTTGCGTGAAAGAGGTTGGACACATGTCAGAAGTCAACGCAGTCAAGAAAAAGACACTCGGCGACCGCTTTGCCGAGTTCAAAGCCATGGAGGGCGCGGATAAGCGCCGCGTGATCAGCGGCGCGCTGATCAACAACGCCATGTACATTATCATCGCCATCGCGGTGATCTTCATTGCCATCAAGGTGCCGGCATTCGTCAGGCTACCGTCCATCATCAACATCATTTCGCTGACCGCAGCGAAGCTCCCGATCGCGCTCGGCATCGGCGGTGCCATCGTCCTCACCGGTACGGATATTTCGGCGGGGCGATGCGTCGGTCTGACCGCCTGCATCGCGGCATCGCTCCTGCAGGTTGCCAGCTACTCCAACAAGATGTTCCCGAACCTCGGCGTCATGCCGCTGTGGCTCGTCTTCTTGATCGTTGTGGCGGTCGGCGCGCTGGTCGGACTTGTCAACGGCTTCTTCGTTGCAAAGTTCAAGCTGCATCCCTTCATCGTCACGCTGTCCACGCAGCTGATCGTCTTCGGTTCCGTACTGATGTACCTCATGATCGGCACTAACAACGGGCAGACGCTGTCGGGTCTCGATGCGTCCTACACCGAGTTTGTCCGCGGCACGCTTTTCACCGTCGGCGGTGTTGCCGTACCGAAGTATGTGCTCTATGCCGTGATCCTCACGGCGCTGATGTGGGTCATCTGGAACAAGACCACCTTCGGCAAGAACATGTTCGCTGTCGGCTCCAATGAAGAGGCAGCAAACGTCTCCGGCGTCAACGTCTTCCTCACCATCGTCCTCGTCTTTGTCCTTGCGGGCGCAATGTACGGCGTCACCGGCTTCATCGAGGGCGCGCGCATCGCATCCTGCTCGGCAAACACAGGTCTGAACTACGAGTGCGACGCGATTGCAGCCTGCGTCATCGGCGGCGTATCCTTCGTCGGCGGCACGGGTAAGATCAGCGGTATCGTCATCGGCGTTCTGCTGCTCCAGATCATCTTCGCAGGTCTGAACTTCCTTTCGGTCTCCGCGAACATGCTCTACATCATCAAGGGTCTCATTATCCTTATCGCCTGCGCGATCGACATGAGAAAGTACCTCGTAAAGAAATAAAACATAAGGAAAACACAAGATGAATCAGAGTCCGGAAATCAGAACCGAAAATACATCCCCCGCACCGCGGCGCGGCGGTCTCTACAGCCGTGTGAAGGTGTCGGTGAAGACGCTCGACATCATCATTGTCGTGCTGATCGCCGCACTGGTTCTCTGCGTCGTTTTCATGGTCAGCCACAACGGCTTTACCGTGACCTACGACACGCAGGGCGGCACCCCGGTGGAGAGCGTGCGCGTGCTGCACGGCGAGAGCGTTTCCCCCGAAACGCCGACGCGCGAGGGCTATCGCTTCGACGGCTGGTATCTGGATCGCGACTGTGTCTATCCGTTTGATCCCGCGACCGAAACGGTCACCGACAGCATGACGCTCTATGCGAAATGGGTCGATGCCGCTCTCCCGGAAACCTGAAATCGACCAAATACAAAAGAGAAAGAGAGAATGCCATGCGTTCTCTCTTTCTTACGGATTAGGAAAGGAGTCAATATGAGTCTTTACAAAGCAAGCGACACCCGCTATACACAGACGGAATACACCCCCTGCGGGCGTTCCGGACTGAAGCTGCCGCGCGTCAGCCTCGGTCTGTGGCAGAACTTCGGTTCGGTCAACGTCTACGACAATGCGCGCGCGATGTGCCTTGTGGCATTTGACCACGGCATCACACATTTTGATCTCGCCAACAACTACGGACCCGTGCCGGGCAGCGCCGAGGAGAACTTCGGACGCATTCTGCGCGATGACCTGCACCCCTATCGCGACGAGCTGATCATCAGCACCAAGGCGGGCTATGACATGTGGGAAGGACCCTACGGCAGCGGCGGCAGCCGCAAGTATCTGATCGCCAGCCTGGATCAGAGCCTGCGCCGCATGGGGTTGGACTATGTGGATATCTTTTACCACCATCGCATGACGCCTGAGACGCCGCTCGAGGAGAGCATGGAGGCACTCGCGCAGATCGTGCGGTCCGGCAAGGCGCTTTACGTCGGGCTTTCCAACTACGACGGACCGACCATGCAGCGCGCCGCCGCGATCCTTGCGTCGCTGCACGTGCCTTTTATCATCAACCAGAACCGCTACAGCATTCTCTGCCGCCTGCCCGAGAAGAACGGGCTGCTCGATGCGGCGGCACAGTCCGGCAAGGGCGTGATCTGCTTCAGCCCGCTGGCGCAGGGACTGCTTACCGACCGCTATCTCGGCGGCATTCCGCAGGACAGTCGCGCCGCGCGCAATGCAACGCTCAAGCAGTCCAAGCTCGGGGACGATACGCTTGCCTGCATCCGCACGCTGAACGGGATCGCCGCCGCACGCGGGCAGTCGCTTGCCGAAATGGCGCTTGCCTGGGTGCTGCGGGGCAAAGCCGTCACCTCGGTGCTGATCGGCGCCTCCTCGCCCGAGCAGATCCTCGACAACCTCGGCGCACTCCGGAACATCGCGTTCACCGCGGAGGAGCTTGCCGCCATCGATAGAGCCGCGGATGGCATCGAATACTGAGAAAAAGCCCTCTGCGGAGGGCTTTTTGGATTGTATAGACCCACTTTTTGTCGAAACTGTGTTGACAGAGTCGGGCAATTCGTTGTATAATATTTTATTATTCTTTTTATTTTACACCCGATGGGGAGGGAATATAGATGACCGAACAAAAGGCAATGGCGTATGTGAATATGTACGGCGTGCTCGGCGCACTGGAGAACCTGTGCGTGCTGGATGCTGAGGCAAAGGCGATCGTGCAGACGATCAAAAAGCCCGTGGCGCTCTGCTTTGACGTGAAGGACGGCCCCTGCCGCACCTTTCACTTTTCCGCAGAGGGCTGCCGCGTGACAGAGGGGAGCGACGGCTGCACCTGCAAGATGCACTTTGCGTCGCCCGCCGCATTCAACCGCATGATCGACGCGGGCAAGCCCGGCATGCCGGTCAAGGGCGTGGTCACGCTGTTGTCGTTCCTGACCGGTCCGTTCACAAAGCTCACCGATCGGCTTGCCGCCGTGCTGCGCCCCGACGAGGCGGCGCTTGCCGACCGCGCATTCTTTGAAAAAAACACGCTGATGACGATGTACGTCATCGCGGGCGCGATCTCGGGGCTTGCCAATTCGGATTCCATCGCGAAGATCTCCGCCGAAAATACGCCGGACGGCGATATTTCGCTCGGCATCCGGGACATCGCCGCCGTGACCATCCGCGTGCGCGACCATGTCTTCACCACGGTCAAAGCGCCGGCGGAAAATCCGCGCGCACTGATGGAATTTGCCGACATCGACCTTGCAAACGGACTGTTTAACGGCAAGGTCTCTACCATCAATGAAATGTGCAAGGGCAACATCCGGCTTGCCGGCGTGCTGTCCATGGTGGACAACGTCAACCGCATTCTCGACCGCGTGGCGGTCTACCTGGGTTAAGGGGGCAGTACAATGAGCAGATTTCCCGAATACACACATGAGAAGAGCCGCGCGTGGTTTGACCGCGCGCTGAATGTCATTCCCTCCGGCATCTACGGGCATCTCGGTCCGTCCGAGGGGCTGTTCCTGCCGCTTGAAAAGTGGCCGCTCATCAGCTCCCGCGCCGAGGGCACCTACTTCTGGGACATGGACGGCAACCGCTACATCGACATGATGTGTGCCTACGGTCCGAATGTCCTCGGCTACAATGACCCGGATGTGGACGCCGCCGCGCTGGAACAGCTGAAGGCGGGCAACTGCACGACCGCGCCCTCCTACAAGATGGTGGAGTGCGCCGAGCTGCTGGTGGACACGGTCGCCTGCGCCGACTGGGCATACTTTATGAAAAACGGCACCGATGCGACGACCTTCGCCGTGCTCTGCGCCCGTGCGCACACCAAGCGCAAGAAGACGATCTTCTTCAAGGGCTATTACCACGGCAACGACCCCTGGGCGATGAAGGCGGACTACCCCGGCATCCTGCCCGAGGACGTGGCAAATAACATCATCGTCCCGTGGTTTGACATGGACGCGCTCGCACGCGTCTGGGAGGAGAACAAGGGCGACATCGCGGCGCTGATCGCACAGCCCTACGACCACGGCAATTTCTACGACAATGTCTGCTCCACAAAGGAAAAATGGCAGGCTGTGCGCAAGTTCTGCGACGAGCACGGCATCGTGCTGATCTTTGACGATGTGCGCACCGGCTTCCGCCTCGACCTTGCGGGCAGCGACCATTACTACGGCATCAAGGCGGACATCATCTGCTTCTGCAAGGCGCTTGCCAACGGCTATAACATGTCGGCGTCCTGCGGGCAGGAATTTTTGCGTGCGGCGGCGTCTTCGCTCTCCTTCACCGGCTCGTACTGGATGAGCGCCGTGCCGTTTGCCGCCTGCATCACCACCATCAACAAGATGAAAAAGCTCGACACGCCGCGCCTCTTCCGCGAGAAGGGTGAGAAGTTCACGTCCGCGCTCCGCGCCGCGGGTGCAAAGCACGGCTTTGACCTCGTTGTCTCGGGCGAGCCCGCGCTGTTCTATCTGCGCATCGCCAATGACGACAGCCTGATGCTGCATCAGGAGTGGGTCGCCGAATGCGTTTCGCGCGGGCTGTTCCTCGCGTCGCATCACAACCACTTCATCAACGCCGCACTCAGCGATGCCGACATCGCGCTTGCTGCCGACATCGCCGACGACGCCTTTGCGGTCGTGGCAGCCCGCCACCCCGACGCGCTGAAGGACGTCCGGTAAAACAGAAGACAACCAAAGCCGCTGTGCCGCCGCACGGCGGCTTTTTGCTGCGGAAAACCTTACTGTCCTGCCGCGCGTGTGTTATACTAAAGTCAAACGAAGCAGCGAATGCGGAGGATGATATGCACATTTACGAGGCGCAAAACAGGGCATCGGGGCGATCTCACATGTGGGAGACCTCGGTGCGGGAGACGCATCTGTTTCTGACCGATGCGGAGATCGCGCGCATCGAAGGCTATGTACCGCAGGCACTCGGCGATGTCCCGCACCTTGTTGTTGCCGAACAGGTGCCGGGTCAGCCGGTGGCTTTCATGGGAATTGCAGGGGAGCGGCTGGAAATGCTGTTTCTCGCACCCGCAGTGCGCGGAAAAGGGCTTTGCAGAGAGCTGCTCATGCGCGGCATCCGCTCGTGCGGCGTGCGGAAAGTGACCGTCAACGAGCAGAATTCGCAGGCGGTCGGTTTTTATGTGTACATGGGCTTTACAACCTACAAGCGCACAGATCACGACGAAGCGGGCGATCCATACCCGCTGCTGTACATGCGCCTGCCGGGCGGCGCCCGGCGGCTGCCACGGCGAAACAAAATAAGGAGATTTTCATGCGTTCCATAAGACCGGACAAGGATATTTGCGTCCGAAAAATGATCATCCCTTCCGGCAAGCGGAAGATCCCGGCGCTGGTGCTGTCGCCGAGGGAAACGCCGGTACATGCCACGGGCATCCTATGGCTGCACGGCGGCGGATATATCGCGGGCATGAAGGAAATGGTGCATATGTCCCGCGCGGTGGATCTGGTGAAGCAGTTCGGCGCGGTGGTGGTGTCGCCGGGGTATCGGTTGGCGCCGCTTGCGCCCTATCCGGCGGCGTTTGACGACTGTTATGCGGCGCTGCTGTATCTGAAAGCCCACGCCGTGGAACTGGGCGTGCGGGACGATCAGCTGATGGTGGGCGGCGAGAGCGCCGGCGGCGGGCTTTGCGCGGCGGTTTGCATCCGGGCGCGGGACACCGGGGCGGTGAACATTGCATTCCAGATGCCGCTGTACCCGATGCTGGACGACCGGGACACGGAAAGCTCCCGGAATAACCACGGCAAGGTGTGGAACACCCGAAAAAATCACTTTGCATGGCGCTGTTATCTGCGGGGACAGGATCGGCAAAACCTGCCGCCCTATGCCGCCCCGGCACGCCTGACGGACTTTGCCGGGTTGCCGCCCGCCTATACGTTTGTAGGTGACGGTGAGCCGTTCTATGCAGAGACGGTCCGCTATATCGAGGGGCTGCGCGCCTGCGGCATTCCGGCGGCGCTGGATGTCTATCCTTCCGATGCGCATGCCTTTGACATGATGCGCCCGGAGGAACCCGTGAGCCGGGATGCCGCTCTGCGGTTTAACGAACAGTTTGCCTATGCGAAAACGCATTACTTTGCGCCGCAGAAATCGCGCTGACAAGCGCCCGCTGCGCTTCGCATTGTCCGCTTCAGCCGCCGTCGGCAGCATGATGTTTCAAAACGACGCGGCACGTATCGCACGCAAACGGAGCTGTGCCTCGTGGGCACAATCAAAAAAATCCAAGCCGTTCGGCTTGGATTTTTTGATTGCAGAGAGGGAAAATCGCTTATTCTTCGCTTCCGAAGAAAGGTGTGCTTTTCCAATGCGATTGCAGTGAATATGCGCCGCTGTAACCGATCTTCCGTGCAATCGAAAACAGCGCAATCAGGATATGCCCGGGGTGGGAACGGAAAAGCGTCCTCTTTTGATTGTTGACGGTAAGCTCTTGTTTTGAGACCACCTTCAAAAGAGACAATTCTTCCATCACACGGTCTATCTGTTCACCGTGAATACCGCAGTCACGTGCAAGAACCGCACTTTCAAAAATATAATTTTCGGGTCTGCGGTATAGCCACATCAACGCATTTACGGTGTCATCGTGCGACAATGCCGCAAAGATATTCTGCAAGGCTTCCTTGTCTGCAAGAAAGTCTTCAAACCCCTCCTTCGGCTGCGGAAACACCGCGAAAAACGGTTCCGAACCGTTGGAGACCATGGTAAAGCCGTTGTCCGACAGAATATAGGAATCGTTGTGTTGGTTTTTGGCTTCATCCGGCGCATATCTTGTGTCAATTTCCATGCAGCAGTTGAACAGACCACGCTCAATTTGCCAGCAGATGTCCCACGCCAGCGGGAAGCGGCGATCCGGATCGGTCTCCCGGATCAGCGCAATGATCTGACGGGAAATGTCCGGCATGGATGCCGATTTGTTGCCGAATAATTCGTCAAGGGATACGCCGAGCTCTCTTGCAAGCGGCAGCAGGAGCGTGCCGTCTGGGTACGTATCACTTGTTTCCCATTTGGATACCGCCTGCGCCGAGATGCAGAGCTTTGCGGCGAGTTGTTCCTGCGTCAGGTTCTTTTCGAGACGGAATTTTTTAATGTTTTCAGACAAGCTCATATCATTTTCCTCCGATCATCTTGCTTTTGCCGCTGTAGTTGTAGGCATAAGCCATGTTGCCGCACATCCGGTCATATGCAAGCGAAACGACGAGCAGCAGCATGCTGTCGCCGCCGCATTCATAAATATCCACGTCCCCCTCGGTAAGGTGTGCCGGTCGACTGCTGCACTCTCCGACGCTGCAGAACTGCTTCAGAATTGCCGAAACACGGTCAACCGGTATGCCGGTGTTTGCCGAGACATAATCGGCAGTGAACGCCTCTGTACAATCTGCCGAAAGAATAAAGTAAAGCACCGGCAGCACATCCGCTTCGGACAGGAACCGAAAGAAACCGGTGATTTTGCGCTGCTTTTCCGGATCCTTGAGCCATGCAAAATTGTTTTTATTCCGCAGCAGTGTGACCGAAAAATTGTTGTCCTCCGAACTTGCCGCATATTTGAAAATATCACAGGTGGAGAACTGCGAACGATAGGTGTGCGAATATTCCGTCGGATATATGTCCTCGGTCGTATTCACCTCTTTTTTGTAGTCGGGAACGCTGCCAAAAAGTGCCGGAATCACTGCCTGTTCCATTGCAAAAACATGCAGAACGGAATTTCGCCAATCCAGTCCTTCCAGCATAGAGCGAACCGTTTCGCCTGTGTCCTTGATTTTGTCATCGGATAATCCGAGCAGCGCATCCGTCGTAACATCAAAGTATGCCGCCAGCGCTGCAAGCATGGGCAGGTCCGGCATGGATGCGCCGTTTTCCCACTTTGATACTGTTTTGTTGGAAACAGCCAAGCTCTGCGCAACCTCATCCTGCGTTACGCCCTTTTCCAATCTTAACGCGACCAGTTTTTTTGCAAATTTACATTCGTACATGGTTTTTACCTCATGGAAAAATTCAAGTTCCGGACCTTGTAATCTCATTGTATGCGAAACTGTCGGTAGAGTCAATGGATAGAAATTTGATAGATTCTCTTGTTCGGAGATATGCGTCCGGCAGATTCAAATTTCGGTTGAAGTGAGAACACGCGCCGACAGGGGCAGCCTGCGGCATGACAGATTAACCCCGTCGGTTTCGACAGGTTTGCAAGTGGGGGCAGAAATGCCTCGCTTTATCCACAGCGGTAATTGTCCTTGCGCTATATTTTTTTAACTTGCAGTTGATATCGTATATCTTAACAATGCCTTTTCAAAAAACTATTTCATGCTATAATAATATCGGAAGCAGACGTCAGCTTACTTTTGAAGCGGAGGTACAGTTATGGAAATGACGATCGGTGCAAACATAAAGCGTTTGCGTTCAGCCAAAAATATTACGCAAGAGCAACTCTCTGTTGCAATGAACGTCACATGTGCTGCGGTAAGCAAGTGGGAACGCGGCGAAACCTATCCCGATATTACGCTCCTTCAGCCGCTGGCGTATTTCTTTGAAGTAACACTTGACGAGCTTATGGGGTACGATCAGAAAAAAGTTCAGGCTGATATTGATGAGACGATCGCTCTTTACAGAAAACATTGGAAAGAACGCAAAGGACGCGAAATTATCGTAAAGGCATATCATAATTATCCGAACGACTATTGGATTATGCATTACTATATGTGGAATATCGCGGGCGATTTAGCGGATAACGATCCGGCTGTCCTGGTCGAACACAAGGATGAATTTCTTTCCATCTGCGAAAAAATTCTGGGCGGTTGCACTGAAGACGCGTTGCGGCTCAGCGCATGGAATATGCGCGCAAAAATTCTTCACGCAGAAGGAAAAACGGGCGAAGCGCTCCGGATATATCAGACAAAGTTCGCGGATTGGTTTACAACAAGCGGGCAGAAAACCGAGCAGTTATTTGCAAAGGACACGAGCGAATACTATTTTCACGTGCGAAAAAATATGTATGAGCTTGGTGATTTCGCGGCAGACAAATTCGGGCGGACCGTGTTCTTTGATCCATCACTATCTATGGCAGAGAAAACAGAACGTGCAATTCTGTATGGCGATTTAATGCTGAACGCTTACAGAGAAACAAAAGAAGCGTTCTTCCTGACGCTTGCGGAATCTTTTCTCGGAAGAATGGAGAATGATATTTGCTACCGCGGCGAAACCGATGATCAGATTATTGCCGTTATGGATAAAAATCTTTACGCAAAGAAACTGCTGGAAGAAGCGAGAGAAAAAAATGAGCCTTTGAACAGAGCTTTTGACCGCTACTCCGAAGGAGTTCGGCAGAATATTCTCAAATATAACATTGACTACCGCGCGGATGCTACCGATGGTAGGCGAGCCGAGCTTCTGAAAAATCCCGAATACAGGGCTGTCCTGGACAAATACAGATAATCTCACCCGTAAAAAGCAGTTTTACAAAGGTTCAGACACTTTTGACCGTGCCGGAAAGAGACAGATACTTGTCAAAAATTTCGGACAGATAAGAGAGAAAACAAAAACAGCACCCAACAGGGTGCTGTTTTTGTTCTGGTTGCGGAGGCAGGATTTGAACCTACGACCTTCGGGTTATGAGAGCGAAATAAAACGTTTATTTATGCCATACTACGCGATTTTGACTACTTTTCAACTACCGAATTGTTTGCTTTGGATATGCTATTTAGTTTTTCAAAGTCTAACTTTTTGCGGCTTTCGCTGATGTGTGTGTATATGTCCATAGTTGTTTTATAATCACTATGACCAAGCAGGAGCTGCGCAGACTTTGGGTCTATACCGGCATCGAACAACAAGGTTGCGTATGCGTGGCGTAGCTGGTGCGGGGTTACGGTGACGCCGCTTTCACGCGCATAGCGTTCCCACGCGCGCTTGAATGCCATTTCAGTCATAGGTTTGCATTCGCCGAATATGTATCCGCGCTTTCCGCGCAGTTTTTCTGCAAGGCAATCGAGCAGATATACATCCCTTTTTCCGGCTTTCGTTTTTGGCAGTTTGATGTGTGGCTGATTGCTGACATAATAAACAGATTTGTTTACATGGATCACCTTGCTTTCAAAGTCAATGTCTTCGTCTGTAAGCGCGAGCAACTCACCGCGACGCAGTCCTGTAAAAAGGAGCGTATATGCAAACAAGCCAAAATGGCAGTCAACGGACGCCTTGACTTTTTCAATTTCTTCCGTGCCGGGGAGGGCGCGTGTTTCGTGCTTTAGTCCTTTCGGAATTTGCACCATAGCACATGGATTCTTATCTATGTAGCCTTCAAGGATAGCATAATCGAAAATCATTGAGAGAACCTGCAATGCGGCTTTTACTGTCTTATGTGCATATCCGTATGAGGCGAAATTTGTAATGTAGCGCTGAACATCAGCAGACGCAATTTTATCGACATATTGATCGCCGAAATGCTGCACCGCCCTCTTATAGTGCGCTGCATAGCCGCACCATGTACGATGTGAAATTTTATCAATATGGTCGGCTTCCCATTCTGCCGCCACGACGCGAAATTTTGCCGCAGATGCGATTTTTGCGGCATAGTCGAGCATTTGCCGGTCTATATCTTTCTGCGCGGCGCGCTCGGTCTTTTCGTCGCTGTAGAAGAATACGGCTTTGCCGTTGATTACTTTCTTTTTTACATATCGACCGTCTTTTCTCGGTTTCATTTTATCCTCTCTCGCTTTCGGCTTCTTTTTCGCTCTGACGCGACGGCTTTGACGCATTCGGCAAGTTCGACAAACCACAGCGCGATTTTAGTATAATAAACGAACAACAATTCTGCACATACACAGGCAATTAAAATGATTGCGTTCCGCTTGGCTTTTGCCGGGTCGGAGAAGCGAATTGTATCTGTGTCTTGCTCGTCCGGCTGGCATACAGAGCACGGACGCCGATTCCAAGACGACCAGGACGCCTGATATATCGGAATGCAGGTCACTTGCTTCCCGTGTATCATGCGGCAATCTTCTGCATGGTAGCACTCGCCGCTTTGCGTCACATAAACAGGTACGGCATATGTAGCGTTGCTGTCTTCAAAACTGCGCGCTGTCGCAAAGACGGCAAGAACAATCAGCACAGGTATGGCGAGCAACAACAGGAACTTTTTTATCAACATTTTCTTAGCCGTCATTGCGCAGTACTTCCTTCATGTTGTTTTTCTGTGATTTGAAATATAATGCTCGAAGTTTTTGTACACTTGACGCTCCAAGCTGCTCGTCAAGAATTTGTTTCGCTGGTATAGCGTGTTCATTCGCTCCATGCGGATTTTCGCTGCTTCAAAACTGACACCGCAAGTGTCCCGGATTTCTTCGGCGGAATGCAAACCCAAGCCCCAAATCACGCAGGAGGGCATGAGGAGGCGGCTTGCAAACGCATCGGCTTCTCGCTCTACATTCTGGCGGTCCGTGTCGATTGTCCGCGCATGGTATCCGTCTTTCGTCGGATGTCCGAGAAAAATATGACCGAGTTCATGAGCAAGCGTGAAGCGGATTCTTGCCTTCTGCATAGTGCTGTCGTATATGATATACCACTTCTCGCCGTCGTAGACGCTCGCGCCGATTTCGTTGCTTTTAAGCTCGTTGACTTCTTTATTCTGTATAACGGTTATCCCAGAATTGTTTGCGATTGAAACTACCTGTATCGGCAATTCAGAAGCGTTGTGCCGCACGAGTACTTGCCATGCAGCGTCTCGTACATTTTTATAAGCTCCGTAGAAGTTCATTTTCTATCACCTCACGATTAGGTTCTCGTGAGGTGATAGTTTTATACTTACAGATCTTCGTCGCTTGTGATTTTCTTTGCGTTTTTAAGTTTGTTCAAATCTGCGATACTTCTCGCTTCGATCGTTGGCGGCGCGTCTGTCTCCGACCGTGCGGCACGGTAAATGACGCGCGTTTCGCATTCGTCGCATATATTCATTACAGCCTGTATCATACGAAGCCGCCCTTCTTCGCTTGTTCTACGGAACATAGATAGGAGGGCTTTTTCTTGTCCTGCAAATGCTTGCGGCTGCTCTGCACGGCATTCATCCGTCTCTCCGCGCAGATATTCTGGCGTTACGCCGAAGTAATCAGCAATAGCCGAAGTAGTGACTTTGTTAGGTATGGTATTGTTTTTTTCCCAATATGTAATTTGGTTTTTCCCGAGACCGAGGTCTTCAAGCAACTGCTTCCGCGTAATTCCTTTGCTCTTTATTAACGCATCCAACCTTGAAATAAACACAGTAAAGCCTCCCGCAGCGATTATCAAGTTAGCCAAAAAAGAAAAGCGAATTTTGTGCAAACGTCCAAAAATCCCCAAACAGGGAAAATATTGTTGACTAATCCCCAAATAGGGATTATAATAGTGTTGCAAGCAAAACAAACCCGCCCGAAACTTCGTGCGGATGCAAACGCACGGCGGCGGGTTTGCTCCTTGCACCACGTAGGCGGTCATTTTTCATCCCTTCTATTTATTATTTCCAAACGACGGAGCAGCGGCGGATTGCAGTCCGCCGTTGCTTCGCAGGAAGGATGAAAGAAAAATTCACCGTCTACGCAAAGAAAGTCCGACGCGATGGTCGGATGGAAGTGTGGCAACTTCATCATACCATCGTGCCGGCGAAATGTCAAGCGGAAGGAGGCTACATTTTGCCAAAATACATTCATCCCGTGCAAAGCCGCATGAAAGCGAAAGGCTACACCATCGCAGAAATGATCGTCATGCTCCGCGAAAAGGGGCTTGATGTGAGCGAAAGCACAATCAGCGGCGCGTTCAGCGGAAAGCGTCGCGGGCAAAAGGCAATGGATGCAATCAACAAGATTCGCAACTACATGGATTACCTCGACGGTTTGGAAAACAGAAAGGAAGAATGAAAATGCCACGCGAAAAGGAACTGTATCGCGAAAACCTTGCGCTGCTGCGCGAGGAGTTCGGCGATGTGCTGACTGCCGAGCTGAAGCCGGTGGCAAAGTACCTCGGCATGGACTACAGAACGCTGAAACAGATGGACGTGTTCGTCCGTGACAGCAAGCGGGTCAGCCTGCCGAAAGTTGCGCGCATGCTGAGTTAAGGAGGGCAGAAAAATGAACGAGCTGATTATCATCGGGATTCTGCTGGCGGTGTTTACTGTCGTCTGCGCTGCGGTGGAGGCGGTGGAGAGCCGGGACGCGATCGTCGCATGGCTTGACCGGGAGATCACGGCGCACTATGCGGCGCGGATTGCAAAGCGGCGCGTGCGGGAGATCTGGCAGATCCGCAGATGACAGTGCGCGAGGAGATCGCGGAGACGATCCGCGCGTACATGATGCAGCTGCCGCCGATCGCGGACAAGCCTCGTCGGGTGGAGCTGGTGATTGAGTATCCGTCAGTGACGGAAAGACACGAAATTATAAAGGAGATAGAAAAAATGACTGCATTCGAGGACACCAAAGCCGAAACGGAAACAGCCGAAAGTTTGAAAACAAGCGGCGACCGTACGACGCTGGCAGGCGGCAACGGTGCGAAGCTGGCAGGCGGCTACGGTGCGACGCTGGCAGGCGGCGACTATGCGA
>QAKK01000018.1 GCA_003343845.1 Oscillospiraceae bacterium
CGACCTACCGGTTCGTAGCCGGGCACTCTATCCACTGAGCTACAAGCGCATCCAGTCGGTTTTCCGACTTATTTATATTAGCACAACTCTTTTGATTTGTCAACAACTTTTCAAAAAAATTTGTCCGCCCATTTGACTTATGCCGCCGAATATGGTAACATCTTTACAGAAAACCAAGAAACAGGAGCTTCCTTATGCGAGTCAGAAAGAAAAAACACGGCAGCGAGCGGCTGGCAGCCGCGGGAGATCTGCTTTGCACCGATAAGACCGTCACCCTCGCCGATCCGATCGCGCCGTTCGGCATCGCGCGCAGCGCGCTGCATCTGGAGATCGGCTGCGGCAAGGGCAAATTCTCGGTCGGCATGGCGGCGCTGCACCCGGACATCAACTTCTACGCGGTGGAGCGCGTCTCCGACGTGGTGGTTGCGGCGGTGGAACGCGCCATGGCGGAAGAAGTGCGCCCCGAAAACCTCCGCTTCATCGTCGGCGACGCCAAGACCCTCACCGAATGGTTCCCGCCGCACACGTTTGACTGCATCTACCTCAATTTCAGCGATCCGTGGCCGAAAGCGGGGCATTACAAGCGCCGCTTGACCTATCGCGCCTTTCTCGAGCTCTACAAGTCGCTGCTGAAAGAAGGCGGCGTGCTGCGCCTGAAGACCGATAATGCGGGACTTTTCGACTTCTCGCTCGGCGAATTTGAGGCGGCGGGAATGGACGTGGTCAAATGCAGCCGCGACCTGCATGCATCCCCCTTTGCCGAGGGAAATGTCATGACCGAGTACGAGACCAATTTCACCGCCAAAGGCATGCCCATCTATTTTGCCGAAGTCAGAGTGAAATAAGCCGTTTCCGCCAAACTTACAGGGGCGATTCGCAAATCGCCTGCCGCATGTAAAAAAGCAGCGTGCCGTCGGCACGCTGCTTTTTTACATCTTAATATTATGCGTGATAGAGCTTCTTCGTCTGGTACTTCGGCTCGGTGGTGAGGCGGATGCCCAGCTTGCGGTAGAGCGCGCTGTCCACGGTCGAGACGATGACCGATGCGTGTGCCTCGGTATTTTTGAGCTTCGGCAGCTGTTCCATCGCCAGCGCTGCCGCCGGGTTGGTCGCTGCCGACATGGTCAGCGCGATCAGAATCTCATCCGCGTGCAGGCGCGGGTTGTGCCCGCCGAGCACCTCGGTCTTGAGGTGGCAGATCGGCTCGATGACGGCGGGGGGCAGCAGATGGATCGCATCGTTGATGCCGCCCAGCACCTTGAGCGCGTTGAGCAGCGCTGCTGCCGATGCGCCGAGCAGGGCCGTGGTCTTGCCGGTGACGATTCTGCCGTCGCCCAGCTCGATCGCAACGGCGGGACCGCCGGTCGCAACCTCGCGGTCGAGCGCCGCTTTGACGCAGGCGCGGTAATCGGTGGTGATGTCCGCGCGGTTCATGATCAGCTCGAGCTTGTAGACCTCGTCCGCGTCGGCAAGCCCGCGCGCTTTCTTGCACAGGGTGTCGTAGTAGCGGCGCACGATCTCCATCTTTGCCGCCTCACGGACGGCGTCATCGTCGGTGATGCAGAGCCCTGCCATGTTGACGCCCATGTCGGTGGGCGACTTGTAGGGGCATTCGCCGTAGATGCCCTCGAAGATCAGCTTCAGCACGGGGAAGATTTCCACGTCGCGGTTGTAGTTGACCGTGGTTTTGCCGTAGGCTTCGAGGTGGAACGGGTCGATCATGTTCACGTCCGAGAGGTCGGCGGTTGCCGCCTCATAGGCGAGGTTGACCGGGTGGGAGAGGGGCAGATTCCAGATCGGGAAGGTCTCAAATTTGGCATAGCCGGACTTGATGCCGCGCTTGTTGTCGTGGTAGAGCTGCGAGAGGCAGGTTGCCATCTTGCCGCTGCCGGGGCCGGGCGCGGTGATGACGACCAGCGAGCGCTTGGTCTCGATGTAGTCGTTCTTGCCGTAGCCCTCTTCGCTGGCGATCAGCTTGGCATTGGTGGGGTAGCCGGGGATCGGATAGTGCCGGAAGACGCGCACGCCGAGGTTCTCCAGCCGCTTGATGAACGCATCGACCGCGGGCTGCGCGGTGTACTGCGTGATGACGACCGAGCCGACGTACAGCCCGATGCCGGTGAATGCGTCGATCAGTCGGATCGTGTCCGCATCGTAGGTGATGCCGAGGTCGGCACGCATCTTGTTCTGCGCGATCGCCACGGCGGAAACGACGATCACGATCTCCGCCTGATCCTTGATCTTCATCAGCATGCGGATCTTGCTGTCCGGCGCGAAGCCGGGCAGCACGCGCGACGCGTGAAAATCGTCAAACAGCTTGCCGCCGAACTCGAGATAGAGCTTGCCGCCGAACGAGTTAATCCGCTCGCGGATATGTGCCGACTGCATCTGCAAATATTTGTCGTTGTCAAAACCGACCTTGAACATCCTGTACCTCGCAAATATGAACTCAAATTTTACATTTTATTATTATACGCCATCGTGCGCCCTTTTTCAAGGCGTTTCGGCAAGATTCGGAAAAAACACGGCTCTTGACAAACTTCGCCCGCTCTGCTACAATCATACATAATATTATAGTAGCAGGAGGGATTGTAGAAAAAAGCTGCTGACAAACCTGCAAAAACCCAAAGCATCACGCAAAAAGGAGAACAAATTCCTTGCTTTCTACAGTCTCGCATCCGAAGATGCAGGAGGATAACTATAGCTATGGTCAACCCCAATGAGATTCCCGAGCTGTTCGGATCGCTCGTCTTCAATGACCGGGTCATGCGGGCAAAGCTGCCGAAGGACGTGTACAAGACGCTGAAGAAGACGATCGATGAGGACGCACCGCTGGAGATCGATGTGGCAAATGTCGTGGCAAACGCGATGAAGGAGTGGGCGCTGGAGCACGGCGCGACGCACTTCACGCACTGGTTCCAGCCGATGACCGGCATCACCGCCGAGAAGCATGACAGCTTTATCGAGCCTGCGGGCGACGGCGTGGTCATGGAGCTGTCGGGCAAGAGCCTCATCAAGGGCGAGCCGGACGCCTCCTCCTTCCCCTCGGGCGGTCTGCGCGCCACCTTTGAGGCGCGCGGCTACACCGCGTGGGATCCGACTTCCTATGCTTTTATTAAGGAAAAGACCCTCTGCATCCCGACGGCGTTCTGCGCCTACGGCGGGCAGGCGCTGGACAAAAAAGCGCCGCTGCTCCGCTCGATGGAGGCGCTGAATACGCAGGCGATGCGCGTCCTGCACCTGTTCGGCAACGAGACGCGCGGCGTGCGCACCACGGTTGGCGCAGAGCAGGAGTATTTCCTTGTTGACCGCGCGATGTATGAGCGCCGCGAGGATCTGCGCCTCTGCGGCAGAACGCTCTTCGGCGCGCCCGCACCCCGCGGGCAGGAGCTGGACGACCATTATTTCGGCGCGCTCAAGCCGCGTGTCAAGGCGTTCATGGAGGAGCTGAACACCGAATTGTGGAAGCTCGGCATCCTCGCCAAAACCCAGCACAACGAGGTTGCGCCCGCCCAGCATGAGCTGGCGCCTATCTTCACCACCACCAATGTCGCGGGCGACCAGAATCAGCTCACCATGGAGCTGATGAAGAAGATCGCCGCCCGCCACGGGCTTGCCTGCCTCCTGCACGAGAAGCCGTTTGAGGGTGTCAACGGCAGCGGCAAGCATAACAATTTCTCGATCTCGACCGTCGAGGGCAAAAATCTGCTCTCGCCCGGTGATTCCCCCGCGGACAACGCGCAGTTCCTCATTTTCCTCTCCGCCGTCGTCAAGGCGGTGGACGAATACGCCGATCTCCTGCGCATCTCGGTTGCCTCGGCGGGCAATGATCACCGTCTCGGCGCCAACGAGGCGCCGCCCGCCATCGTCTCGGTCTTCCTCGGCTCGGAACTGACCGAAATTCTCGACTGCATCCTCGAAGACCGTCCGTATGAGGGCAAGGGCGGGCAGGTCATCCGCATCGGCGCGTCCGTGCTGCCCGACTTCCCGAAGGACAACACCGACCGCAACCGCACCTCGCCCTTTGCCTTCACCGGCAACAAGTTTGAGTTCCGCATGCTCGGCTCGTCGCTGAACATCGCGGGTCCGAACATCGTGCTGAACACCATCGTCGCAGAGGCGCTCCGCCAGATCGCCGACATTCTCGAAGCCGCCGATGATTTTGACGCAGAGGTGCACAACATCATCCGCCGCACCTACAAGAATCACAAGCGCATTGTCTTCAACGGCGACGGTTATTCCGAGGCATGGCAGAAGGAGGCGGAAAAGCGCGGTCTGCCCAACTACCGGACGCTGCCGGACGCCGTGCCGCATTTCCGCGATGCGAAGAATCTGAAGCTGTTCACCGACCACCGCATCTTCACGGAGCAGGAGATCGTCTCCCGCACCGAGATCATGCTCGAAAACTACGTCAAGACCCTGCGTGTCGAGGCGCGCACCATGTGCGACATGGCGCGGCGCGACATTCTGCCCGCTGTCTCAAAGCAGCTCCGCCTGCTCGGCGACACGCCCGCCTCGGTCTATGAGAGCGAGACGCAGCGGACGCTGATGACCCGCGCCGATGCGCTGTTCCGCGCGGTCGAGGGACTGTCCGGCGCGGTCGAGGCTGCACCGCACGCCGACCTTGAGGAGACGGCGGACTATTACCGCGATGTGATTCTGCCGAAGATGGATGCCGTGCGCCGCGAGGCAGACGCGCTGGAAACGCGCACTTCGCGCGAATTCTGGCCGTTCCCGACCTACCTCGATCTGCTGTTCGGCGTGTAAATCAAACGCACATACCCGTAGGGGCGACCACCCGTCGCCCGCATCCGTGCGCAATCTGTCCAAGCCTTCCCCGCTCGGGAAGGGGGACCGTGTTAGCGGTGGATGAGGGCTTTATGGTAGCCGGCATAGCATGGAGCGATGCTTTTCTTACATCAATCCCTCATCGGGCACAGGATGTTTTCCCATCGGGAAAGCTCCGCGAGACGCTGCGCGTCTCGTACAGCTCTCCAAAAGGGAAGCCGAAAGACGCACTCCACCTCTCCCCTCTGTTAGCATCAGGCAACGCCTGACAGAAAAATAACAAAAAACGAACCGCAGGGCGCGGTTCGTTTTTTCGCATTTTTTCTATTATATCATAATAAAACCGGCTTGACAAGCCAAAATTGAAAATTTCCGGGTGCAGAAATCCAACCTTGTGAAATCTGTGTAAAATGCCCGACAGACCGTTGCAAAATTCGTCGAAAATATGACTTGCGCTGAAGCCCCCGAACCTGTTACAATGAATACATGATTCATTCCCCGGAGCGCCGCTCCGAAAAATTCTGGAATGAATACGGAGGAAAAATGAGAAAGTTTCTTGCTCTTGCTCTGGTTGCCGTTATGATGCTGGCGCTTGTTGCCTGCGGCAATGACACGACCCCTGCAAAAACCACGGACACGTCCGATTCGACTGCATCGTCTGACGCTGCCGCAAGCACCGATGCAACGGAGCCTGCCAAGACCGGCAATTCCGACCTGACGCTCGGCTTTATCTTTCTGCACGACGAAAACTCCACCTACGACCTGAACTTCATTAATGCCGCAAGAGAGGCACAGGCTGCCCTCGGTCTTAGTGATGATCAGGTTATTTTCAAGACCAATGTTCCCGAGTCCAACGAGTGCTATGAAGCAGCGCTTGACCTGGTTGACCGCGGCTGCGACATCATCTTCGCAGACTCCTTCGGCCATGAGCCCTTCATTCTCCAGGCAGCAAGAGAGAACCCCGAGGTTCAGTTCTGCCATGCAACCGGTACCACCGCGCACACCGAGGGTGTTGCCAACTTCCACAACGCATTTGCTTCCATCTATGAGGGCAGATACCTCGCCGGCATCGCCGCAGGTATGAAGCTCAACGAGATGATTGCCGCAGACAAGTTCAAGGCAGAGGATGCCAAGATCGGCTATGTCGGCGCATACACCTATGCCGAGGTTATCTCGGGCTACACCTCCTTCTTCCTCGGCGCAAGAAGCGTTTGCCCCACCGCAACGATGGAAGTTCAGTTCACCGGCAGCTGGTATGACGAGACTGCCGAGAAGGAAGCTGCAACCACGCTGATCAACCGCGGCTGCAAGCTCATCAGCCAGCACGCTGACTCGATGGGTGCACCGACCGCCTGCGAGACCGCCGGCGTTCCCAACGTTTCCTACAACGGCAGCACGGTTGCCGCTTGCCCGAACACCTTCATCGTATCGTCCCGCATCAACTGGGCGCCTTACTATGAGTATGTCGTCGAGTGCGTGACCGGCGGCAAGGAGATCGGCGCAGACTGGACCGGCACGCTGGCAACCGGCTCGGTTGAGCTCTCCGAGATCAACGAGAAGGCAGCAGCAGCCGGCACGGCTGACGCCATCGCCGCTGCAAAGAGCGACATCGAGAGCGGCAAGCTGCACGTCTTCGACACCGCAACCTTTACGGTCGGCGGCGCGACCCTCACCTCCTACCTCGCAGACGTTGACACCGACGCCAACTACGAGAAGGAGACCGAGGTTGTTGCAGACGGCTACTTCCATGAGTCCGAGAAGCGCTCCGCGCCTTACTTCGATGTGGACATCGACGGTATCACGAAGCTCAATGCTGCATATTAAGCGCTAAAAAGTACAAATATAGGCGGGGCAAATTTGTCCCGCCTCTGTGCTTTTTCAAGTCCACCCTCAATTGACAAGTCCAGCCACGGAGGAAACGAATTTGAACAACAATCAGATCCCCGCCATTGAGCTGCGCGGGATTACGAAGACCTTCGGCAGCGTCGTTGCCAACGACAATGTGAATCTGAAGGTCAACCGCGGCGAGATCCTCTCCATCCTCGGCGAGAACGGCAGCGGCAAGACCACGCTGATGAACATGATCGCAGGCATCTATTTTCCGGATGCGGGTGAGATCTTCATCGACGGTGAGCCGGTCGTGATCCGTTCGCCGAAGGACGCATTTGCACACGGCATCGGCATGATCCATCAGCACTTCAAGCTGGTCGACGTCTTCACCGCCACCGAAAACATCGTCCTCGGCTTTGAGGACGGCGGACGCTATAGCCTGAAAAGGTCGGCGGTGCGCGTGAAGGAGATCAGTGAGCAGTACGGGTTTGAGATCGACCCGATGAAAAAGGTCTATGAGATGTCGGTCTCCGAGAAGCAGACCGTGGAGATCATCAAGGTGCTCTACCGCGGCGCGGACATCCTCATCCTCGATGAGCCGACCGCTGTGCTCACCCCGCAGGAGACTGAAAAGCTGTTCGGCGTCCTGCGCCGGATGCGCGACGACGGCAAGGCGATCATCATCATCACGCATAAGCTGCATGAAGTGCTCTCCCTGTCCGACCGCGTGTCGGTGCTCTGCAAGGGCAAGTATGTCGGCACGGTCAACACGAAGGATACGAGCGAGAGCGAGCTGACCGAGATGATGGTCGGCAAGAAGGTCGTGCTCAACATCGACCGCACCGAGCCGAAGAATCCGGAAGACCGTCTGGTCATCCGCGACCTCTCCTGCATGAGCCGCGAGGGCGTGAAGCTGCTTGACGACGTGACCTTCACGGCGCGCGCGGGCGAGATTCTCGGCATCGCGGGCATCGCGGGCAGCGGACAGCGCGAGCTGCTTGAAGCGATCGCAGGTCTGCAAAGCGTGTCGGACGGCGAGATCCTCTATCACAATCCGAAAAACGGCAAGACCGAAAATCTGCGCGACAAGACGCCGATGCAGATCCGCGAACTCGGCGTCCGCCTCTCCTTTGTTCCCGAGGATCGTCTCGGCATGGGGCTTGTCGGCAATATGGACATCGTGGACAACATGATGCTCCGCAGTTACCGCCGCGGCAAGACCGCATTCCTCGAGCGGAAGAAGCCGAAGACGCTTGCCGATACGATCATCCACGACCTTGAGGTCGTCACGCCGAGCGCCGCAACGCCGGTTCGCCGCCTTTCGGGCGGCAACGTGCAGAAGGTGCTGGTCGGGCGTGAGATCGCGGCGGCGCCGACCGTGCTGATGGCGGCGTACCCCGTGCGCGGTCTGGACATCAATTCTTCCTATATGATCTACAACCTGCTCAATCAGCAGAAGGAAAAGGGCGTCGCCGTCATCTTCGTCGGCGAGGATCTGGACGTGCTGATCGAGCTTTGCGACCGCATCCTCGTCATCGGTTCGGGGCACGTCACGGGCATCGTAGACGGCAGAACCGCCAAGAAGGAGGAGATCGGTCTCCTCATGACGCGCTCCGCCGCGCATGATTCTGCCAAAGAAGGAGGTGCCGCACAATGACGAAAACACATGAAAAAGCACCGCGCGAGCCGCTGTTTCACGTTGTGAAGCGTGCCGCGATGCCCTGGTGGCGCGCCTGGCTGATCCGCGCGGTCGCCGTTTTGCTGGCGTTGCTCTTCTGCGGCGTGCTTTCCTATCTGCTCACCAAGCAGAACCCGATCGAAATCTACAAGACGATGTGGGACGGCGCCTTCGGCACCAAGCGCCGCATCTGGGGACTTTGCCAGAACATGGCGATTCTGCTCTGCCTGGCGCTGGCAGTCACCCCCGCCTTCCGCATGCGCTTTTGGAACATCGGCGCAGAGGGACAGGCGCTGGTCGGCGGGCTTGCGTCGGCAGCCTGCATGATCCTGCTCGGGGACAAGCTGCCCACCGCGCTGCTGCTCGTCGTCATTGTGGTCAGCAGCATCGCCGCGGGTGCGCTTTGGGCGCTCATCCCGGCCTTCTTCAAGGCAAAATGGGGCACCAACGAGACGCTGTTCACCCTGATGATGAACTACATCGCCATTCAGATCGTCGCTTATTTCGCTTACATCTGGTCCTCGCCTAAAGGCTCCGGCACCATCGGCGTGATCAACAGCAAGACGATGGCGGGCTGGCTGCCGCAGATCGGCGGGCAGAAGTACCTCCTGAACATCCTGATCGTGCTGGCGCTGACCGTCTTCATGTTCATCTACCTGAAGTACAGCAAGCACGGCTACGAGCTGACCGTCGTCGGCGAGAGCGAGAACACCGCGCGCTACATCGGCATCAACGTGCCGAAGGTCGTCCTCCGCACGATGCTGCTCTCGGGCGCGATCTGCGGCATCGCGGGCATGCTGCTCGTCTCGGGCACCGACCACACCATCACGCGCAACACGGTTTCCGGCCGCGGCTTCACCGCGATCATGGTTTCCTGGCTTGCCAAGTTCAATCCGCTTGTGATGATCCTCACCTCGTTCCTCATCGTGTTCTTGCAGAAGGGCGCGTCCGAGATCACCACAAAGCTCGGGCTGAACAATTCGTTCTCGGAGATCCTTACGGGCATCATCATTTTCTTCATCATCGGCAGTGAGTTCTTCATCAATTATGCGCTGAAGTTCCGCAGCCACAAGGAGGCGACGAAATGATTTTTGCAGAATTTATCCGCCGCGCCATTATGCAGGGCATTCCGCTCCTGTTCGGTTCCACCGGCGAGATCCTCACCGAAAAATCGGGTCACCTCAATCTCGGCATCCCCGGCATCATGTATGTCGGCGGCATCTCGGGCGTTATCGGCTCGTTTTTGTATGAAAAGTCGCTCCCCGCGCCCGAGGCGCTGAACCCCGTGCTCGCGGTGCTCATTCCGCTCGGCTGCTCGCTGCTCGGGTCGCTTCTGATGGGGCTGATCTACTGCTTTCTCACGGTCACGCTCCGCGCCAATCAGAACGTCACCGGTCTTGCGCTCACCACGTTCGGCGTCGGTGTGGGCAACTTCTTCGGCGGTTCGCTTGCCAAGCTCACCGGCAGCGGCGCTTCCTCGATCAGCCTGACTGCCACCAGCAACTGCTTCCGCACGGAGCTGCCGTTTGCGGACAAGCTCGGCTGGTTCGGCACGATCTTCCTGTCGCACAGCTTTCTTGCCTATGTCGCCGTCATCATCGCGTTGATCGCGGCATATGTGCTGCGCCGCACGCGCGTCGGTCTGCATCTCCGCGCCGTCGGCGAGAACCCCGCCACGGCGGATGCCGCCGGTATCAACGTCGGGCGGTATAAGTACCTCGCCACCTGCATCGGCAGCATGATTGCGGGGCTGGGCGGTCTGTACTACGTCATGGACTATGCCTGCGGCGTGTGGTCGAACGATGCGTTCGGCGACCGCGGCTGGCTGGCGATCGCGCTGGTCATTTTCGCCGTGTGGAGACCGGATTTCGGCATCCTCGGCTCGCTCCTGTTCGGCGGACTCTACATCGTGCACAACTACATTCAGAATCTCGGCATGAGCGACCAGGAGTTGTTCAAGATGCTCCCGTATGTCGTCACCATCGTCGTGCTGGTCATCACCAGTATGCGCGAGAAGCGCGAGAGCCAGCCCCCGGCGCACCTCGGTCTGTCCTACTTCCGCGAGGAAAGATAAAATTCTATGGATCAAAAAAGCCACCCGAAAGGGTGGCTTTTTTGCGCATGGAGCGGCAGGAGATTTGTACGGTGCACATCACTTCCTGTAGCGGCAAATGCGTGATACCGTAAGGCGCAGCCTGTTTCCCGCCGTGCTGGATTCCGGCATCAGAACAGGATCCGCACGGTGCGGCGCTTGCCGCAGCGGGGGCAGACGACGGAGTGCCTGCCGCGTTTCACGGGCAGACGCAAAACGGCACGGCAGGACTTGCAGCGGCGGTAGCGGCAGACCTTGCGGTCGCGCACGCGGTCGCGGAGAAGGGTAAACCCGCCCCGGATCCGCCCCCATGCGGCAAGAAATTTGCGGTTTTCCTCGCGGCGGCGGGCGAGATTTCGCGAATAGTAGCGGAACAGTGCCAGCGCCGCGCAAACGAACGACAGCCACCACAGCACCCGCACGCGGAACAGGTTGCCCGCAAGATTCAGCACAAAGAACGCCCCAAACAGGACATAGAACAGCGTGTCCGCACCGTACCGCCCGTACATGAAGCGGTTGAAACGGTCGAGCAGCTTCCGTAAAAATTGCATCCGGATCACCTCTTTTTTCTATTTTACCACATTTCAAACCTTTTTGGGTGAAAACCGCGTGAAAATCTTTGCATGCAAAATCAAGATTTCGGATATTATCCACAAAAATGCAATTTATTTAATAAAATCCAAAAACGAAGAAAAGGAAACCAATACTGATTCCTATATTCAAAAATCAACACAAAACACGTTACTTTTTTGTCAAGAATGACGGTTGACTTTGATTGTAACTGTATGGTATCATAACTACAATAACGGTATGTAAGTGCAAATAGGAATCGGATGCAATATTTGTTGTGAAAACGACAGGTGTATCTTTCCGGACAGAATCGAGCGATTTGCCCACTATTTGCAAGGCTTTGCGTGCATTGACGCAAACCGTCAACTTTAGTTTGATTTTACGCCGGGTAGTATACAGATGCGCGGCGGTTACCGGGCATTTTTTAATGTCCGGACTCCGTGAACCTGTTTGCAAAACTGTACGAGAACCCGGAGAAAAACAGCAGCTGCCGCAAGGGCGCGGTAAAAAATATCGTCCGCAGAGACGGGAAGGAGAATCGGATGCGTTTTGCACGGTTCGCACAGCTGAATCACGAAAAACGGTGGAGAAGAGCAGCTGCGCTGCTTTTGGCGCTCTCGATGCTCTTCTCTTTTTTGCCCGTTTCGCTGATCGACGCCGTGGACGAGTCCGAGGCGGTCATCTCCGAACCGAACGAGACCGCGTCGTCCGAAGCGACAGTGCCCGCGACCGACAGGACGGACGCGGCAGACACGACCGGCATAGCGACGGCGCCCGCCGAGACCGATGCGCCCGAAACCACTGTGCCCGCGACCGCTGCGCCGGACGCGCCGACGACCGAACCGACCGAACCCGCAGCGCCCCCGGCGACTATAGAGCCGACCGGGACGGCAGCACCTGCGGAAACCACCGAAACCGCCTCCTCCCGGGAAACGACCGAACCGACCGAAACCGCCGCGTCTGCGGGGACGACCAACCCAGCAGACACCACCGCCCCTGCCGGGACGACCGCAACCACAGTCACCGCAGCGCCCGCAGCTCCCAACGCCGACGATAAGGCACTCGGACTTTTCGCGTCGGATACGACGGCGCAGAATGCCGCCACGATCACCTGCTATGCCGCCGTGGGCGGCGCATGGAAGCAGGTTGCCGTGCTGCAGACCAGCCGGCAGTACCTTTGGACGGCAAACTCCAACCGCTATTTCCTCTACCACACCGAGCTTGCCGCGGTCTACGGCGCGTTCGGTTACGACGCGGACAGCTACGACGGCGCGCGGATTTTCCCGCATACCGACAGCAACGCCGCGTCCCTCATTTGGGCGGATACGGACGCGATCCGCAATGACGCGACCGGCGAATACCGCATCCCGCTCAGCACGCGCACGACGATCTATCTTTATTATATGCCCGCCAATCTGCCGGGCGATCCCACCTACTTCACAGGCAATGTGAGCGTCACCGATCAGGACTGCATCGACGCAAACAATTTCTACGCGCTTGAACCCTATGATCCGGGCGGCATCTTCGGCACGGCACTGCCGGCTGCGCGGTATATTTTCCACGGCGAGACGGGCTCGATCACGCTGCCGTACACCGAGGATACCGTGTGGCTGCCCGAAAACCCGACCACCGGCGAGGCGATCGACCTTGCAGGCGTGATTGACAAGACAGCGGGCACGATCACCTTTACGCTGGAGAACGCGGCGTATTCTGTACGTCTCCGCGCAAAATCCGATATCGTCCGCGTGATCTATCACGCGGGGCTTACCGATTCGCTCACCAAACTCGGACAGTTTGCGGTTTCCAGCCAGACCATCGTCCTGGACGGCAGCGTGCGCGGGCTTCTCAACTATGCCGAAAAGCTGACTTTGAGCGAGGACGACACCTATACGGTGCGCGGCATCGACAACGACCGTACCGAGGTCGCGCTGACCCATGACAGCAGCTCGCGCAATTGGTTTTATACCTTTGCGGGCTGGCGCGTTGGCAGCGTGTCCTCCGACCTGATTTGTCAGCCCGGCGATGTCCTCACGCTGGAGGACATCGACCGCTGTCTTGCCGCCTCCTCGGGCGGCGACGTGGAGCTTTATGCCGTTTGGAAGGCATATGACGCAAACAACCGCCTTACGACGCTGAATTTCTATGTCAACGTTAACTGCGAGATCATGGACAACATGAGCGACGGCATTCAATCGAATCCGACCTATGACTACACCACATCGGTTTATTCCACCCGCCTGTTCGGCAGCGATGCCATCACCGAGAGCGGCGACGTGATGCTCATCGCGCCGCCCACCTCGTCGGACACCGCCTATGAGGTGGATGCCGTGCTCCGCGCGGCAACGACCGTGCCGATCAAGGGTACGCTGATCGAAGCGATCCCGTCCGAGGAGGCGGTGTTGGCAGCCATCCGCGCAAGCGACAAGGTCATCAAGCTTGACGGCGTGGTCGTCCCGCACGAGCAGATCACCTCGGAGCACTTCAAGCTGCGCTGGTATGTGCTGAAGTACGAGCGCTCGGATGGCTGGCATGTGGACGGCGTGCTGGTCGCCAAGGCGGGGCGCCTGACCGTCACCAAGACCTTTGCGGGTGACGACGAGGCGATCGCCGAGGCAAAGCAGAAATTCTATATCACCGTCGAGCATGCGGACGAGGACGGCACGACCGTCCGGGACTACACGCTGCGGCTTGACGATGCCGACAGCGTGACGGCGGACGGCGAGGCGGGCTATGAGAGCTACGACGCGGCGACCAACACCTACCTCTGGTCGGTGCCGGTGCGAAAAGGGCGTACCTATACCGTTGCTGAGCACGGCTATCTGCTTGACGATGATGTGAAGTGGCACCATTCCAACCGTGTGGAGGTCACCAACTGTCCCGAGGCGATACCATGGCAAGACGGCACCGCAGCGACGGTCACGGCAGACTCCTATCCGAACGATGTGCCGGACATGGCAATTCAGACGGTTGCCTTCCGCAACCTGTATGTGCAGGCGGGGCTGCTCACGGTCTTCAAGACCGACCTCGGCACCGGGCACGGGCTGCGGAACGTCGCCTTCCGCATCAGCCGCATGGACGGCACGCCGATGCAGCTCTGGCAGATGCCGGGCACCAACCGCTATTCCTCCGACTCCTCCGCGGCGGCGGAGGGCTACACCATCTTTGTGCCGGGAAATGCGGCGACCACCGACCAGAACGGCTATTTCTATGTCAAGCTGGCGGTCGGCGAGTATTTTCTCGACGAGACACTGCCCATCGGCTATGAGGGCGCGTCCCGCATGCGCGTCTCGGTCACCGATGACGGCAAGGTCGAGATCGCGGTCGCCGTCACGGCGGGGAGCAATCCGCCTGAGGGCGGCTGGTTGGACGGCGTTGGCACGCCGATCCTCACGGTGAAGAACCGCTCCAAGCGCCTGACCCAGGTCAAAGCGGAGAAAAGCTGGGACAACACCGACGAGACGGATCGCTTGCCGGTCACCGTGGAGTTGTGGCGCAACGGCGCAAAAATGGTCGGCGACATCTATACGCAGACCCTCTCGGATGCGAACGGCTGGGCATATATCTGGTATGACCTGCCGCTGTTTGTCGACGGCGACTATGCGCGCTATACGCTGCGCGAGATCTCCATCGGCGATACGGCGCACGACCCGAGCGCGGGTACGAGCGGCTATGAAAATTATCTCGTGTCCTATGACGCGGCACTCTACCGCGAGGGAGAGACCGGCACCTATCAGAACACCGCTGTCTGGCAGGATGCCGACAGCAGATGGCATTACGCCGATCACCTGCTGCTTGTCGTGCACAACAGCGAGAGACGCGGCATCATCAGCTTCACCAAGGTGGATGAGGTCGGCAAAACCTTGCCGGATGCGGGCTTCACGCTCTATGCCGACGCGGCGTGTACGCAGGTGATCGAGCATGTCTACGCCGATGCAAGCGGCTTTGTCGCCTTTGAACCCGTCTCCGCGGGCACGTACTATCTGCGCGAGACCGAGACGCCGCAGGGCTACAAGCAGAGTACAACACTCTACCGCGCCGTGCTGCGCGGCGGCGTTGTCACCATCACCGACGCCGACGACGCGGCATCCGCGCCGCTCACGCAGATCGTCAATGTCTCCATCGCGCGGCTGACGCTGCAAAAGGAGGATTTCGCGGGCGCGCCGCTTCAAGATGCCGTGTTCCGCCTCTCGGGCGACACCTTCGCGGCGGCGACCTACACCGTCGATGACGCTGGCACGCTCACCATTCCCGAGCTGCCGAACGGCAACTACCTCCTTGAAGAGGTCATCGCGCCGAAGGGCTATAAAAAGCTCGCCGAACCCATCCCCTTCCGGGTGGACAGCGGCGAAATCGAGCTGGAAAGCGCGGCGGCGAACCGCTTTTACGAGCTTTCGCATGTCAGCGGCTATACCTACAGGCTCACCGTGCGCAACGAGGCGCTCTTTGTCATTCCCACGGTCGGCGGCACGGGCATTTACCCGCTCACGCTGATCGGCACGGTGCTGATGTGCGCCGCAGCGGCGGCACTGCTTTGGTTCCGTCGGCGCGAAAACGCCGGGGACGACACGGACGCGGATGACGCCGACGCGGCGGATGAGAAAAACCAAACCTGATGTAAAATGGGGTTCCGCGCTCTGGATGTCTGTGGGGGAGTACACCGACATCCGCCGCGCGGGAGCGCAGATTACATAGATCGCAAAACCCCCGAAAAAAGCCGCGTAAGCGGCAAAAAAAGAAAGGAAAAAATAATGAAAACCATGATGAAGCGCATCCTCGCCTTCGCACTGGCGGCATTGCTGATCCTCGGCATGACCGTCACGGGTGCGGCGGCAGACCCTGCACTCAACCAGAAGCTGAAGATCAATCAGGTCGCCGCGGGCGACACCGTCAAGGCGTATCGGCTTATCGAGTATGATGCGACCTTCAACGGCTACACCTTCTATGCGTCATTTGAGACCTTCCTTGAGGCAGAGAAGAATGCCGCCGGCTTCAACTCACTCAGCGTCCAGGAATACTTCACCGAAAAGATCGGCACGACCGGCGTTGCCGAGCTGCTCGGCAAGTATGCGGCGGCGTGTGCCAAGACCCCTGCGGCCTACACCCTGCCTGCCGTGACCGCCGAACAGGTTGCCGCTGCAGACGGCACGGTCACCTTTGACGCGCTGGAGCCCGGCTATTACCTCATGCTGGTGACCACGCTGCCGACGAACAGCAAGATCTACAAGCCTGTCTCCGTCTTTGTACGGGTGGTGAACGAGGGCGGCAAGAATGTCGTTTCGGTTTACGCCGCAGGCAGCAAACTGCCTGTGCCCGCAATCCCCGGAGACCCCTATGAGATCGATGTCAAGAGCGCGAAGGCACCCTCCATCATCAAAGAAGTCGCGGACGATTCCGGCATCGGCGCCGTCTGGAAGACGAGTGCAGGTGCCAATGTCGGCGAAACGGTCAACTTCAGCATCAAACTGGAGATCCCCGCCTACAAGGGCGTCTCGGGCATGACGCTGAAACTCACGGATGAATTGAGCGGTCTGATCTACAACGCAGGCAGCGCGAAGGTCTACAAGTCGCGTCCGGGCGGCGCCGACAGTTTTACAGACGAGGTTGCCGGCGCGCTGACCGAGACGGTCGGGACGTATGATGAGACGACTGCAAAGCAGACGGTCGAGTTCACGCTGGACTATGCCAAGCTCAATGCCGACCCGAACCTGCCCATCGAGGTCTACATCTCTTATTCGGCAGTCCTTGCAAAGGAAGTTGCGAGAGACGGGATTACGGTTCCCGGCACGACCGACAAGACCTACAACCGTGCAGCGAACAAGGCGGTCCTGACCTACACCACCTCCAATGAGCCGGAGACGGAGAAGACGACGGATGCGCAGATTGCCAGCGTCTACACCTATTCGTTCTTCCTGGACAAGCGCGCGGACGAGACCGAGGACGGCACGAGTGCAACGGAACTGAAGACCCTGAAGGGCGCAAAGTTCACGCTCTATAAGGACGATGCGTTCACGCAGTCCATTGAGTTTGTCAAGGACGGCGACTACTACCGTCCCGCCACGGCAGACGACGGCGCAGCGACCAAGGTGACGGCGCTTGAGGCGGACAATACGCTCTTTGTCAAGGGTCTGGACAGAGGCATCTACTACATCGAGGAGACCACGACGCCCGCCGGTTACTATGCGCCGAACAAGGGCTTCAAGATTGAACTGAACGGCGAACGTGATGTGGCGGACAATGCGCTGACCGGCAAGCTGCTGGACACCAGCTCCTTCACGGAGACGGATACCGCAGACAGACTGCTGATCGCCGGGACGGAGATGGACACCACGGCGCTCAACCAGCTGAATGTCGTGCTGAAGAACAGCTCCTCCCCGATCCTGCCGACCACCGGCGGCATGGGTACCGCGCTGTTCACGGTCGGCGGCGTTGTACTGATGGCAGTCGCTGCATGGCTCTTCTTCTTCCGCCGCAAGGACAAGAAGGACAACTGAATTTTAAGAAAAAGATTAGGATAGGATATGCGGGGGCGCCGCCCCCGCTGTCACCGCATTTCCGCCGGGGGAGGGACACTCCCCCCCTGTCCCCGGCGGGCACGGCGGTGGGGAGAAGCCGATGAAAAGAAAAGGACTCATCACAGCAACCGTCCTCCTGTTTTTGGTCGGTCTCTCCCTGCTGCTGTACCCTATGGCGAGCAACGCCTGGAACAAACAGCGCAGTGACCGGCTGATCAGACTTTACGAGGAAAAGCTGGCATCCGCGCCGGAGGCGGATTATTCCGCCGCCTTTGACGCCGTGGATGCCTACAACAAGACCCTTGCGGGCAGAGGCGTGCCGGACGCATTTGCGTTCATTCCTGCGGAGGAGGACGCGCTCTACCTGTCGCTGCTCAATTTCGGCGGCGACGGACTGATCGGGTACATTCGCATCCCGCGCATCTCGGTCAGCCTGCCCATTTATCACACGACCACCGAGGCGGTGCTGGTGCGCGGTGTCGGGCATCTCGAGGGCTCGGCGCTGCCGGTCGGCGGCGCGGGTACGCACAGCGTGCTGTCCGGGCACCGCGGGCTGCCTTCGGCAGCGCTGTTCACCGATCTCAACCTCCTGGAGACCGGCGATCACTTCTATATTTATGTGCTCAACCGCACGCTTGCCTACGAGGTCGATCAGATTCTCGAGGTCGCCCCGGACCACACCGAGGACCTCGACGCGGTGGCGGACGAGGACTATGTCACGTTGGTGACCTGTACGCCTTACGGTGTCAACACGCACCGTCTGCTCGTGCGCGGACATCGTGTGGACTACGAGAAGGCGACTGCCGCCGTGGAGTCGAAAAAGACCGTCAGCTCGGTACACACCCGTTACGGATTGTGGGCGGCGGGCGGCATCGCGTTCACTGCGTTGTTTGTCCTCGTGCTCTTTATGCTCACGCGACCGAAGCACAAGCCCGCAAAATCAAAGAAAAGGAGCCGCTGAACCGTGCGAAAGTTTCTGCGCACGCTGATCCCGATTCTGATCTTTGTCTGCGGGATCGGCATCCTGTTTTACCCGGTGTTCAGCGACCTTTGGAATCAACACCGGCAGAACAGCCTGATCAACACCTATATCGAGGCGGCTGAAAAGCTCACGCCCGAGGATTATTCCGTGTGGAAAACGGCTGCGGCGGCGTATAACGCGGCGCTCGACCCGGCATTTCCGTCGGCGTTTACGGGCAAGCAGCCCGACGCGGATGATGTGTACTGGTCACTGCTCAATCTCGACGGCTCTGGCATCATGGGCTATATCGAGATCCCGAAGATCAGCGTCCGCCTTGCGCTCTATCACGGCACGGGGGAGGCGGCGCTCCAGCACGGCATCGGACACCTTGCGGGGACGTCCCTGCCGGTCGGCGGCGCGGGCACGCATGCCGCGCTGTCCGGGCACCGGGGGCTGCCCTCGGCGCTGCTGTTCACCGACCTTGATAAGCTGAAGATCGGCGACCGATTTTACCTTTCGGTACTCGGTGAGACGCTGGTCTACGAGGTGGATCAGATCCTCGTGGTCACGCCGGACGCTGTCTCGTCCATCCATGCCGAGCCGGACGGCGACTTCGTCACGCTGATCACCTGTACGCCCTACGGCGTCAACACGCACCGTCTGCTGGTGCGCGGCAGCCGCACGACCGAGCCTGCGGCAGCGGAGGAAAAGCCGCAGATCAAGGCGACCGAGCAGGTCGCGCGCAGCTTCGGCTGGAAGGGGCTTGTGCTCCTCGGCGCGCTCGGGCTGTTCCTCCTCATTCTGATCCTGTTTGGCATCCGCGCACTGGTGCGGCGCAGAAAAGCGGCGCGCGGCGGCGGAGAGAAAGATATTCAAGAGAGTGCATATGGTGAAACGAACACTGCAAAAGCGAATACGGACGCTCTGCCGGGTGATGACGGCGGTTCTGCTGATGCTGGCGGCAATCCTGCCGACGGCGGCGGCACCCCCGATTGACACGGCGGCATCCTGTTCGCTGACAATTCAAACCGAATATGCAGGCAGCCCGCTCGCCGGGATGCGCTTTTCGCTGTATCGCGTGGCGACCGCGGCGGAAAGCGGGTACTATACGCTCACTGCGGACTACGCTGCGAGCGGCACGGACGTGAACGGCGTGACCGACGCGGGCGGCTGGCGCGCCGCGGCGGCATCGCTTGCCGCATGGACGGCGGAGCACCGCGTCGCCGCGCTTGCGCAGGCGACGAGCGACGCACAGGGCGAGGCGACCTTTGCCGCGCTCACGCCGGGGCTGTACCTGGTGGGCGAGACCCGGCTTGTCGCAGGGCGGCAGCAGTACATCGGCGGCGCGTTTCTCGTTGCGCTCCCCGGCATCACGGATGCGGGCGTCTGGTTCTATGATGTGACGGCGATCGAAAAGGTGGAGGAAAAGCCCTACAAGCCGCCCACGCCGCCCGACACGACAAAGCCGGGCGAGACGACCGAACCGACGGGAACCACCGCCTCAGGCGCAACCGGGACGACCGCACCGGAAGAAACGACGATTCCCGGTGAAGTGACCGGAACCACCGAACCGGAAGAAACCACGACGCCCGGCGGGAGTACCGAGCCGGGTGAAACGACCGAGCCGGGTACGACGACCGCACCGGGCGGCGATCTGCCGCAGACCGGGCAGCTCAGGTGGCCCGTGCCCGTGATGTTTGCCCTCGGTGTGCTGCTCAGTACCATCGGCATTCTGCTGCGACGGAGGGACGACGATGCATAAACAGTTCGGCAACCTGATTCTTGCCGTCGGCATTCTGCTGCTCACGGCGGCGCTGTTCCTCGTCTCGCACAATATGGCGGAGGAGAATCGCGCCGAGGCGGCGGTGGGCGAGGTGATGCCCGCGCTGTCCGAGGCGATCGCGGCACAGCTGACTTCGGCGCCGCCTGCGGAAGCCGACGACGCACCGGAGTCCGGCAAAATACCCGCCGCGGAGGAGATCATCCTGATCGACGGCGAGGCGTTCCTCGGCTATCTCACGATCGACGCGCTGTCGCTTTCGCTGCCCGTGCGGCAGGTGCTCACCGAGCGGAATCTCAAGCAGTCGCCCTGCCGCTATGCCGGCTGCGCGGGCACGCGCGGTTTTGTCATCGCGGCGCATAATTACAGGCGGCATTTTGCCGATCTCGCGTCGCTCGCGGCGGGCGACACCGTGCGCTTCACCGACGCATCCGGCGCGGTGTATACCTACACCGTCGCCGAGACAGAGACGCTGGACGCTGCCGATGTGGCGGGCATGACCGACGACAACTGGGATCTGACGCTGTTCACCTGCACCTACAGCGGCGAGCGCCGCATCACCGTCCGCTGCACCGCCGCACAAATTAAGCCTTCCCCCTTGGGGGAAGGTGTCAACGAAGTTGACGGATGAGGGGTAGCCATTCGCAGAATGGCGTCTCTACGGCACAAAGCGAGGTTGCGCAGACGGATGCCTACGCATCTCTTGCAGGCAACCCCGTACCCGCCAAAAGCAAAAAAGGCTTCCGAAAGGAAGCCTTTTTCAACTATATTCCTATCAGTTGTCGTAGAATGCGCGGGAGCGACCGCGGCTCCAGAAGATGCCGCGGCATTTGGACAGCAGCGGCTCAAATTTGCCGTCGGCAACGAGCAGATGCTCGAGCATCTCCACATTCACGGTGCGGAACGCGTTGGCGACCTCGGTGGTCGTCTCCATATCCTCGGCAGACGGGACAAGCGTGCCGTTGGGATGGTTGTGCGCGAGGACAACGCGCGACACGCGCGGGCGCAGCGCCTGTTCGATCAGCTTGCGCGTGTCAAACTGCACGCGGTTGACCGATCCGTCGCAGATCTTGACCATGTCGACCATCCGGTCGCTGTTGTCAAGCAGCAGCAGATAGACGGTCTCGACCGTCACGCCTGCGTAATAATGCAGAAACAGATTGCCGATCTTGTTGAGCGTGTCATAACGTGTATCGGGATCGCGATTTTCACACAGCGCGGCACGGCTGATCGCCGGAACCAGCTTCAGCAGCGTGGCGGTATGCTCGCTCACGCCCTTGACCGTGCAAAGCTCCTCAAAGGATGCCGCAAATACGTCCGAGATCGAGCCGAACCGATCCAGAAGCGCATGCGCGATCGGGTTGGTGTCCTGCTGCGGAATGCTGAAAAACAGCAGCAGCTCCAGCATGTTATGCTTTTCAAAGCCGTCCAGCCCCTCGCGCAGAAACCGCTCCTTCAGCCGCGCGCGATGACCGCCGTGCGGGTGCTTGGGATTTGTCTCTGCCATGGCTTACAGCCGCTTTTCAAATGCGGCGGGCGTGTAGACCCGGCAGTCGAACACGCGCGCGCCGCTCGTGACCGTCGTGGCGCTGCCGCGGCCGATCTCCAGCGCGGGCACCTCGCCGTCCAGCAGCAGCACAGGCGTGCAGGGCTTGCCGCCCTCCGCCTCCGGGAAGTTCGGGCGCACCCACATGTAGTCCTCGTCGCCCGCCGCGGTCTTCACGGTGAAATACCCGCGGTCGCGGTAAAAATAGACGCGCTGCGCGTCCTCGCCCAGCGTCAGCACCTTGACGGCATAGGCGGCATCCGAAGTCGTGACGAAGAAATCGCACTTGCCGCTGTCGTTTTTGCCGATGCCGAAAAGGCTCGCCGCGCGAAAGCCGTCGCCCTTTTCCTTACACATTTTTTTGATCTCGCCGAGTGAAACTGCCATGGAAACACCCCCATCAAAACGCAATGCTGAAATTCGTGCAGTCTGCGTCTTGCATACGACCCCGGGTTATGGTATACTACTTTACGGTATGTCCGTCTGCGCGGCGCATTTCGCACGATAAAACGAAAAAACCCCGCCGGAGCGAGGTTTTTCGGTTGGAGCTGGTAGCCGGACTTGAACCGGCGACCTGTTGATTACGAATCAACTGCTCTACCAACTGAGCCATACCAGCACGCTCCTTATTATACAACACGGCATCCCGATTTGTCAAGAGGTATTTTATGAATTTATGTGATATACGCACCGTCCGCGAGATCCTCGCGGCGTTCGGCACGGAAACGAAGAAGGGCTTCGGACAGAACTTTCTCATCAACGCCGCAGTCCCGGAGGGAATTGCCGACGCCTGCTGTGATGACCGGGACAGCGTGATCGTGGAGATCGGTCCCGGCATCGGCTGCCTGACGGCGGAGCTGGCGAAGCGCTACAAGCGCGTCATCGCCTTTGAGATCGACAGGACGCTCATCCCGGTGCTGAAATACACGCTCGGCTCGTATTCCAACGTCGAGGTCATCAACGCGGACATTCTCAAGGTCGATCTGGTCGAGGTTCTCCGGGAGAAGGCGGCGGGCGAGCGCGTCTCGGTCTGCGCCAATCTTCCTTATTATATTACCACGCCGATTTTGATGCGTCTTTTGGAATGCGGCTATCCCTTCGACAGCATCACGGTCATGGTGCAGCGCGAGGTTGCCGACCGGCTGTGCGCCGCTCCGGGCAGCGCGGATTACGGCGCGATCACCGCGTCGCTCTGTTACTACGGCGCGCCGAAAAAGCTCTTCACGGTCACGGCGGGCAACTTTATGCCCGCGCCGAAGGTGGATTCCGCCGTGGTGCGCATCGACCTGTGGCGGGATAAGCCGGTCAAGCCGCAAAGCCCGGAGCTGTTCTTCAAGGTGATCCGCGCGGCGTTCGGACAGCGGCGCAAGACGCTGACCAACGCGCTGTCCACCGCGTTTCCCGAGCTTTCGAAGGACGCGCTGACCGCTGCCGTTACGTCCTGCGGGCACGATGCGCGCATCCGCGGCGAGCGGCTCTCGACCGCCGAATTTGCGGTGCTCGCGGACGCACTTCTTCCCCTGCTTTCTTAGAATATCACATCCGAAAAAGGAGATCGCCATGGCAAAACTGTATTTCAAATTCGGCGCGATGGGCAGTTCCAAGACCGCGCAGGCACTGATGACCAAGTTCAACTACGAGGAAAAGGACAAGACCGTCTGGCTCATCAAGCCCGCCATCGACACGCGGGACGACCGCGTGGAAAACGGACACCGCATCACCGAGGCGAGGAGCCGCATCGGGCTCTGTGCCCCCGCCGACGCCATTGGCGAGGACGACGACCTCATCGAGCTGTTTGCGGCGCGCGAGGGGCGCATCCCCACCGACGTCATCATCTGCGACGAATGCCAGTTTCTCACGGGCAGGCAGGTGGAACAGCTGAAATACATCGTGGATCACTTCGATCTGCCGGTGCTCTGCTTCGGGCTGCGCGCCGATTTTCAGACCCTGATGTTCCCGGGCAGCAAGCGGCTCTTTGAGATCGCGGACAGCATCTCCGAGATCAAGTCCATCTGCCGCTGCGGCAGAAAGGCGACCGTCAACGCGCGGCTGGACGCGGCGGGCAACATCATCACCGAGGGCGACCAGGTCTGCCTCGGCGGCAATGACAAGTACGTCGGCATGTGCTACCGCTGTTATTACGAGCGCACGCACGCCGCTGAAAAATAATTGCAAAATATGTCGATTCCCCTTGACAGACGCGTCTGCATATGCTATAATGTTTGAACATTCCGTGAGGGAGTAGTCGGCGCGCAAGCGCTTCCATGCCAACAACCGACCGCACGCGGTCTGGCACGAATGAAATGACAAGACTCATGGGTAGACAAAAGCGTCTATCCATGAGTTTTTTTATATATAATATTATATATCGGACAAGAAATCAAGAGAAGGAGTTTCCCATGAAATTCTACACAGACAGCCGAGACGACGTGCTGCGCGCCGTCTCGGCGACCGAGACGGGGCTTTCCGCCGCCGAGGCGGAAAAGCGGCTGGAGAAGAACGGCAAGAACAAGCTGAAAGCCGCGAAGAAGGATTCGCTCATCAAGCGGTTCTTCATGCAGATGGCGGACCCGATGATCCTCATTCTGCTGGCTGCCGCCGCCATCAGCGCCGTGACCTCGATCTACGAGGGCGAGGCGCCCACCGATGTTTTCATCATCCTGTTTGTCGTCATTATTAACGCTGTGCTCGGCGTTTACCAGGAGAGCAAGGCGGAAAAGGCGATCGAGGCGCTCCAGGAGATGAGCGCGGCGACCTCCAAGGTTCTGCGCGACGGCAAAGTCGTGCAGGTCAAGAGCGAAGACCTGGTTGTCGGCGACGTGGTGCTGTTGGAAGCGGGCGATGCCGTTCCGGCGGACGGGCGCCTGCTGGAGAGCGCCAGCCTCAAGATCGAGGAGGCGGCGCTGACCGGTGAGAGCGTGCCGGTGAACAAGTTCATCGACATCATTCACCTGCGCGACGGCGCGGAAGTGCCGCTCGGCGACCGCAAGAACATGGTCTACATGGGTAGCACGGTGGTGTATGGGCGCGGCAGCTTTGTCGTGACCGCCACCGGCATGGACACCGAGATGGGCAAGATTGCGGACGCGCTGGCAAATGCCTCGGACGGGCAGACCCCGCTCCAGCTGAAGCTGACGCAGCTCTCGAAGATTCTCACCTGGATGGTGCTCGGCATCTGCGCGGTCATTTTCGCGGTGCAGCTGCTCCGCTACGGCCGCGGCTTTGACACCGTGATGCACGCCTTCATGGTGGCGGTCTCGCTGGCGGTTGCGGCGATTCCCGAGGGGCTTGCCGCCGTGGTCACCGTGGTGCTCTCCATCGGCGTGACCAACATGTCAAAGCGCAATGCCATCATCCGCCGCCTGACCGCAGTGGAGACGCTGGGCTGCGCGCAGATCATCTGCTCGGACAAAACCGGCACGCTGACGCAGAATAAGATGACAGTGGTGGATCACTACGGCGAAAACGAAAGTCTGCTTGCCTCGGCGATGGCGCTCTGCTCCGACGCGGAGCTGAATGCCGACGGCAGTGTCACCGGCGAGCCGACCGAGGCAGCGCTGGTTGCCTATGCGGCAAAGCTGGGGCTGAAAAAGACCGAGCTGAAAGGCAAATTTCCGCGCGTGGGCGAAGCGCCGTTTGACAGCGGGCGCAAGATGATGTCCACGCTGCATCATGCCGGCGGCAGAGTGGTGCAGTACACCAAGGGCGCGCCGGACGAGGTTCTGCGCCGCTGCACGCGCTACATCAAGGACGGGCACGAGATGCCGATGACCGAGAATGTGCGCGCGGAGATCCTCGCGGCGAACAAGGCAATGGCAGACCGCGCGCTGCGCGTGCTGGCAGCTGCCCTGCGCACCTACGACCGCGCGCCCGCCTCGACCGAACCGGCGGCGCTGGAAAACGAGCTCTGCTTTGTCGGGCTGGTCGGCATGATCGACCCCGTGCGCCCCGAGGTCAAGGCAGCGATCGAAGAATGTCACCGTGCGGGCATCCGCGCGATCATGATTACCGGCGACCACATCGACACGGCGACGGCGATTGCGAAGGAGCTGGGCATTCTCGAAGGCGGCAAGCGCGCAATCACCGGCGCGGAGCTGTCCGCGATGAGCGACGCGGAGTTTGAAAAGGTGTTCCGCAGCATCGCGGTTTACGCGCGCGTACAGCCCGAGCACAAGACCCGCATTGTCAACGCATGGCGCAGCGCGGGCTATGTCACCGCGATGACCGGCGACGGTGTGAACGACGCGCCCTCGATCAAATCCGCCGACATCGGCGTCGGCATGGGCATCACGGGCACCGACGTCACCAAGAACGTGGCGGACATGGTGCTTGCCGACGACAACTTTGCCACCATTGTTGGCGCGGTTGAGGAAGGTCGCCGCATCTACGACAACATCCGCAAGGCGATCCAGTTCCTGCTCGGCTCCAACATGAGCGAGGTACTGTCCATCTTTATTTCGACGCTGCTCGGCTTCACCATCCTCGAGCCGGTGCATCTGCTCTGGATCAACCTCGTGACCGACTGTTTCCCGGCGCTGGCGCTCGGCATGGAGAAAGCCGAACCCGGCATCATGAAGCGCAAGCCCCGTCCGGCAAAGGCAGGCATCTTTGCGGGCGGCATGGGCTTTGACATCGCATATCAGGGCTTGATGATCTCGGCGCTGACGATCCTCTCCTATTTCATTGGGCACTTCATGGAGTCGGGGCTTTGGGAGATCACCGAGAGCGCCGACGGCATGACGATGGCGTTCCTCACGATGAGCATGGCGGAGATCTTCCACAGCTTCAACATGCGCTCGCAGCGCGGCTCGCTGATCTCGCTGAAGTCCACCAATGCACTGCTGAACGGCGCGGCAATCGCCAGCCTCGTGCTGACGACCGCAGTCTGCGAGATTCCGCTGCTCGCCAATGCGTTCGGTTTCACCTCGGTGGAGCTGCCCGAGTATCTCGTTGCCATCGCGCTCGCATTCCTCACCATCCCGCTCGTCGAGCTGGTCAAGTGGGTGCAGAGAAAGAAGAACAGATAAGCTGGATGAAAAAGCGGGCGACCATTGGTCGCCCTACGGATAGCGGAGACTGTGCGCAAATGTCGTACCCGCAAAAAAAGAACCTTTCCGCGGAAAGGTTCTTTTTTTGCTTTTATCTTTTCCTCAATACTTCGTATCGGGGTTGACGGCTTCGCCGGACTGCACGCGGCGGACGTCGGCGATCACCTTGTCCAGCATCGCGCGGTTGACGTAGAATTCGCCGTCGCCGTTCACCGTGTAGAACACGCGGCGGTCGGAATACGGGTAGAACTTGTACACGCGCTCGATGCCTGCCTTGGTGTGCAGCGTCAGCGTGAGCAGCAGGTTGTCCTCCCGCACGATCGCGTCGCGGCCGGCTTCGTCAAAGGTCGCCGTGCCGTCCTCGGTGACCGAGAGCAGCACCTTCCACAGCTGGCGGAAGTTCTTCACGTCCTCAATCTTACCCGCGGTGCGCGCGGTGACGGTCAGGCTGTCGTTGTCCTTGCCGCCGAGCGTGAAGGTCTCGCTGAGGTCGTCCGCGGCAAAGGAGATGTCCGCGACGTTCTGAATGTTGACCTGGAAGATGTACGGGCTGACCCACTTGTCGAGATCCCATTCGAGAAAATCGACCGTGATCTGCTCCACGCGGGCGATCACGCCGAAGGTATAGGACGCGGCATAGTAGAACTCGCTGCCGTCCGCGTCGCGCTGCTTTTCGCTGAAGGTGATGAAGTTCTCCACAAGGCTTGCGGGATTGCCGTTGTTGTCCACGGCGGTGTTGACCGCGTAGAGCGTGTAGGCGGGGTTCTTCAGCCCGAAGGATTCGAGCGCCTCGTCCGAGAAGTCGATGCCGACCACCTCGCTGCCGGAGAAATCACAGAACAGGGAGAGCACATCGTCGTAGCCCTCGCCCGCCGGGTACTCGCCGGGGTAGGTGAGCTGCTGCACGCTCATCGCGGCAAGCTCGCTCCGGCGGTCGGGGTCGAGATAGGTGGCGGAGAGGAAGGTCTCCTCGCCGCGCGCCAGAAGAAAGGTCTGCATCAGGTAGTAGCTGTTCAGCTTGGAGGGGTAGGCAAGCAGCGGACGCACCAGCGTGGTTGCAGGGGCGAGCAGGTCCCCCCGGATGCTGTCGTCGAGGACATACATCGCGTCTCTGCCCTCATAGCGGGCATAGTAGCCGTCGCCCGCCAGCGTGCGGTCGCCGATGTAGACGGTGTAGCGTTTGCCTGCGGTCGAGGTCAGCACATAGTAGTTGTCGCTCTCGCCGGGGGCAAGCCCGTATTTGGCGAAATCCTCTTCGGTCACCTTGGCGTTGTAGGTGGAGAGGGTATAGCCTGCGTTGACGATCGCCTGCGCCAGCTTTTCGGCGTCGAGCAGCAGGTTCTCATGCCCTTTGAGCACGAGCGAGTCGTCCTTGCGCACCAGCTCATAGGTGCCGTAGCTGTTGTGCACATAGAGCGACTGCACCTTGTCCGAGGTCACCTGGTCAAACATCTGGATGCGCCCGCGCACGCCCTCGACCTCGCCGGGGACGAGCGAGACCGCCGTGGTCTCCTCGGGTTCGTCCTCCGCATTCATCATCGGGACGACGACGAAGAGGTAGACCGCAAGCAGCACACAGAACAGCACGGCGATCGCGATCGCCGCGGTCAGTTTCTTTTTCATTTATACTTTCTCCTCGTGGTGACAACGATGCCTGCCGCCGCTGTGATCAGCGGGATCACCGTGATCAGAAGGATTGCTGCGCGGGTCGCCTCGGCGCTGGTCATGTCCTCGATCTTGGTGTTGGCAAATTCCTTGAACGGGATGTCGGCGGGGACCTTTTCTCTGCCCATCACGCGCAGCGCGTAGTAGAGAATGTTCTCGTTGGCGTAGACATTGGATTCGAGATAGTCGGGCGAGGTGAAGAAACGCGTGCCCGCTGCGAGAACATAGCCGTAATAGGTGTCGTTGTTCACGGTGTTCATCTCGCGGGTGACGGTCATGAGGTTGTAGCCGCCCGTGCGGTCGATGACCTGACCGTCCTCCACCACCTCGGCGGTCTTGCCGGCGGTCAGCACGGCGGAGAGCTCGCGGTAGGCGGTGTTGCCCGAGTAGGTCCAGGTGTTGGTCTTCACGCCGTCGGCGTCACGTCCTGCCGTGAAGAGATCGGAGACGGTGATCGGGCTTGCGTACTTGACGATCGTCTTCGGGGGAGAGGACAGGCTGCTGATGTCTTTGTGGATGCTGGACGCCAGCGTGCCGGACGGGTAGGTGGCAACCAGCGACTGTCCGTCGGACGTGATGGAATCCGAGTTGTCCACAACCACGCCGTCCGAGAAGACCACGCCCCACTCGTAGAGGTATTCTTCGAGGTTCTTGAGGTAGGCGGTGTCGGGGTCTTTGAAGACCATCAGCGTGCCGTTGGAGTCGAGGAACTTGTCGATCTTCGCGATCTCGGAGACCGCGTCCTTGTCGTAGATATTGTAGCCTGCAAGGTCATAGCGCGGGTCGTTGACGATGATGAGGCGGCAGTCGTCGGGGATGTCCTCCTTTGTGAGGTCGATGGTCCGCGCCTCATAGCCCGCCTTGACGATCGTGTTGATGAAGGCTTTGTCCACGCTCTCGCCGTGCCCTGTGGTGAAGCAGGCAAGCGGCGTTTCGGCGGCGGTGACCGCGAGGAAGGCGGCAGCGAAGATCTCTTCGCCGTTGTACGCCCAGACATTGCTCGTGTTCGAGTCGGTCACGAAGAAGGCGTCCGCCGCGTACACGCGGAATTCGCTGCCGCTTTCGACGATGACGCTGGTCGTCTTGATCGTCGAGACATCGGTGTACTTGTATTTCTCAAACAGCTTCGGTTCGAGGATCGAGTTGAGGTAGCGCACGTGGATGTTGGGGAACGCCTTGGCGATCTCCTCCGCGGTGCCCGCGATGTACTTCATCTTGTCAGAGGACTCGATGTAGTCCTTCTCGTGGCAGAAGGTGATCGTGATGTCGCCGTCTGCCTCGGCGATGACCTTTTTCGCCTCGTCGGAGAGGGTCCAGAGCTCGGTGTTTGTCAGGTCAACAAAGAGGGAATAGTGCGCGGCGAGCACCGAGAAGACGGTGTTCAGCAGCATGACCAGCGCCAGCACCAGCACGGTGATCAGCACGGATACGGACGTGTAGCCGCGGCTTCTTTTCTTGAGCATATTCATGGCTGCACCTCCTTACGCGCTGTAGCGCCGGCGTTCCAGCACGCGGCAGGTCAGAAACAGAAAGATGAAGCAGACCGACGCGTAGTAGAACAGGGCGGCAAAGTCGAAAAAGCCGTTGGTAAAGTTACTGTAGCGGGTGAGGATTGAGAACCACCCCAGCACATAGCGGACGGGGTACCACGGGATCACCGAGGAGAGCAGCCCCACGCCGAGCATGGCAAGCAGGATGCCGAAGGTGCCGATTGCGGCGGCAAGCTGGTTCTCGGTCAGCGAGGACACGAAGATGCCCACGGCGATGAACGCCGCGCCCACCAGCGTGATCGCGATGATGTTGCCGAGGATGATGCCGCCCTCGGGCTCACTGTAGATAAACAGGGTGATGTAGGCGAGCGAGCAGAGCAGGTTTGCGCCGAAGAAGACCGTGAACGCCGCGAAGAACTTCGCCGTCACGATCTTTGCGATCGAGACCGGCGCGGTCAGCAGCAGCTGCTCGGTGCGCATCTTGCGCTCCTCGGAGAAGAGCTTCATGGTCAGGACGGGCAGCGCCACCATGAGGATGAACAGCAGCACCGTGAAGTAGGTCGTCACATCGTTTGAAGCTTGCAGAATCGTCGTCAGCGAAAACGCGACGGCGCTGAGCGCCACGATGATCGCGAGGAACACATAGCCCACCGCGGTGGTGAAATAAGAGCGCAGTTCGCGCTTGTAAATGGCAAACATCAGTCGCCCTCCTTTGCAATGATGCTGAGGAACACGTCCTCAAGGCTTGCGCCGAGCGCCTCCAGCCCGAGCAGGGGATAGTTCCGCTCGGCAAGCGCGTAGAAGAGCGGCTTGCGCACGTCGATGCCGCGCTCCGACTCAATGAGGAACGCAACGGCGTCACCGTCGCGTTCGGCAAGCGCTTCGCAGTAAACGACGCCGGGCAGCTTTTTGATGAGAGCGAGTGCCTCTGCCTGCGGTGCGGCGATGGTCGCCTTATAGCGGCGGTTGTCGCGGATGAACTGATTGATCTCGTCGGCTCTGCCGTCGGCAACGATGCGCCCGTGGTCGATGATGATCATGCGGTCGCACACCGCCTGCGCCTCGGAGAGGATATGCGTGCTGAGGATGACCGTGTGCTTTTTGCCGAGCTCACGGATCAGGCTGCGCACTTCAATGATCTGCTTCGGGTCAAGTCCGATGGTCGGCTCGTCGAGGATGATGAGCGGCGGGTTGCCGATCAGCGCCGTCGAGATGCCTACGCGCTGCTTGTAGCCTTTTGAGAGGTTGCGGATGACGCGCCCGCGCACATCTGTGATGCGCGTTGCCGCCAGCACCTCGTCGATGTGCGCCTTCTTCGGCAGGGTGCAGGCACGCAGCTCGTAGACGAAGTTCAGGTATTCCTCCACCGTCATTTCGGGGTAGAGCGGCGGCTGCTCGGGCAGGTAGCCGATCTTTTTCTTGGCTTCGGTCGGGTTTTCGAGGATCTCCGTGCCGTCGATCCACACGTTGCCGACATTGGAGGAAATAAAGCCGGTGATGATGTTCATCGTGGTGGATTTGCCCGCGCCGTTCGGTCCGAGGAAGCCGACGACCTCGCCCGCCTCCACCGAAAAGCTGATGCCGGACAGCGCCGTTGCGCCGCCGTACTTTTTGACCAGGTTTTCAACCTTCAGCATGTTGTTCTCCTTGTATGTCCGCCCCGCAGGGCATTTTACACAAAAATATCTTCATAATTATAGCACAGGCTTTTCACAATTGCAACCGTCTTGCCGTGAAAGCTGTGTGAAGAATGCAAAAAAGCGGGGAGGAGGAAGCCTGTAAAGATGAAGAAAACCGCCGAGAGGCGGTTTCCCACAATACCTATTTCACGCTTCACTTTCCCTTTTCCCTCAGTCCCGGAAATGGATCGGCGAATAGCCGTAGATGCTCTTGAAGGTCTGGGAGAAATGCTTGATCGAGGAGAATCCGACGCGTTCGGAGACTTCGGTCACGCTGAGGTTGGTGGTTTGCAGCATTTCCAGCGCGCGGGAGACGCGGCAGGACAGCACATACTGGTGCAGCGACTGCCCGATGTGCTTCTGCATCACGCGGTTGATGTAGTTGGGATGATAGTTGAAGTGCCTGCCGATCGCCTCGTTGGAGAGGTCGCCCGCGAAGTTCTCGCGGATATATTCGGTCACGCGCTCGACAAGCCCGGACGGCTTCTCGCCCGAACCAAGCGTCAGCTTGCGGGCGACGGTGAAGATGGCTTGCTGCATCAGCGACGACAGCATCAGCTTGTCAAACGGGCGCGGATAGTTGTATTCGTCGGACATCGGCTGGAAGATGCGTTCCAGCGTCTGCATCCCGTCGAGATGCACCGGCATATTGAGCTGCGGCACATCTTCAAAATAGATGGATTCAATGGCGTTTTCCCGGCGGTAGAGCCGATCGGAGACGGTCGGGAGCGCGGGCGTTGTGACCGACGTCCCCGTCCCTACATAGTCAAAGTTGATCGCCATCATTTTGGTTTCCGCCGCGTCGCAGTTCACGATGGAATAGCAGGTGGCGGACTGCCAAAGAAAGAGAGAGCCGCGCGAGGCGTTGTAGCTGCGGTCATCCAGCTTGACTTTGGCGCTGCCCGAAAAGAAATAGATCAGCCGCGCGTCATAGGCGTGTACGGCAGTTGTGGAGAAATCCTCCGGTAACAGAAGCGGCTTGGAATAGCGGACGTGCGGGCGGATGTCCGCAAGGACCAGTTTGCGCATATCGTTCACCTCCGAGGGGGTTCGTCTGCCTATAGAGTACAATAAAACAAACCGAAAATCAAGAGGAAAATGTTTATTTTTTTGAGAAACTGAACTTTTTTCGACAGTTTATGCAAAAGCGGCGGAAATTTGCCTGCCGTGCAAAAAGGGGCAAAGCCCGCGAATTTTTCAACATTTTTTTGTATTCACACCGCCACCCTCGGCGTGTTACAATGAGACCGTGAAAGAAAACCGCCGCACGGCGGCGATCAAAGGAGAAACAGTATGAGCAAAACGACGGCGACGATCCGGAAGATCGTCATTCCGACCTACGCGGAAGCGCCTGCGGAAAAGCTGCCGATGTTTGCGGAGAACCGCGTGCATCAGCGCTTCACCGGCAACCCGTATCCCAACGCGGTCGTCATCCGCACGCCGGAGAAGACCAAATTCAACAAGACTTACGAGGCGATCGTCCTCGAAAACGACTATATCGAGCTTGTTATCCTGCCCGAGATCGGCGGCAAGATCTATTCCGCCCTTGACAAGAAGACCGGCTACAACTTTTTCTATAAGAATGAAGTCATCAAACCGGCGCTGATCGGCATGCTCGGCTCCTGGATCTCGGGCGGAATCGAGTTCAACTGGCCCTACCACCACCGCGCGTCCACCATGCTCCCGAGCGACTATGAGATCGTCAAGGAGGACGGCGGCGTCACCGTCTGGCTCTCCGAGCACGAGCCGGTCGACCGCATGAAGGGCATGGTCGGCGTTTACCTCGCCGATGACCGCGCGATCTTCGAGACCCGCATGAAGGTCTCCAACCGCACGCCCCTGCGCCACTCCTTCCTCTGGTGGGAGAACACCGCCGTGCCGGTCAACAAGGACTATGAGATCTTCTTCCCGTCCGACGTTGACCATGTGCACTTCCATTACCGCCGCTCGAATACAACCTATCCGATCGCGCGCGGGCATTTCAACGGCTACACCTTTGATGAGAAAAACGGCGTGGACATCAGCAAACATTTCAACACCAAGTTCCCGACGTCCTATTTCTGCGCGGCGTCGGACTATGACTACTTCGGCGGCTACGATGCCGGCAAGAAGTGCGGCGTGGTCCACATCGGCGACCACCACATCTCGATCGGCAAGAAGATGTTCACCTGGGCGTACAACCAGCTGTCCCGCTCCTGGGAGCGCGCGCTGACCGACACCTCGGGTCCCTATGCCGAGCTGATGGCGGGCTCGTACACGAATAACCAGCCCGACCTGACCTGGCTGGAAGCCTATGAGACCAAGTGCTTCAAGCAGTCCTGGTACCCGATCGGCGCGCTCGGCGTGCCGTCCTATGCCAACTACGATGCGGCGATCCATGTCGAGAGCGGCGTGCTCCGCGTACAGCCGACGAAGGATCTGAAGAACGTGAAGATCGTGCTGACAAACGGCGGCAAGCCGATCTTCCAGACGACGGCAGACCTCGCCGCAGGCGAGGTCTGCACCTTCGAGACTCCCGCGTTTGACGCATCGACCTACACCGTCACCATCGGCGACGTGCTGTTCTATGAGCAGACCGTTCACGTCCAGCAGCCGCTGCCGCCGCTCTTCCCCGAGGTGCCGATGCCCGACGAGATCAAAACCGCGCACGAGCTGTACGTCGCGGGACTGCATTTCTTGCAGTACCGCGATCCGAACGCGGCGCCCGAAAAGTATTTTGCGCGCGCCGTCGAACTGGAGCCGGATTTCGCGCCCGCTTTGCAGATTCTCGGTGAGATCTATATCCGCCGCCACGAATACGCCAAGGCGAAGGACGTGCTGGATCGCGCCCTCGCGGCACTCACGGTCTACAACTTCCATCCCGAGAGCGGCAGACTGAACTACCTGCGCGGTCTCGCCCTTGCCGGGCTCGGCGAGGACAAACTCGCGTATGACGCCTTCCGCAAGGCGGCGTGGATGGCAGACGCCGTCGCGCCCGCGATGACGCGCGCCGCCATGCTCGACGGCAAGCGCGGCGATTTTGCCGCCGCCAAGGCGTGCGCTAAGAACGCGATCGAATACGGCGCACAGAATCTCACCGCCATCGTGCTTGCCGCCGCTGCCGATTACAAGCTCGGGCACAAGGCGGACGCCGTCCGCGCCCTCGAACGCGAGCTCGAGCGCGACCCGCTCAACCATCTGGCGCGCTGGTTCATGGTCGTCATGGGCAAGCTGTCCGAGAAGAAATTCTTCGCAAAGCTGTATTCCAACAAGTCGCAGACCTGCCTCGACCTTGCGGTCGATCTGATCGACGCGGGCTACCGCGCCGAGGCGATGGATCTGCTCCGCGCTCTGCCGAAGTACACCGACGACATCGCGCCTGCCATCGCGTACATGATCGGCGATCCCACGCTGATCCGCGATACGCACCGCACCTTCCCGTTCCGTCCGCTTGAAGCCAAGGTGCTCGCGGAGAACGGCGCAAACTGCCTGCTGGCTTACTATCACTACGGCGATCACCGCTATGCAGAGGCGGAAGCCCTCTTCGAAAAGGGCAGCGACTACGCATCGAAGCGCGGGCTTGCAATCTGCACCTACCGCCGCGGCGACGTCGAGCGCACGATCCGTTTGCTCGAAGAGGCGCACGCGCTCTGCCCGGATATGGAACAGCTTGTCTTTGAGCTTGCCTATGTCCTCAACCACACCGGCGCCGAGCCGAACGCCACCGCCGAGAAGATCGGCTCCATGGTGCCGTCGCTCGTCACCGTGCGCGATGACATCGCCATCGAGTGGGCGACCGCATACAACCGTGCGCACCGCTATGATGAGGCGATCCGCGTCCTCGAGGGGCACGATTTCATCCCCTGCGAGGGCGGCGAAACCGCGCTTGCCAAGCAGTACATCGCCGCATGGTACGGCAAGGGAATTGACCTGCGCGCCGCAGGGAAGGATGCCGAGGCGCTGGAGGCGTTCCGCCGCGCCGAAGTCCTGCCCGAAAGTCTCGGTGCGGGTCTGTGGCATATGGCAACCATCGTACCCGCGCAGTATGAGGAGGCACTGCTCCTCGAGAAGGCGGGCGACCGCGATGCCGCGTTCAAGATCTATGACTATTTCAACACGCTTTATGTGGACTTCTTCTCCAACATGAACCTGCCGCTGCTGCCGGTCTACCAGGCGCTCGGCGACATCCGCATGGGGAAGACCGACGAGGCGAAAGCCCTGCTGGAAAAGGCGATCGCGGGCTGGAAGTTCGAGCGCGAGCGCCACGACAGCGGCTATTTCGGCACCACGCCGTTCTTCATCTCGTATATGGATGACCCGCACACGGCGCGCGTGAAGAATTACGATGCCCTCATTGCCACCGCCGAGGCTGTCCTTGACGGCACCAGCGATCTGTTGAAGTAAAGACGCAAGCCTCCCTTGCACAGGGGAGCCGAATGCCGTTTTAACTACAATAACAAGGAGAACACCATGAAAAGACAATGGACGCCGGAAGAGGCATGGGCATGGTACAACGACCGCCCGTGGATCGTCGGCTTCAACTATGTACCCGCGTGCTGCGCCAGCATCTTCGACATGTGGCAGGAATACCGCCACGCCGAGCGCATGCCCGCGATTACGCGCGAGATCGAACGCGCACACGAGATCGGCTACAACGGCATCCGGTTGTTTATGTCCTTTTACTGCTGGGAAAAGGAACACGACGGCTATATGCAGCGCCTCGAGGAATACCTTACGCTCTTTGCAAAGAACGGCATCCGCACGATGATCGTCTTCGGCAACGACTGCTCCGTGCCGATCGAGCGCTACAAGGAGCCGACCTTCGGCGAGCAGCATGTCGATATGGGCTATCACGGCGGCATCGCGGTGTCGCCGCACGCGGGCATGCCCGGCGTCGGCTATACCGTGGTGGACGATCCCGCCCGCTATGATGCGTTCAACGAGATGGTGCGCGAGATCGTCTCGAAGTACGCAAAGGATGAGCGCGTCGAGATCTGGAACATCTACAACGAGCTGGGCAACGGCCGCCGCCGCGACAAGAGCGTCCCTGCGATGGAGCGCTTCTTTGCCACCGCGCGCGCCTGCGACCCCATTCAGCCGCTGACCGCCGACACCTGGACGATCGTCTACTGGTCGGACGACCCGCTGAACCCCGAGCGCACGCCGCTGAACCCGTGGGAGAAGCGTGCGGTCGAGCTGTCGGACGTCGTCAGCTACCATGACTACCACAACTACGAGTCCTCGGTCATGACGATCAAGTACCTGCGGGACACCTACCGCCGCCCGCTGCTCAACACCGAGTGGCTGCACCGCATGCAGCACAACACCGTGCAGACGCACCTCCCGCTGTTTTATCTGGAGCGCGTCGGCTCGTATCACTGGGGCTTTGTCGCAGGTCTGAACCAGACCTATGAGCCGTGGGAGTCAATGTGGACGCGGTACGAGCGCGGCGATTTGCCCGCCGATGTCGATTTCACCAAGTGGCAGCACGACATCCTGCGCCCGAATCTCCGCCCCTACGACCCGCATGAGATCGAGACGATCAAACGCTACATCGCACTTGCCGAAAAAGAATTCGAGGAAACGCATAAATAAGCGGACCTCGTTTTCATACTCTCTCTCTTGGGAAAAGCCGCCTTCGGGCGGCTTTTTCATATTCGCAGCGCTTTTTTCATATGCTGTTCCGAAGAGTGAAAACAGGCGGGAGGGCGCGTGTATGACGGAAATGGGCGAAAGCAATGTCACATTGAAGAATCGCAGGCTGCTCAAGATGGACGGCGTCAGCGAGGTTCTGTCTTTTGACGAGGACTTTGTCTCGGTGGCGACGGCGCTCGGCAAGGTCGAGATCGAGGGCAAGGGGCTGAAGATCGTGCAGATGTCCGCCGAGAGCGGCGATTTTACGCTGGAGGGGCGCATCGACGGGCTGTATTATGCCGCCATGCCCGGCGAGAAAAAGGGGCTGTTTGCCCGCCGCGCGAAATAATGGAAGTTTCGATGCAGGCACAGGCGGCGAGCTTTGCCGCCTCCATTTTGCTCGGCGTGCTGTTCGGCGTGCTCTATGACGCAGTGCGCTTTTCGCGTGTGCTGCTTTTCATCGACGTGCGCCCGCCCCGCGGCGGGCGCGATTTTTTCCGGCTCTTTCTTGCCGCGCTCGGCGATCTTCTGTTTTTCGCCGTCGCCGCAGTGCTGATGTGCGTGTTCTTTTTTGTCACGGGGGACGGGCGGGTGCGCGGCTTTGCGCTGGTCGGCGCATTTTGCGGCTTTCTTGCCTATTACCACACGGTCGGGCGGCTGTTCATCACGGTGGTCGAGGCGGTGGCATCCGCCGTGCGGCGGTTTGTCCGCGCGGCGCTGCGCCTGCTTGTCAAGCCGTTTGCCGCGGGCGGGAGGTGGATCGCGGCGGCTGCACAAAAAATTGCAAAACCTGTTGCAAGCCGTGCGCGCGCTTGGTATAATAAAAAGCAAGAAGAGCGAAACGCAAGACGGCAGCGCGCGCAGCAGCAGCGGCGCATGGGGCGCTGCGAGAATGTCTGCGCAAACGGGATAGGAGACGAGGCATATGCGGAAAACCGAACAGGCACACACGCCGTTTTCGGCGCGGGCGGCGCTCACCGCCGCGCTGATCCTCGGGCTGCTGCTCGTCGGCGTGATCTGGATGCGGCAGAACGAACTGCGCGCCAAAAACGACGCGCTTGAGGCGCAGCTTGTCGCCGCCAAAGAGGTGCAGGCGCAGCTGAAGGAGGAACTTGCCGCTCCCTTCGACGAGGAATATGTCAAGCGGGTCGCCCGCCGCAAGCTCGGCTACTGTATGCCGGGCGAGATTATCTATTTCAACGACCTGGATGAGTAAGATGGAAACGATCAATTACAACGGAAGGACGATCCGTATGATCCCCGCCGCGGCGGTGGAGGATGCGGTCGCCGAACTTTTTGTCAGAGCAAATTATACGCTCACAAAGGACGTGACCGACTGCATTGCCTGCGCTGCCGGGCGCGAACGCTGCGCGCTGGCGAAAAGCGTGCTTGACCGCCTGCTTGACAATGTGGCGGCGGCGCGCGAGATGGACGTCCCGGTCTGCCAGGACACCGGCATGGCGGTGGTCTTCCTCTATATCGGGGAGGATGCGCATATCGTCGGCAATGTCGCGGACGCGGTCAACCGCGGCGTACGCCGCGCCTATGTGGACGGCGCGCTGCGCCTGTCGGTGGTGGAGGATCCGCTCTATGCGCGCAAGAACACCGGGGACAATACCCCCGCCGTGTTGCACATTCGCGCCGTTCCGGGTGACCGGGTGCGCATCGTCGCCCTGCCCAAGGGGTTCGGCAGCGAAAACAAGAGCGCGCTGCGCATGTTTACGCCCGCTGCCGCCGAGGACGACATCGTGCGCTTCGTGGTCGAGACGGTCGAGCGCGCGGGCGCCGATCCCTGCCCGCCCATTTCGGTGGGTGTCGGCATCGGCAGCGACTTTGAGGGCTGTGCCGCGCTTGCCAAGGAGTGCTTTGTCCGCCGCGCGGGCGAACACAATCCCGATGCGCGCTATGCCGCGCTCGAGGCGCGCCTGCTCGATGCGATCAACGCGACCGGTATCGGTCCGCAGGGCTTTTCGGGCGACACCACGGCGCTCTCGGTTGCCGTCGCCGCCGCGCCTACGCACATCGCGGGGCTGCCCGTCGCCGTCAACATCAACTGCCATGTTCTCCGCCACGCGGAGACAACGCTGTAATTTCATGCTGTATTCCGAAAAGGGCGGCTTCTGCCGCCCTTTTTTGCGTAGGAGAGGGCGTATGCAAAGGGAGTACAATCTTGTAAGAGCGACCGTCTGCCGCCCGCTGCTTCAATTAAGCCTTCCCCTTTGGGGGAGATGTCAACGAAGTTGACGGATGAGGGCATGCAGGCAGTTGGAACAGCATGGTACGATATTTTACTTTGTACAAGCCCTCATCAGGCACAGGATGTTTTCCCATCGGGAAAACTCCGCGAGACGCATTGCGTCTCGGACAGCTCTCCCCACCGGGGAAACCGAAGAAGACATGCACGCACCCCTCTTTTTTTATTTTTTTGCAATTTCCTCTTGACAAGCACATGAACCCATGCTATCATAAACACATGAACAGATATTCATATATCAAACGGAGGTTACAGCAGAAATGGAAGATGAAGAATTGATCTACGATCTTGCAGACCTGTTCAAGATCTTCGCGGATTCCACGCGCATTCGCATCCTGTTCTGCCTGTCGGACAAGGAGAGCTGCGTCGGCGACATTGCGGCAGCGCTGGAAATGAGCCAGACTGCGATCTCGCATCAGCTCCGCATCCTGAAGCAGAGCCACCTGGTGCGCTGCCGCCGCGACGGCAAGCAAATGTACTATTCACTGGCGGACGACCATGTCAAAACGATTCTCGACGCCGGACTTGAGCACGTGGAGGAATAAGCCATGAAAGACGAAGAAAAGAAAGACGCCTGCCCCTGCTGCGGGCATGACAAAGCGCACGAACATGCACACGAGCACGGGCACGGGCATGAACACGAGCACGAGCATCATCACGACCATGATGACGATTGCTGCTGCGGGCACGATCATGGTCATCATCATGACCATGACGAAGATGACGACGGCTGCTGCTGCGGACACGACCACGAGCACGAGGAGGGCGACGGCAAGAACCTGCTGATCCGCCTCGGCATTGCCGCCGTGCTGTTCTGCGTGGGGCTCGGGCTGAAGTTTTCGGCGCTGCCGACCTTTGTGTCGGCAATTGCTTTCGGTGCGGCGTACCTTGTCGCAGGGTATCGTGTTCTGCTTGAGGCGGTCGAAAGCATCCGTGACGGCGACTGGTTCGGCGAGGAGTTCCTGATGAGCATTGCATCGCTCGGCGCGTTTGCCATCGGCGAGTTTGCCGAGAGCTGCGCGGTCGTCATCCTCTTTGAGCTGGGCGAATATCTCCAGGGGCGCGCGGTCGCCAAGAGCCGCGGCAGCATCAAGCAGATGCTGGAGCTCCGCCCCGAGAAGGTCACGGTGGAGAAGGACGGCAAGCTCATCACCATGGCGCCCGAGGAGGTGCAGATCGACGACATCGTTGTCATTGCGCCCGGCGAAAAGGTTTCGCTCGACGGCGTGCTGGTGGAGGGCACGGGCGACATGGATCTGTCGGCGCTGACCGGCGAGAGCCTGCCGGTGTCCAAGACGGTCGGCGATGAGGCGCTGTCGGGCAGCATGAGCGTGGACGCCACCTTCAAGGTGCGCGTCACCGCCGACTATGCAAACGGCACTGTGGCGAAGATTCTCGAAATGCTGGAGAATGCGCGTGAGCGCAAGAGCCCGGTGGAGAACTTCATCCGCCGCTTCTCAAAAATTTATACGCCGATCGTCTGCGCATTTGCCTTGCTGGTGGCGGTCGTCCCGCCGCTTCTCGGCTTCGGCAGCTTCACGACCTGGGTTTACCGTGCGCTCTGCGCGCTTGCGGCATCCTGCCCCTGCGCGCTGGTCATCTCGGTGCCGCTCGGCCTGTTCGGCGGTCTCGGCGCGGCGTCCAAGTGCGGCGTGCTGATCAAGGGCGGCAACTATCTGGAGGCGCTCACCACGGTCAATGCGGCTGCGTTTGACAAGACCGGTACGCTGACGCGCGGCAGCTTCGCCTATGTCGGTGCGAAGGATGCGCCGGACGAAGAAGCACTCTGCCGTGTCGTCGCCATCTGCGAAAAGTACAGCACGCATCCCATCGCGCTTGCCGCGATGCGCGCCGTCGGCAATCTTGCCGACGGCATTGAAGTGACCGATTCCGCCGCCGTTCCCGGCAAGGGTGTGCGCGCCGACGCCGTTATTGACGGCAAGGCGGTCTCCTGCCTGTGCGGCAACGCGGCGCTCCTGCGTGACGCGGGCATCGCGTTCAACGAGGTCCCGGCGGTCGGCACGGTGGTTTACGCCGCTGCAAACGGCGTGTATCTCGGCTGCGCCGTCTTCGCCGACGAGCTGAAGCCGGACAGCGCGGATGCCATCCGCGACCTTGCGTCGCTCGGCATCGCCGACACGACGATGCTCACCGGTGACAAGCGCGCCATTGCCGAGCGCGTGGCGAAGGAAGTCGGTATTTCCGCCGTGAAGCCCGAGCTGCTGCCCGCCGACAAGGTGGAGGCGATCTCGGCGCTGCGCGAGGACGGCAAAAAGCTGCTCTACGTCGGCGACGGCATCAACGATGCGCCCGGTCTTGCACTGGCGGACGTGGGCGTGGCGATGGGCGGCATCGGCAGTGCCGCGGCACTGCAGGCGGCGGACGTCGTGATTATGGGCGACTCACTGACGAAGGTCCCTGCGGTGATCCGCATTGCCCGCAAGACGATGCGTATCGTCCGCGAGAACATCGTGTTTGCACTGGTTATCAAGGTCGGCGTCGTCATTCTGTCGGCGTTCGGCATCACCGACCTGTGGGTCGCCGTGTTCAGCGATGTCGGCGTGTGCCTCCTGGCAGTTGCCAACGCGCTGCGCACCATGCGGGTGGCGAAGAAGTAAGAGAAAAGAAAAAGATAAAAAGAAAAGCGGGGGAAACTTTCGTACACGAAAGTTTCCCCCGCACCCCTTTCAAAGGACTTTGAAGGGGGGAGGTTTGTATTTACACGCCCTGCCGTTCTATCTACGTGGCTCTTGCACAGGGGGGCTGCATGGTACGTACAAACTGTAGGGCGGGGGCTTGCTCCCGCCGCATTGGATGAGGTGCCTGCGCACCGGGCAACGGGTCGATGCTCTGCATGGAACCGCGGAATAATCTCCAAGCCCGCCGCAAAAAAGCGCTCCGTGGAGCGCTTTTTTTGCATTATATTTCTGCGAGCTTGTGCAGGCAGGGTTCGAGCAGGACGCCGTCGCGGTGCGGCGTGTCAAACGCGGCGGAATAGGCGATCACGTCGCGGACAAAGGCGCTTGCCGCCGTGACGGCGGCGGAAAAACGCGTGCCGGTGAGCAGCTTGCCGACGAGCACGGCGGCAAACAAGTCTCCCGTACCGGGGTACATGCCGCCGATGCGCGGCAGATTGACGAAAAACGGTGCGGGATCGAGCGATGCGGGCGACCGATCCACCCCGGCGGTCGAGACGCCGGAGGCGCGGTCGGTGACGATGCCGGTGATGACCACGCGGCGCGGACCGAGCGCAGTCAGCCGGTCGAGCAGCGCCGAAATGCAGGCGGCAAGCGCCGTCGGCGACATGGCGGCGGTGTCCGGGTAGGGCACATCGCAGAGCAGGCAGGCTTCGGTCAGATTCGGTACGATGATGTCGGCACGGCGGCAGAGCTCGCGCATGCGGTCGACAAGAGCTGCGGTGCTCTGCGAATAGAGTTCGCCGTCGTCCCCCATCACGGGGTCGATCAGCGTCAGCACATCCGCGCCGCCGAAGCGGGTGATGAAATCCTCAATGAAGTCGCACTGCGCCGCGCCCGAGAGAAACCCGGTGTAGATCGCATCCGGGCGGATGCCGAGTTTTTCCCAGTGGTCGGCGATCTTGTAGAGCTCGGGTGTCAGGTCGGTGAATGTGAAGCCCTCAAACCCACCGGTGTGCGTGGAGAGCAGGGTGGTCGGCAGGGGCAGCACCTGCACGCCGAGCACCGAGAGCACCGGCAGAATGGTCGTGAGCGACCCGCGCCCGAAACAGGACAGGTCGTGCATCGCCGCCACGCGGCGGACGGGATATGCGGACATGCAGGTCACCTCCTTGCATTTGTTTCGGTATCAAAGACGCAGAAATAAGATTTGAATCAAAATTCCGTAAAAAAGACGGCTGCGCCGGCTTTTTTACTCCTTAAAGGGCGCGTCCGGTCGAGGACGACGCGAGTGAACGCCCTTCTAACAGTCGAAAATCTTAATTTTCGACTGATTTAATTATAGTTTATTTTTGAGGAATTTGCAACGCATTTCGCAGCATTTCGCAAAAGAATATTGACATCGTATATAACTATAATGTATAATATATGGTAGTGCAGATTTGCCTGTCTCGCCTGCGGCGGGGCGGCTTTGCATAATTTTCCGAAAATTCAAGGAGGTACACTGCGATGGAAATTTACATTGCAGTCGGTGCCGTCGCCTTGATTGTGGGATTGCTGCTTGGTACGGTCATCGGCTCGATGCACCGCAAGCGCGTTGCCGAGAAAGAGATCGGCAGTGCGGAGGAGCAGGCGGCAAGAATTGTTGAAGAAGCGATCAAAACCGCCGAGAGCAAGAAGAAAGAGTCTGTGCTCGAGGCAAAAGAGGAAGTTCTGAAGATCCGCACGGATGCCGAGAACGAACTCAAGGAGCGCCGCAAGGAAGTCTCCCGACAGGAGCGCCGCATTCAGCAAAAAGAAGAATCGCTTGACGCAAAGACCGAAGCTATTGAAAACAAGAACGAACTTCTGAACCAGAAAATCAAAGAGACGGAAGATCTTCGCGGGAAGATTCAGGAGACGCTGGATTCGCATGTCGCGATGCTGGAGCGCATCGCCGGCTTTACACGCGACCAGGCGCGCGATGAATTGCTCTCCCGCATGGAGACGGCACTGACACATGAAAAGGCGCTGAAGATTGCGCACTTTGAAGAACAGTTCAAGGACGAGGCGGAGGAGAAGGCGAAGGACATCCTGTCCACCGCCATCCAGCGCTGCGCCGCCGACCATGTCAGCGAGATCACGATCTCGACCGTTCAGCTCCCCAATGAGGACATGAAGGGTCGTATCATCGGTCGCGAGGGCCGCAACATCCGCGCGATCGAGACGCTCACCGGCGTCGATCTGATCATTGACGACACGCCCGAGGTCATCACGATCTCCGGCTTTGACTCGGTGCGCCGCGAGGTCGCGCGCATCGCGCTTGAGAAGCTGATCGCGGACGGGCGCATCCATCCCGCACGCATTGAAGAGATGGTCGAAAAGGCGCGCCGCGAGGTGGATGCCACCATCAAGCAGGCGGGCGAAAAGGCAACCTTTGAGACCGGCGTGCACGGTCTGCATCCCGACGTCATCAAGCTGCTCGGCAGACTGCGTTACCGCACGAGCTACGGGCAGAATGTCCTGCGCCACTCGATTGAGGTCTCGCTTCTGTCCGGCATTCTGGCAAGCGAGCTCGGTTCCGACGTGACGGTTGCCAAGCGTGCAGGTCTTCTGCATGACATCGGCAAGGCGCTCACGCAGGAGGCGGAGGGTTCGCACATCCAGCTCGGCGTAGAAGTCGCCAAGAAGCATAAGGAATCGCAGGAGGTCATCAATGCGATCGAGGCGCACCACGGCGACGTGGAGCCCGAGTCGCTGACCGCGTTCATCGTTCAGGCGGCAGACGCCATTTCGGCGGCACGTCCGGGCGCACGGCGTGAGGACCTCGAAAATTACATCAAGCGCTTGCAGAAGCTCGAAGAGCTGGCAAACGATTTCCCCGGCGTGGAGAAGACCTTTGCCATCCAGGCAGGCCGTGAGATCCGCGTCATGGTCAAGCCCGAGCAGGTTTCGGACGATCAGATGACGATCCTCGCACACGAGATCGCCTCCAAGATCGAGAGCGAGATGGACTACCCGGGGCAGATCAAGGTGCATCTGATTCGCGAGAGTCGCACCGTGGATTTTGCAAAATAAACAAGAAAGGCTGTTTCGGCATTCCGAGACAGCCTTTTTGAAAAAGAAAGAGAGCGGCGTATGAAGATTTTAATGCTCGGCGATATTGTCGGCGGCGCGGCGACGGACACGCTGTGCAGCCGATTGTGGGGGCTGCGGCGGGAGCTTGGGTGCGACATGGTGGTCGCCAACGGCGAGAACGCCACCGGCATCATGGGTATCTCTGCCGAGGATGCGGGGCGTTTGCTCGACGCGGGCGTCGATGTGCTCACCGGCGGCAACCATTCGCTGCACAACCGGTCGGTTTACACCATGCTGGACGACAGCCCGTATATCCTGCGTCCCGCCAATCTGCCCGCCGCCGCGCCGGGCTGCGGCGATACCGTGTTTGACTGCGGCGCGGCGCGCGTGCTGGTGCTTAATCTGTCGGGTATGATGAATCTGGAGCATGCGGGAAATCCCTTTGAGGTGGCGGATCGTATTCTCGCCCGTCGGCGCGGGGAATACGATGCGGCGCTTGTCGATCTGCACGCCGAGGCGACCGCCGAGAAGGAAGCAATGGGTTGGTATCTCGACGGCAGGGTGACCGCCGTCGTCGGCACGCATACGCATGTGCAGACCGCCGATGCAAAGATCCTGCCGCGCGGCACGGCGTATATGACCGATCTCGGCATGTGCGGACCCGAGGGCGGCGTGCTCGGCACGGATCGCGACGTCATTCTGCGGCGGTTCACCACAGGCACTCCGCAGAAATTTGTGCCCGCAACGGGTAAGATCGTCCTGCGCGGCGCGCTCATCACCTGCGATGGGCTGCGCGCCGCCGCCATTGAGCGCGTGGAGATCTGAAGGAGAACACAAAAAAGCAGACGCCGGAGGGGCGCACTTCCGCAAGGAAGTGCGCCCCTCTGTGTTGGCGGCGGTATGCTTTGGTGAAAGGCACCGCATCCGGCACGGCGACGCAGCGTCGTGCCGCCTTCCCCTTCCCGGCGTTCTTTTGCCGCACATAAAAAAGAGGAACGGACAAGCCGTTCCTCTTTTTTATGTAGATTTGCTTACTTCTCGGCGGTCCACTGATCGACTGCCTTGCCGTAGTACTCGTTGATGACGCTGAGGAGCGCGGTTGCCGAGTTCTTGTGGGAATCATACATCGAGGCAAAGTTGCGGTCGTAGTTGCGGATCATGATGATCAGCTGCTTGTTGTAAGGACCGATCTGATAGTAGTAGCCGATGTCGAAGACCAGGGTATCGAGGATGATCTCGACCATGCTCTCGGACTCTTCGTCACGGGCGGACTGACCGATCAGTGTGACATCGTAGTATGCGGGCAGGACGATCTTCTGACCGTAGTATGCCAGCGCCTCGGTGATCGTACCGGTGCGCTCGACGTCGTCCTGGATCAGCGGCACGCAGATAAACTGCGAGTTGTAAGGTGCAACGGTGTGGTAGTATTCATCCTGCGTGGTGTTCAGCTTCGGATAAGGAAGAATACCGAAGTCGCTCTCCATCTCGCGGAAGGTCGGCATATTGCCGAGCAGCGAGGTCCAGAAGAGTGCCTGGTCGTTCTGCCACATGGGCGCGCCGGACTTGATGTTTCTCTGATAGGTGAAGGAGTACTGCGTATCGTATGCGATGTCGAAGTACTTCTCAAGCGCTGCGACCGTGGTTTCGTTGTACAGCGTCAGTTCGATCTGACCCTCTGTGTTGATCGTGCAGCAGCGCTGACCGGCAGCGTTGACAATACCGACGACCGAGTCATCCCAGACGAGCAGACCGAAGCGGTCGTTCTCGTTCATCTGACCATCCTAGTTGAGGTCTTCGGTGACGGTCTTGCAGAGCGTGCCGAAGGTGTCCAGCGTCCAGTTTCCGTCGTCAACCAGCTGATAGGGGTTCTGAAGGTCATAGTTCTTGACCAGCTGCTTGTTGAACATCAGGCAGAAGGTTGCGTCGTTGTCCGAGCAGGTGATGTCACCCGTCGTGAAGAGCATAACGTCGCGGACGGAGAGGCTCTCGTTTGCCTTCTGGTCCCACCAGGACTTCGACAGGTCGATGCCCGGGACGGAATTGAGGTCATAGAGGAGACCGCTGTAGGCAAGGACGGAGACGTCATAGCCTGCGATCAGTGCAAGGTCGTAGGTGCAGTCGCCCGAGTTGACGCTCTGGTTGATCGCCATGAAGCCGGGACCGCCGCCCGAAGAGTATGCCTTCTTCGCCTCTTCGTTGATCTTGATCTTGTAGTCCTCCTGCACCTTGGTCTTGCGCTTGTACTGTGCGCTGGCAAGCGGCAGGGCGGAATCTTCCTCAAAGGCAAAATCGTTGTAGGCGACGTTGCCGGCGGTCAGGATGTTGAAATCCTCTCCGCCGTAGTCCGCGGTCAGCGGTACGCCCAACGTTTCCTCAAGCTCGGAGGTATCCGCTGTGTCGGACACGTCCGATCCGCTTGTGGTATCGGGCTTGGTCTTGTCGCCGCAGGCGGCGAACATGGGGCAGAGCATCAGCGCAGCAAGCGCCAATGCGATGAAACGCTTCAGTTTCATATTCATGAACAAAACTCCTTTCTTTTTTGCGCGGGTGTTTGTAACATTTTTATTATAATACATAAGGGTAAACCTTGCAATCCCAAAAAAACGATTCAAAATAATTTTTTTTGCGGGGATTGACCGGCGCGCCCCGATGTGTTATACTTTACGGTAGAAGAAATGCGGTATTTTTACGGATCCGGAGGTGAGACGTATGCATGTATTGGTCGAAGCATCCTATATGAATTCGCACTGGTGCGCGCACTATCTGCGCGGCATCACGGCGCAGGCAAAGCGCAAGAATATGCCGGTCAGCGTGCATACCACGACCGAATTCCTTGACGATCCTTCCTTTAATGATACGCATGTCATCGTGCTCGGCTCGTCGCTCACCTGGGCGTCCCGCAGCATGAACCTGCTCTACAGCCGCGATGTGCGCCCGATCGTGCTCGCCGTCGCCAATTATCAGAAGCAGTTTCCGTTTGCCAGCTTCATCACGATGGATTATGACGATGCCATGCGCAAGCTGATGAAGTTCCTGCACGCGGGCGGGCGGACGAAGACCGCGTTTTTCTCCGGCAATACCAAGAGCTCGACCGATATGCAGAAGGTTGCAAACTATCTGCAGGAGGGCGGGCGCGAGCAGGATATTTTCCACTTTGAAGGCACGCTCCGCGAGACGACCGACCGCCTGCTTGCGCGCATCGACGAGTTTGATTCGGTGCTCTGTGCCAACGATGTGTCCGCCGTCGTGCTGATGAAGCGGCTGGAGTCGCTCGGCTTCAATCTGCCGGAGGACATGCACATCGTTTCGTTCGGCGACACGGTGCTTGCCAATCTCGAGATTCACAACATCGCGGTTGCCAAGGTCAAGAGCGTGGAGGCGGGCAAGCTCGCCATCAGCGCCTACCGGCTGCTAAAATCCAATCCCTCGATCTCCTCCGCGTCGATGCTGCTGCACTGCGACATCTACGATTATCATTACGACCCCGTGGACATCAAGCTGGAGCACACACGGATGCTGTTTGACCGCCACGTCGGCGCCAATTTCTTCCGCGATCCGGACGTCGAGCGTGTCCTGCTCGTCGAGAAGCTGCTGTCCGGCTGCGACAAGCTGGATATTCAGATCCTGCGCGAGGTCATTTCCAAGGAGAGCTATTCCAAGATCGCGGCAAAGCTGTTCATCGCCGAGAACACGATCAGCTACCGCATCAAAAAGATCCTTGCCGGCGCGCCCGGCAAGAGCAAAGAGGAGATCTTTGATCTTCTCGCCGAGTTTTTGTTCTGATTTTTGTCCGAAAGCCGCCATTTGCAGTATACCGCCCGCTCGGGCGGCTTGTCCATGCGGTTTTCGGGCAATTTTTGTTTTTCGGCGCGGGAAGCGGGCGGTCTTTAGGCTTCCCAACCGGGGAAGGCTTGGTTCGCACGGTACACATGCGACTGGGGACAGCCGCGGGTTCGCGCGTCTCTTAGGCTTCCTCCCTTCAAAAGTCGGGGTTTTATTTTTTCGCAAATTTGTATGCAGAGGCACGCGTTCCGTTATATAATAAAAGGTGTAAAAAATATTTTCCGCACAGGAGACAGAAATATGAAGATTCTTGTTTGCAATGTCGGCAGCACCTCGCTGAAGTTCAAGCTCTACGAGATGCCCGAAAAGACCGTCTACGCCACCGGCAAGGTGGAGCGCGTCGGCAGCACGTCCGAGGCGATCTATTCCTTCTGCAACGTGAGGACCGGCGAGAAGATCGCCAAGGATCACCTCTCGGTACCGCGCTACAAGGACGGCATCGCGCTGTTCCTCGGCGACCTGCTGGACAAAAAGCAGGGCATTCTCTCGGACATCGCCGAGATCAGCGCCGTCGGCTTCAAGACCGTGCTTGCCAAGGGACATCACGGCGTGTTTGAGCTGAACGACGAGACGCTTGCCGCCATGCGCGACTATCTGTTCATCGCGCCCGCGCACAACCAGCCTTACCTCGACGCCATCGGCGAGTTCAAGGCAATGCTGCCGAACGCGCTGCTCGTCGGCTCGTTTGAGACCGCGTTCCACAAGACGATTCCGAAAGAGCGCAAGCTCTATGCGCTCCCCTATGAGTGGTACGAAAAGTACGGCATTCAGCGTTTCGGCTTCCACGGGCATTCGCATGAGTACACCGCGCGTCACCTGCCCGAGCTTGTCGGCAAGACCGAGTTCCGTGCGATCTCCTGCCACCTCGGCGGCTCGTCCTCGCTCTGCGCAATCAAGGACGGCAAGAGCGTGGACTGCTCCTTCGGCTTCACGCCCCAGACCGGTCTGCCCCACGCGGCGCGCATCGGCGACATTGACGCCTACATCGTGCCCTTCCTCATGAACGAGGGGATGACGATGGAGGAGATCACCACCGCGTTTGCCAAGAAGAGCGGTCTCTACGGCATCTCCGGCGTGGACAGCGACCTCCGCTTCATCGAGGAGGCGGCAAACGCCGGCAACGAGCGCGCCAAGCTCGCGATCGACATGTTTGTCGCAGCCATCGTCCGCTATGCCGGCAGCTTCTATGCCGAGCTTGGCGGGCTGGATTACCTCACCTTTGCGGGCGGCATCGGCGAAAATTCCGCCACGGTGCGCCGCCGCGTCTGCGATGCGCTCGGCGTTTTCGGCGTGAAGATCGATCCCGAGAAGAACGCAAACGTCCACGGCGAGTGCGAGATTTCTGCGCCCGACTCCAAGGTGAAGATCTACACGATCGCCACCGACGAGGAGCAGATGGTCGCCGTCAAGACCTATGAGTACAGCCAGAACCGATAGACCTTCGGCGCACGCCGTCTTCTTCGGGGAGACGGCGCGCAGCCTTTACGAGGAAAACGCCGCCGGGACGATCGTCGGCGTTTTTTCCCATGCGCTCTATGTCTCGGTCGGCAGCGAAATGCTCTCGTTTTACGATGCGGCATACGGCGAAGTGCCGTTCGGCGTCGCGGTGTATGACATTCTTGCATTCCTCGCGGCGGCAGAACCTGCCGTCGGCGATGCCGTCGCGCTTGCGGACGGAGAGATCCGCATCGGCGGTCGCGCGCTTGCTGTCGATGTGCTGCTGCCGCCCGTGCGGATCCTGACGCCGCTTGCGCCGCCGGACGAAGGACGGCTTACGCTTGTCGAGGACTATATTGCCGCGCACGGCTCGCCGCGCGGGATGCTCGAGCTGATCGGCGCAAATCGCGGGCATGCCGCAGACAGCACTGCGGCGCTTGCCGCGGCGTTTCGCCGCGGCAACGCGGAGGCAGCGACCCTTGCCGCCGCGCGGCTGCTCGGGCTCGGGCGCGGGCTGACGCCGTCGGGGGATGATTATCTCTGCGGGTTCTTTTCGGCGCTGCTTGCCGCGCGCCGCGCGGGGATCGCGCTGCCTATGCCGCTGGATGCGGTCATCGGCGCGGTACTTGCCGCCGCACCGGCGCGTACCTCGCCCATCAGCGGCGCGTACCTTGCCGCCGCGCTCGGCGGGCGGTATTGTACCGTTTACGCCGCTGCGACCGCAGCCTGCCTCGGCGAAGGGAGCTTTGCGCCGTTTGCCGACACGGCGCTGCGGATGGGCGCGTCCAGCGGCACGGATACGCTCTGCGGCGCGCTTGCCGCCGCAAAGCTGCTGGCGAAATAAAGAGAATAAACGAAAGAAGGCTTCCCACGGGGGGAAGCCTTCTTTCGTTGTTTGATTTTGCATTGCCCGCCGATTTTGCCGGCGCGCCCGGCTGGCGCCCGTTTCCGCTTTGTACAGGCGGGCGATTCACGAATCGCCCCTACAGGGCTGCGGAAAGTCTCCGAAATCCGGTAAGGGTCAGCGCCTCGACGGTCTGCCCCGCCGCGGTATAAATAGGTTGCCGAGGCGCTGGCCCTGCTCTACGGGGGTTTGAAAGCTCTTTCCGCGTTCAGCCGACGACCTCGTACATTTCGGCGGCGTCTGCCTTCTTTGTGCTCTCGCGCACGTCGGTGACGCGCACGCGCAGCGTCTTCTCGCCGAACGTGATCTCGATCACGTCGCCGACCTTGACGTCATAGGACGCCTTGACAACCCTGCCGTTCACACTGATATGCGCCGCGTCGCAGGCATCGTTTGCCACGGTGCGCCGCTTGATGAGGCGGGACACCTTCAGGAATTTATCAATACGCATGTTATCCTTTCTCATGAAAAAGGGCTGCACGACCGTGCAACCCTTTTCTGTTTTGTCAATTACTTGTTAACGCTGTCCTTGAACGCCTTGCCTGCGGAGAATGCAGGATACTTGGAAGCAGCAATCTTGATGGTCTTGCCGGTTCTGGGGTTTCTGCCCTCGCGTGCTGCACGGGTCTTGGTCTCAAACGTGCCGAAGCCAACGAGCTGAACCTTCTCACCCTTTGCGAGTGCGCCCTCGATTGCGCCGATGAATGCGCCGACAGCTGCCTCTGCGTCCTTCTTCTTGAGACCGGTTTCCTTTGCGATTGCTTCGATAAGTTCTGTCTTGTTCATGGTTGTTTTCTATCCTTTCAGAGAAAAATTAAAAGTCAAGATTGTTGCATTTTCCTTTGCTGTTCATATTCTACCATGCAGAGCGCCTGTTTTCAAGTATTTTTTCAAAAAAAGGCGTCAAATCTCCGTTTTTTTAGGTATTTTCACCATTTCGGTTCGCTTTTACCCGATCCCAGTAGGTGTCCAGCACCGAAAGCGGCAAATCTTCCATCCGTTTGCCGTCCGCGCGCACGGCATCCTCCACCGCCGCAAAGCGGTCGATGAACTTGTCGGTCGCGTCGGAAAGCGCCCGTTCCGGATCAACGCCGCACTTGCGCGCCACATTGACGGCGGCAAACAGGAGGTCGCCGACCTCCTCGGCGCGGGTCGCGTCGGTCGCGGTCAGCACCTCGTTTGTCTCCTCGGCGATCTTCACCGCCGCATCGGCGGCGGTGGCAAAGTCAAAGCCGACCTTCGCCGCGCGCTTGCCCACCTTCTCGGCGCGCATCAGCGCGGGCAGCGGACGCGGCACGCTGCGCATGGAAGCCGTCACCGTGTCGCGGTGTTTTTCCTTCGCCTTGAGCTTATCCCAGTTGTCCAGCACCGTCTCCGCAGTCTCCGCCGTTGTGTCCGCGAAAATATGCGGGTGGCGGTAGATCAGCTTCTTCACGATACCATCGGTCACGTCGTCGATGGTGAAGCGCCCCGCCTCGCGCTCGATCTGGGTGTGGAAGACGACCTGCAGCAGCACGTCGCCCAGCTCCTCACAGAGCAGGTGCGCGTCCTTCGTGTCGATCGCCTCGACGACCTCATAGGTCTCCTCAATGAAATTTTTGCGGATGCTCTCGTGCGTCTGCTCCCTGTCCCAGGGGCAGCCGCCCTCGCCGCGCAGGATCTCCATCACGCGGCAGAGATCGGCAAAGTCGTATTTCGCCTTGCCGAGCAGTTCTTTTGCTTTTTCGTTCATGTTATGTTCCTTATATATTTATATATCCCGCACCGCAGGCGCATATCGCCCTTATCCTTTGATCAGATGCGCGCGGTGCAGAATCGCATAGATCTTCTTCCCGCCCGGAATAAACTCGAAGTCCTCCGCGGCAAGGCAGCGGGTGAGCAGGATACCGAGCACATAGACCAAAACGGCTGCGGCAATGGCAAGGATGGTGTCCAGCCGCTGATGTGCAATGAAGCGTTCGGCAAGCGCGTAGACACCGACGGCGGCGCCGCCGCAGAGCGCGGCGGAGATAAGCGGCTTGACGAAGACGCCCATCAAATTCGGGCGCAGGTCGGCATAGCGCGCGCAGAAATAGAAGTTCATAAGAACAACGATGACATAGCAGATGTCGGTGGAGATCGGCGCACCGAACATGCGGATATTCGGATTGCCGATGAGCAGATAGCTGATGACGATCTTTGCCGCCGCGCCGGTGAGCATGGAGATGAGCGGCAGCACCTCCTTCTTATGCGCCTGCAACACGGAATTGGTGATGGCGAGCATGCTGACGAGGAAGGAGGAGATCGCCAGTGTGGCAAGGAGCGGCGCCGCCGTGGCGGCGCTGCCGTTCTTGTTTCCGAAAATCATGAGCAGAATCGGCTCGGCAAGTGCCGCCATGCCGACCGCGCAGGGGATGGACAGGATCGCCGCCACCTTGAGCGAGGAATTCATCGTGCGCTGCAGTCTGCCCTCGTCCTTCTGCACGAGCAGCGCGCTGAGCATGGGCACGAGCGAATAGCCGATCGGGTAGACCAGAACCGGCGGCAGGTTGAAGAGCGGAACGGCAAGCGTGGTGTAGTTGCCGTAGAGCGCTGCCGCCGCCGCCTCGGAAAGCCCGCTGTCCTGGAGGCGGCGGGAGACCACCACAAGGTCCACAAGGTTGGCAAGCGACATGACCGACGAGGACAGCGTGACCGGGATCGCGATGACGACAAGCTCACGGAGCAGTGTCTTTGTGCGCTCGGTGGGCATGGTGTAGCTGTCGGGCAGCGCATATTCGGCATTGACCGCATCGGTGTTGTAGAGCAGCTTAGTGATCCAGATGAAGACCATGCCGCAGAAAACACCGATGGTGATGCCGAGAATGGTGTACGCGGCGGTAACATGGAGCGGATCGCCGCGCGAGATCGACCAGGAGGCAAACAGGATGCCGAGCACCAGCTTGCCGATCGACTCGATCAGCTGCGACACGGCGGTCGGCCACATGATCTGATGCCCTTGGAAGTAACCGCGGTAAGCGCTGGTGAGGCAAACGAAGAAGAGCGTCGGCGCGATGGCGAGAATACAGAGGTTGGCACGATCGACCTTAATGAGCGAGGCAAACAGCCCCGAGCCGAGCGCGAGGATCAGCATGCCGACGCTGCCGATGATGAAAAACAGCCACAGCGACAGGCGAAGGATCTTCTTCACCTGATTGAAGTTGCCCTTGGCGCGGCTCTTGGAGACCAGCACCGACATGGCAACCGGCAGTCCCGCCGTGGAGATCATGTAAAACCAGGTGTAAATGGTATAGGCAGCGTTGAAATAGCCCATGCCCTCGTCGCCGAGATAGGCATGCAGCGGTATTTTGAAGAGCAGTCCGATGGTCTTGACCAGAATGTTCGAGATCGTGAGGATCAGCACACCGTTGACGAACATTTTGGTACTTTTCTTCGGCTCGTTGGTTCCTGTGTTGTTCACGGGGAAATGTCCTTTCAGATAAAAACGTTGTTCAAAGGCGAAAATGCACCGCGCAATTAAGCCTTCCCCCTTGGGGGAAGCCTTTAATTTTCTTCAGCTTCCGATAAATTCGCGGAAGACGGAATGTTGCGGCACAAAGGAGGCGGAAATCGGCTCGATCGGTGCGAGCTTTCCCCGCAGAGCCGCCGCGTCGGCGGCGAAACGGCTGCCGACAGGCAGGGTGTCCAGCACCTCGAGGACGAACGGCTTGATCACCTGCACCTCATAGGCAAGCGTGGAATCAATGCGCGTCACGTCGGGTGCGACGTTCGGGTAAATATGCGTGTCCTCGTTGTCGAGCACGCTCTGCCAGACCGCATAGGTGCTCTCGCCGTCGGACGCGCGGAACTTGTAATCCCGCACAAGGCGGCGCAGAAAGCGGATCTCGCGCGGTTCAAACACGATGCCGCCGACGTCGATCGCCGACTCCGGCGAAATGAACAGCGCCTCATACGGACTGCCTGCAAGATAGCGCGTCAGCTCCGGGTACACCGCCTGGATGCCCTCAAACAGGAACGCATCGCTCGGCGTGCAGGCGATCTGCCGCATACCGGTGCGCCGCCCCTCGCGGAAGCTGAAGCGCGGCACGCAGGCGACCGGCTCGTTTGTGATCTCGCGGACAACGGCGGCAAAGCGCGGAATATCCACGGTCTCGGGCGAATCATAGTCGATCTCGCCGTCCCGTGCGCGGCTGCGTGCCGCCAGCACGTCGCGGTCATAGTAAAAGTCGTCGATCGAAATGGTATGCAGGTGCTTGCCGATGGCGGCAAACTCCAGCTTCAGCATCTCTGCCGTGGTGGTCTTGCCCGAGCAGGACGGGCCCGCCAGAGTGAGGATGCGCCTGCCGCCCGCCGCAGCCGTGCGGCAGACCGTGCGCAGTCTCTCCTCAAACGCATGCTCGCTTTCGTCGATGTACGCCCGCATAGCGGCATCGTCCGGCAGCCGGATCTGTGCCTGTTTCATGCTTTCTCCTGTTCTCCCGCCCGGAAGAACGCGTGCACTTTGTCCGCATAGGACGGAATGCCTGCGTCCCTGTCGCCCGCGCGGAGCTTTTCAATATCTCTTAAATATTCGTATGGATATTTCGGCGCAAATATGCGCTTCATCCGCGGCGCGCCGCCGGTGTGCTCCACCAGCTTGGTCACGGCGCCCGCGCCGATGCCGAAGATGGAATGCATCTCCTCCATCATGTAAATGTTGTACATGCAGGCACTGCCCGGCTTGGCATACCCGACGTTTTCGAGGTTGCCGACCGCGTTCTTCTGCCGATACATGTAATAGGGCTTGTACTGTGCACCGGGCAGGGTCAGCTGCGAATACTGGATGCACTTCGCCGCGCTCTGCACGTCGGGCACAAACGCCGTCCCCTGCTTTTTGCTCATGTCGGCGGCGCGCTTGAAGCAGAAGGTGTGCACCGTGATGTTGCTCGGATCCAACGCGACGATCTCATCGAGCGTGTGCGAGAAGGTCTTGAAGTCGTCGCCCGGCAAACCGACGATGAGGTCGGTGTTGATGTCCTTGATGCCGGACGCCGCCGCGATCTCATAGGCGCGGTAGAAGTCCGCCGCCGTGTGGCGCCTGCCGATATTCCCGAGCACCTCGTCCGAGAGGGTCTGCGGGTTGACGCTGATCCGCGTCACGCCATAGCGCCGCGCAATTTCGAGTTTTTCCGCCGTGATCGTATCGGGTCTGCCCGCCTCGAGCGTGAATTCCTCGAGCGCCGTGACGTCGGTGCTCTCCGCAACTGCGGCGAGCAGCGTTTCCAGCCCCTGCGCGTCCAGCGTGGTGGGCGTGCCGCCGCCGATGTAGACCGAGGCAACCGTCTTGCCGAGGTCGCGGATGAGCGCAAAGGTGCTCTTCACGTCCTCAACGAGCAGCGCAAGATAATCATCGAGGATCTTCAGCATCCGGTGGGACGCGGAGATGAACGAGCAGTAGGCGCAGCGCGTGGGGCAGAACGGGATCGAGATATACACCGAGCAGAGGTCGTCTCCCTTGCCGCGCGTGAGCTTCAGCTCGGTCTGCGCGACCGAGGTGGCGAGATAGGCTTTCTTGGGGTTTAAGAAATACTCGCCGGTGAGCAGCTTGCGGGTCTTCATCACGCCGTAGCCGCTCTCAAGATACTGCGCGGCGACCTTGGCGGGGCGCACACCCGTGAGCAGCCCCCAGGGCGAAATATAGCCGAAAAAGTCCTTCGCCGCCAGCGTCACGGCGTGCCCCGACGCCATCTTCCGCACGCGGTCGCGCGGGAACAGCTCGGAGAACGGGACAAAGCAGTCCGCCTCGGCACGTTTTTCGCCGACGCGGATGACGGCGCGGGAATAGATGCCGTCCGCGCGGTCCTCGACAAAGATGTCCACGATCGGGACACCGTCCGCCTCCACCTCGTCCTCGCCGAATTTCGAGCCGGGGAAATAAATGAGGCAGAGCGTCTGTGCATAGTAGGGATTGAGATCCCCGTGAATGTGTAGGATCATCGGCTCACGCTTTCCACATCGCGGAATCTGCCACGATCGTCACCGGTCCGTCGCAGACCGTCTCGATCTGCATGTCCGCGCCGAAGACGCCGGTCTCGACCGGAACGCCCGCCGCGCGGAGCGCGTCGCAGAAGTGCTCGTAGAGCGGGTTTGCGGCCTCGGGCTTTGCCGCGCCGGTGAAGGACGGGCGGTTGCCATGTGAGATGTCCGCCGCGAGCGTGAAGTTGGACACGGCGAGCACGCTGCCGCCGATGTCGAGCACCGACAGATTCATTTTGTCCGCATCATCGGTGAAAATGCGCATTTTGGAGATTTTGGCGGCAAGAAGCTCCGCGTCGCGCGCGGTGTCGGTCGGGACAACGCCGACAAGGAGCAGCAGTCCGTGCCCGCATTTGCCCGCAGGCACGCCGTCCGCCGTAACCGATGCGCGTTTGACGCGCTGAATAACGATTTTCATTTTCCGAATCCACGTGTAACCGACAGGACGCTGCGGATATTGCGCAGGCGGGAGACGATCGAATCGTAATGTCCGATGTTCTTGCAGCCGACGGTCAGATTGACCAGCATCGTGTCGTTTCCTTTCTTCTGGGTGTTGATCTGGAGCAGCGAGACCTTCATGTCTGCCAGTGCCGAGGTGATGTCGGCAAGCAGCGTAATGCTGTTTTCGGCAAGGATGGTGATGAGCGCCTCGTACACGTCGGCGGAATTGTCCGCCGCGCCGTACTCCCAATGCGCGGTGATAAAGCGGTCGCGCTGCTCGGGGTTTGCTTGTCCCGCAAGCACGTTCGGGCAGTCGATCTTGTGGATTGACACGCCGTAACCGCGCGTGATGAAGCCGACGATCGGGTCGCCGGGCAGCGGGTTGCAGCAGCGCGCGAATTTGGTCACGCAGCCCTCCTCGCCGTCCACGATGACGCCGCCGGTCGCCTTCAGACGGCGGGGCGTTGCCAGCTTGACCTGATCGGTGGTCAGCTCGACCTGCGGCTCCTTGACCACGCGGTCAAACTCATCGCGCAGACGCACGGCGATCTTGGAGATCGGCATGCCGCCGTAGCCAAGCATGTTGTAGAGATCCTCGGTGTCCTGCATGCCGACGCGGCGCGCCACGTTGGCGGCGATCTCGTCGCGCTGCGCCTCGGTGTACGGTCTGCCCACGCGGTGCAGCTCGCGCTCGACCTCGGCTTTGCCGAGAGCAATGTTCTCGGTGCGCTTCTCCTTCTTGAACCACTGGCGGATCTTGTTCTTCGCATCGCCGGTCTTTACGATGTTCAGCCAGTCGCGGCTCGGTCCCTTGGAGGCAGAGGAGGTCAGCACCTCGATGATGTCGCCGGTCTGCGGCTCGCGGTCGATCGGCACAATCATGCCGTTGACCTTGGCGCCGACCATCTTGTTGCCGACGCCCGAGTGAATGGCATAGGCAAAGTCGATCATCGTCGCGCCCTGCGGCAGGACGATGACGTCGCCCTTCGGCGTGAAGACAAAGACCTCGTCGCGGAAGATGTCGATCTTGAACGCATCCATGAACTCGTCGGGGTCCTGCGTGTCGTCCTCGATCTCAAAGAGGCGGGAGACCCATTGCAGCTTTGAGTCGATGCTCTCGCTCGAAGTCTCGCCCGACTTGTACTTCCAGTGCGCGGCGATACCGAATTCGGCGACGCGGTGCATCTCAAAGGTGCGGATCTGCACCTCAAACGGGATGCCGCTGCTGCTCATGACACTGGTGTGCAGCGAACGGTACATGTTCGGCTTCGGGTTGGAGATATAGTCCTTGAAGCGCCCCGGGATGGAGCGGAACATCTCATGGATGATGCCGAGCGCGGTGTAGCATTCCAGCTCGGTATCCACGATGATGCGGAGCGCATAGAAGTCGTAGATCTGATCGAAGCTCTTGTTGTGGTTGTACATCTTGTTGTAGAGCGAGTAGATCGACTTGATGCGCCCGGTGAGCTCAAAGTGAATGCCGTTTTCGCGCAGGCGCTTGTCGATGCTCGCCTTTGCTTCGTCGAGGAGGTCGCGCGACTGCCCGTAGCGCTCCTCGATGCGGCTTTTGACCTCGTTGTAGCCGATGGGATCGAGATAGGAAAGGCTGAGGTTCTCCAGCTCCTGCTTGATCGAGTTGATACCGAGACGGTGCGCAAGCGGCGCGTAGATATACATGGTCTCGAGCGCGATGGCGCGTCGGCGGTCTTCCTTCTTCGCCGCGAGGGTACGCATGTTGTGCAGGCGGTCGCAGAGCTTGATGAAGATGACGCGGATGTCCTTCGACATAGCGAGCAGCATCTTGCGGATGTTCTCGATGTTCGCCTCTTCCTTGTCCTCGACGTCGATCTGCTTGATCTTGGTCAGACCGTCCACCAGCATGGCGACGCTCTGTCCGAATTTCTCCGTGATGACGGCAAGGCTGGTCTTGTCGGCGCAGTCCTCCACTGTATCGTGCAGCAGCGCGGCGCAGATCGAGTCGGTGTCGAGCCCGAGCCCCGCCACGATCTCGGCGACGGCGACGGGATGGGTGATATACGGTTCGCCGCTCTGGCGTTTTTGTCCTTTATGCAGTTCGTTTGCGTATTTGTATGCCGCCTCGATCTTCTCGCGGTTGTAGTTGCGACCGCTGTGATCGATCGCGTTCCAAAAGGATTGCAATACGCTGTCCATTCCGGTGTCCATACGGGGTTTCCTTTCATAGGGAATGCGGCTCACCGCAGAGCCGTGTGGTCTATGCAAGCCTTCCCCCAAGGGGGAAGCCAAAGATACGCCTTGCGTTCCGCTCCTCACTCTGCGCGGGTCTGCGTGCGCAGACGGCGCAGGATCGCCGACTTGTCGAGGTCGGCGCGCTTCTGCTGGTAGCTGACGCGGAAACGGTAGGCTTCGCCGCCGAGGCTCTCCACGCCGACGATGTTCAGCTCGTAGAGCACGTCGATGATGAACCGCAGCTTGATGTACCCGATCGCGCCGACGTGTTCATCCCGCATCAGCATCTCGCGCACAGTGAAGCTGTCCTCGCCGAAGCGCACCTGACGGCGGATGAAGTTGTACACCGCGCCGAAATCCTCGCGGCTCGGCACAATGTCCGCGCCGGGCGCGGGCTCACCCGCGCGGAGCGCGGCATAGCGGGCGGCGTTTGTCTCGGCGGCAGCCGCCGCATCGGCGGTCAGCCGCAGATCGCGCAGGATGAGCTGCGCCGTGCGCTTGCCGCCGAACTCGTTGATGTCCAGACCCGCCAAGATGTCGATCCGATCCCCGGGATAAACGTCCGCTTCCTTCGGCGAATGTGAAAAGTACATGGCGGTGAGCGGCGCTGCGCCCGGTCGTTCGAGCAACAGCTTTGTATGCTTGCCGAAGCTGATCGGCTGCACGTCGGCGACCGTCACATTGCGCAGCACAAAGGAGGGCACCGGGTTGGAAACGCCGAACGGCTCCAGCATGCGGATCTCCTCCGCATTTTCCAGTGTGACCTCGTCGATGCCGATCTCAAAGTCCGCGTCGATCGAGGGGGTGCGATCCTCCGCTTTGAAGTGCTCGCGCGCGTATTCGTTGATCTTTTTGCGGAAGGCGTCGATGTTCTCGCGGCGCACCGAAAGACCCGCTGCCAGCTCATGCCCGCCGTATTTTTCAAGCAGGTCGTCGCAGTAGACCAGCGCGTCCACAAGGTTCAGCCCCTTGACGCTTCTGCCGCTGCCCTTGCCCACGTCGCAGTCGCCGTCGCTCTGCGCGCCGTCGAACGAGATGAGGATGGAGGGCAGACCGTATTTCTCGGTGATGCGGGAGGCAACGATCCCGATGACGCCGTGATGCCAGTTGTCGGCGGCAAGCACGATGACCGGATCGTTTGCAAAGTCGTGGGTTGCGTCGATCTCGGCATACGCCTCGGTGGCGATGCGGTTTTCCTCGGTCTGCCGCTCACGGTTGATGTCGCAGAGCCGTTTTGCCAGGGCATCGGCTTTTTCGCGCGAGTCGGTGAGGAAAAGCTCAACCGCAAGACCGGCGGAGCTGATGCGTCCCGCCGCGTTGATGCGTGGCGCGAGCGTGTAGCCGATGAAGCCGGAGGTGATGCGCTGTGCGCGGGGACTGCGGCTGCCGTCCGGGCGCTTGCCCACGGCGTCGATCAGGGCGCAGAGCCCGACGCGCTGCGAATGCTCGATGCGGCGCAGACCGAAGGCGACGATCAGGCGGTTTTCATCCCGGATGGGCATGACGTCCGCGATCGTACCGATGGCAACAAGGTCGGCATAGTCCGCGCAGATGCGGCGCACCGCATCCTGCTCGGAGATGCCGGCGCGCTTGGTCTCAAATGCGCAGAGCAGCTTGAAGACGACGCCGACGCCTGCCAGCTCCTTGAACGGATAGGGGCAGTCGGGGCGGCGCGGGTTGACAACGGCGGCGGCGTCCGGCAGCTTGCCGTGACACTCGTGATGGTCGGTGACCACCACGTCCACGCCGCGCGCGTGCGCGTGCTCGATCTCGACGGACGAGGTGATGCCGGTGTCGACCGTGACGATCAGCCGCGCCCCCTCGTCGATGAGCTTATCGACCGAGCTTTCACTCATGCCGTAGCCCTCGCCCATGCGGTTGGGGATATAGTACCCCACATCCGCACCGAGTGCCTTCAGATACAGGTAGAGAATGCTGACCGAGGTGACGCCGTCCACGTCGTAGTCGCCGTAGATGACGATGCGTTCCCCGGCAGCGAGCGCCTTCTCAATGCGGGCGACCGCGCGATCCATGTCGCAGAGCAGCATGGGGGAATGCAGCATTTCTTCCTCCATGCCGAGGAAGCGCCGCGCCGCCGCGCTGTCGCCGCCGACGCGGTCGGCGAGCAGCCCCGCTGTGACCGTGCCGATGCCGAGCTCTTTTGCCAGGCGTTCGGCAGCGTCTCCGCGGCTGCTCTTGATATTCCATTTCTTTTGCATGTGCTGTCTATCTCCAATTTTTAATAATAAACAAAGTTAAAAAGGGAAGGATGCGTAAGCATCCGTCTGCGCAGCCTCGCTTTACGCTGTAGAGACGCCATTCTGACGAATGGCTACCCCTCATCAGTCGCTTGCAGCGACAGCTTCCCCCAAGGGGGAAGCCTAAGACGTAGCGGGCGCAAGCCCCCGCCCGTGTGGTATGTACACGATTTTCGCAATTCCGGCAGGGGCCGGCGCCCTCGACGCCCCGTTTTTTCTTCTTCACGCCATGGGGGCAAACTTCGCCATAATGGCAAGGGCGATCTTCACGCCGTCGACGGCGGCGGAAGTGATGCCGCCGGCATAGCCCGCGCCCTCTCCGCCGGGGTAAATATCTTCCGTGCCGAGCATGGTCAGGTTTTCGCCGCGCAGAATGCGCAGCGGCGCGCTCGTGCGCGTCTCCAGCCCGGTGAGCAGGGCATCCGGCGCATCAAAGCCCCGGATCTTTCGCCCGAACGCGGCAAGCCCGCCCGCAAGCGCGTCATACAGCACCGTCGGGAACAGGGCGGACAGGTCGGCAGGGGTCACCCTGCCGTTCATATAGGTGGGACGGACGCGCCCGAGTGCGGTTGCGCGCCGCCGCTCGACAAAATCTTTCACGGTGCAGACCGGCGCATTGTAGTTTTCGCCGCCTGCGCGGAATGCCGCCCGCTCGAGCGAACGCTGATAGGCGATCGCGTCCGCGGGGGTCGCGCCGTAGTCGTTTCTGAACACCGAAACACAGACGGCGCTGTTGGAATTTTCACCGTCGCGGGCGTACCGGCTCATGCCGTTGACGCACAGCCCGCCCGCCTCGGATGCGCCCGAAACGACCTCGCCGCCCGGGCACATGCAGAAGGTATAGACGCCGCGCGTCTTCGTATTTGCCGAGAGATTGTACTCGGCATAGGGCAGATCGGGCGAGCCCGCCAACGCACCGTAGAGCGCACGGTCGATGTCCGCCTTTTTATGCTCAATGCGCATGCCGACCGAGAAGTCCTTTGCCTCAATGGCACAGCCGCGGTCGAGCAGCATCGCATAGGTATCGCGGGCGCTGTGCCCGATGGCAAGAACCAGCGCAGAGGTCTCAAAGTCGCCGCGCGTGGTGCGGATGCGGCGCACGCCGTCCTTCGGCTCATCATAGCCGAGGAACCGGGTGCGGTAAAGGATCTCGCCGTCGAGACGGGTGATCTCTTCTGCGATATTCGACACTACATCCCGCAGCACGTCGGTGCCGATGTGGGGCTTTGCGTTTGTGAGGATCTCCGCCGGCGCGCCGAACGCCGCAAAGCGGGAGAGCACATAGCTGCAATGCGCGTCCCCGATGCGGGTGACCAGCTTGCCGTCCGAGAACGTGCCCGCGCCGCCCGCGCCGAACTGCACCGAGCAGTCGGGGTCGAGCGCGCCGCCCGCATAGAACGCCTCCACCGTGCGCACACGGTCGGCAACATCGCCGCCGCGCTCAATGAGCAGCGGGCGGTAGCCGTGCTCGGCAAGCAGGAGCGCCGCAAACATGCCGCAGGGACCCATCCCGACGACGATCGGGCGCGCGCCGAGCGGCGTCGTCCCACAGGAAACGGCAAGCGCCGCGTCCGAAGCCGGACGCAGCGCATGCTTTTCCACGGTTTCTTTTTTGAGCGTGCCGGGGGTTTCAAACAGTACGGCATAGACGATGCGGATGTCGTTTTGTTTGCGCGCATCCACGCTGCGCCGCCAGATCGTCAGCCGCGCGGCGGAAATCCCCGCGCGGCGCAGCTTCTTTGCCGCGGCGGCGATCACTTCGTCTTTTTCCGTGCCGGGCGGCACGGAGATGCCGCCGAGAATGTACTTCGTCATTTTTCGATCATCACCGATACGGCGTATTCGCCGAGCTCATAGACCGTGTTCTTGTAGGCGTCCGCAACCGTGACCGTGACCGGCACCTGCACGATGCCGGTGATGCCGCTGTAGTTCAGCTCCGCCGACAGGCGCACATCCGCGTCGGTCAGCGCATCGGCAATATCGGTGGGCGCGCGCAGCACAAGGTTGACGCTCTCGGTGAGCAGGGTGTATTTCAGCCCGTTCGGGTTCTTGATCGAGATGTCGCCGACAACCAGGCTCTTCTTCGTCGTGTTTCTGTGCGTGATGCTGATGGATGCCGAGGTCGCACTGCTGAGATTCTCCACGCCGGCAGGCAGCGTGATGGCGACGATCTGCGTCTCGTTGCCGCTGATCTTCTTTTCGTCGATCGTGGCGATCTCGAAGGCATCCACACCCTCGAGCAGGGCGGGATCGGCGCGGACGGTCAGACTCTTCGGCGAGACCGTGATGCGCGTATTGTCCTCATTGAAGTAGCCGTATTTCGTCCCCACCGTGATGGGGATCTCGCGCTCGATGTAGACCGGCACGGTCACACCGACCGAGGTCTGCGACAGGGTGAGATAGGGGTTATCCACCGTCGCGCCGTCCTCGGTGACGACATGCAGCGTGCCGCGCGCGGTGACGCCGGTGGTCAGCTCGCCGAGTGCCAGATCGACCACGGCGCGGGATGCCGCCTCGATGACCGATGCGGGACCGCTGACTGTGACGGCGGTCACATCCGGCGTGGGCACGCCGAGCGTGATTGACTGCTCATGCTGCACCTGACTGATGTTGACCACGACCGGCAGGGTCTTGGTGGCGATCTGGTCGATATACACCTCGATGGAGGTAGGGCTGACGCTGCCGACCGTGCAGCCGTCCGGCGTGGTGACCGAGATGGAAAGCTGATGCTTGCCGGGCGTTGTGATGCTGCCGACATCCACGCTCGGGACGATGTCCTCGAGCGAATAGGAGATGAGGTCGCTCTTCTTGCCGGTGACCGTGATGTCGGCGCGCTCGCCGTACCCGCTGATGACCGACAGATCGTATTCGCTCGACAGGAGCGCGGCGTTCTCGATCGAGACCGTCACGCCCGAGAAGGTGCGCTCATAGTCGGGGCTCTCATTGGACATGACATACAGCCAGATGATCACCGCGATGACCACGCACAAAAGGCGCGGAATGAGATCCGAGGTCTTCAGCCGCTCGCGGACGGTCTCCCCGCTCTTATTTGTCTGTGCCACTGTCCTGCGCCTCCCCGCCTGCCGCGGCGGCTGCCGCCGCCCGTTTTTTCTTGTCTTTCTTGTCCTTCTTGCCCTTGCGGCGCGTGTCGCCGAAGAGCAGCTGCGTCAACTGCTGGCGCAGCGTGGTGTAATTCTGCCCGCCGAGCAGCGAGCCGCCGAGCGCCAGCGAGATCTCGCCGGTCTCCTCGGAGACGATGATGACCACCGCGTCGCTGACCTCGCTGACGCCGACGCCCGCACGGTGGCGCGTGCCCTTGTCCTTGCTGATCTGCGTGTTCTGCGTCAGCGGCAGGAAGCAGCCCGCCGCGGCGATGCGGTTGTCACGGATGATCATGGCGCCGTCATGCAGCGCTGCCTTGTTGAAGAAGATGTTCTTGATGAGGCTCTGCGAGATCACGGCGTCCACCTGCACGCCTGTCTTCATGATGTCGCCGAGTTTGGTGGTGCGCTCAATGACGATCAGCGCGCCGGTGCGGTCACGCGCCATGTCGCTCGCCGCGATGCAGATGTTGTCGATGGCGCGGGTGGTCTCGGCAACCTCCTTCGGCTCGGTTAAGTTGCGGATGGAGCGCAGCGGATCGCCGCCCACCTTCTCCAGCGCGGCACGCAGCTCGGGCTGGAACAGGATGATGAGCGCAAGCAGACCGACCTGAAACACGTTCTGAAGGAGAAAACTCATCGCGTGCATCTCGAAAATGGCGGTCAGCGCATAGAAGACGACGAGGATCGCCAGACCGAGCGCGAGCTTGCCCGCCCGCCGTTCGCGGACAAAGCGATAGACATAGTAAAGCACGACGGCAAGCAGCGCAATATCAACGATGTCGTTGAATGAGATCGACAGAAACTGCGCGCCGAGTTTGCCGAAGGTATCCGTCAGGAAGCTGAGGATGGTCTGCAAATTCCGCACCTCCGATTAAACTGTATAATATAGTATTTTATATTATAGCATAGAATAAAATACGCTGTAAAGCCTAAATGAACAAATGCGCGGATTTTTTGCCCGAAAAATCACGGCTTTTTTCAAAAAACTGTGGCAATGGTGCGGGTGATATGGTATACTGTAATTTGGATTTTTACGGATCGGGGGGGAAAGCGATGCGCTATACGGAAAACGGACGCACGGTGGAATACGAGCGACTGGGAGACGGCGAGCGCGCCGTGCTGATCCTGCACGGCTGGGGCTGCTCGGGCGAGATGTTCCGCGGCACGGCGGAGCTTTTGGCAAAGAAGTACACCGTCCTGCTCCCCGATCTCTGCGGCTTCGGGGGGAGTCCCGAGCCGCCAGCGCCGATGTCGCCCGGCGACTATGCCGACCTGTTCATCGGTCTGCTCGCCTCGCTTGGCGTCACGCATGTCTCGCTCATCGGACACTCCTACGGCGGGCGCGTCATCCTCAAGCTGTTTGAGAAGCAGAGCGCGCAGCCCCTCCCCTTTGTCATCGACCGCGTAATGCTGGTGGATGCGGCGGGAATCAAGCCGAAGCAGTCGCCCGGCGCGCGCCTGTCGCTTGCCGCCTACAAGGCGGGGCGGCGCATTCTCTCGACAAAACCGATGCAGAAGCTGTTCCCCGGCGCGGTCGATGCCTGGCGGAAGAAGCGCGGCTCGGCGGACTACAACAACGCAAGTGAGACCATGAAAAAGACGCTCGTGCTCGCAGTGAACGAAGATCTTACGCACTGCCTGCCCAAGGTCACCGCGCCGACCCTGCTCTTCTGGGGCGACGCCGACGACGCGACGCCGCTTGCCGACGCCAAGCGGATGGAGCGCGAGATTCCCGACGCAGGACTTGTCGTCGTCCGCGGCGGCAGCCACTTCTCCTTTGCCGACGACCCGGCGCTTTTCCGCCGCGTGCTCGGCTCCTTCTTTGAACTTTAACGGAGGTTTTTCCATGAACCCTGTCACGGCTTTCACCCACACGCTGCATGCGCTCGCGCTTTGCTCGCTTGCCGCATATCTGTATTTCGAAGCACGGTATTTTCTGCACATGTTCCAGCTCAATTCCTACACCGCACGGGTACAGTGGAGCTGGATGCGGGCAAATAAAACGCGCATGATCCCGCCGTTTTTTGCCCTTATCGGTGCGATCGGCTGCGGCTTTGTTTCCGCACGTCATGCGGCGTATGCATACGGATTTTTTGCACTGCTCTGCCTTGTGCTCGCGGCGTTTTCCCTGCCGAAAAAGGCGAAAAAGCCGCTGGTGTTCACGGCGCGGCTCTGCCGCCTGTTTGTGACGCTCGGCATTCTGGTGCTTCTCCTGCTTGCCCTCGGCGTCGCGCTCGGTTCGACGGGTGAATTTGTGCTTTTCGGCATCGCGGCGTTTGCCCTGTCTTTCCTCATCCCGGCGGCAAACCGGATCAATGCGCCGATCGAGGCGGCGGTGCGGCGGCATTACACCAACGACGCAAAAAAGATCCTCGCGTCCTGCCCGAACCTGCAGATCATCGGCATCACCGGCTCGTTCGGCAAGACCTCGGTCAAATACTTTCTCACGCACCTGCTCTCGGTGCGCTACAACACGCTGATGACCCCCGAGAGCTACAACACGCCGATGGGCGTGGTCAAGACCATCCGCCAGTCTCTCCGCGCGACGCATGAGATCTTCGTCTGCGAGATGGGCGCGAAATACGTCGGCGACATCAAGGAGCTCTGCGACATCGTGCACCCGACGCGCGGCATCGTGACCTCGATCGGCGAGCAGCACCTCGAGAGCTTCGGCAGCGTGGAAAACATCATCAAAACCAAATATGAGCTTGCCGACGCGCTGCCCGCGGACGGCATCCTCTATGTGAATCTGTCGAGCGAAACCATCGCAAAGAACCCGCCGCCACGCGCCGCCGTGACCTACGGGCTGCGCCCGGATGCGGACTATTTTGCAACCGACATCGCGGTGGACACCGCGGGCACGACCTTCACGCTCGTCCACGGCGACGAGCGGCAGAAATTCTCCACAAAGCTCATCGGCGCGGCAAACGTCGAGAACATCGTGGGCGCGATCGCCGCGGCAAACGGCTACGCCATTCCGCTTGCCGAACTGGTTCCCGCCGTGCGGACGCTGCGCGCCGTACCCCACCGCATGGAGCTGCTGGACCGCGGCGCGATCACGATCATCGACGACGCATTCAACTCCAATCCCGCAGGCGCGGCTGCCGCGCTTGAGACGCTCGGGCGTTTTGACGCGATGCGGATTATTGTCACCCCCGGCATGATCGAGCTCGGCGACCGCGAGGACGCGCTCAACGCCGAACTCGGCGCGCGTGCCGCCGCCGTCTGCGACGTGATCGTCGCCGTCGGCGAAAAGCAGGCGAAGCCCATTCTGCGCGGTGCGCGGGAGGCGGGCGCCGACGAAAAGAAGCTCTATACCGCGAAGAATTTTGCCGACGCGATGCGCTATGTCTACGCGCTCGACGCGGGCGGCAGAAAAAAAGTCGTGCTGCTGGAAAACGACCTGCCCGACAATTTCTGATGCGGATTTTTGACCATACGAAAGGAACGACTTATGAAGATTCAGCTTGGCGTATTCTTCGGCGGCAAGTCCACCGAACATGAGATCTCCATCATCTCGGCAGTGCAGGCGATGCTGGCGATCAACCGCGACAAATACGACGTGATCCCGCTCTACATCACCAAGGACAACCGCTTTTACACGGGTGAGGCGCTGCTCACGATCGAAAACTACAAGGACATTCCCGCCCTGCTCGGGAGGTGCGAGCGCGTGACGCTCGTCGGCGAGGGCGACGCGGCGGGCATCTATCGTTTCCCGCCGAAGGCGCTCGGCAAGAACCGCATCGGGCAGATCGACGTGGCGTTCCCGATCGTGCACGGCACGAACACCGAAGACGGCACGCTGGCGGGCTACATCGAGATGCTGAACATCCCCTATGTGGGCTGTGACGTGACGGCGAGCGCGCTCGGCATGGACAAATACGCAATGAAGGCAATTTTCAAGGACAACGGCATTCCGGTGCTGGACTGCCGCCGCTACACGACCGCGGACTACGCCGACCCCGACCGCACGATTGCGGACATCGAGGCAGCGTTCGGTTACCCCGTGATCGTCAAGCCTGCAAACCTCGGTTCGAGCATCGGCATCAGCGTTGCCGCCGACCGCACGGCGCTGGCAAAGTCACTGGACACGGCATTCTCCTTTGCACAGGTGGTACTGGTGGAGCGCGCGATCGTGCATCTGCGCGAGATCAACTGCGCGGTGCTGGGCGACCGCTTTGCGGCGGAGGCATCCGAGTGCGAGGAACCGGTCGCGGCGGACGAGATCCTCTCCTTTGAAAACAAGTATATCGACAACGCCAAGGGCGGCAAGTCGAGCGGCATGGCAAGCGTGAAGCGCAAGATCCCGGCGGAGATTCCGGACGCGCTGCGCGAGGCGATCCGCGAGACGGCGGTGAAGGCATTCCGCGTGCTGGGCTGCTCGGGCGTTTCGCGCATCGACTTCATGATCGACTGCGACGAAAACAAGGTCTACTTAAACGAGATCAACACGATTCCCGGCTCGCTCTCGTTCTATCTGTGGGAGCCGCTCGGCGTGTCCTACACGGCGCTGCTGGAGCGCATGATCTCGCTCGGCATGAAGCGTCACCGCGAGCGCGCCGCGCTGACCTACTCCTTCGACAGCAACGTCCTCTCGGGCATTCACCTCGGCGGAGCGAAGGGAACGAAAGTTTGAATAGAGAACGATGGGGGAAACTTTCCTATAGGAAAGTTTCCCCCATTCCCCTTTCAAAGGACTTTGAAAGAATTCAAAACAAAAAGCCAAGTCATGCGACTTGGCTTTTTACATGCGATATGCGCCTGCGGCGCGCGATATGAGCCTGTGGCGCGCGATAGGTCAAAGACACGATATGTCCGCTGACGCGGACGCGACAGGCATGGACGCGGTCAGTCGATCGGCTTGCCTTCTGCGTTGAACAGCGGAAGCTTCTCCAGGTAGAGAATATCCTTGCGCGCCGTGGCGTCGCCCTCGGCGAGGACTGCCATTTTGCCGACGACCTTGCCGCCTGCCTCGTGCACCAGCGTCTCGAGCGCGTGCAGCGACTCGCCGGTGCTGATGACATCGTCCACGATCAGCACGCGCTTGCCGCGCATATAGGCGGCGTCATAGCCGTCGAGGTAGAGCACCTGGTTTGCATCAGTGGTGATGGAGCGCACCTCGCACTTCAGCACGTCGCGCATATAGAGCTTGGGCGCTTTGCGCGCGAGCAGCCAGCGTTCGCCGCCTCTCTGGCGCGCCATCTCATAGGCGAGCGGAATACCCTTGGACTCTGCCGTGATCATCACGTCGTAGTCGGGCGCGATCTTGAGCAGCTCGGTTGCCGTCGCCACGGTCAGCTCCACGTCGCCGAACATGACAAAAGCGCCGATATACAGGTTCTCGTTCAGCGGGCAGAGCGGGAGTGCGCGGTCAAGACCCGCAATTTTCATCTTGTATTCCATCGTAGTGATCCTCTTTTCTCAAAAAGTACGCTTGCCGGCGATAGGTGCGGCGTGCCGACAGCGGATTCAAACACACAACTTTTATTATAATCCAATGCGGGAAAAAATGCAAGTTATTTTGCTTTTTTCTGTTTTTTTGCCGCCGCATCGCCGTCGGCAGCCGGCAGGGCGGCAATGATCGCCTCGGCGAGCAGGCGTTCCGCCGCGCTGTGCAGCGAGAGGCGCAGCGCGGTCTCGCGGAGGACGGCTTCGTCCGCATCCGCTGCGGGAACAGCGCCGGAAAGGCTGTGCAGCGCCGCGGTTTGCAGGTTGCGAAAGCGCGCATAGAGCGCCTCGGTATCCTCGCCGCCGAGCAGCGCGGCTGCCTCGGAGATGGTCAGATTCTGCTTGAGGCAGCAGAGCATATACAGCATCGCGATGCGATCCCGGCTGTACTTTTTCTGCACCGGGCGCTCCACATGCCCGCCCTTGACATAGTTGTTGATCATGCTCGGCGTCAGCGGCGCGCCGTCTTCGCTGCGGCAGACGCGGCAGAGCAGGCGGTTCAGGTAGCCGATCACCTGGTCCATATAGAGGTCGATCTCGGGCAGCGCGTCGTATGTCGGCACGTCGAATTGTTCCAGCGCGGCGGCGAGTGCTGCAAGCGCGTTTGTATCAGCCATGGCGGTTCTCCTTCCCCTGCTGTTTTGTGCGGAAATAGGCTTCGGTCAGCGCGTCGAGCACGTATTTTTTGTCCTCTTCGCGCAGGGCGCCGCCCGCAAAAAGCGCCTGCATCTCGGCGAGCAGGGCGCGCAGCGCACGGTCCGGCGCCTCGGGCGCGGATGCGGAGGCTGTGCCAAACAGGGTGTCCGTGCTCACGCCGAGGGCGGCGGCAAGCCGCGAGGCTGTGTCGCCGGCGGGCATGGATGCGCCCGCCTCATAGTTCTGATAGGTTCTGTAGGTCACGCCGACCGCATCGGCAACCTGCCGCTGGGTCAGCCCTGCGTTCTTTCGCAGCAGGCGGAGTTTCTCATTAAATTCCATATTTTTTCCTTAACACGAAAAAACTTTCGTCTTTTTACTTGACAAGACGGGCTCGCCCGTTTATAATAATAGACGAAACATCTTTCGTGTTCTATTATATAGGAATTTCGCCGGTTTGTCAAGAAGTCGGAGGTTATTTCGTGCCTGCTCCCCGTTTTGCGGGTATGGGATCACGCTTGGCGCTTTTCGAGAGTATGGAGTAAAGGAAACGGGAACATGGAAAAGGGAACCGCCGTCCGCATGGAGAAGGATGCGGACAAGCGCGCCGCTTTTGCGGCGCTCGACCGGTTGCTGGAAGGCACAGACGGCGCACAAAGACGTGCGCTGCTGCTGCTTTTGCTTGAGGCGACAAAGTAGAACAGGAAAAAGCATACGGACATGTGTCCGTATGCTTTTTTCGTTGTCGGTCGCGGGAAGAACGGAGGAGACAAAACAGGATCGCTATGTGCATTGCTTTTGCGGCGGTTTTCCGATATTCTATAGATGAAAAATTTTCCGAACACGGAGAAAACCGGCATGAAAAGATTCGTATCCCTGCTGCTTGCTCTGCTGCTCACACTCGGCGCTTTGCCGCTTCTCGCCTCTGCGGCAGATGCGGTCGTGTACCTTGACGGCGTTGCCGGCAATGATGCAAATGATGGGCTTTCTGCCGCCGCGCCGAAGAAGACATTCGGTGCGCTCACCGGCAACGGTTCGCTCAGCTGCGTGAAGGACGGCGGCACGGTCGTGGTCGTCGGCAAGGTATGGGTCGCGCGTGATTGAACATTGCCGAAGACGGGCGGCGCCCTCACCTTTACGGCTGCCTTCGGCGGCGCGGACTACAAGGATCCGACGCCCGAGAACAACCCGAACACCTCGTTCAAGATGGCGTCCGGCGCCACGCTGACCATCGAAAACGACGTTATTTTCGACAACATCATCCTGTTCCAGGAGAACAAGCAGAACACCATCGCGGTCTCGGCGGGGGCAACGCTGACCGTCACGGATACGGTGGTGCTGATGTCCAAGCCCGGCAATGACTATCACTTCCGCATCCTGCTGGAGGAGGGGGCAACCGCGATCCTCAGCGAAGCGGCGCAGAAGGTCATGACAGTAGAGGGGAGCGGCACGCTTCTGACCTATGGAGACAGCAAGCCGGCGGAGAGTCCGTTCAAGCCGACGCGCGGGTACGAGAATACGTTTGCCGATGTGACGAATGACAAGTGGTTCTACACCTATGTGAAGACCGCGTATGAATATGCGCTGGCAAACGGCACGAGCACGACGGCGTTCTCACCCGATGGCAAGTTTACGGTGGCGCAGGCGCTGACTGCGGCGGTGAAAATCCACACAGCCTACACAGGCAAGACCGTCCGCGCAGCCGCGGCAGGCGAGGCATGGTATATGCCCTATGCCACCTACTGCATCGAGAACGGCATCATCAAGGACGGTCAGTTTGCGGATTACAACAAGAATATCACCCGCGGCGACATGGCGATCGTCTTTGCGAACATTCTGCCCGACAGCGAATATGCGGCGATCCGCGAGAAGGTACTGCCCGATGTCACGGACGGCATGCCCTGCGCGGCAGCGGTGCGCAAGCTCGCGAATGCAGGCATCGTCGGCGGCGACAACAAGGGCAACTACAACGCGGCAAATGAGATCACCCGCGCCGAGGCGTGCGTCATCTTCACCCGCATCGCCGTTGCCTCCATGCGCGACGGTGAGTAAGAAGAAGGAAATAAGAAAAAAGGAACGAACCGCGGTTCGTTCCTTTTTTGCAATAGGCTTCCCCAAAGGGGAAGGCACGGTTGCGGCGGGAGCGAGCCCCGCCCTACGGTGTGTACCATGTCCTTACCACGGTGTTTACCATGTTACTCTTGACACGATGGTCGCCCCTATAGAGGGGCGCGCCTTCCCGGCTCCTCCGCTTTACGCTTTTCTTCCCATTTCACGGGCGTCGGCAAGGGCGGGATGCCCCGCGATCTCGCCGGGCGCGGTCACGCCGCCTGCAAAGACGCTGCCCGCAAAACGGGCGCGTTCAAAGCAGTCGATAAACCCGCCCAGACCTTCGATGGCGCGGGCGTCTACGCCCTCTGCGTCCTCGGCGGCAGCCGACAGGAAATACACGTCGGTGAAGCGGTAGTCCGAGTCAAACAGCGGGTTGATGCGGTCGATCAGCGTCTTCATCTGCCCGCTCATCTCGTAATAGTAGATCGGCGTGGCAAAGACCAGCACGTCCGCGTCGTGGATCTTCGGCAAAAGGTCGCGCACATCGTCGTCAAGGATGCAGCGTCCCGTCTTCTGACAGGCGAGACAGCCGCGGCAGAATTCCAGCTTCATGTCGCACAGCGTGACGACTTCTGCGTGGTTTCCCGCTTCATGCGCCCCCTCGGCAAAGGCTTCGGCAAGCGCTGCGGAATTGCCCTTTCTGCGGGGTGAGGTGGACAGGATCAGGATGTTCTTTGCCATTTTTGAAGTCTCCTTTTTTACAAGTCGGATTTGAATTTTCATATTTTACACTTCGGTGTCGGCGTCAAACCATTCGGTGTGTGCGCCCTCACCGGGCACTTCGATCGCCAGGTGTGAGAACCAGCTGTCAGCCGCCGCGCCGTGCCAGTGCTTGACCCCGGCAGGGATGTTCACCACGTCGCCCGGGTTGAGATACTGCGGCGCCTTGCCCCATTCGCGGTAGATGCCGCGTCCGCCGACGCAGACGAGAATCTGCCCGCCGCCGCGCGCCGCCTCGTGCGTGTGCCAGAAGTTTCGGCAGCCCGGCTCAAAGGTCACGTTGAAGATGCCGACGCCCGACGTCGAGAGCGGCGCGAGGTAGCTCTTGCCCGTGAAGTATTGCGCAAAGCCGTCGTTCGGCGCGCCGATGGGGAAGAGCATCGACTTTGCGTGCGCCTCCATGGCGTCCGTAGCAGGCGCTTCATCCTCGCTCCAGATCTCCTTCGCCATGCGGAAGGCAGCCCATGCCTTCGGCCAGCCAATGTAGAAGGCGGCGTGCGTCAGAATTTCGGCGATCTCGGTCTGCGCCACGCCGTTTTTCTTTGCCGCTGCGAGATGATAGGCAAAGGACGAGTCGGTCAGCCCCTGTGCGACCAGCGCCGTCACCGTGACGATCGAGCGATCGCGCGCCGACAGCTTGTCGGTGCGGCTCCACACCTCGCCGAACAGCACGTCATCGTTGAAATGCGCAAATGCGGGCGCGAATTTTCCCAGTGCGTCATGCCCCACAGACTGTTTTTCTGCCATGATCTGTTCCTTCTGTATCATATAAGAAACATGTCGTTACTAAAAACGAATATAACATATAAATTGCCTCTTGTCAAGAGGAAAAGAAACGGTTATAATAGAAATCACAGAAGATTCACAGAGAGAAACACAGGTGACGCAGATGAACGACTTTATCCGGGCACGGAGCGACGCGCAGAAGGCGGCGCGTATGGATGAGATCAAGGCGGCGGCGGACGCGCTGGCACAGACGCAGCCCTATCCGACGATCACGCTGTCCGCGATCGCCGCGCAGCTGTCCTGGACGCGCGCCAATCTGTATAAATATGTGACGAGCAAGGAGGAGATCTACCTCGAGCTCTGCGCCGACAAAATGAACGCCTATTTCGATGCGCTTGCGGCGGCGTTCCCGGCGGGATGCGGCTATACGCATGCGGTGCTCGGCGAGGTCTGGGCTGGCATTCTCGCCGCGCACACCGACTATCTGCGCTATGCGGACATGCTCGGCTCGATCATCGAGAGCAACGTCACGGTGGAGCGGCTTGCCGCATTCAAGCGGAATTACTACGACCGCGTCGGCGTGGTCAACGCGCGCTTCGGCGATCTGCTCGGCATTTCGGCGGAGGAGGCAAACGCGCTCTTTCTCGCCGTGCTGTACCACGCCATCGGCTATAACGGCATCTGTTACCGTAGTCCGCGCATCCGCGAGGCGCTTACCCTCGCGGGCATCACGCCCGCGCCTGTGGATTTCCGCGCTGAGCTTTGCCGCTTCATCGGCATCATGACGGCGCAGTATGAAAAGGGTTGATGCAAGGACAGACGCCTCATCCACCGCCATAGGCGGTGGATGAGGCGTTTCAGATGTGATATTTGAAATACAAACAAAAAGCAGGAACGCGTTCGCGTTCCTGCTTTTACTTTGCTTACTGCTCGACGTCCTTCATCGAGAGGTTCATGCGGTTCTTTTCGTCGGTGCCGAGGTACTTGACCTTGACGGTCTGACCGACTTCCAGTCTGTCCTCGACCTTCTCGATGCGCTCCTTGGCGATCTTGGAGATGTGCACCATGCCTTCCTTGCCGGGGGCAAACTCGACAAATGCGCCGATCGGAATGATGCGCGTGACCTTGCCGGTGTAGATCGCGCCGACCGTGGGCTCAAAGACGATGCCTGCGATGATCTCCTGTGCCGCATACGCGTTGTCGCGGTTGACGGCGGAGATGTAGACCGAGCCGTCCTCCTCGATGTCGATCTTCGCGCCGGTGTCGGCAACAATCTTCTGAATGACCTTGCCGCCCGTGCCGATGACCTCGCGGATCTTGTCCACGTTGATCTTCATCGTGATCATCTTGGGTGCAAACTCGGAGACATCGGCTCTCGGCTTGTCGATCGCCTTCAGCAGAATCTCGTCAATGATGTAGTCTCTGCCGCGGTGGGTGACAGCCAGTGCTTCCTTGATGATTTCAGGCGTCAGACCGTCGATCTTGAGGTCCATCTGGATCGAGGTGATGCCCTTGTGCGTGCCGGCGACCTTGAAGTCCATGTCGCCGTAGAAGTCCTCAAGACCCTGGATGTCGATCATGGTCATCCAGCGCTCGCCCTCGGTGATCAGACCGCAGGAAATACCGGCGACAGGCGCCTTGATCGGCACGCCCGCGTCCATCAGCGCCAGCGTCGAGCCGCAGACGGATGCCTGCGAGGTCGAACCGTTGGAGGAGACGACTTCGGATACGCAGCGGATGGCATAGGGGAATTCCTCCACAGAGGGGAGAACCGGGATGAGCGAACGCTCGGCAAGCGCACCGTGACCGATCTCGCGGCGTCCGGGGCTTCTTGCGGGCTTTGCTTCACCGGTGGAATAACCGGGCATGTTGTAGTGGTGCATGTAGCGCTTCTCGGTCTGGTCGTCGATGCCGTCCAGCTCCTGCTTGTCGTCCATCGAGCCGAGGGTTGCGATCGTGAGCACCTGCGTCTGACCGCGGGTGAACAGACCGCTGCCGTGCACGCGGTGAATGAGACCGACCTCGGCTGCCAGCGGACGGATCTCGTCGAGCCGTCTGCCGTCCACGCGCTTGCCGTCTTCCAGCAGCCAGCGGCGGACGATCTTCTTCTGCATCTTGTAGACCAGCTCGCCCATGATGGAGGCGATGTCGGGGTACTTCTCAGAGAAGTGCTCGATGATCGCGTCCTGGATCGGCACCATGCGCTCGTCGCGCACGTTCTTGTCGTCGGTGTCAAGCGCGGTCATGAGATCCTTCTCGCAGAATGCGAAGACCTCGTCAAACATATCGTGATCCAGCTCGCAGGAGGGGTAAGCGAACTTCGGCTTGCCGATCTCGGCAACGATGCCGTTAATGAAGCCGAGCAGACCCTTGATCTCCTCATGCGCGAGCATGATGGCGTTGTACATATCGTCGTCGGAGACTTCCTTTGCGCCTGCCTCGATCATGACGATCTTCTGCATCGTGGCGGCAACCGTCAACTCCAGCGTGCTCACGTCGCGCTGTGCCTTGGTGGGGTTGATGACCGGCTTGCCGTCGACCATGCCGACGAAGACGCCGCCGATCGGTCCGTTCCACGGAATATCCGAGATGGAGAGGGCGATGGATGCGCCGATCATGCCGGCGATCTCATGCGAGCAGTCGGGATCCACTGCCATGACGGTCAGCGAAATCGCAACGTCGTTGCGCAGATCCTTCGGGAACAGGGGGCGGATCGGGCGGTCGATGACGCGCGAGGTCAGAATTGCCTTCTCGCCCGGGCGACCCTCGCGGCGCAGGAAGCCGCCGGGGATCTTGCCTGCCGCATACATTCTCTCCTCGAAGTCGACCGAGAGGGGCAGGAAGTCGATGCCGTCGCGGGGCTTTTCCGACGCGGTTGCGCAGGCAAGCACGACGGTCTCGCCGTAGCGGACGAGGCAGGAGCCGTTGGCAAGGCCGGCGAGCTTGCCGGTCTCGATCACAAGCGGTCTGCCTGCGAGGGTGTACTTGAAGACCTTGTAGTTTTCAAACATTTGCATATCCTCCAAAAAATATTTTTTCGGCGGACTGTGGGTTTAGCACTTAAATACGCTGCCCGACCCTGCCGGGCGGTATATTTAACTGCTAATCCCGCCGCCGTGGTTTACAAAAAGGGGGGAATAGAGTGAATCGAGGTTTGCGTCTGTGCTTGCGGGGTTGAACGGCTGATCCTTTACCTCCCTCGGCGAGGGAGGGGGACCGCGCTCCGCGGTGGAAGGAGTTTTTGCAGAGAGCAAAACGCCTCCGGTCGCCGTTCGGCGACAGCCCACTCAAAGAGGGAGCCGAGGGGCGACTGCGCATGCACCCCGGCATAAAGAGAACAAACCGAAGCCGCGCCCGGCTTCGGTTTGCAAACTTCGATTACTTGCGCAAGCCGAGCTTTTCGACGATTGCGCGGTAACGCTCAACGTCCTTCTTCTGGAGATAACCCAGGAGGTTTCTTCTGTTACCGATCATCTTGAACATGCCGCGGCGGCTGTGATGGTCCTTCGGGTTGTTCTTCAGGTGCTCGGTGAGCGTGTTGATGCGGCTGGTCAGAATGGCGATCTGCACCTCGGGCGAACCGGTGTCGCCTTCGTGTACCGCATAGGTCGTGATGATGTCCTGCTTTTCGTTTTTCAGCATGGTTTTTCACCTCATGAAATAAATTCACCGATGACCGGGCGGCGGCGGGTGAAGCGTCCGCAAAACGGACAGTATCCGACCACTGAGTCACGGCGTTACGGAAATGATTATAGCACGGCGGCAATCATTTGTAAAGAGTTTTTTTGATTTTTTTCGCGTCCGGCTCTTTTTTGAGGAAAGAAACCGCGCCGGAGGCGATCAACACCCACGCGAAAATGCGGCGCAGCAGGGTGAGATTCATGTTCTGCGCCAGCGTTGCGCCGCAGACGCAGCCCACCGCGCCGACGGCACAGAGCACCGCCAGCCGCCGCCAGCGGATCGGCGCGGTGCGGACGTGCAGCAGCATCGCCGCGGCGGTGGCGAAGATGAAAAAGTACAGGTTCAGCCCCTGTGCCGCCAGTTGGTTCTTCCCGGCGAAGAGCGTGAGATAAACGACGTAAAGTCCGCCGCTGCCGACGCCCATTCCGGCAAGCAGCGCGACGAGAAAGGTTGCAAACGGCATGTTGACCTCCGGACGTTATTTGAACAGCATCAGCACGCCGCCGAGGATGACCACGGCGGCAAACAGCTTCCGCATGGCGCTCTGCGGGATGCGGCGGAGCAGATATGCGCCCGCAAAGCCGCCGAGCGCGGCGGGCACGCCCACGCGCAGGATGTCCTCGGTGTCGAGCGCGGCGTTACCCCGGTAAAAATACAGCGACACGAGGCAGTAAAACGCGACCGCCGTTGAGGAGAGCACGAGGTTCTCCTTGGAGCCGCGCGCGCCGCCGATCGCCCCCAGCGTGAAGTAGAGTACCACGCCGCCGCCCGCGCCGAGCAGCCCGTTCAGGAATCCGGCGGCAAGCGCCCCCGCCGCCAGAATGCCGAGCTGCCGCACCGTCAGCGCATCGCCGTTCGGTCTGCCTGTCTGCTGCATTTTCCGTCCCCCTCCCGTTTTCGCGTTTATCCGCACGGAAAGGCGGATAAAATAAGTCTTGAATTTCTTGCGTTTTTCTGCTATTATGTATTTTAGGAAGATATGCGGTTTGCGCGGATGCCTCTCTTGTGTAAAGGGAGGCGGCACGCGGAGCGTGACGGAGGGATTGTACCATAACGAACAACCCCTCAGGCGGCTATTGCCGCCGGCTCCCCTTGCACAGAGGAGCATTCCGCTGCCCCCGCGCAGAATCGGAAAGGATATACAACATGGCTGAACGTAAAACCGGCACGGCAAAGCGTGCGCAGACGTCGAAATCGGCGTCCGCGCGGAAAACGGCTGCCGCACCGAAGAAAAATACAAGAAGTCCCCGCGCGGCGGAGTCGCCCGCGCCCGCGCCGCGCCCCGTGCGCGACGAGAACGCGCTCTTGCACCGTGTGCTGCCCTATGTTTTCGTAGTATGCGCAGTTTTGGTCGCGGTATGCTTCATCGTGCCGAACAGCGGTACGGTCGGCAACGCGCTGAAAAACGGGCTGCTCGGGCTGTTCGGTCCCTGCATCTACGCGCTGCCCCTCCTGCTCGTTTACTTTGCGATCAACTGGCGGAGCTGGGTCGCCGAGGGCGCGCATGTCATGAAAAGCATCTTTGCCTTTGTGGTCACGCTGTTCCTCGGCGCATTGATCCAGCTCATTTCGATTGCGGTGAGCGGGGAAGAGATGGCTGCGGTGAAGTCGCTGTACGCGCGCGGCACGAGCGGCTTCGGCGGCGGCGTACTCGGCGGCATCATCGGCATCGGCATGTACCGCGCCTTTGCGGTGACGGCGGGCATCATCCTGTCGGCGGCGGTGCTCTGCACCTTCGGATTGTTTTTGTTCGGGCTGACCCCGAAAAAGCTGTGGATCAATTTCCGCTATTCCATGCAGATGCGGAAGGAGCGCCGCGCGGCTGCCGAGGCGGCAAAAAAGCGCGAGCGCGAGTTTGACTATGAATCCGGCGAGGAGACCGAGAATTTCGTGCCGCCGGAAACGTCGGCGGCGGCTGCCCCCAAAAAGCCCGCGCCCGCATTTGACATCGGCGGCGTGGACGACACCATGGGAAACCTCGTCGTGACTAAGCCCGATCCGAACGAGCCGTTTGACCCGCTCTTCGGCGTGGATGCGCCCACCGAGCCGGAGAAAACCGCCGAGACGACGGTCTCCGACCTGCCCGAGGCGGGCGGCACGGCGATCGACCCCGCGGATACGGCTGCCGCCGCGCAGCGCCCGGTCTATGACGCGGCGGGGCGGATCGATCTCGAAGCGATCTTTGTCAACCCCGCGCCCGTATCGTCGGCGGTGTCCGACGCGGCGGGACCCGACGATGCCGACGCGCCCGAGACGGGCGGCATCGACATCGGCGATGCACTCGGCGAGAGCGCTACGCGTGATTTTGCCGCTGTGCCGGAGGCAAAGACGGCGGACATGGGCGAGACGCTCGGCGTCGTGCGCGAATCGGTCGGCACGGCGGAGGCTGCCGTGACCGCCCCCGCAAAGCCGCCGAAACCTGCCTACCGCTTCCCGCCGGTGACGCTCCTGTCCCCGCCGGAGCACAAGAAAAACGAGGATGTCGGCGCGGAGCTGCGCGCCAACGCGCAGAAGCTGATCGAGACCCTGCGTTCCTTCCACGTCAACGTCACCATTTCCAGCGTCTCGCGCGGTCCTACGATCACGCGCTATGAGCTGATTCCCGAGGCGGGCACGCGCGTGCGCTCGATCGCCAACCTTGTGGACGATATTTCGCTGTCGCTGGCAACCTCGGGCATCCGCATCGAGGCGCCCATCCCCGGCAAGGCGGCAGTCGGCATCGAGGTGCCGAACAAGGTGGTCTCCACCGTCGCGCTCCGCGAGCTGATCGAGGACAAGAGCTTTAAGGAAGCGAAGAGCCGCCTCACCGTCTGCCTCGGCAAGGACGTCGGCGGCGCGCCGATCATCTTCGACATCGCCAAGATGCCCCACCTCCTGATCGCGGGCGCAACCGGCATGGGTAAATCGGTCTGCATCAACTCGATCATTACGAGCATCCTGTATAAAGCGACCCCCGACGAGGTCAAACTGATGCTGATCGACCCGAAGAAGGTCGAGTTCAATATCTACAACGGCATTCCGCATTTGCAGACGCCGGTCGTCAGCGACCCGAAGAAGGCGGCGGGCGCTCTGCACTGGGCGGTCACCGAGATGGAGCGCCGCTATGAGCTGATCGAGGAGGTCGGCGCGCGCAAGATCGAGACCTACAACGAGATCGCGCGCGAGCGCGGCATGGAGGTCCTGCCCTATACCGTCATCATCATCGACGAGCTTGCCGATCTGATGATGACCGCGCCCGACGCGGTGGAGGAATCCATCTGCCGTCTGGCGCAGAAGGCGCGTGCCGCCGGCATGCACATCATCATCGGCACGCAGCGTCCCTCGGTGGACGTCATCACGGGTCTGATCAAGGCGAACATCCCGTCGCGCATCGCGTTTACGGTGGCGTCGCAGGTCGACTCGCGCACCATCATTGACATCGCGGGCGCGGAGAAGCTGATCGGACGCGGCGATATGCTCTATTACCCGGTCGGGCTTTCCAAGCCGATGCGCGCACAGGGCGCGTTCGTCAGCGAGGACGAGGTGGAGAAGATCACGACCTTCGTCAAGCAGGCGGCGGGCGAGACCGAATACGACAGCGAGATCATCGAGAGCATCGAGCGTGAGGCGCAGACCATCGGCAATACCGGCAAGAAGGGCGGCGGCGAGGCGGCGGAGGACGCGGGCAGCGACCCGAAGCTCCGCGATGCGCTTGAGATCGCCACCGAATCCGGCAAGATCTCCACGTCGCTCCTGCAGCGCAGGCTGTCCATCGGCTACGGGCGTGCGGCGAAGATCATCGACATCATGGAGGCGCGCGGCTTTGTCAGCGCGCCGGACGGACAGAAACCCCGCGAGGTGCTGATCTCAAAGACGCAGTACCGCGAGATGGTGGTCAACAACGACGAGAGGCTGAACTGATGGAAAAGACGAGAAAAGCGAAGCTGATTTCGATCGACGGGCTGGACGGCAGCGGCAAGAACACGCAGAGTGAGCTGCTCCGCGACCGCCTGCGCGCCGAGGGCTGTACCGCCGAGGTCGTCAGCTTTCCGATGTACGGAAGCCCCTCCTGCTTTGCCGTGGAGATGTACCTCTCCGGCGCGCTCGGCGGGCATCCCGACGACACCGGCGCATACCCGGCGGCGACCTTCTTTGCGGTCGACCGCTACATCAGCATGCGCACGACCTGGGGCAAGCTGCTCGACACGTGCGACTATATCATTTTCAACCGTTATACCAGCGCCAACGCCGTGCACCAGCTTTCCAAGCTCGGGCGCGCGGATTGGGATGAATTTCTGCACTGGCTCTATGACTTTGAGTTTGCAAGGCTCGGACTGCCGCGCCCGGATCTGACGCTGTATCTGGTCGTCGAACCGGATGTGTCCATGTCGCTTGTGGACAAGCGCGGCGAGAAGAAGGACATTCACGAGACCGATGCCGCTTATATGCGCGCCTGCTACGACGCGGGACTGTACGCGGCGGCAAAGCTCGGCTTTGATCGGATCGACTGTTGTCGGGACGGCAGAATCCTGCCGCGCGAGACCATTGCAGACGCGATCTATGGGGAGGTAAAACGGCTGTGAACAGGGAAGTTTCGGCGGATCTGGTCCGGATCGCGCGGGTGCGCGACCTGGACGCGGCAACCTGCCGCGCGGCGCGCGCGCTCCATCATGCGGCGTTCGGCGACGACGCGGCGTTTCTCGAGCGGCTGTTTGCCGCCGCGGCGGAGGAGCGGTATCTGTATATCCGCGCGGGCAGTACCGTTGTCGCGGGCTGCTTTGTCTGCGATGCGGTGCTGCATGCGGGCGACGTGACGCTGCACGGCGGGTATCTGTATGCGCTCTGCACGGCGGCAGCCTATCGGCGGCGCGGTTTTGCCCATGCGCTGCTCGGCGCTGCGGTGCGCTGCACCGACGACTTTCTGCTCACCGTGCCCGGTTCGCGCAGTCTCTGCGATTTTTATCGCCGCGCGGGCTTTACCGCGGCGCTGTCCGGCTGCGTGGCAGTCGGGGGCAGCGGCGGAAGTCCCGCCCCGGCGGACCTACAGCCCGGCACCTATGCGGATGCGGTCCGCGCCGCGCGGCGGCACGGCGGTCTGCTTCTGCGGCAGCCGCTGTTTGAATTGTCGCTTGCCGAGAGCGGCGCCGCGCCCTGCGTCGCGGGCGACGCCTTCTGCGCGGTGCGGGACGGCAGACTTTTCGCCGCGATCGGCATCACCCCGAAGGATCCGATCGGCGAGAAGGCGCTCCTGCGCTGTAAAACGCCTCCGGCGACCGACCGCATTTTCGCGGATCTGCTGCTCGAAGTGTGAGGATTTTGCAAAAAGCAAAACGGGTCGTCGAGGCGCCGACCCCTACCGGTTAGCGAAAAATTGTATGTACCGTACAGGCGGGGGCTTGCTCCCGCCGCGGATAGGCTCACATCCCCCTTGCACAGGGAAACAACACAACTATAACATTACCGAAAGGATGGTTTTCATGGTCTATATTCTGCTTGCGGACGGCTTTGAAGAGATCGAGGCACTTTGCCCGCTGGATCTTCTGCGCCGCGCCGGCATTGATGCAAAAACGGTCAGCGTGACCGAAAAACGGGTCGTGACCGGTTCGCACGGCATCCCCGTGACCGCCGATCTGACGGCGGAAAATTCGCTTTCCGATATTGAGATGCTGGTTCTGCCCGGCGGTATGCCCGGCACGACCAATCTGGATAAATCGCAGTTCTGCGACGGACTGCTGCGCGCTGCCGCGAAGAACGGCGCGTATATTGCCGCCATCTGCGCCGCACCGATGGTGCTCGGCAGACGCGGTCTGCTCGAGGGCAGGGAGGCAGTCTGCTACCCCGGCTTTGAGCACGAACTTACCGGTGCAAAGCTGTCCGACCGCCGCGTTGTGCGGGACGGCAGGATCATCACCGGCGTCGGCATGGGCGCAGCGCTCGAATTCGGGCTTGCACTGGTCGAGGTTTTCTGCGGCAAGGAGACTGCGGAACATCTCGGCGACTCGGTGCTGGCAAAATGACGGCTGCGACCGAACCCGAAAAGGCTGCCGCCGCGCAGAACCCCAAGACCGAACGCCGCCGCGCCGCGCGTGAATTGCGCGATGCCATGCCTGCGGCGCTGCGCGCCGAGGCAAGCGCGGCGATCTGCAAAAAGATTCTCTCCATGGCGACCTTTGGGCTGTGCGACACCGTGTTATGCTACAGTCCGGTGGGCAGCGAGGTCGATATCCGCCCGGTGATCGCCGAGGCACGCGCGCGCGGCAAGCGCGTGGCGCTGCCGGTCTGCGACTATGCCACGGGCGATATGGAATTCTACGCGCTCGGGGACGGCGCGCTCATCGAAAACGGTCCGCTGCACATTCCCGAGCCCCTGCCCGATCCCGCACGGCGGCTGACGCCGACGGTCGGGACGCTGATGCTCGTGCCCGGGCTTCTGTTTGACCGCCGCGGGCGGCGCATCGGCTATGGAAAAGGGATGTACGACCGCTACATACGGCGCTTTCCGGATTTTCTGCGCGGCTCGACCGCAGTCGGCGTTTCTTTCCACGCATTGCTTTCGGACACGCCGATCCCCTATACCGATGAAGACGTCAACCTTGCGCTGGTCGTGACCGAACGCGGTCTCGTCTTTACACGCAAGATCGAAAAAGCCCCCAAGTGGGAGGTGCGGCGCCGTCGTCCCGTCCCGCTGGTCGACCGGGACGGCAATCCGGCAAAGCCGCGGAAACGCGAATTTTACGATGCCGATTACATCCCGCCGGACGCGGGCAAGTATGCGCCGCCGCGCGCAAAGGAAACCAAAGAATGAAGCTGAAACCGTATACCGCCGCGCCGCTCGCTGCCGCAGGCTGCCTGTTTCTCACACTGGTCTACGGCATGGTGAGCAGCACGGCGGATCTGCCCGCCGCATGGCGTCTGCCCGTGCTTGCGCTCGCCCAGACGGTGAGCTGTATGCTGCCCGCCGTGCTGTTCCTGTTTGCCTATCGCGATTACAACGCGCGCAGGCTGCGCTTTGCATTGCCGCGCGCCGAGAGCGTGGGGACGCTTGTTCTGCTGCTCCTCTGTCTGCTCATCGGCAGCGCGCTGCTGACGCTTGTCGGCAAGCGCGTGGGGCTTGCAGGCACACAGACGGCGGGAACCTCCGGCGCGGCAAGCCCGGCGGTGACGATCCTTGTCGCCTGCATCCTGCCTGCCGTCTGTGAGGAATTTCTCTTCCGCGGCGTGATCCTCTGCGCCTTTGAGGCGTGCGGCACGCGCACGGCAATCATCGGCACGTCGCTGCTGTTTGCCTTTGCACATCTGAATTTTGAGCGTCTGCCGCTGTATTTCTTCTGCTCGGTCGTGCTCTGCTTTGCCGTGTATGTCAGCCGCTCGCTGTTTGCGGCGGTGCTGCTCCATGCGGTCTACAATGTCGCGTCGGTGTACGCCGGGGTCTATCTGTCCTCGGTGGCGGCGCACCTTGAGAGCTTTGCACTGCTGTTCATCGTGATGCTGCTCGCATTTCTCATCTGCGTGATCTTCACGCTGTCGGCGGCATCGCGCACCTATCGCGCCTATGCCGATGCGGGTCTGCCGTCGGATTACGCGCCGCGTCTCCGCTATGCGGACAGGCTCCGCGCATCCGCCTCCGTGTACTTCTCGCTGCCGTTTCTGCTCTGCACCCTGCTGTTCGCGGCAGTGATGATCCTCGAGATGCGGTAGAGCGCATGGACGGCGACCCGGAATGAATGGGTCGCCGAGACGCCAATCCCTACCGATTGGTATGCGTTTTTATGCATTCCGTAGGGCGGGGGCTTGCTCCCGCCGCATCCGTTCGCATTCTATTCAAGCCTTCCCCAAAGGGGAGGGCTTAGATACACCCCCGCTTTCATCCCCGATTTCAGAAAAGGAAAATTCTATGGAAAACGAACCGAACAAGCGTCCGCGTCCGCGCCGCACGCCCGAGGCGTTCAAACAGCCGACTGCGGCGCAGCAGCCGACCCCGGCAAAACAGCCCGACGCGGCAAAACAGCCGACTGCGGCACAGCAGCCGATCCCGGCAAAACAGCCGACCCCGGCACAGCAGCCGACTGCGGCGAAACAGCCGATTGCGGCGCAGCAGCCGACCCCGGCAAAACAGCCCGACGCGGCAAAACAGCCGACCCCGGCAAAACAGCCCGACGCGGCAAAACAGCCGACCCCGGCAAAGCAGCCGACGCCGGTGCAGCGTCCCGCCGCGCCCAAACAGCCCGCTCCCCAAAAACAGACAGCGTCCGCCAAGCCGGCGCCTGCAAAACCGGCAGCCCCCGCTTCAGAGGACAATGAAAAGACCCGCCTGACCGACGCTTTGCCGAAGACGGGGCTGAAAACACCGGTGCGCGGCGAACCCGTGCAGCAGGAAGAGGCTTCCTCGACGGTAAACGGCGTGTTCAAGGCGATCATCTATATGACCGCCGTTCTGCTTGTGTCGATCCTGCTTGCCTATGCCGTTGTCGTCGTGGCAAACGATGTGTTCGCTTTCGTCAAGCCGGACACGGAGGTCGAGGTGGTCATCCCCGAGAACGCGACGGTGGATGACGTCTCGGAGATCCTCGGCGATGCGGGCGTGATCGAATACCCTTCACTGTTCCGCCTGTATGCCAAGCTGAAAAAGGAATCCGGCGTGGACAAGGACGGCAAGAGCGTCTTCATCCCGGGCACCTACACGATCACGCCGATGGAAAACTACATGCAGCTGCTGGATGCCTTCAAGGAGCAGTATGTGCGCGGCACGGTTTGGGTGACCTTCCCCGAGGGCGCGACCGTCGAGGACATCATCGAGATCCTGACCGAAAACGGCATTTCCGACCGTGCATCCCTGATCCGCGCGATCAACGAGTATGACTACGGTCTGGATTTTGTCAACGACATCGACATGTCAAACGGACGCTATTACCGCCTCGAGGGCTATCTCTTTCCGGATACCTATCAATTCTACACCGACTCGAGCGCCGAGACCGTCATCTATAAGATGCTGGTCAACTTCAAGAAGAAGCTGGCGTATATCGGCGAGGATATGTGCGCCGCGCGCCTCGAAGAACTCGGTATGACGCTCGACGAGGTTGTCACGCTTGCCTCCATGGTTGAAAAAGAGGTCAAATACGCGGTCGACTACGAGAACGTCGCCTCGGTCTTCTACAACCGGCTGAACGATCCCGCAAACTTCCCGCGCCTCGACAGCGACGCGACCACGGTCTACGCCATCCGCATGGCGACCGGCGAACGCCCCGAGACGCTCACGGCAGAGAATCTCGACTTTGACAACCCGTACAACACGCGCGTCTCACACGGGCTGCCGCCCGGCGCGATCGCCAACCCGGGCTATGAGGCGCTCTACTGCGCGTTCTATCCCGCAAAGACGCGGTACTACTATTTTGTAGCCGATACCACCGGCTACAACCTCTATGCCCGCACCAATGCCGGGCACGAAGAAAACAAGGCGGAGGTCAGGAAGCATGCAGCCGAGACGGTCATCGCCGGAAGTGAGGAAGAATCGTGATCGTTAAACCCGAAGAAACCACCGTGGCGTACCGCTGCCCCGAATGTGGCTGCGGTGTCAAGAGCATTGTCGGCATTTTCACGCTTTCCGCATCGGCGATGCGGCTGAAATGCCCCTGCGGCAAAAGCTCGATGACCATCAAAAAGACCAACGACGGCAAGGTGCGCCTCGGCGTGCCCTGCCTGGTCTGCCGCCACGATCATGACTATGTTGTCAGCCGCGAACTGTTCTTCAAGAACGAGTTCTTTGAGCTGCCCTGTGCCCTTTCGGGGCTCGGGCTGTGCTGGATCGGGGACGGCAAGTCGGTCGCCGACGCGCTCACCCGCTCGGACGAGGAGCTGTCGCGGATGCTCACCGAAGCGGGCGCGGAGAATCTCGACGTGTTCAAACAGCAGCCCGATCAGAAGGAAGAGATCCCGGACGCGCAGGTGTACGACATCGTGCGCTTCATCGTCAAGGAACTGGAGGCGGAGAACGCGATTTCCTGTCGCTGCAAGCCGGGCGAGGGGGACTACGACATCGAGATGCTGGACGACAGCGTCTGCGTGTTCTGCAAAAACTGCGGCGCCAAGCAGTATGTTTCCACCGCGTCGCTTGCCGAGGCGCGCGCCTTTCTCGACATCGACGAGCTGAAGCTGAAATAGGAAAAATAAAAAAGCCCTGCAAAACCATGGTTTTGCAGGGCTTTTTCGCATTTATTCAGCTTCTTTTGCAGGTTCTTCCTTGCGTTTTCTCTGGAGGTTTGCAAACACGCGCAGCACCGTGAAGATGGTCAGCGCGATGATCAGAAAGTCGATGACGCTCTGGATGAAGCTGCCGTAGCAGAGTGCGGTTTCCGCGGTGACGACGCTGCCGTCTGCGGCGTAGACCGCCTCGCGGATGACCCACTTCCAGTCGGTCACGTTGAGACCGCCGACCAGCAGGCTGACCAGCGGCATAATGACGTCGTTGACCAGCGAGGACACGATCTTGTTGAACGCGCCGCCGATGACAACGCCGACTGCCATGTCGACGACATTGCCCTTTGCGATAAATGCCTTGAAATCAGCAGAAAACTTACCCATATGTTCCTCAGTCCGCGGCAAAGCCGCCGTTTTTCCTCTTTAATTATAGTCGAACCGTGTCGGTTTGTCAATGTTTATGAGAAAAAGACCCGTTCGCGGCATTGCCTGGTTTGCAGTTGCAGCGTGAAAATCTGTAGGGGCGACCATCGGTCGCCAGCCGCACAAAGCGGAAACGGGCGACCGATGATCGCCCCTACGGTATATCGGAAGCTGTACGCAAAAACCGCTCATGTGGGTGTTGACTCCCGGCTTGCACAAGAAATACGATTGAAAAAAAGGCGCAGCAGCACGCTTGCGCCTTTTTCCCATGGTAAAGGAGAACGGTGGACAGGGTCGGCGGGGCGGCATTTCCCGTGTGGCTCTCGCCCATGCCGCCGCTGCCGAAGCGGCGCGCGCGCCGCCGGAACTACTTTCTCACCCCGCCTACAGAATACCGTATGCGGGACGCGAAATTGCGCGGATTTTGCCGTGCGCAAAAATTTTCCGATCGATTCATCGGAAGAATTCGACAAACAGGCGGACGCCCGGACGGTAGTGCGCGTCGATATCGGCTTTGAACCCGAGCAGTGCCACATCGAGCGGACAGAGCGAGAGCATCATGCCCTGCGGCGTTTCTTCCACGGCAAAGCCGGCTGCCGCGCTGACCTCGGCAAGCAGCACGCGCAGGAACGCGGCTTCACCTGCCGGGCAGGGCTCGCCGCCCGCCGCATCGGCAAAGATATGCACGTTGCCGCCCGTGTACACAAAGCTGACGGTGACCGCGTTCCCGCCGACGGCGGCAAGGCGGATCAGCAGGGCGAGACAGAGTGCATAGGCGTTCGGCGGTGCGTTGACTACGACATTACCCGGCAGCTCCCGCGTGCAAAACCGCACGCCCGCGTCCTCCAGGACCTCGGCATAGCAGTCCGCAAACAGCCGGGTCAGCGCACCGAGCGTGCGGGGTGCGGCATGCGCCTTGGAAAAGGTCGACACGTCGAACAGACCTTCCGCCGCGCGGGGCGCAGCTTCCACACCGTAGCAGGCGCACAGCCGGTCAAAATCCATGAAGAAATAGTAGGTTCTGCCGCCGAGCGACACGGGCTTGGCATAGGCGCGGGTGTCGCCGATCTTGAGAATGCCGCGCGGCTGCGCTGCGCAGGCGGTGCGGATGGCGGCAAAGCGTGCATCACGGCGGCGCACGCCGCTGTAAAAGAGAACATCGCCGTTTTCGGCGGCGATGAGAAGCGGTGGCAGGGTCATCGGGATTCCTCCGTGGATTGAGTCGTTTCGGCGGTGTCTGCCGCGGGTGCGGGACGCGCCGAGCAGAACTGATAGCTTTGCAGCGATTTTTCGCGCAGGACGTCGAGCAGCCCCTCTTCGCTGCCCTCCAGCACAAGCCGCAGGCTGTACTTGGTGAAATAGAAGGCGTAGTCTTCGATGCTTTCGGCAAGCGTTTCTGCGCGGATACCGCCCGCGCGCAGGGCGACCGACCAGCCCTTTGCCCCTGCCGCGGTGAAGAAGTCGGTGCAGACGTCGGATGCGAGCGTGTCAAACGGCACGCAGAGCGCGACAGCGCCCGGGCAGGCGGATGCCAGCCGCAGAACGTCTTCGAGGCAGTCGCTGTCCAGCCGGTCGAACACCAGCGTGATCTCGCCGATGCCCGCCGCCGCGTATTCTTTGAGCAGGGCAAGCTCATAGGCATAGCGCACGTCGCGGATCTGCGCGTCCGCATAGATCGAGCGCACTTCGAAAAGCCCCGTGATGTTGCTCGCCGCAAGCGCAGTGACGGGCGGCAGGGCTGCCGTGTCGCGCCCGAGCTTGGCGTCGGTTTCGGTGGCAAAGGTCGGCGCGCCGTCCCGGTACAGCCAGACCGATGCGTGCGCGTAGGGGTCGTCGCCGCCCGTGAAGGCGGTGAGCGCATCCGGCGTGACAAATTCGCCGTGCACGATGTGCTCGGCAATGGGGGCGGCGACCTCAGCGGAGAGGTCACCGGTGCCGGTGAGCTTGTGCGGCGCGGGCGCGGTCTCCGCCCGCCGCCCGAGGTAAGCGCCGAGAAGCGCGGTTGCAGCGAAGATCACAAGGATCACCGCAAGCCAGATGCAGAAATTCCGCACCGCACGGCGGCGGCGCTGGTCATATCGCTTGTATACTGCCACTTAATGAATCTCCTTTGCATCGAGTGCGCGGACATAGTCCGCCTCGGTCACGGTCAGGCGCGCGGCGCGCTCGTCGATCATCGCATAGAACCGCGCGTTCTGGTACTGAGATTTCAGCTCGTCAAAGTGCGCGGTGATGTAGCTCTCGTCCTTCGGCAGGCGGAGCAGAATGTGAAAGCCGTCGTCGCTCTCGATCACGTCGCTGATCTCGCCGTCGGCGAGGGCAAACGCCGCCGCCTCAAAGGCGTCGGTCATCTCGCCGCGCGTGAAGTAGTAGCCGTCCGCCGGCATGGAATAGTCCTCGGAATAGCGCCCGATCAGCGTGGAAAAATCCACGCCGCCGCGGTAGGCGTCCAGCACTTCCTCGGCGATCTTCCGGTTGTTCTCCACATCCTCGCCGGGGTCGTTTTCGATGAAGATCTGCTTTGCGCGGACAAAGGCGTCGCTTTGCAGGATGGCGAGGATCGCGGCGTCGTCGCTCTCGATCGCGCCGCCCGCTGCGGTCATCGCGGCAAACAGCTTGTCCTCCGTGCCGTCCACGCGCACGAGGAAGTCAAAGACCTTCTCGGTCATGCAGTTGTTTTCCAGCTCCGCCGCGTAGTCGGACGCGCCGTAGTAGTCGCGCACGGAATCGATGTATTCGACCGCCGCTGCCTTGATGTCGCCGTCCTCGGGTGTGATGCCGTAGTCGGCGGCAAGCGAAATCGTGGCGTACAGCCCGCGGACCGCCTCGGCGATGCGCGCGCGCACCGCGCGGTCGAGCGCGTCGGTCTCGATTTCGCCCGCATCGTTTTTGTAGTCGGCTTTCAGCTCGGCTTTGTAGTTCAGGTAGAAATAGCGGTAGAGGTCGTAGGTCACGTTGTAGCTCCCGGCGTAGAGCGCGGTCTGCCCGTAGCTTTCGAGATAGGCGGCGTTGCGCTTTGCGCGGACGGCGCGCACGGCGGCGAAAACGCCGATGGCGATCAGCACGAGCGCAAGCCCCGCGGCAATGAGCTTGTATTTATTTTTTCGAAAATCAAGCATAACGGTCTCCATAGCGGTGATTTTGAGAGAAATAAGCCTTCCCCCTTGGGGGAAGGCGCCGCCGAACGGCGACGGATGAGGGGTAGCCATTCGTCAGAATGGCGTCTCAGCAGTACAGAACGCGGCTGCACAGACGGATGTTTGCGCACAGTTGCTTCAGCCCCCTCACCGAGGGAGGTAAAACATGTCCACGCAGCGTTTTCACATCTTTCCTTATTATCATACAATACTTCGCTGCGGATAGCAAGAATTTGCGCAAAAAATCTTGACAAAGCCGGGCGGGCGGGGTATACTGTTCGTTGTAATTTGAATTTGAATTTCAATTTCGATTTTGAGGAAAACAAAATGGGGTATCATACAAAACAGAAGAGCGCCGTGCTCGACTGTCTGGCGCGGCACAGAAATGAGAGCCTGACGGTGGACGGCGTGGTTGCCGCGCTCTGCGCGGAGGGCGTGAAGACCGGGCGCAGCACGGTCTACCGCCACCTCGAGGAGCTCTGCCGCGAGGGGGCGATCAGCCGTTTTGCCGCCGAGAGCGGCAAGAGCGTGACCTACCGCGTGATCGGCAGCGAATGCGGCGACGACTGCCATTTTCATCTGATCTGCACCGCGTGCGGCGAGGTCTGTCACACGCACTGTCATGAGCTGGAGGCACTGTTTGCACATATGGCGGCGGCGCACGGCTTTTCGGTGGACGAGAAGAAGACCATGCTGTACGGCGTGTGCGAAAAGTGCCGCAAAAAGAGGGAGAGGAAAGTATGAAACGGATTCTGACTTTGATTTCGGCGGCGCTGCTTTGCTGCACGCTGCTTGCGTCCTGCGGCGCACCGCAGGCGGACGACGGCAGGGTACAGGTGGTGGCGACGTTGTTTCCGCAGTACGATTTTGCCAAAAACATCGCGGGCGACCGCGCGGATGTGACGCTGCTGCTCGATTTCGGCGCAGATGCGCACACCTATGACCCCACGCCCGCCGACATTTTACAGATCGCCCGCGCCGATCTGTTCATCTACACGGGCGACGGTATGGAGCTGTGGGCAAAGAAGCTGCTTGCGAGCGCGGACATCGCCGATGCCGTGGCGCGCGGCAGCCTGCGTGTGCTCGACCTCTCCGCGGTCGTGCCGCTTCTCCCCGCCGACCACAGCGGCGCGGAGGAAGAACACGAGCACGACGACCACGATCATGATGAATCCGACCCGCACATCTGGACGTCGATCGCCAACGCAAAGACGATGTGCGCCGCCATCTCGGATGCGCTCGCGGCGCTGGATGCCGACGGCGCGGAGACCTATGCCGCAAATCTTGCCGCCTATACGGCAAAGCTGGATGCGCTCGATGCGCAGATGCAGGCAGTGCGCACCGCCGCCGTGCGGGACACGGTCTGCTTCGGCGGCTCGTTTGCCTTTGTTTATCTCTTTGACGAATATAACCTCGCGCACCGCGCGGTCTTCTCTGGCTGCGCCTCGCACACCGAGGCGTCGCCCACCGCGCTGCTGGCGCTGGTGAACGCCGTGCGCGAGACCGGTGTGCCCGCCGTGCTCTACGACAGTCCGTCCGAGGAAAAGACCGCCGCGGCGATCGCCGCCGAGACGGAAACCGAGGTGCTGCGCCTGCATGCGATCCACAATATCACAAAGGGCGAGTACGACGCGGGCGAGGACTACCTTTCGCTCATGGCGAAGAATATTGAAGTATTGAAGGAAGTGCTGGACTAATGGACGTGATCGTCTGCAGGAATCTGACCGTCCGCAACAAGCGGACGCTGGCGCTGGACGATGTGAGCTTCTCGGTGCACAAGGGCGAGTTTCTCACCATCGTCGGCGAAAACGGCGCGGGCAAATCCACGCTGGTGAAGACCATCCTCGGCATGACGCCGCCGGACGCGGGCAGTGTGGAGATCGACACGCACACGGTCGGGCGCATCGGCTATATGCCGCAGCAGTCGAGCGCACAGCGCGACTTCCCGGCAAGCGTGCGCGAGGTCGTGCTCTCGGGCTGCGTCGGCGGGACGGGCTTTTTGCCCTTCTACAGCCGCGCGCAGAAGGCGGCGGCGCGCGCCAACATGGATCTGCTCGGCGTGACGTCCTTTGCAAAGAAGAATTACCGCGCGCTCTCGGGCGGGCAGCAGCAGCGCGTGCTGCTCTGCCGCGCACTCTGCGCCGCGGGGGAGGTGCTGCTGCTCGACGAGCCGACCACCGGGCTTGACCCGCTGGTGACCAAGGAGCTGTACACCACGGTCAAGCATCTGTCGGCTGAGCACGGCATGACCGTCGTCATGGTCTCGCACGATGTGGACGCGGCGCTCCGCTATTCCGACCGCATTCTGCATCTGGCAACCTCGCTGAAGTTTATCGGCACACCTGCTGACTTTTTGCAGACGCCCTTCGGCGCGGCGTTTTCCGAGGAAGGGGGGGCGCAGCATGACTGAACTGCTTTCGTCCGTCTTCTCGCTGACCGTAATGCGCTATGCGCTCATCGTCGGCGTGCCGATCGCGCTCTGCGCGGCGCTGCTCGGCGTCCTGCTCGTCCTGCGCCGCTATGCCATGATCGGCGACGGGCTTTCGCACGTCGGCTTCGGCGCGCTCTCGGTCGCCTATGCGCTGAACCTTGCGCCGATGGCGGTCGCCGTGCCGGTCGTCATCCTCGCCGCCTTTCTCCTGCTCGGACTGTCCGGCAGCCGGAAGCTGCGCGGTGACAGCGCAATCGCCGTGCTGTCCTCCTCCGCGCTGGCGCTCGGCGTCGTCGCAAACTCGCTTGCCGGCGGCAGTGCGACCGATCTGAACGGGTATCTGTTCGGCAGTATTCTCACGCTGACCCGCGCGGACGTGATCCTTTCGGTCTCGCTTTCCGCCGTGGTCATCCTCCTGTTTGTCCTGTTCAAGAACCGCATCTTCGCCGTCACCTTTGACGAGCCGTTTGCAAAGAGCGCGGGCGTGCGCGTCGGGCTGTACAACGGGCTGCTGGCGCTGCTCATCGCCGTGACCGTCGTGGTCGGCATGCGCATCGTCGGCACGATGCTCATCTCCAGCCTCATCATCTTCCCGGCGCTCGGCGCCATGCAGCTGGCTGGCAGCTTCCGCGGCGTGGTGCTGCTCTCGGCGCTCATCTCGGTCGTCTCCTTCCTCTGCGGTCTGCTCTTTTCCATGACGCTGCCCGCCGGAGCGACCATCGTACTCTGCAACCTTGCCGCACTTCTCATCTGTACGGTTCTCGGCAAGGTCATAAAGCATTGACGAAAAAGCGGCACGTTTCCTGTGAAAAATGCCGAAATGGCAAAGAAGTCTATAAAATATCTTAAAAATTCTTGCATTTTTGGGCAAATGTGCTATAATGGGAGTATCAAGCGGGCGAATTTGCGCCCTGTATTAGGAGGAAAAGACTTATGAAGAAATTCCTGGCACTTGCGCTCACGGCAGTTCTGCTGCTCAGCGCTTGTCTCGTCGGCTGCGGCAAGAAGGAAACCGGCGTCGATGAGATCCCGGACAACATGACGTCGTCGGACGGCAAGTATGAGATCGCGTTTGTTACCGACGTCGGGTCTCTGAAGGACCAGTCCTTCAACCAGGGTACGTGGGAAGGCGTCAAGAAGTACGCTTCCGACAACAGCAAGTCCTACAAGTACTATCAGCCCGCAAACGGCGATAAGGCGACCGATGATGACCGCTTCAACGCCATGAAGGCAGCGGCTGATGCAGGCGCGAAGATCATCGTCTGCGCAGGCTACCTGCAGGAGACCGCGCTCCGCCGTGCTGCGGAGACCTTCCCCGAAGTGAAGTTTGTCTTCATCGACGGCTATCAGATAGGCTTCAAGAATGTTGCACCGATCTCCTTCCAGGAGGAGCAGTCCGGTTACCTCGCAGGTTACGCGGCTGTCAAGGAAGGCTACACCAAGCTCGGCTTCTCGGGCGGCGGCGGCGGTGAGAACCCCGCATGCTGCAGATTCGGCTACGGCTTTGTCCAGGGCGCAAACGATGCTGCAAAGGCAGGCGGCAAGACCGTCGAGATGAACTACAGCTGGCTGTACGGCAACAGCTTCTCGGCATCGTCCGAGCTTCAGACCATGCTCAACGGCTGGTACACCAACGGTACCGAGGTCGTCTTCGCATGCGGCGGTTCGATGTGCCAGTCCGCATTTGCGGCAGCAGCTGCAAATGACGGCGTTGTCATCGGCGTTGACGTTGACCAGTCCAGCCAGTCCGATACGGTTGTCACTTCGGCAATGAAGGGTCTGACCGAGTCGGTTGTTTACGCACTCGGCAAGTTCTATGCAGGCGAGTTTGATGCACTCGGCGATGTTTCCACCGTCCTCGGCGCTGCAAACGATGCAGTCGGTCTGCCGACCGCAACCTGGAGCTTCAAGAAGTTCTCCGTCAAGGATTACGACGCGCTCCTCAAGTCCATGAAGGACGGCAAGGTCACGGTTGACAACGACTACACGAAGCTCGCGGCTGACCTGTTTGCAAATGTGAAGCTCAACATCGTTGAGTAAGCGATCCTGTAGAGCAGGAGAAATCCTGTAGGGCAGGGGGAGGCTCCGCCTCCCCCTGTTTTTGCGATAGGAAGACTTCATAAGTTTTCACATTCCGGAGAAAAGGAAGCTTTTGCACGGCAGAAGCCACGGTTTGAATTATGGCACAGAATACAAATCAAAGTGACTACATCATTGAGATGCGGCACATCACCAAGGTGTTTCCCGGTATCATTGCCAACGATGATGTGACGCTGACGCTGCGGCGGGGTGAGATCCATGCCCTGCTCGGCGAGAACGGCGCGGGCAAGTCCACGCTGATGTCGGTGCTGTTCGGCTTGTATCAGCCGGAGAGCGGCGAGATCCTCAAAAACGGCGAGGTCGTGAAGATCAATGACCCCAACGACGCAACCGCGCTCGGCATCGGCATGGTGCATCAGCACTTCAAGCTGATCGACGTGTTCACCGTCCTCGACAACATCATTCTCGGCGCCGAGACCACGAAGCTCGGCTTCCTGCAAAAGAAAGAGGCACGCCGCGCCGTGACTGCGCTGTCCGAGAAATACGGGCTGCATGTCGATCTCGACGCGAAGATCGAGGACATCACGGTCGGCATGCAGCAGCGCGTGGAGATCCTCAAGATGCTCTACCGCGACAACGAGATCCTGATCTTTGACGAGCCGACGGCGGTACTCACCCCGCAGGAGATCGACGAGCTGATGAAGATCATGAAGGGCTTTGCCGCCGACGGCAAGTCGATTCTGTTTATCACGCACAAGCTCAACGAAATCATGGCGGTGGCGGACCGCGTGACGGTTTTGCGCAAGGGAAAATGCATCGGCACGGTCAACACGGCGGACGTCACCAAGGAGGAGTTGTCCACCATGATGGTCGGCAGACCGGTGCAGCTTGAGGTCGTCAAAGACGAATGTCACCCCGGCGCGCCGATCCTCGAGGTGCGCGATCTTACGGTGCCGTCCCATTTGCATAAGAAACCGGCTGTTAAAAACGTCAGCTTTGACGTGCGCGCGGGTGAGATCGTCTGCATCGCAGGCATCGACGGCAACGGGCAGGCGGAGCTGATCGAGGGCATCACGGGGCTTGACCGCATCACGGGCGGCGACATCACGCTCTGCGGCAAGGAGATCACGCACCAAAGTGTCCGCCGCCGCGCGGACGCAGGCATGGCGCACATCCCTGCCGACCGGCACAAGCACGGGCTTGTGCTCGGCAACACGCTGGAAGAAAACATTGTGCTCCAGCGCTTCCGCGAGAAGGACTTCCAGAACCACGGCTTCATCCGTTTTGACGCCGTGCGCAAGTATGCAAACGAGCTGATCGAGCGCTTTGACGTCCGCAGCGGACAGGGCGCGGTCACCACGGTGCGCTCCATGTCGGGCGGCAACCAGCAGAAGGCGATTGTCGCCCGTGAGCTGGATCGGAAAAAGCCGCTGCTGATTGCCGTGCAGCCGACGCGCGGTCTGGACGTCGGCGCGATCGAGTCCATCCATGCGGCGCTCGTGCGCGAGCGCGACGCGGGACGCGGCGTGCTGCTCGTCTCGCTCGAGCTGGACGAGGTCATGAGCCTGTCCGACCGCATCCTCGTGATCTACGAGGGCGAGATCGTCGGCGAACTCGATCCGAAGAAGACAACGCCCGAGGAGCTGGGGCTCTACATGGCGGGCGCGAAACGCAATGTGGGGGAGGACAAAAAACATGCGTAAACAGACGAGTGCAGCCGCCCCTGCCATCAATAAAGAGGGCTTTCTCGCACGCGAGGGGACAAAGACCGTTATCGCGTCGGTCTTTTCGATCCTCATCGGCATGATCGTCGGCAGCATCATCATCCTGATCGTCGGTCTCACCACGCCTGCGATCTCGCTGAAGGGCGCCATCGAGGGGCTTCGGCTGGTCTTCATCGGCATTCTCAGCACCGGGCGCGATGCATCCGGCGCGCTGACCTTCGGGTTCAACCCGGTCAACGTCGGCGACATGCTGTTCCGCGCCACGCCGATCATTCTGACCGGTCTTTCGGTCGCGGTCGCGTTCAAGACCGGACTTTTCAACATCGGCGCACCCGGACAGTATCTGATGGGCACGGCGGGCACGCTGTATGTGGCGCTTTCGATCCCGACGGACGTTGTGCCCGCGGGCATTGTATGGTGTCTTGCGTTCCTTGCCGGCATTCTCGCGGGCGCGCTCTGGGGCGCGGTTCCGGGTATGCTCAAGGCGTTCCTCAACATCAACGAGGTCATTGCCTGCATCATGTCCAACTGGATCGCGGCAAGCCTTGTCACCTGGTTCTTTGACGTGAACAGTCAGCTGAAAAATGCCTCCGAGGCGGGCAAGGTCAGCTACATCTGCAAGACAACGGCAAACGGCGTCGCCACGCCGAAGATGTTTCTTGACAAGCTGTTCCCCGGCTCGCAGGTCAACGGCGGCATCATCATCGCGGCGGTTATTGCCGTGCTGGTCTGGGTGCTCATGAGCCGCACCACCTTCGGTTATGCACTCAAATCCTGCGGTGCCAACCGCTATGCCGCAAAATATGCGGGCATCAACGACAAGCGCTGCATCATCCTCTCGATGGCGATCGCGGGCGGACTTTCCGGCGCAGCGGCAGCGCTCTACTGGCTGTCCGGCAACACCGAGTTCTTCTGGTCCACCTACCAGACGCTGCCCACCGAGGGCTTCAACGGCATTCCGGTCGCCCTGCTCGCGGCAAACAACCCGATTGCGGTGGTCTTCACCGGTTGTTTCATGTCGATGCTGAACATCGCGGGTCTTCAGATCAAAAATCTCACCGCGTACAACGAGTATCTCACCGACATCATCATCGCGATCATCGTCTACCTCAGCTCCTTCTCGCTGGTCATCAAGCTGATGCTCACCGGCAAAAAGAAGAAGACGGCGGTCGCCGCGCAGGACGCGGCTGTTCCTGCGGATGACCGGACGGCAGCCATGCCGCCGGAAAGCGCGGCAGCCGAAAAGGAGGCAGACTGATGGTATTTCTGATTCAACAAACGATCAATTACGCCGTTCCGCTGCTGATCGTCGCGCTTGCGGGCGTGTTTGCGGAGCGCAGCGGCATCATCAACCTGGCGCTTGAAGGTATCATGGTGTTCGGCGCGTTTGTCGGCGCGCTGTTCATCCGCATCATGCAGTCGAGCGGGCTGTTTGACAAGAGCCAGGGGCAGTGGCTGCTGCTGCTGACCATGCTGGCCTGCGCAATCATGGGCGCGATCTTCTCGCTCTTGCTCTCCTTCTCCGCCATCAACTTAAAGGCGGATCAGACCATCGGCGGCACGGCGCTCAACCTGCTGGCGCCCGCGCTGGTCCTCTTCCTCATCAACGTCATCGCCCAGCAGAACAAACTGGTCATCGACGGCGGCGCAACCACCTGGTTTATGATTAAGAAGAGCACGTTCGGCATTCCGAAGAGCCAGGACATCGGCTTCCTCGGCGAGCTGCTGATCAACAAGGTCTATCTTTCGACCTATGTCTGCATTCTGCTCTTCATCGTGCTGTCTGTGCTGTTGTACACCACCAAGTTCGGTCTGCGTCTGCGCGCCTGCGGCGAAAATCCTCAGGCGGCGGCATCGCTCGGCATCAATGTCTACAAGATGCGCTATGCGGGCACGACCATCTCGGGCGCGCTGTCCGGCATCGGCGGCTTTGTCTATGCGCTCGCGGCGGCAGACGGCGCGGCGACCGGTGAGGTCGCGGGCTTCGGCTTCCTTGCTCTCGCAGTCATGATCTTCGGCAACTGGACGCCCTCGAACATCGCGGTCAGCGCCCTTCTGTTCGGTCTGTTCAAGTGCATTGCGGCGGCATATTCCAGCATTGATCTCAACGGCGATGGCGTGTATTGGCTTGCCGAGATCGGCATTCCCTCGCACATCTACCGCCTGCTCCCGTACCTCATCACACTCATCGTGCTTGCCTTTACCTCCAAACGCTCGCGCGTACCGAAGGCGGAGGGCATCCCCTATGACAAGGGCGCAAGATAACGGAGGAAATCATGGCTGACATGCTTATCATCGGCATTGCGGGCGGCTCGGGCAGCGGTAAGAGCACGATCGCGCGGCTGATCGCCGAGAAGTTCGGCGACGATGTGACGGTGCTCCGGCACGACGATTATTACAAGGCGCAGCATGACCTCACGCTTGAGGAGCGCGCCAGGCAGAACTACGACTGCCCGGAGGCGTTTGACACGGCGCTGATGGCAGAGCATATCCGCGCCCTGCGCGCGGGGCAGGCGATCGACTGCCCGATCTACGACTACATGATCCACGACCGCGTCACCGAGACGCGGCGCATTGAGCCGCGCCCCGTGCTGCTCATCGACGGCATTTTGGTGCTTGCCGATGCGCGCCTGCGCGACCTCATGGACATCCGCATCTTTGTGGATACCGATGCGGACATCCGCATCCTGCGGCGTATCCGCCGCGACGTCAACAAGCGGCAGCGCACGCTTGAATCGGTCATGGAGCAGTATATGGCAACGGTCAAGCCGATGCACGAAGCCTATGTCGAGCCGAGCAAAAAGTACGCGGACATCATCATTCCGGAGGGCGGGCACAATCTTGTCGCCCTCGAAATGCTGGAAAACCGCATTCGCCACCATATCGACGCATAACAACAAAAAAAGGCGCTCTGCGGAGCGCCTTTTTTGCATGCGTTTACAGCACAAAGAAATACACCGAGAAATAATGCAGGATCGAACCGGCGAGGACAAACAGGTGCCAGATCGAGTGCATGTAGCGGATCTTCTTCAGCTTGTAGAAGATGATGCCAACCGTGTAGCAGACGCCGCCCGCGAGGAGCAGGATCAGCCCGCCGGGCTCCATCGCGGCAAGCAGCGGCTTGACGGTCAGCACGATGCACCAGCCCATCGCGACATAGAGGATCATCTCGATTTTGCGGAAGCGGTCCAGCATCACCGCGTCAAAGACGATACCGACGACGGCAAGCCCCCACAGGATGCCGAAGAGCGTCCAGCCGAGCGCGCCGCGCAGGGTCACCAGCAGATAGGGCGTGTACGTGCCCGCGATCAGCAGGAAAATGGTCGTGTGGTCAAAGACGCGGAACACGCGCTTTGCGCCCGCCGGGGTGAGCGCGTGGTAGAGTGTGGACATCGTGTAGAGAATGATCAGAGACGCGCCGTAGAGCGAGACCGAGACCACGCCGTAGGCGTCGCTGACATGCGCCGCGTGTACGATCAGCGTCACCAGCGCGGCGACTGAGAGCCCCGCGCCGATGCCGTGCGACACCGCGTTGAAAATTTCTTCGCCGACCGTATAGCGGGGGGCGGTCTGATTTGCATTTGCCAATTTGGTAATCTCCTTTGCATCATCTTGTTTTCAAAACTATGTTATCACATTTCAAAGTCCGTGTCAAGAGAAAAAACACTTTGCAGCCGGCAAGTCGTTGACAAAATCCGCGGGATCAAGTATACTGTTTATGTTGGATTCTGACGAAAAAGGGGGGGTGCGGGCATGAAGGCGTTTTCGGTCACCTGGTATGAGAAGCTGCGCAAGCTGGATTATATCGTGCTGGCGGCGGTGCTGGGGCTGACGCTCATGAGTCTCCTCACCCTTGCGGGCGCGGCAAACGACATCGGCACAAAGTATTTCTATGTGCAGCTCGGCGCGGCGGCGCTCGGCTTCGTCGCCATGGCGGTCATTTCCACGATCGACTATGAGGAGGTCGCCGACCGCTTTTCGGTGTTTCTCTTTGTCATCGGCGTCCTCATGCTCGGCGTCACGCTCCTCATCGGCACGGGTGACGGCAACAAGAGCTGGATCCGCTTTAAGTGGCTGCCCATCGGCATCCAGCCCTCCGAGTTTGTCAAGGTGCTGTATATCGTCTCGTTTTCCAAGCACATCAGCCTTGTACGGGACAAGATCAACCACCCGCTTTCGCTCGTGAAGCTCGGCGCGCATGCCGGCATCATCATCGGGCTGATCATGCTCCAGGGCGACCTCGGTTCGGCACTGGTCTTCATGTTCATGACCGCCGCCATGCTCTACTGCGCGGGGCTCAGCTTCTGGTATTTCCTCGCGGCGGCGGGCATCATCGTCGCGGCGGCGCCTTTTTTGTGGGAGCATCTCGCCGATTATCAGCAGCGGCGCATCATCGCGGGCTTTCATCCCGAGAGCGACCCTACCGACAAGGGCTTTCAGGCGCTCATGAGCCGCAATGCCATTGCTGCGGGCGGCTTTTTCGGCACAGGCTTTTCGGGCGGCACCGAGTATCAGAAGGTGCCCTATGTGCACACCGACTTTATTTTTGCCATCACCAGTGAAAAATTCGGCTTTTTCGGTGCGCTGCTCGTCATTCTCATGCTGTGTGTGCTGGTCGTGCGCGCGCTTGTCCTCGCGCAGAAGATGCGCGGCAGCTATGCCTCGACCATGTGCGTCGGCGTCGCCGCCGTATTGGTCGCGCAGTCGGCGGAGAATCTCGGCATGTGCCTTGCGCGCTTGCCGGTCGTCGGCATCACGCTGCCGTTCATGAGTTACGGCGGCTCGTCCATGGTCGCCAGCTACTGTCTCATCGGCATTGTGCAGAGCATCAATGCCCATCGCGGAAAATATTTTTTCGAAAGACAAAAAAAGTAGTGCATTTTACAAAAAAGTGTGGTATACTGTGTGGTGTGATGGTTATTCGGCGGGAGCAAGCCCCCGCCCTACAGGATCGCACGGCATCTGTCGCACCTCGGTTTGGAAATTGGCGTGTTTTGCTCTGCAAAACCGACGGCATCCATTGCCGTCGAGACAATTTCACGAAGTGCGGCACAGCGAGTAACAAAGCAACACTGCATTTACCCGTACGATGGTTGACGCACTATGGTTTGGAAATTGGCGTGTTTTGCTTTGCAAAACCGACGGCACCCATTGCCGTCGAGACAATTTCACGAAGTGCGGCACAGCGAGAAACAAAGCAACACTGCATTTACCCGCACGATGGTTGACGCACTATGGTTTGGAAATTGGCGTGTTTTGCTCTGCAAAACCGACGGCACCCATTGCCGTCGAGACAATTTCACGAAGTGCGGCACAGCGAGAAACAAAGCAACACTGAATTTATCCGCACGATGGTTGACGCACTATGGTTTGGAAATTGGCGTGTTTTGCTCTGCAAAACCGACGGCACCCATTGCCGTCGAGACAATTTCACGAAGTGCGGCACTATGTGTAACAAATCAGAACTGAATTTACCCGCACTTTTTTGCGCCCTTAGCTCAGCCCGGATAGAGTACCGGATTCCGATTCCGTTGGTCGTGGGTTCAAATCCCTCAGGGCGCGCCAGATCCGCTTTCCCAAGCGGACATACGGGGCATTAGCGCAGTTGGGAGCGCACAACACTGGCAGTGTTGGGGTCAGGGGTTCGAATCCCCTATGCTCCACCAAAAACAAAAGACCGCCATCCGGCGGTCTTTTGTTTTTGCTGTTGCAGCTTACGTTCGAACCCCTCTCAAAAGCCGTTAGGCTTTTGAAAAGCTTTGCGCCATAGCATAGCAACAAATCCGCAGAAAGCCAAGCGCAAAGCGGGGGTTACGAATCCCCGGGCAAACCGCCACCCGGCGGTCTTTTGTTTTTGCTGTTGCAGTCCGTGTTCGTACCCCTCTCAAATACCGCTTGCGGCATTTGAAAAGCTTTGCGCCGCAGCATAGCAGCAAATCCGCAGAAAGCCGGGCGCAAAGCAGGGGTTCACGATCCCCCGATCACACCGCCATCCGGCGGTCTTTTGTTTTTGCTGTTGCAGCTTATGTTCGAACCCCTCTCAAATGCCGCTTGCGGCATTTGAAAAGCTTTGCGCCGCAGCATAAATACTCTATTACGACAACAGAAAGAATTCGGCATTTCCTGACGCAGTGCTTCGCAGAAAGCGGGACTAGACTCCCCCTTGAAGCAGGCACAAATAAATATCGTGGAAGTGGAGCAATTCAAATCACAAACGAGTACAATTATAAAGCGTTTGCAACATTGATGTTAACAACAAACTTCCCTGATTTGCCAATAGTCTTTCTGTCTCCGGCGCATAATAATAAAACTTCAATTAGTACCCTCGATTGACAAGGGCAGACACGCTTTCCGGCGGTAAAAAGTTGGCGCTGGACATCGTCATCGTCCTCGGTGGGCGGTCGGCACACCCTCGTCCTCTTCCTCGCCACCCCCAATTTTTATGCGCCGGAAAGTCCTTTGGAGTTTTTCGGGAGCGGAAAATGTGCCGGACGAGGCTGACGAAGCAGGCGGGCATTAGCCCGCCAATGAGGAAAACGAAGTCAGGTGCGGTTTCAGCCCCGAAAAACCGTGTCTGCCCTTGTCAATCGAGGGTAATATGTACGAATATGCCGTTACTGAAGCAGAATCACTTTCGATTGACGAGGAGAAACTCAAAAAGTTTACCGACATAGTCACCTTGGGAGCGGAATATGTTTCGATAAATTTCGTTTGGGAATCCGCCGGCTATTTTTGGCTTGCTAATGATTTGGAATCTATGGTAGATAGTTTTCCTGTAAACAGTTCAGCACATGTTGACTATGTCACTGCAGTAGTAAATTCAAACTCAAATAATTACGAGCGACGAAGAAATATTTATATGATCGTTGCACAATACATTATTTAAGCGGCGCCTTAAAATTGCAATTCAACGATTGCATTTCCAATCGACCTTGCGTAGAGTTCCGTAGGCAGTACAAGGAGAAGTCCGTCTTCCGTCATAGAAAAGTTGGTATATGCGGTTGAACCTTCGTCTGTAAAGAAATTCAGAATTCCGTCTTCCGTAAATAAATACGAAGCTTCAATGCCGATGTATTTGGCAGTTTTGGGTAATTCTTTGACGTTGTATACCTCGGACAATGTGCAGATCTTTCCGTTTTTTACGTCCGCTGTGATGCCCTTGCGTTCAATTACGCCGGCAATACCGTTGAACACAAAAGAATCTTTATAGCACATGATGCTGAATTTTGTTTCGTCCGCATAGGTGATCGAGTACATGCAGTCAATCAAAGTCACGCCTTCCGGGTGGCTTAAACTGTCCGGATCTTTTCCTTCGGTCATCCATGCATACAGTTCGGCATTGATCTGCTCGGCAAGTTTTTCATGCGCGGGGATGGAAACTACGGGACAAACGATAAGTGCATGATCTTCGTCCGTTCCGAAACCAAAACTGCAAACATCTTTTGCCGTAATCGTATAGGCTTCAAAAGTGCATTCTTCCTTTACTGCCGCACGCACATATTCTCTTACCGGAGGCAGCACGGCGGTTTTAGTCGTTTCAAAGGCTGTTTCCGCCGTCGCTTCCGTCGTGCTTTCCGTGGTTGTTTCCTGCGTCGCGGTTGATGTCTCGGTTGCAGCAGGCG
>QAKK01000008.1:0-9175 GCA_003343845.1 Oscillospiraceae bacterium
CAGTTCATGGATCAGAACAACCCGCTGGCAGAGCTGACGCACAAGCGCCGTCTGTCTGCGCTCGGTCCCGGCGGTCTGTCGCGTGACCGCGCATCTTTCGAGGTTCGTGACGTGCACTACACGCACTACGGCAGAATGTGCCCGATCGAGACGCCCGAAGGTCCGAACATCGGTCTGATCTCCTACCTCGCAACTTACGCAAAGATCTCGGATTACGGCTTTATCGAGGCGCCCTACCGCAAGGTGGATAAGGCGACCGGCAAGGTCACCGACATCGTTGAGTATATGACTGCGGATGTTGAGGACAATTACATCATCGCACAGGCGAACGAGCCGCTCGACGCCGAGGGCAGATTTGTCAAGAGCCGCATCATCGCGCGTGACAAGTCCGAGATTCTCGAAGTGGACGCATCGCAGATCGACTATGTCGATGTCGCGCCGAAGATGCTGGTCTCGGTTGCAACCGCGATGATCCCGTTCCTTGAAAACGACGATAACACCCGTGCACTCATGGGCTCGAACATGCAGAAGCAGGCTGTTCCGCTGATGATCTCCGACGCGCCGATTGTCGGCACCGGTATGGAGTATAAGGCAGCAATCGACTCCGGCGTCTGCGTGCTTGCCAAGGAAGGCGGCGTGGTCGAGCGTGTGACTGCCGATGACGTCACGGTCCGCCAGGACGACGGCACGAAGGTCACCTATCACCTCATTAAATTCAAGCGCTCCAACCAGGGCACCTGCATCAACCAGAAGCCGATCGTCTCCGAGGGCGACCGTGTGGAGAAGGGCGATGTCATTGCCGACGGTCCCGCAACCTACGAGGGCGAAATTTCGCTCGGTAAGAATGCGCTGATCGGTTTCATGACCTGGGAAGGCTACAACTACGAGGACGCGGTTCTGCTCAATGAGCGCCTCGTCCGCGACGATATGTACACCTCGATCCACATTGAGGAGTATTCGCATGAAGCCCGCGACACCAAGCTCGGTGAGGAAATTATCACTCGCGAGATCCCGAACGTCGGCGACGACGCGCTGAAGGATCTGAACTCCGACGGTATCGTCAAGATCGGTACCGAGGTCCGCTCGGGCGACATTCTCGTCGGTAAGGTCACGCCGAAGGGCGAGACCGAGCTGACCGCAGAAGAGAGATTGCTGCGCGCCATCTTCGGCGAGAAGGCAAGAGAAGTCCGCGATACCTCGCTCCGTGTTCCGCACGGTGAGAGCGGTATCGTCGTGGACGTCAAGGTCTTCTCACGCGATCAGCAGGATGATCTCCCGCCCGGAGTCAACAAGGTCGTCCGCGTTTACATTGCACAGAAGAGAAAGATCTCGGTCGGTGACAAGATGGCAGGCCGCCACGGTAACAAGGGTGTCGTTTCGCGCATCCTGCCGCCCGAAGATATGCCTTTCCTGGCAGACGGCACGCCGCTGGACATCGTGCTGAACCCGCTGGGCGTTCCTTCGCGTATGAACATCGGTCAGGTGCTTGAAGTCCACCTCGGCAGAGCCGCAAAGGAGCTTGGCATCAAGGTCATGACCCCTGCATTCGACGGCGCAAGCGAGAAGGACATTCTCGACCTCCTGAAGAAGGCCGGACTCTGCCGCGAAATCCGCCCCGGTGAGAATATCGAGGGCAAGGAAACGGTCGAGCTGGTGCAGAATCCCGAAACCGGCAAGAATGAGTGCATCAGCGTAAATAAGCAGACCGAACCTGAAAAGTACGAGAAGCTGCTGAGCGAAGGCAAGCTCTATGTGGTCGACGGTAAGACTACCGTGTATGACGGCAGAACAGGCGAAGCGTTTGATAACCCGGTTACGGTCGGCTACATGTACTACCTCAAGCTCCACCACCTCGTTGACGATAAGATCCACGCGCGTTCCACCGGTCCGTACTCGCTGGTGACGCAGCAGCCGCTCGGCGGTAAGGCGCAGTTCGGCGGTCAGCGTTTCGGCGAGATGGAAGTCTGGGCGCTCGAGGCGTACGGTGCGGCTTATACGCTTCAGGAGATCCTGACGGTCAAGAGTGACGATGTCACCGGACGTGTCAAGACCTACGAGGCGATCGTACAGGGACAGAACATCCCGACACCGGGCGTGCCCGAGTCTTTCAAGGTTCTTGTCAAGGAGCTGCAGTCGCTGGCACTGGATGTTCGTGTACTCGACAAGAACGGTGAGGAGATCGAGCTTGCCAAGATCGGCGACGACGACCTGGAGACCCCCAACTATGTAAGTCCTATTGAAGACGAAGACGGCATCAGCGCCTCTGACCTGGGAGAGACCGTGCAGACCGATGAGCTCTTTGATTCCTTCACGGAAGACGAGGGCGAGGACGGCGATGGCGATTTCTTCGCAGACGACGTTGACAGCGATTCCTTCGACGTTTGATCGGAGTCCCGCGCACGCGGGACGCATTGAGATTCAAATTTAATAGGAGAGGTGCTTTTGCGGTGCCCGCAAAAGATGGTAATATAAATGGATAACGTTTTTGATTCAATCAAGATCGGTCTTGCGTCTCCCGATATGATCCGTCAGTGGTCGTACGGCGAGGTCACAAAGCCGGAAACGATCAACTACAGAACGCTGAAGGCAGAGAAGGACGGTCTGTTCTGCGAGCGCATTTTCGGGCCTACGAAGGACTGGGAGTGCCTCTGCGGCAAGTACAAGCGCGTCCGACATAAGGGCAAGATCTGCGAGAAGTGCGGCGTCGAGGTCACGACCAAGAAGGTCCGCCGCGAGCGCATGGGTCACATCGAGCTTGCCGCACCGGTGTCGCACATCTGGTACTTCCGCGCGATCCCGTCCCGCATCGGTCTGCTGCTTGACATCACGCCGAGAAACCTCGAGCGCGTGCTCTATTTCGCGCAGTATATCGTCATTGATCCCGGTGCGACCGGGCTGCAGAAGAAGCAGCTGCTCAGCGAGAAGGAATACAACGAGTGGTATGAGCGCTACGAGAACGATTTCCGCGTCGGCATGGGCGCGGAAGCGATCAAGGAGCTGCTTGCCGAGATCGACATCGAACAGCTCTCCAAGGAGCTGAAAGAGGAGCTGGAGCATGCCAGCGGTCAGAAGAAACTGAAGATCATCAAGCGCCTGGAGGTCGTCGAGGCATTCAGACTGTCGCACAACCGTCCCGAGTGGATGATTCTCGACGTCGTGCCGGTTCTCCCGCCGGAGATCCGCCCGATGGTGCAGCTCGACGGCGGCAGATTTGCCACCTCTGACCTGAACGATCTGTACCGCCGCGTCATCAATCGCAACAACCGCCTGAAGAAGCTGATGGAGCTTCATGCGCCCGAGATCATCGTGCGCAACGAGAAGCGCATGCTGCAGGAGGCGGTCGATGCTCTGATCGACAACGGCAGACGCGGCAAGGCGGTCACCGGACCGTCCAACCGTGCGCTTAAGTCGCTGTCCGAGATGCTGCGCGGTAAGCAGGGACGCTTCCGCCAGAACCTGCTCGGTAAGCGCGTTGACTATTCCGGCCGTTCGGTTATCGTCGTCGGTCCGGATCTGAAGATCTTCCAGTGCGGTCTGCCGAAGGAAATGGCACTCGAGCTGTTCAAGCCCTTCGTCATGAAGCGCTTGGTCGAGACGCAGAAGGCTGCCAACATCAAGGAAGCCAAGAAGAAGGTCGACAAGGTGTATCCCGAGGTTTGGGATGCGCTTGAAAATGTCATCAAGGAGCACCCGGTTCTGCTGAACCGTGCGCCTACGCTGCACAGACTGTCCATACAGGCATTCGAGCCGATCCTGGTCGAGGGCAGAGCCATCAAACTCCACCCGCTGGTCTGCTCGGCATTCAACGCCGACTTCGACGGCGACCAGATGCCTGTTCATGTGCCGCTGTCCGCAGAGGCACAGGCGGAGGCTCGTTTCCTGATGCTGTCCGCCAATAACCTGCTGAAGCCCGCCGACGGCCGTGCCGTCACGGTGCCTTCGCAGGACATGATCCTCGGCTCGTACTATCTGACGATGATCAATGAGAACGAGCTGGGCGCAGGCCGTGTCTTCCGCGATATGAACGAGGCTGAGATGGCGTATGCCAACGGCCAGCTCGGGCTGCACGCGCCGATCCGCGTCCGCATGGAGAAGGAAATCGACGGCGTGAAGTATTCAAAGATCGTCGATGCCACGCTCGGCAGAGTCATCTTCAACCAGCAGATTCCGCAGAACCTCGGTTATGTGGATCGCAGCGATCCGGATAAGATACTGGATCTTGAGGTTGCTTTCGTCATCAAGAAGAAGCAGCTCGGTAAGATCATTGACAACTGCATCAAGATCAACGGTATCACCGTTGCTGCACAGATGCTGGATAACATCAAGGCGACCGGCTTCAAGTATTCGACCAAGAGCGGTATTTCGATCTCGGTCTATGACATGAAGATTCCGCCCGAAAAGTACACCAAGGTCGCTGAGGCAGAGCAGAAGGTCGGCATCGTCACCGAGCACTTCCTCGACGGCGAGCTTTCCGAGGAGGAACGCTACAACAACGTCATCAAGATCTGGGAGCAGACGACCGAGGATGTCACCACTGCACTGACCGACGGCTTCGACAAGTTCAACTCCCTTAAGATGATCATCGACTCCGGTGCCCGCGGTAATGCCAGCCAGCTGCGTCAGCTCGCCGGTATGCGCGGTCTGATGTTTGCAACCAACGGTAAGACGATGGAGATCCCGATCAAGTCGAACTTCCGCGAAGGTCTGAACAACCTCGAGTACTTCATCGGTGCCCGCGGTTCGCGTAAGAGCCTTTCGGATACCGCACTCCGTACGGCAGACTCGGGTTACCTCACCCGCCGTCTGGTCGATGTCTCGCAGCAGGTCATCATTCACGAGGACGACTGCGGCACGACCGAAGGCGTTGTCGTCTGCGACATCAAGGACGGCGACGAGATCATCGAGCCGATCAAGGACAGACTCATCGGGCGCTATTCGCTCGAGGATGTCGTCGATCCCACGACCGACGAAATCCTTGTCAAGAAGGGCGATCTGATCTCTGAGGATCAGGCGGATGCCGTCGGCAAGAGCGGCATCGAGCAGGTTCTCGTCCGTTCCATCCTGCGCTGCAAGGCAAAGCGCGGCGTCTGCGCGCACTGCTACGGTGCCGACCTTGCCTCCGGCAAGAAGGTCAACGTCGGTGAAGCGGTCGGTATCATCGCGGCACAGTCCATCGGCGAACCCGGTACGCAGCTGACGATGAGAACCTTCCATACCGGTGGTATCGCAGGTTCGGATATTACCCAGGGTCTTCCCCGCGTCGAGGAGCTTCTCGAAGCACGCCGCCCGAAGAAGGCAGCCATCATCACCGAAGCAACCGGCACGGTCCGTATGCAGGAAAGCAAGAATATGCGCAATGTCGTCGTCACCTCGGATGAGACCGGCGAAGAGTTTGCATATCCGATTCCGTTCGGCACGCGCATCATCGTTGAGGAAGGGCAGCATGTCACGATCGGTCAGAGCCTGACCGAGGGCAACAAGGCGCCTGCCGACATCCTCAAGACCAACGGTATCGAAGCGGTCTATGATTATATCATCCGCGAGGTACAGCGCGTTTACCGTCTCCAGGCGGTTGAGATCAACGATAAGCACATCGAGATCATTGCACGTCAGATGACGCGCAAGATCCATGTCGATGACGCGGGCGATACCTCACTGCTCATCGGTACGACGGCGGATGTTCCCGAATTCATCGAAGAAAACGAAAAGATCGACGCCCGCATCGCTGCCGGTGAGACCGAGCTGCGCCATGCGGAGGGCTCGCCGATGCTGCTCGGTATCACCAAGGCGGCACTCATGACCGAATCCTTCCTCAGTGCGGCATCCTTCCAGGAGACCACCAAGGTTCTGACCGAGGCGGCGATCCGCGGTAAGGTTGACCACCTCCAGGGCCTGAAGGAGAACGTCATCATCGGTAAGCTGATTCCCGCAGGTACCGGTCTGTCGGTCTACAACGACATCGAAGTGTTCCCGACCGATGCGGCATATCCGGTTTCGGATGCGGCATCCACGGGCACTGCTGAATAAGCTTCAGAGACTGCTCCGCGCGGCTTTGCCGCGCCGGGCGGTCTCTTTTTCGGTGCCGCGGAGAAATAAAACCGCACTTTTTTGTCCATACTGAAAAAATGGCGGCTGAAAACGAAAAAATGTGCAAAAAACCTGTAAAATTACGCGCAAAACGCCCCGAAACGCTTGACAAACCGACGTGCAAATGCTATAATGTGATGTATTTTGGTGACGACTGTATTGTTACAGGCGTTTCCGGGATGCATACAGCATCGCTTGCGAATCCCTTCGATGCCGTATATAAACACTTATATTTCAAAGAAGGAGGAAAAGTATGCCAACCTTTAACCAGCTCGTTAAGAACGGACGTTCCAAGTCGGTCTACAAGTCCAAGGCGCCTGTCCTTCAGCAGGGCTTCAACACGCTGAAGAATAAGTCCACCGACCTGAGCTCGCCCCAAAAGCGCGGTGTGTGCACGAAGGTCACCACGACCACCCCGAAGAAGCCGAACTCTGCACTTCGTAAGATCGCCAGAGTCAGACTGACCAACGGTATGGAAGCAACGACCTACATTCCGGGCATCGGCCACAATCTCCAAGAGCACTCTGTCGTACTGATCAGAGGCGGTAGAGTACGTGACCTGCCTGGCTGCCGTTACCACATCATCCGCGGCACGCTGGACGCACAGGGTGTTGCAAACCGCAACCAGAGCCGTTCCAAGTACGGCGCAAAGCGTCCGAAGAAATAAGCCACGCTTATTTCAAGCAAAATGGTACAGTTTGTGCCGTCAAACGAGTGCGTAATATAAATGTTTATGTACAGCTATAATACACACCTTGGACGAGCGCTTACGGATTATCAAATTCGAGTACCGATGAGATTCATTTTTTATGAAGGAGGGAAGGAAAGTGCCTAGAAGAGGTCAAATTTCCAAGAGAGAAGTATTGCCGGATCCGATTTACAACTCCCAGCTTGTAACCAAACTGATCAACAATATCATGTATGACGGCAAGAAGGGTGTTGCCCAGAAGATCGTTTACGATGCATTTGCAATCGTAGAAGCAAAAGAAAACAAGAATCCTCTCGAAGTATTCCAGGCAGCTCTTGAAAACGTAATGCCTGTACTCGAGGTCAAGGCTCGCCGTGTCGGCGGCTCGACCTATCAGGTTCCTATGGAAGTAAGAGCTGAGAGAAGACAGACGCTCGGACTTCGTTGGATGACTGCGTTCTCCAGAAAGCGCAGTGAAAGAACCATGGCGGAAAAGCTCGCGGGCGAGATCATCGACGCGAAGAACAGCGCCGGCGGTGCATTCAAGAAGAAGGAAGAGACGCACAAGATGGCAGAAGCAAACAAGGCTTTTGCACATTACAGATATTAAGCCGCACAGAAGGAGAAAACAATGCCAAGAGAATATTCGCTTGAACGGACTCGTAATATCGGCATCATGGCGCACATCGACGCCGGTAAGACGACCACGACAGAGCGTATCCTGTTCTACACCGGCAAGACGCACCGCATCGGTGAAGTTCACGAAGGCGCTGCGACGATGGACTGGATGGAGCAGGAGCAGGAGCGCGGCATTACCATTACGTCCGCGGCTACCACATGCTACTGGAAGAACAACAGAATCAACATCATCGACACCCCCGGTCACGTTGACTTTACCGTTGAAGTTGAGCGTTCGCTTCGCGTGCTCGACGGCTCGGTAACCGTCTTCTGTGCAAAGGGCGGCGTTGAGCCTCAGTCTGAAACCGTCTGGAGACAGGCTGACAAGTATCAGGTTCCGCGCATGGCGTATGTCAACAAGATGGACATCACCGGCGCAAACTTCTACCGTGTGGTTCAGATGATGAAGGACAGACTGCACACCAATCCTGTCCCGATTCAGCTGCCGATCGGCAAGGAGTCCACGTTCAGAGGCATTATCGACCTTCTGAATATGGAGGCTGATATCTATTATGATGATCTCGGCAAGGATATGCGCGTCGAGCCCATTCCGGAGGATATGCTGGAAGAGGCGAAGAAGTACCGCGCAGACCTCGTCGAAGCCGTCGTCGAGACCGACGATGAGCTGATGGAGAAGTACCTGATGGGCGAAGAGCCGACCGTGCCGGAGCTGAAGAAGGCAATCCGCGCAGCAACGATCGCAAATAAGCTCGTCCCCGTCACCTGCGGTACCTCCTACAAGAACAAGGGCGTACAGAAGCTGCTCGATGCAATCATCGACTACATGCCTTCTCCGCTGGATATTCCCCCTGTCATGGGCGTCAACCCCGACACCGGTGAGGAAGACCACAGAGAGGCGGATGACAACGAGCCGTTCTCCGCACTTGCATTCAAGATCATGACCGACCCGTTCGTCGGTAAGCTCTGCTTCTTCAGAGTTTACTCGGGTACGATCGAGGCGGGCAGCGCTGCATACAACTCGACCAAGGGAACGCGCGAGCGATTCGGTCGAATCCTGCAGATGCATGCAAATGACCGTAAGGACATTGATTGCTGCTACTCGGGCGATATCGCGGCTGTCGTAGGCGTTAAGAATACGACCACCGGCGATACCTTCTGCGATGAGAAGCATCCGATCATCCTGGAGTCGATGGAATTCCCCGAACCCGTTATTCGTGTCGCAATTGAGCCGAAGACGAAGGCAGGTCAGGAAAAGATGGGCATCGCACTGTCGAAGCTCGCTGAGGAAGACCCGACGTTCCGTACCTATACGGACGAGGAGACCGGACAAACGATCATCGCCGGCATGGGCGAGCTTCACCTGGAGATCATCGTCGACAGACTTCTGCGCGAGTTCAAGGTTGAGGCGAATGTAGGTAACCCGCAGGTTGCATACAAGGAGACCATCCGCAAGAAGGTCGACCACGAGACGAAGTACAAGAGACAGTCCGGTGGTAGCGGTCAGTACGGTCACGTCAAGATTATTCTTGAGCCCAACGAGCCCGGTAAGGGCTACGAGTTCATCAACGCTGTAACCGGCGGCTCGATTCCGAAGGAATTCATCCCCGCGGTTGATGCAGGTATCCAGGGCGCTATGCAGAGCGGTGTACTTGCAGGCTACAACGTTGTTGACGTCAAGGTCACGCTTTATGATGGTTCGTATCACGAAGTCGACTCCTCCGAAATGGCGTTCAAGATCGCCGGTTCTATGGCGTTCAAGGA
>QAKK01000008.1:11380-81846 GCA_003343845.1 Oscillospiraceae bacterium
GAGCCTCAGTCTGAAACCGTCTGGAGACAGGCTGACAAGTATCAGGTTCCGCGCATGGCGTATGTCAACAAGATGGACATCACCGGCGCAAACTTCTACCGTGTGGTTCAGATGATGAAGGACAGACTGCACACCAATCCTGTCCCGATTCAGCTGCCGATCGGCAAGGAGTCCACGTTCAGAGGCATTATCGACCTTCTGAATATGGAGGCTGATATCTATTATGATGATCTCGGCAAGGATATGCGCGTCGAGCCCATTCCGGAGGATATGCTGGAAGAGGCGAAGAAGTACCGCGCAGACCTCGTCGAAGCCGTCGTCGAGACCGACGATGAGCTGATGGAGAAGTACCTGATGGGCGAAGAGCCGACCGTGCCGGAGCTGAAGAAGGCAATCCGCGCAGCAACGATCGCAAATAAGCTCGTCCCCGTCACCTGCGGTACCTCCTACAAGAACAAGGGCGTACAGAAGCTGCTCGATGCAATCATCGACTACATGCCTTCTCCGCTGGATATTCCCCCTGTCATGGGCGTCAACCCCGACACCGGTGAGGAAGACCACAGAGAGGCGGATGACAACGAGCCGTTCTCCGCACTTGCATTCAAGATCATGACCGACCCGTTCGTCGGTAAGCTCTGCTTCTTCAGAGTTTACTCGGGTACGATCGAGGCGGGCAGCGCTGCATACAACTCGACCAAGGGAACGCGCGAGCGATTCGGTCGAATCCTGCAGATGCATGCAAATGACCGTAAGGACATTGATTGCTGCTACTCGGGCGATATCGCGGCTGTCGTAGGCGTTAAGAATACGACCACCGGCGATACCTTCTGCGATGAGAAGCATCCGATCATCCTGGAGTCGATGGAATTCCCCGAACCCGTTATTCGTGTCGCAATTGAGCCGAAGACGAAGGCAGGTCAGGAAAAGATGGGCATCGCACTGTCGAAGCTCGCTGAGGAAGACCCGACGTTCCGTACCTATACGGACGAGGAGACCGGACAAACGATCATCGCCGGCATGGGCGAGCTTCACCTGGAGATCATCGTCGACAGACTTCTGCGCGAGTTCAAGGTTGAGGCGAATGTAGGTAACCCGCAGGTTGCATACAAGGAGACCATCCGCAAGAAGGTCGACCACGAGACGAAGTACAAGAGACAGTCCGGTGGTAGCGGTCAGTACGGTCACGTCAAGATTATTCTTGAGCCCAACGAGCCCGGTAAGGGCTACGAGTTCATCAACGCTGTAACCGGCGGCTCGATTCCGAAGGAATTCATCCCCGCGGTTGATGCAGGTATCCAGGGCGCTATGCAGAGCGGTGTACTTGCAGGCTACAACGTTGTTGACGTCAAGGTCACGCTTTATGATGGTTCGTATCACGAAGTCGACTCCTCCGAAATGGCGTTCAAGATCGCCGGTTCTATGGCGTTCAAGGAAGCTATGCGCGAGGCTGACCCTGTGCTCACCGAGCCGATCATGAAGGTTACCGTCACCACGCCGGATGATTATCTCGGTGATGTCATCGGCGACCTCAACTCCCGCCGCGGTCAGATCCAGTCGATGGAGCCTGTCGCGGGCGCACAGCAGATCAACGCGTTTGTTCCGCTGTCCGAGATGTTCGGTTATGCGACGAGCCTCCGTTCCAGAACGCAGGGGCGCGGTATCTACACCATGGAGCCCAGCCACTTCGCTGAAGTTCCGAAGAATATCCAGGAAGAGATCATCAAGGCAAGAGGCAAGAAAGACTAATTTTGATATTTCGGTGCAAGCCGATTTATAGAACAAAATTCAATTCAAAATTTTATATCAGGAGGATATTAAAAATGGCAAAGCAAAAGTTTGAGAGAACCAAACCCCATGTTAATATCGGTACGATCGGTCACGTCGACCACGGCAAGACCACGCTGACCGCAGCGATCACCAAGTACCTGTCTCTCAGCAACGGCAACATCGAGTTCATGGCTTATGACCAGATCGATAACGCGCCCGAAGAGAGAGCAAGAGGTATCACGATCAACACCAGACACGTTGAGTATGAGACCGCTAAGCGTCACTACGCACACGTTGACTGCCCCGGCCACGCTGACTATGTCAAGAACATGATCACCGGTGCAGCACAGATGGACGGCGCAATCCTCGTCGTTGCAGGTACCGACGGCCCTCTGCAGCAGACCCGTGAGCACGTTCTGCTTGCTCGTCAGGTCGGCGTTCCCGCAATCGTTGTCTTCATGAACAAGACCGATATCGTGGACGACCCCGAACTGCTCGACCTCGTTGAGATGGAGATCCGCGATCTGCTTTCTCAGTACGACTTCCCGGGCGACGAAGTGCCGATCATCAGAGGTTCTGCACGTGTCGCACTGGAGTCCTCGAGCACCGATCCCAACGCTCCCGAGTATGCTTGCATCAAGGAGCTGATGGACGCTGTTGATGACTACATTCCTACGCCTGACAGAATGAGCGACAAGCCGTTCCTGATGCCTGTCGAGGATGTCTTCTCGATCTCCGGTCGTGGTACCGTTGCTACCGGTCGTGTTGAGAGAGGCGTTCTGAAGATGTCTGACGAAGTTGAGATCATCGGTCTGACCACCGAGAGAAAGAAGACCGTTATCACCGGTATCGAGATGTTCCACAAGATGATGGATGAGGCTCAGGCAGGCGATAACATCGGCGCTCTTCTCCGCGGTATCCAGAAGAACGAGATCGAAAGAGGTCAGGTCCTCTGCAAGCCCGGCACGATCAACCCCCACACGGAGTTCATCGGTCAGGTTTACGTTCTGACTGAAAAAGAGGGCGGTCGTCAGAAGCCGTTCTTCTCGGGCTATCGTCCGCAGTTCTACTTCAGAACCACCGACGTTACCGGTACGATCAAGCTGCCTGAAGGCGTTGATATGTGCCGCCCGGGCGATAACGTCAACATGGACGTTACGCTGATTACCCCTATCGCTATCGAAGTCGGTCTGCGTTTCGCTATCCGCGAGGGTGGCAGAACCGTTGGTTCGGGCGTCGTTACCGAGATCAAGGGCTAATTCCCGCATTGCCGCCTTTGGTGTAAGCCAAAGGTAAAAGGAAGGACGACAGCATGCTGTCGTCCTTCTGCATTTGCGGCACTGCCGCCATGACGGCTGCCGCCTTGCGCACCTGCGCAAAAAATCAATTTTATATCTTTGGGGAATGGTGCAATTCCATACCGGCGGTAAAGTCCGCGAACACGCAAGTGCTGAGCAGGTGAGATTCCTGCACCGACAGTACAGTCTGGATGAGAAAAGATAGAAAAGGGTCTCCGCACCTTTGCGGTCATTCGTTCCCCTGCATATTTTTGCAGGGGAATTTCCTTTTTCTCCAAAGGCTTTGGAGGGTATTATGAAAAATTCCACGCAAAAACTCAACCGCATCGCCGCAACCTCGATATTCGCTGCGATTGCATATTTATCCATGTTTCTGACGCCGTTCCGCGTCGATTTTCTGACCTTTGACATCAAGGACGCTGTCATGACGATCGGCGCGCTCTATCTCGGTCCGCTTGCGGGACTCGCCATGTCTGCCGTGACTTCGCTCCTTGAAATGTTTACGATCAGTCAGACCGGTATCGACGGCATGATTATGAATTTCGTCGGCTCCGCGACCTACACCGTCGTCGCGGCGCTCATTTATACATACAGAAAAAGTCTGAAAAACGCCGTCCTCGGCTTGGTTGCGGCAACACTTTCCATGACCGCCGTCATGCTTGCGGCAAACCTCATTATCACCCCCGGCTTTAAGGGCGTGCCGGTCGAGGCGGTGATCGCCATGATCCCGACTTTGCTTCTGCCGTTCAATCTGCTTAAAGGCATTCTCAATGCAGCGCTGGTCATGCTGCTGTATAAGCCGGTCACCACTGCCATGCGCGCCACGCGTCTCGCCGTCGGCGAACAGCACAAGGGAACGAATAAAAATACAATCATCGTCACGCTCGTTTCGCTTGCCGTGATCGCTGCGGCACTCGTGTTCTTCTTTACGGTGCTGGACGCAAAACTGGGCGGCTGAAGGTCTTTAAGGATTTATAAAAATTTCCGTTTTTTCTTGATTTGGTCCATCGGATTGTGTACAATAGAAGTATCACAAATAGGGAGATACCGACAGCATGTTTGAAAACCTGAACCATACGCTCTATACTTTCCTGATTTCCATGCTGCCGATCGTCGAGCTGCGCGGCGCGATCCCGATCGGGTGCAGCTTCGGTCTCCCGTTTTGGGAGAACTATCTCGTCTGCACCGTCGGCAATCTTGTGCCCGTACCGCTCATTCTGCTGTTTATCCGCTTTATTCTGAACTGGATGAAGGGCATCCCGCATCTGGACAAAATTGCAAACTGGGTGGAGAATAAGGCGCATAAGCATTCGGCGTCCATCGTGAAGTATGCCGGGTGGGGATTGTTTATTTTCGTCGCCATTCCGCTGCCCGGAACGGGTGCATGGACCGGCGCGCTGATTGCCGCCATGCTGGATATGCGCATGCGGAAGGCGCTGCCTGCCATTGCAGTGGGGGTTCTCACGGCGGGGCTTTTGGTCGCCGGCGTGTCCTACGGTTTTCTGAACTTCCTGAAATTCATGTTCTGACGGAGGAATCGGCTTGAGACGGCTGCATTTTGCACAGGTAAATCACGAAAGGCAGAATACCCTTCTGCCTTTTTTGTCCGTTTTCCTGCTGATCGCGCTGCGGTATCTGTATTTCGGTTTTTGCTATTTTCCGCAGCTTGACGACTATATTCAATATCACAATTACGCTGCGCAGGGCAGCGTGCCGCAACTTGTAAAGGCGCTCGGGCTGTTTGCCGCACGCCCCTTGGCGGGGCTTTTCGACATCACGCTCTGGTCGTGGCTTTGGGGTTGTATGATCCTGTCCGTGCTGCTGCTCTCTGCGGCGTATGCCGCCTCGGCTGTCATATTCCGCAACCTGTTTGAAAAGCATTTCGGCACGAGCGGTCTGTTCGTTGTCTTTTATGCGCTCATGCCGCTCGGCATCGAGGGGACATATTGGGTCAGCGCTTCGTCGCGCATCATTCCGGGACTGTTGTTTGCCGCGCTGGCTGCGGGATGCTTCTCCCGCTATCTGGAGAGCGGGCGCCGCGGGCAGCTTGCCGGTGCGCTTGTCTTGCAGTTTCTGACCTTCTGTTTCTATGAGCAGACGGCGGTGCTGTCCTGCGCGCTCCATGTTCTGCTCGCCCTGCTTGTCGTGCGGGAGCGGCGGGAGCGGTCGGCGGCGGCGCTCCTCTGCATCCTCGTTGCGGGGGCGTATTTCGGCGTCACCGCGCTTGCCGGTCCCAGCCCGCTTTATGACGGCAGAACCGACGTGATTCTGCCTACCTCGGCGTACTATTTTGATACCTTCCTGCCCGAGCTTGTCGGACAGATGAAGTCCGCCTTCTTCGGCGGCGGCTGGTATATTCTCTCACACGGCCTGATCCGCGGTATCCTGCGTATCCTGTCCGACGGCGCATGGCTTTGGTGTCTGCTTCTGCTGCTTTGTACGGTGTTCTTTGCACTGACGCAGTTCGGCGGCAAACAGGAGCGCGGCAAGCTGCTCGCGCCCATCCTCGGCGGGATTCTGCTCGCCGCCGCGCCGCTTGCGCCTTTCTTTATCGTGTCCAACCCGTGGTTTTCGCTGCGCGGAACGGTGCCGAGCTTTGTCGGCATTGCGCTTGCCGCCGATGCACTCTTCCGTGCATTGTGCCGCGGCAGGCAGAAGACGCTTGCTGTGGTCGGCAGCCTCTTCGCCGTATTGTTCTGCGTCACGGCGGTGTCTGAGGTCGCGGATTACAAGGCGAATTACGAGGCGGACAGTCGCGTGGTCAGTGCGGTTGCGGAGCTTGCAAAAGAAAATCCCGGCACGGGGCGCATCGCTGTGCTGAATGTCAGTGCAAGCTATGTACCCGAGCTGAATTGCCGCTTCCATGAGCACATCGTCGGCGTGACCGAATCGACCTGGGCGCTGACCGGCGCGGTGCGCTGCCGCAATGCGAGAATGGACGACTGGAACACCTATGTGCCGATCCCGCTGGACGAAGCCTATGCCTACCTGCGCTGGGAATACAGCGAAAAAACGCTTTCGGCGATGGATGCCGTCTATGCCTATGACCCCGATACGAATACGATTGCGCGTCTTCGCGTGGACTATGCGGGGGACGGCGTGTTCCTTTTGTATCGGGCGGACGGCGAACTGTACGGGCGGATCACGGAGATCGACAAAAACGGCGTTTTTTCCGAAGAATAATCGAAAAAACTATTGCGCAGCCCCGAAATGTATGGTATACTGTATCCATCGACATATCAATATTTTCTTATCAAGAGCGGCGGAGGGACTGGCCCTGTGAAGCCCGGCAACCTGCATTTGTAAGGTGCCAATTCCTGAGAGATGAGATTTCACCCTCGGGAGCAATCGCGAGGGTTTTTCTTTGCCGCAGGAGGTCACAAATGAGCAAAATTCTGTTTACATCCGAATCGGTCACCGAGGGGCATCCCGATAAGATCTGCGACAAAATTTCGGATGCGATTCTCGATGCCATGCTGGCGGAGGACCCGCAGTCCCGCGTTGCATGCGAGACCTTTACGACGACCGGTCTGATCATGATCATGGGCGAGGTGACGACCAAGGCAAAGGTGGATGTCACCGAGATTGCACGCAAGACGGTCGAGGAGATCGGCTATGACCGCGCGAAATACGGCTTTGACTGCCACACCTGCGCGGTGCTGAACTCGCTGCACCAGCAGTCGCCCGATATCGCGCTCGGCGTGGACAAGTGCGCCGAGGCAAAGGCGGGCGAGCAGAGCGACGGTCTGGACACCGGCGCGGGCGACCAGGGACTGATGTTCGGTTATGCCTGCGACGAGACGCCGGAGCTGATGCCGCTGCCGATCTCTCTGGCGCACAAGCTGGCGCTGCGTCTCACCGAGGTGCGTAAAAACGGCACGCTGGACTATCTCCGCCCCGACGGCAAGACGCAGGTCACGGTCGAGTATGACGACGGCAAGCCGGTTCGCATCGATGCGATCGTCGTTTCGTCGCAGCACAGCGACGAGGTCAGCCTGGACAAGATCCGTACTGACGTGATCGAGCAGATCATCAAGCCGATCATTCCCGCATCCATGATGGATGAGCAGACGAAGATCTACGTCAACCCGACCGGACGTTTTGTCATCGGCGGTCCGATGGGCGATACGGGTCTGACCGGCAGAAAGATCATCGTTGACACCTACGGCGGCTACTCCCGTCACGGCGGCGGCGCCTTCTCCGGTAAGGATCCGACCAAGGTGGACCGCAGCGCGTCCTACGCGGCAAGATACATCGCAAAGAATGTCGTCGCGGCAGGGCTTGCCAAGAAGTGCGAAGTGCAGATCGCATATGCCATCGGCGTGGCAAAGCCGGTCTCGGTCATGGTTGATACCTTCGGCACGGGCGTGATCGCGGACGACAAGTTGTCCGATATCGTCTGCCATGCGGTTGACCTGCGCCCCGCAGCCATCATCAAGAAGTTTGATCTTCGCCGCCCGATCTACAAGCAGATCGCAGCATACGGTCACATGGGCAGAGAAGACCTCGGCATGCCGTGGGAGAAGACCGATCTTGTCGATGCGCTGAAGGCAGCGGCAAAGCAGTAAACGTTTTTTTCGGTCGGGCGCGCCCGACGATCGAATTACCCTCATAGCAATTCGTTCATATATTGCTATGGGGGTGATTTTCGTGTATAATGATCTTATCCTGATCCTGCTTAGCGTGTTTGCTGTGTTCGGCATCTATGCCGTCATCCGGGAGATCGTCATGGCGTGCACCAAAAGCCGCGGCGTTGTATACGCGGTGCGGTTTGCGGCGGGGGACGACGAGATGCGGACCGCCGAGCTGCTGCTCAAGGCAGAGCATCTCGCGGGCAAATGCAGGGGCACCGAGCGGCATCCTGTCCTGCTGACCGACAGCGCAGGCTCGCGCGCGGCAGAAAAATTCGGCTATGAAGTGTATGTAAAACAGTAACGGAGGAAGCATGGAGGACGTCAAAGACGCAAAGGAAGAGGTCACCGGCACGGTTGAGTCGGTGGTCTATCGCAACGAGCAGAACGGCTATACCATCCTCGAGGTTTCCACCGACAAAAAGGAGCTAGTGACGGTCGTCGGCACGATGCCGTTTGTCAGCGAGGGCGAGAATATTACGGTGCGCGGCAGCTATGTCGTGCACAGCGAATACGGCAGACAACTAAAGGCGGACAGCTTTGAGAAGCGGATTCCCGAGCAGCCGGACGCCATTCTGAAATACCTGTCCTCCGGGGTCATCAAGGGCATCGGACCGAAGACCGCCGAGAAGATCGTGGAGAAATACGGCGCGGACACCTTTGAGGTCATGAGCAACCATCCGGATTGGCTTGCCGATTTCAAGGGGATCTCGCCTCGCCGCGCGCTTGAGATCGGTGACGAGATCCGGCGGCAGATGGGCTTTTACCGCCTGTTTGATTTCTGCCGTGATGTCGTGCCGATGCATGTGGCGCTGCGCATCTATCAGAATTATGGGGAGCGCGCGGTGGAACAGCTGCGCACCAATCCGTATGCGCTCTGCGGCAAAATTCGCGGCTTCAGCTTTACGGCGGCGGATCAGATTGCCATGGGTGCGGGCGGCGCGCCCGATGCGCGGGAGCGCGTGCTGGGGGCGACCGTGCGCGTGCTGGAACGCGCCTGTGAGACCGGCGGGCACGCTTGCCTGCCGGTGAAGCAGGTTGTCATCGAGGTGGCGTCGCTGCTCGAGCTTGACCCGAAGGAGGTCGCGGAGCATGAGAAGGACTTCGTCCTTGAAAAGCAGATCGGTTATCTGCACCGCAAGGCGGATTCGCTGCTCTATATCAACCGCTTTTATGAGGCGGAACGCAGCATCGCAGGGCGGCTTCTGCAACTGGATCGCGCCTGCGTGCGCTACAGAGTCGAGGACATGGAGCCGCTTGTCAACCGCGCGATGCTGGAGAGCGGGCTGGAATATGCAGCCATGCAGCGCAAGGCGATCTTCGAGGCGGCATCGAGCGGCGTGCTGATCATTACCGGCGGTCCCGGCACGGGCAAAACAACCATCATCAAGGCGCTCATCCGCATTTACGAAAGCATGGGCTGCGAGGTCGCGCTTGCCGCGCCGACCGGGCGCGCCGCCAAGCGCATGGCGGAATCCACCGCCTGCGAGGCGCGGACGATCCACCGCCTGCTCGAGGTTGAATTCCGCGATGAGGCGGACGGCGACGAGGGGGCGACCTTTGCCCGCAACGAGCACAATCTGCTTGACGCGGACATCATCATCATCGACGAGGCGTCCATGATCGACATGTTCCTGATGCAGGCGCTGCTTGCCGCCATCCGACCGGGCGCGCGCCTTGTCCTGCTCGGCGACTGCGATCAGCTGCCCAGCGTCGGCGCGGGGAATGTCCTGCACGATCTGATCAACAGCGGCTGCTTCAACATCGTGCGGCTGACCGAGATTTTTCGGCAGGGCAGCGAAAGCCTGATCGTCACCAACGCGCACCGCATCAACCGCGGCGAGATGCCGGTGACCGATGCGCGGGACAAAGACTTCTTCTTCATGAAACGGGAGGGCGGTGCGCTGATCTCCACGCTTGCCGAGGTCACGGCAAAACGCCTGCCCGCGACCTACGGCGTCAGCGCCTTTGATAAAATTCAGGTCATCACGCCCACGCGCAAGGGTGCGGCGGGCACCGAAACGCTCAATCAGCTGTTGCAGGCGGAGCTGAATCCGCCGGCAAAGGACAAGGCAGAGAAGAAGTTCCGCAATGTCGTCTTCCGCGAGGGGGACAAGGTGATGCAGATCCGCAACAATTACGACCTGACCTGGGACGAGGACGGCAAGGAGCGCTTCGGCATTTACAACGGGGACATCGGCGTGATCGGGAAGATCTACGACCGCCAGTCCTATATGATGGTGAGCTTTGACGGGCGCGAGGTCAAGTACGGCTTTGATCTTCTGGAGGATCTCGAGCTTGCCTATGCCATTACGGTACATAAGAGCCAGGGGAGTGAGTACCCCTTTGTTGTGATGCCGGTGACCGACTTCCCGCCGATGCTGATGACGCGGAATCTGCTGTACACGGCGGTCACGCGCGCCAAGACCATGGCGGTGCTGATCGGGCGCGAGGACGCGCTCTCCCGCATGGTGGAAAACGACCGCGAAACCGTGCGCTACACGGGGCTTTGCGACATGCTGCAAAGCGCGGGGGAAAGCCATGTTTGATCGATTGCTTGATCTTGTGTTTGTGCCGCGCTGCGTTGCTTGCGGCACACGGATGGAAAAGAACGGAGACGGCTTGTGCGATGCCTGTCGCCGCTCCTTTGAGCATGCAAAGGACGAATACTGCGATTTCTGCGGCATGACCGCCGTGCAGTGTCTCTGCATGCCGCAGAATCTGCTGCGCGCCGGCTGCCTGTCCTATCGCAAGCTGCTGTTTTACAAGTCGGACGGCACGCCGGTGCTGCATCGGCTGATCTATGCGGTCAAGCGACGGAATACCGCGGCGGCGATGCGGTTTCTCGCCCGTGAGCTTGCGGCGAAGACCCGCGACATGGTTACGCCCGGGACGATCGTGACCTACGCGCCGCGCTCGGACGCCTCTTTCCGCAAGTACGGCTATGACCAGGCGCGGGAGCTGGCAAAGGTCTATGCAAAGGAGACCGGTGCTGCTTTTTGTGCATTACTGGTGCGCCGCGCAGGGCATGCAAAGACCGAGCAGAAGCTGCTGAACGCGCGCGGTCGTGCCGCCAATGTGCGCGGTGCTTTCCGCATGCGGCACTTTGCCGATGTACGGGGCAGGCGCATCCTGCTGCTCGACGATGTGGTCACCAGCGGCGCAACGCTCGGCGAATGCGTGCGTGTGCTGACGGCGGCGGGAGCAGCCGAGGTGCACTGCGTCAGCCTTGCGCAAACTTATCGCAGGAATAAACACAAAAATGATTGATTTTACCTGCCAAATAGTATATAATCAATGTGTATAACTATGAAATGATGTACCGAAAGGATGTACGATGAGTCGGGATATTGCGATTGACCTCGGTACGGCAACGGTACTGGTATATGTAAAAGGGCGGGGGATCGTCCTCGAAGAGCCTTCGGTCGTGGCGATCGACAAGGTGACCGATCGGGTCATCTGCGTCGGGCGCGAGGCGCAGCAGATGCTCGGGCGGACGCCGCAGAACATCGATGTGGTGCGCCCCCTGCGCGACGGCGTGATCAGCCGCTATGACGTGACGCTGCAGATGCTCCGGCATTTTCTCGCCAAGTCCTGCGGGAACATGCTGATTCGCCCGCGCATGATGATTTGCATACCCAGTTCCATCACCGAAGTTGAAGAGCGCGCGGTTGTGGATGCCGCCAACCAGGCGGGCGCGCGCAAAACTTATCTGATAGAAGAACCCATGGCGGCGGCGATCGGCGCGGACATCGATGTTTCGATGCCGAACGGCAATCTGATCGTGGATATCGGCGGCGGCACGACGGATGTCGCGCTGATCTCGCTGAACAACATTGTCGCCAGCGAGTCGATCAAGGTCGGCGGCGACAAGTTTGACGAGGCGATCGTCCGTTATGTCCGCCGGAAATACAGCGTCCTTGTCGGCGACCGCACCGCGGAAGAGATCAAGGTGCACATCGGGTCTGCCTGCCCGCGCCCGGAGGAGAAGTATATCAATGTCAAGGGCAGATGCCAGACGCAGGGACTGCCGAAGGCGATCCGCCTGTGCGCGTCCGAGATGACCGTGGCGCTGGACGAGCCGGTTTCCGCCATTATTGAGGCGGTCTGCTCGGTTGTGGAAAAAACGCCGCCGGAGCTGGTCGGCGACGTGCTTGCCAACGGTATCGTGATGACTGGCGGCGGCAGCCTGCTTTACGGGTTGGATCAGCGCATTGCAAAGGCGACCGGCATCCGCACGCGCATTGCCAAAAATCCCGTGCAGTGCGTTGCGCTCGGCACGGGTAAAAAGCTCGACGAGCTGTCGAGAATGTCATAAGAACGCAAAGAAGCGGGCGCGCGGAATGCCGCTTGCTTTTTGCTGTAGGGAGGTACATATGGGGTCTGTATTTGAAAACCGCGAGCCGCATCGCGCACTGGAGCTGTTCGGCGAGCTTTCCGCCATTCCGCGTTCGTCGGGAAATGAGGGCGGCGCGGCAGACTGGCTGGAAGCCTTTGCAAAGAAAAATAATCTGAAATGCTACCGCGACGCGGCAAACAATGTGCTGCTGCGCTATGTGCCAGAGAAGGCGGAGGCAGAACCGCTTCTGCTGCAGGGGCACACCGATATGGTCTGCGTCAAGGAATCATGGTCAGACCACAATTTCGCAACCGATCCGCTGGAGCTGTTCGTCGATGAAAACGGCTGGCTCGGCGCAAAGGGCACGACTCTCGGTGCGGATGACGGCATCGGCGTGACGCTTGCGCTTGCGCTGCTGGAAGAAAAGCCGCACCGTGTGCTGGAATGCCTCTTTACCACCTCGGAAGAAACCGGCATGGACGGCGCGGTTGCCTTTGACTATTCAAAGATTACCGCACGGCAGATGCTCAACCTCGATTCCGAGGATGAGAACGAAGCAATCGTCAGCTGCGCAGGCGGCTGTCATCTTAAAATTCATCGGACTTTTGGCAAGACGGCAGCAAGCGGCAGCGCGCTGCGCGTCCGTGTCGGCGGCTTTGCGGGCGGACATTCCGGCTCGGATATCCACCTCGGCAAGGTCAATGCCGCGCGCAGACTCGGCAAGCTGCTCACCAAGATCTGTGAGAAGTATGACTGCCGTCTGATCCGTTTCGAGGGCGGCGAAAAGGATAACGCGATCCCGACCGACGCCTATGCGGAGTTGCTTATCGGCGAGGGTGCCGAGCCGGAGCTTGCCGAGCTGTTCAAGCGCGCGCAGAAGACGGTTACGGCTGCGGATGCGGAGGCAGAGATCAGTTTTGAACGTTACAGCTACAGCGGCGATGCGTTTGACACCCATGCCACAAAGCAGATCTGCAAGCTGATTGCCACCATTCCGAACGGCGTAGTTTCGCGCTATGAGCACATCGACCTTGTGAAGACTTCGCTCAATACCGGCGTTGTCCGCGCGGCGGACGGCGAATTTCTGCTGCACAGCATGATCCGTTCCTCCGACGATGCCGAGAAGGATCAGCTGACCGACGAGGTCTGCGCACTTGCCGCCGGTATGGGTTTCTCTTACGAAAAGGATGGGCAGTATCCGTCCTGGGGCTATGCGGAGCATTCGCCCCTGCGTGAAATCTATATCGACGCCTACCGCAGGGTTTACGGGCACGAGCCGCGCGTCTGCGGCATCCATGCGGGTCTGGAATGCGGCTTCATCAAATCGGCGATTCCGGATATGGACATTCTGTCGCTCGGACCGACCATGCGGGACATCCATACGGTGAACGAGCGCCTGGACATGGATTCCTGCGCGCGTTTCATGCAGATGCTGCGCCTGATCGTACACGGACATGAAGCAAAGTAAACGAAATCGAAAGTGGCTGATCGTCGCCGCGCTGTGCCTGCTCCTTGCAGCGGTCGCGGCGGCGATCTTCTTTGCGGCGGCGGACAGGTCGGCGCCGGACGACATACCGGCAGATGCGCAGGCGCAGATCGCCGTGCATTTTGTGGATGTCGGAGAGGGCGATTGCGCGATCGTCGAGACGCCGGACGGCAATATTCTCATTGATGCTGGGACAAAGCAGAGCGAGGCGGCGATCAGACGCTGCATCGACGACCTCGGCATCACGGCGTTTGCCTATGCCATCTTCACGCACCCGCATGCCGACCATATCGGCAGTGCGGCGGCGCTTGTCGAAGCCTATCCGATAGACAGCGTCGTCATGCCGAACGCGGTCTCCACTTCAAAAACCTTTGAGAAGCTGGTTGCGGCGATTGAAGAGAAGGACTGCCGCGTCATCGAGGGAAAAGCAGGCAAGCATCTGACGCTCGGCGCGCTGACCATTGATCTGCTCGCACCCTGCAAAGCGTATGACGACCTCAACAACATGAGCGTTGTCGTCCTGCTGACCTACGGGAACGGTACTTTCCTGTTCACAGGCGATGCCGAGACGCTGTCGGAGACGGATATGCTGGAAAACGGTGTGCCGCCCTGCGACGTCCTCAAGGTCGGGCATCACGGCTCGTCGACCTCGTCGAGCGAGGCGTTCATCGAGGCGGTATCGCCGCAGATCGCGGTCATTTCGGTCGGCGACGGCAATTCCTACGGACACCCGCATGCATCGACACTGGATCGTCTCGAGGCGCATGACGTGCAGATCTACCGCACCGATCTCTGCGGCACGATCACGATCACCTGCGACGGCACACAGTTTGGAATTGAAACCGAAAAATAAGAGAAGGACGCACGATGTGCGTCCTTCTCTTATTTTTATCTATCTTAAAACAGCTTGAGTTTAAGCCGCAGATTGTCTGCAATCATCGCGATGAATTCCGAGTTGGTCGGTTTGCCGCGGTTGTTCTGAATCGTGTAGCCGAAATAGGAGTTGAGCGTGTCCACGTCGCCGCGATCCCATGCAACCTCAATGGCATGGCGAATGGCGCGTTCCACGCGTGAGGTCGTGGTTGCGTATTTCTTCGCCACGGAGGGGTAGAGTACCTTGGTGACCGAGTTGATGATCTCACTGTCACTGATGGTCATCAGGATGGCGGTGCGCAGATACTGATACCCTTTGATGTGCGCGGGAACGCCGATCTGATGGATGATCTGCGTGACCTGCGTTTCAAGGTCGAGATCGCTTTTGCCGCACGGCTCGGGTGTGACGGTTGCCGTCGGCAGCGCGGCACGCGGCTTGTTGCGGCGGGCTGCAATGGCGTCGATATGTTCGATCATGCTGGAGTAGTTGTAGGGCTTCATCAGGCAAAGCTCTGCACCGAGGTTGGTTGCTTCAATGAACAGATTCTGATTCGGCACAGCCGAAACGAGGATAAAGGCGGTTGGCATATCCTTGCCGAAATCCAACGTCCGCGCGTCCCGCAGAATGCCGATGCCGTCCAGCTTCGTCAGCCAGACGTCGATGATGGCAACATCCGGGTGGTTGCGGCTGATTTTCAGAAAAGCGTCTTCACCGTTCAGGGCAATATCTACATTCCGGTATCCGGCACGGAAGAGATTTTCCTTCAAAAAGTTTCTCTGTTCGACATTTTCATCGGCAATTAAAATCTTGGTGTTGAGTTCCATGGCGCTTATGTGCTCCTTCTTCTTTTGTTTTGATTTTGTGATATTATTTTACCATAAGATAGAAAATAATGCAATACATAATCATCCAAAATATGTAACAAAATTAGACGGTTAAATTTGGAGCATAATTACATAAAAATAGAAATTAACGTCGAGACAAACAGAAAAGCGGCAGAAGCTGCCGCTTTTTGAAAAGCTGAATTTTTAAGATTTGCAGTGCGAACATTTTCCGTCGAATTCGCCCGTCAGATCCATTTCCAGACGATTTTTGTCGATCTCACGGAAGCCTACGGCACGGAGCAGGGAAGGGTCTCCGGCATCTGCCGCACAGCGCGCACGATGCACGCCGCACAGGTCGATGAAATTCAGCGTGCCGCGCGCAAGAATGAACATACCCTCATAGTCATTGACCCCTGCCGCGGCTTTCAGATCGAGCACATCGGCGCACCCAGCGCCGAGGCGGAACTGGCAGACACCGATCAGCGCCTCGTCCTCCCGCGCCGCATACGCCAGCGCGTCCGGATCGTAAACCGCGCCGCAGGCGGTGCAGACTTCTTCCTGTATCTTTTTATCTTCGATTGGTTTGACGATCAGCATATGTATGTCCCCCGTTTCATTTGGTCTTCAGGCGGTTCAGATAGGCGATCTGTGCACGGTCGAGTACGCGCCATTTGCCGAGCGCCAGATTGTCCAGCTTGATTTCGCCGATCTGCACGCGGCAGAGGCGGCTGACGGCGAGATTTGCCTGTTCGCACATCTTGCGGATTTCGCGGTTGCGCCCCTCGTAGAGCGTGATGCGCAGCTTGCCGCCGCCCTCGTGCGTCTCAATGACCGAGACCTCCGCGCCCTGCGTTTCGTAGCCGTCGATCACCATCGGCGCACGGAGAAGAGCGAGCTTTTCCTCGGTGATCTCGCCGCGTACCGACACATTGTAGACCTTGCCGACGGCGTGACGCGGATGGGTAAGCAGATTGGCAAGCTCACCGTCGTCGGTCATCAGGAGAAGTCCCTCGGAGTTGAGGTCAAGTCTGCCGATGGGATACACGCGGGAGCCGACACCGCGCACCAGCTCACTGACGCATTTTCTGCCGCGGTCGTCCGACATGGAGGTCAGATAACCGCGCGGCTTGTGCAGCATGATGTAGACATGCTCGCCCGCGGGGTATTTCAGCGTTTTGCCGTTCCAGATCACTACGTCGGCGGCGGGATCGACCTTGTCGCCCACCGAGGCGACCGCGCCGTTCACCGTGACCTTGCCGGCGGCAATTTCGCTTTCAGCGGCGCGCCGCGACATGATCTTGCAGTCCGTGAAGTATTTTTGAAGTCGTATTTTTTCCATAGTTGCTCCGTAAAACAGATGATTCGTTTTTGCCGACATAATGCTTTGCCGCAAGCGGCGCTGTCGCAATCTCCCTGCCGTCCGCAAACCAGACAACGCGTCCCACAATATCTTCCGCATAAACAGGGGCAAAGTGCGGGCGGTTCAGTTCGATTCGCTCTACGATGCTGCCGCGTGTGCGCGGCAGGACGACGCGCACTGCCGCCGGGGTGCAGATCTTCACGCCGGGTTCATCACCGCCGAGCAGCGGCAGCGTGCCGAAGTCCTGCATCGCCTCGGCAAGTGTGACGCATTCATACGCGGAGAAACCGAAATCCAGCATCGTCGCATGGTCGCGCCAGTCGTCCGGCGCACCGAGCGTGACCGCAATCAGCTCCACGCCGTCCCGGTTCGCGGCAGAGACCAGGCAGCGCCCGGTCGCTTTGGTAAAGCCGGTCTTGACGCCGATCGCGCCCGCGTAGGTGAACAGCAGCTTGTTGTGGTTGACGAGATACCGTTTGCCGCCTTCGCCGTTCGGGATGGCGGCGCGCCGTGCGCCGCAGATCTCGCAAAACAGCGGCTGCTGCATTGCTTCCGCCGCGATCTTTGCAAGCTCGCGTGCGGTGGTGTAATGATTTTCGTCCGCAAGTCCGTGCGGATTGGTAAAATGCGTGTCGGTCAGCCCCATTGCCGCCGCCTTTTCGTTCATCAGGTCGGCAAAACCCTCCACGCTGCCGCCGATCGCGATGGCAATCGCCTCCGCCGCGTCGTTGGCGCTTTGCAGCAAGAGTCCGTAGAGCAGGTCACGCAGCGTCATTTTCTCGCCGGCTTTCAGATAGAGGGACGAGCCCTCCACACCGACCGCCGCACCGGGGATGACGATCTCGGCATCCGCATCGCCGTTTTCAATGGCGACAAGTGCCGTCATGATTTTGGTCGTGCTCGCCATGCCGCGCCGCGCATCTGCGTTTTGCGTAAAGGCAAATTCGCCCGTTGCGGGGCAGTAGAGCGCCGCGCTCGCCGCAGACACTGCGGGCGCCGCCGCCGCGGGAACAAGCAGAGCAAAAAGCAGGCAAAGCGCGAGCACACTGCATGCTGCACGCCGCAAAAATACACCGATTCCGTACATGGTATCACCGTCCTTGAAAGCTGACCCGCAAAACGCGGGTATCGGTATTGTAACACGGCAATACCGGCTTTATGCGGTGCTGTGCGGAATCGGTGCGGTTCTTTATTCCTCGTCCTCGCCCTTTTTGGTGAAGGCGGACTTTACGCGCGCGATGATCTCGGGCGAACGCTCGATGACCGACACGAGCTTATCCACGGTGTCTCCCGCGTTCGGATTGTCCACGGTGAGCAGCTCCACTCTGCCGTCTTTGCCGACGACGAGAAAGCCGATCGGCGAGACGCTGATGCCCGTGCCGCCGCCGCCCGAAAAGCTGGCAGATGCGAGCAGGGAGGGCTTTTTGTCCTTGTCCTGCTTATCCGCGTCATAATCCAGACCGCCGGAGGCAAAGCCGACAGCGACCCTGGAGACGGGAATGATGGTGGTGCCGCCCGCCGTTTCGATGGGAGAGCCGATGATGGTCTCCGCACCGACAATATCCTTGATTTTTTCAAGCGATACTTTGATGATATCGTTGATCTTGCTTTCTGCCATGGTAAACCTCCGTGCAGTTAAGATTTTTTCAGATTGAAGATGTCTTTACCTTTGAAATAATTATACGCTAAAGAAATGCCGATGTCAAGAAGCTGCCATACGGCGAGCGACGCCGTGATGCGGATGTCGCAGACCGTCCGTTCGGCGGTGAAATCACAGCGCACCGAGATCTCGCCGCGCCGCTTTTTGCGGATGTTGAGATGCGCGTCGAGAAAGGCGAGCAGATAGGCGACCGACTGGGACACGATGCCGTAGGTGATGGCGGCGCTTGCCGCATCGTCCGCCCCCACCGTGATGACGATGTGCGAGACGTCCAGCCGCAGATGCTTGAAAAATTTTTTGAAGAGCTTCTTCAGCAGCGAGAGCACGATGTCGATCTTTTCGCCGAGCGGGATCTTTTCAGCCGGTTTTGCAGACGGTTTTGCCTTTTTTTCGGAAGGCTTTTCCGCCGTTTTTTCCTTGGGGTAGCCGCGCTTGAACTTCGAGACCTTAACCTTTTTCGGCGGGGCGGGGTAGAGCGGAATCGGGATGCCGAGGACCCGCAGGCGGAGCGTCACATCCTCCGTGCAGGCGATGTCAAACTGCAGGCGCACGAGGAGCAGCAGCACAAGCAAAAGCAGGATGATTGCAAAAATCAAAAAGCCCAGAGTCCTTCACCCCCGTTTCCGATAGTTTTGCCGAAATTTCTTCGGCTTAGTCGCCTACAGCATCGGCAGCTTCCTCGGCAATTTCCGCTGCAATCTCACCGCCCGCTGCCTTCAGCGAGTTGAGCAGAGGGGCGTCGCCCTCCGACAGAGTGGGCAGATCGTCAAGCGAATCCAGTCCGAAGCAGCGCAGAAATGCCGTGGTCGTCGTGTACAGCATCGGACGCCCCGGCGCGTCCAGGCGGGACTTCGATTCGATCAGCCCGCGCTCAATCAGAGAATTCACCGCATAGCTCGAATCCACACCGCGCACAGTGTCGATGTACGCGCGGGTGACCGGCTGATTGTAAGCGACGATCGCCAGAACTTCCAGCGAGGAATTGGACAGGTTGCCGCCGCGGCGGATGCCGAGTGCCATGCGGATCTCCCCGATGTAATCCGGCTTTGTGCAGAGCTGGCAGCAGTCGTCAAAGGTCAGCAGTTGAATGCCGCGCGTGACCTTGCCGTCGTTGTATTCGGCGGCAAAATCCAGGACGAGGTTCTTCGCCTCATCCGCCGAGACCTCAAGGATCTGCGCAAGCTTTGCATAGCTGACCGGATGCCCGGCTGCAAACAGCACGGCTTCCAGCATTTCTTTGGTCTCTGCGGGAATCGCAAAAAGATCGGACATGGTTGTTTGACCTGTGCTTTCGCGAGAAAGCTCCTTTTCAGAATTCGGTTGCCGGGATGCGGATGTTGTCGGCGTCGGTCAGCTCCAGCGTGACGTCGCCGCCGACGTTGCCGCTGTCCTCGTCGCCGCCGGCAAGCAGGACGGTGCCTTCCTTGATCAGCTCAAGCAGCGCCATGAAGGTGGCGATCAGCGCCGATCGCGTCCGTGCACTGTGCAGCACAGCGGAAAGAGAAGAACGCTTCTTTTTCAGGTGCACCACGATCTCGCCGATTTTCTCGGAGACCGAAACGACCTCCTCCTTGACGAGCGGCGAAAGATTCCGCGCGTGCGCCGCCTCAATCTCGCGCAGGCGGATGGCAAGCACGCCGAGCGCCTTTTGCAGAAGCGCGGGGGACAGCCCCTCGGGCACTTCGTTTGCCGCTTTGATCTCATCCTCGTCCTTTTCGATGCGCCCGCTGTACTGTGCGTACATCGGCACAAGCTGCTCGGCGGCTTCTTTCGCCTGCTTGTAGAGCAGCAGCGCCTCGGCGAGCGATGCACGCGGGTCTTCTTCGTCCGGCTCGGCGCGCGGCAGCAGCATTTTGCTTTTGATATACAGAAGCTCGCTTGCCATGACGATGAATTCGCCCGCAAGCTCCATGTCCATTGCCCGCGCGTCGGTGATATACTGCATGTACTGGTCGCAGATCAGGGCGATCGGGATGTTCATGATGTCGATCTTGTTCTTGGCAATGAGGTCGAGCAGAAGGTCGAGCGGACCTTCATAGACCTCCAGTTTGTAGGTCAGCCTTTCCATGCCGTGCCTCACAAAAGCGGGAGAATGCCCGCGATCTTGGAGAACAGCCACAGCATACCGCGCATGGCGGCGTTCAGCGGCGCATTCAGCACGCCGAGGTAGAGGCAGATGAGCAGTGCAAGATAGATGTAGCGCTCATAGCGCATGATACCGAAATAGAGCTTGTCGGGCAGAAAGACCAGCAGAATCCGCGAGCCGTCGAGCGGCGGCACGGGCACGAGGTTGAAGATTGCAAGCCCGAGGTTGAGGATATAGAAGGTCTGGAAGAAGATGAACAGCAGCTGCATGAAGTTGACGTCCGCACTGAACATCTGCGCGCCGCCGAGCACAAAGACATACTGCCCGATGATGAAAGCGACAAGCGACATCAGCAGGTTGGAGACCGGTCCTGCCAGTGCGGTCAGCGCCATGCCACCGCGCGGCTTTTTGAAGTAGCGCGTGTTGATCGGCACGGGCTTTGCCCAGCCAAAGCCGAACAGCAGCATGCAGAGCGCGCCGATCGGGTCCAGATGCTTGAGCGGGTTCAGCGACAGCCGCCCGAGCGATTTTGCCGTCGGGTCGCCGAGCTTATATGCCGTGTAACCGTGCGCGATCTCGTGCACGGTCAGTGAAAACAGGATGATCGGGATGCGGATCAGAAATTCGTAGACATCGTATGCCGAGGCGTTTGCAAGGTTGGAGAGTGAACGCAGCATGGCGGGAGTCCTTTCATTTTGAAATTAAAGCAGACCGGTGCGTGCGAGGATCTCGTTCCACAATTCCTGCTTGCCCTCGCGGCTTTCGGAAGAGAACGGCAGCAGCGGAATATCGCCGTCCGGCAGTGCATTCGCACGAATATCGTCAAGCGCCTTTGCAAGCGCGGTCTTTGAGAGTTTGTCCGCCTTGGTGGCAACCACAATGTAGGGAATGCCCGATTGCGCCAGCCAGTCCAGCATCACAAGGTCGTCCTTCGTCGCGCCGACACGCGCGTCAACCAGCTGCACCGCAAGGCGGAGCAGGTCGATATTCGGATTCTTCGTGAAATAGCCGTCGGTCAGCGCCGACCACGCCGCCTTTTCGGCGGGCGGACGCTTCGCAAAGCCGTAGCCGGGGAGATCGACAAGGAACAGCTTGCCGTCCACATCGTAGAAATTGACGGTGATCGTCTTGCCTGGCGCACTGCTGACGCGCGCCAGCGCTTTGCGCCCGAGCAGGGTGTTGATGAGCGAGCTTTTGCCCACGTTGGAGCGCCCGATCAGGGCGACCTGCGGGATCGCGCGGCGGGGAAACTGTGACGCCTTGCCTGCCGTGACCGCAAGCGCTGCGTTTTGAAGATTGATGTTCATAATCGTCCTTTTTGTACGGATTTATGCGGATTTTACACGCTCTGCGGCTGCGCGCTCTTCGCCGCGGTGCTCTCGTGCGCCGCGCGGGGCTTTGCCGCGCTGCGCTTTTTTGCTGCGGGCAGCACCAGCGCATGCTCGATTACCTCGCGCACGGTCTTGCAGGGGACAAAGTGCAGATGCGCGCGCGCCTCTGCGTCGATCTTTTCAAGATCCTTGACGTTGTCGGCGGGAATCAGCACGGTGTCAATGCCGCAGGTGTACGCCGCCATGGTCTTTTCCTTCAGACCGCCGATGGCAATGACGCGCCCACGCAGGCTCAGCTCGCCTGTCATGGCGACGTCGCGGCGGACGGGGATGCCGGAGAGGGCACTGATGAGGGCGCAGACGATGGTCACACCCGCGCTCGGACCGTCCTTCGGTACGGCACCTTCGGGGAAGTGGATATGTATATCCTTGGTTTTGTAGAAGTCGGGATCGACGCCGAACTCGGCTGCGATCGTGCGGACGTAGCTGACGGCAAGCTGCGCGGATTCCTTCATCACGTCGCCGAGCGAACCGGTCAGTTCGATCTTGCCCGTGCCGTCCATCACCGATGCCTCGATCTTGAGCAGGTCGCCGCCGACCGAGGTGTAGGCAAGCCCGTTGACCACGCCGACCTCGTCGGTGGGGGCGAGCTTTTCGGGCAGCGTCCTGCGCGCGCCGAGATAGCCGTAGATGTCGCCCGCGCGGATGGTGATCTTCTCTGGCTTTGCGAGCAGTCTGCGCGTCACCTTGCGGCAGAGCGTTGCGATCTCGCGTTCGAGATTGCGCACGCCCGCCTCGGCGGTGTAGTAGTCGATCAACTCGGCAACCGCGCTCTGCGTGATCGTAAGCTGCTTTTTGTCAATGCCGAAGAGTTTCATCTGCTTCGGGATCAGGTGCGTCTTTGCGATATTCAGCTTTTCGGTGCGGGTATATGCGCCGAGCTCGATGACCTCCATGCGGTCGATCAGCGGACGCGGCACGGTTTCGAGCGTGTTGGCGGTGGCAAGGAAAAAGCACTCGGACAGGTCGATCGGCATCTCCACAAAATGATCGCGGAATGCCTTGTTCTGCTCACTGTCCAGCACTTCAAGCAGCGCGGAGGCGGGGTCGCCGTGCGCGTCGCTCACCAGCTTATCCACCTCGTCGAGCAGGATCAGCGGATTCATCACGCCCGCATGCTGCAGCGCGTAGACGATTCTGCCCGGCATCGCGCCCACATAGGTCTTGCGGTGCCCGCGGATGTCCGCTTCGTCGCGCACGCCGCCGAGCGAGACGCGGACGTACTTGCGTCCGAGCGCCTCTGCAATGGATGCGGCGATCGAAGTCTTGCCCACGCCGGGAGGTCCGACCAGGCAGATGATCTGCCCGCCTTTTTTGCCGGAGAATTTCGTCGCGGCAAGAAAGTCAAGAATGCGTTCCTTGACATCGTGCAGCCCCTCATGGTCGCGCTCGAGAATCGCTTCCGCGCGCTTGATGTCGCATTCGGTCTCGGAATACTTGCCGAACGGAATATCCAGGCACTCGTCGAGGTAATTGTGCAGCACCGTGCTCTCGGCAGAGCCGTAGGGGGTCTTTGCAAGGCGATTGGTCTCCTTGATCAGTTTGTCTTCGACTTCCTTCGGCAGGTGTGCCTCCTCAATGCGGTCGAAGAACTCGTCGATCTCGCTGTCGCCGTCGTCGCCCAACTCATTCTGAATGACCTTCACCTGCTCGCGCAGATAGAAGTCACGCTGGTTCTGGTCGAGACGTGCGCGCACCTTCTTGTGAATGTCCATCTCGCAGCGCAGGATCTCTTCTTCGCTCTCGAGGATGGTCAGCACGTCGGCAAGGCGGTGCAGGGGGTCGAACTGTTCAAGAACTGCCTGCTTGTCTTCGTATTTGACGATGATGTTGGCGGCGATGAAATCGGCGAGCAGACCGGAATCGCGCTGCATCTTTGCCGAGAAGATCATCTCGTCGGAGATCTTAGGCATCAGCTCGACCACACGGTCAAGCGCGGCGTGTGCCTGCCGCATCAGCGCCTCGCGGTAAACGCCGGAATCGGCGGGAACGGCGGGTTCGTCCACGGGGCGGACGAGCGCGCTGATGAATTTGTCGTTTTGGGTATAGGAGGTGACCTCGGCGCGCGCTCTGCCTTCAAGCAGGACGCGCACGCCGCCCTCGGCGGTCTTGACCGACTGCTTGATCTTGGCGATCGTACCGACACGGTACAGATTGTCCGGCGTCGGCTTGTCGACCGATACGTCGGTCTGCGCGATCAGCATGATGCAGCCGCCGAGCCGCTCGGCGACGCGGATCGCGCCGATGGATTTTTCACGGGCGACCTCAATGCTCATCGGCACGGACGGAAATGCGACCATACCGCGCAGGGGGACGACCGGAAGATTGATTTCTTCGGTTTGGGAAATGATTTCAGCCATATATGTTTTCTGCCGCAGGGCAGTCCTTTCGCTTGACAATAAGACTTCAATTTATTATTATAGCATATATACACACGGATTTCCATAGGTTCACGAAAAATTCACGCGGTATTTTTGCGGCGCTTTGAAAAAAGTTTTGACGTTTTTTCAAAAAGCCGTTGACAAACGGATCCGGCTGTGGTATCATAATCGGGCAAAACAAAGAAGAATGTACTCCGTTCTCACCCGGCGACGCACGTTGCCGCGGTCAATAGGCTACCGCCCGTCGGGCGGAAACTTTGGTGCGGAGATTCTTCTCCGCATTTTTTGATTTTACTGGAGGTGTCAGCTATTAGCGCAAAGGATACGACGCAGATCAACGACGATATCCGGGTAAAGGAAGTCCGCGTGATCGGTTCGGACGGTGAGCAGATCGGTATTTTGAAGACGGATGAGGCGCGCGAGATCGCCTATGAGAAGGGCATGGATCTTGTGCTGATTTCCCCGCAGGCAGAGCCGCCGGTATGCCGCATCATGGACTACGGCAAATACCGCTTTGAGCGCGACAAGCGTCAGAAGGAAGCAAAGAAAAAGCAGCAGATCGTCAAGGTCAAGGAAGTCCAGCTTTCCTGCCGGATTGACACACATGACTTCGAGACCCGCGTCAACCATGCGCGCAGATTCCTCGAGGGCGGCGACAAGGTCAAGGTCATCGTCCGCTTCAAGGGACGCGAGATGGCGCACCAGGACATCGGCCGCGCGCAGCTTGAGAAGTTCATCAAGGCGTGCGAAGGGCTCGGCACATCCGAGAAGGGCATTGCGCTGGACGGCAGATTCATGTCGACCATCATCGCGCCCGTGAAAAAATAATTATAGATTCTGCGGAATTTATATAGATGTGCTTCGGCACACCGGACTGTATACTAACTGTAAGGAGATAGAACAATGGCAAAGATTAAGACTCACAAGGCTTCGGCAAAGAGATTTGACGTGACCGGCGGCGGCAAGGTAAAGATGAATCATTCCCAGCATCGTCATAAGCTCGGCATCAAGACCGCAAAGCGTAAGAGATCGCTCCGCAAGGGCGCATACCTCAGCACTTCGATGGCTCCCACCTACAAGGCGCTCATCCAGAAGTAATTCGCTTATCATTTCAAATCAGTTAATTTCGGAGGATTAGATAAAATGGCAAGAGTTAAGGGCGCCATGATGACGCGCAAGAGAAGAAAGAGTGTACTGAAGGCAGCGAAGGGTTACTGGGGTGCAAAGAGCAAGCACTTCAAGATGGCGAAGCAGGCGGTTCTCAAGAGCGGCAACTATGCTTTCGCCGGCAGAAAGATGAAGAAGAGAGACATGCGTTCTCTCTGGATCACGAGAATTTCGGCACAGGCTAAGGTCTGCGGCATGAACTACTCCACTCTGATGCACGGCCTCAAGAAGGCGGGCATCGACCTCAACCGCAAGATGCTCGCTGAGATCGCAGTCTACGATAAGGACGCTTTTGCCGCTCTCGCGGAAAAAGCTAAGGCTGCGCTTTAATCTATACAAAAACCCGGTTTTCACCGGGTTTTTTGATGCTTAGAAAAGTTTTTTGTAAGGGGGGACGCGCATGCGGGAGACGGTTCTGATCGAGAGCCGCAACAATGAGACCGTGCGGAACTACGCCAAGCTGACGGATAAAAAATACCGCAGCCGCGAACAATCGTTTCTGTGTGACGGTGCAAAGCTGTTTGCCGAGGCGGTCGCCGCAGGTGCACGCATCGAGGCAGTGCTGCTGCTTGCGGGCAGAGAGAACCCGATCATCGCGGACACACTGGCGCGAATGCGCACGCCGGAGCTTTATAAGGACACGCGCCTCTTCAGCCTGACGCCGCCGGTTTTTGACAAATTATGCGATGAAAAATCGCCGGACGGCGTGATCACGGTCATAAAATGTCTTGACAATTTCAGAAAAGTATATAAAATAGAAAGAAACGACGCCGAAGCAATGCGGGGCGAGAAGCTGATGCTTCTTTCGTCCGTGCGCGATCCGGGCAATCTCGGTACGATCGTCCGCAGCGCGGCGGCATTCGGCTTTGACAGGCTGATCCTCAGCGACGACTGTGCCGATCTGTATCACCCGCGCACGCTGCGCGGCGCGATGGGGGCACTCTTCCGTATGCGTGCGGATGTGGTCACGGACTTTGCGTCTGCGGTGCCTGCCCTGCGTGCGTCCGGGCGGCGCGTATACGCAGCGGAGCTGCGGGACGGCGCGCTTTCGGTGGATGAAGCCAAGCCGACGGCTGCCGACTGCTTTGTCATCGGCAATGAGGGGCACGGCATTCCGCCGGAGATTTCCGCGCTGTGCACCGGCAGCGTTTATATTCCGATCGCGCCGACCTCCGAGTCGCTCAATGCGGCGACGGCGGCGTCGATCCTTGCCTATATCCAACGGTAAACGATTTCTGACAGCAAAGGAGTTCTTTTATGCGCGATGTGCTTTCCTGGACGTGGCTCAGCGTCCGTCTCGGCGCGGCAAGCCCGTATCTGAATCCGCTGCTCGAACACTTTGCCGCAGCCGCCGATGTGTATGCGGCGGATCATGCCGCGCTTGCGGCGGTCGAAGGACTGCCGGAGTCGGTCAGGCTGCGCCTGCTGGATAAAGATACCGACCGTGCCGAACGCATTCTCGAGGATTGCAGGCGGCTCGGCATCGGTGTGATGACCTATGACGACCCGCGCTATCCGCGCCTGCTCAAACAGATCGCGAAACCGCCGGCGGTGCTGTATTTCGTCGGCAAACCGATCGACTTTGACCGCAAGCTCGGCGTTGCCGTGGTCGGTACGCGCACCATGACCGAATACGGGCGGGATGTGACCTACCGGTTCAGCTATGACCTTGCATCGGCGGGTGCCGTGATTGTCAGCGGAATGGCGCTCGGCGTGGACGGCATGGCGGCAGCCGGTTCGCTGGATGCGCAGATGCCGACGGCGGTCGTGCTCGGCAGCGGTCTCGACGTGGTGTACCCGAAGATGCACACAAAGCTCTACAAGTGCATTCTGCGCGACGGTTTTGCTGTCAGCGAGTATCCGCCCGGCGCGGAGCCGGATGCACGCAATTTCCCGCAGCGCAACCGCATCATCAGTGGTCTTGCCCGCTGCGTGCTGGTGACCGAATGCCCCGAGACGAGCGGCGCGCTCATCACGGCGCGCGAGGCGCTTGCCGAGGGCAAGCCGCTCTTTGCCGTTCCGGGCGCGATCACGATGCCGGGCAGCGCCGGCACAAACGAGCTTATCAAAAGCGGCGGCGCGAAGATGGTGACGTCGCCGACGGACATTCTCGACCTGTTTGAACCCGCTCACTTCCCGGAGCTGGACGCAAGCGCGGTCGGCGCGATGAACTACAATGCCGCAAAGGCGGAAAGTACATACGCCGTTTCGACGAAGACAAGCAAGGTGGCATGGGCAAAGGTGCGTCGCAAAAAGCCGGAATCCGCACCCGACGACAGCCCGGACACCGTCCGCGAGAGCAGTGCGCCGAAGGTCACCGAGACCTTCGTGCCGATGTCCGAGACCGAGAAGAAGATCTACGCCTGCATTCCAGAGGAGGGGCAGGTCAGCGTGGATCTGATCGCGGCGGGCAGCGGCGCACCCGTGCCGGATGTGCTGACCGCCCTGCTGGCACTGACCTGCAAGGGCGTGGTGCGGCAGCTCCCCGGCAACTTCTATACAAGAGTCTGACGGATCGCCGCCTGCGGCGTCCGATTGAAATAAACGAAAGGAACTGCATTTTTGCAGTGTACGAATATGGCAAATCTGGTGATTGTGGAGTCGCCTGCAAAGGCGAGCACTATCAAAGGCTATCTCGGCAGCAATTATAAGGTCGTCGCGTCCTACGGGCATGTGCGCGATCTGCCGAAAAGCTCGCTCGGCGTGGATATTGAGGACAACTTCAAGGCGCATTACATCAATATCCGCGGCAAGGGCGATCTCATCAAGGCGTTGAAGAAGGACGCCAAAGCGGCAAACAAAGTCTTTCTCGCAACCGACCCTGACCGCGAAGGAGAGGCAATTTCCTGGCATCTTGCCGCCGCGCTGGATCTCGCACCCGAGAAGTGCAGCCGTGTGGCGTTCAACGAGATTACAAAGACGGCGATCAAGGACGCGATCAAACACCCGCGCGACATCGACATTGACCTGGTCAATTCGCAGCAGGCGCGGCGCATTCTCGACCGTATTGTCGGTTACAAGCTCAGTCCGTTCCTTTGGAAGAGCGTCAAGAGCGGTCTGTCCGCAGGTCGTGTGCAGACGGTTGCCGCGCGCATCATTGTGGAGCGCGAGGCGGAGATCCGCGCATTTGAGCCGCAGGAATACTGGACGATCGACGCGCTGCTTGATTCGCCGGACGGCAAGCCGCTGAAGGCGCGCCTGGTCGGCAAGGGGAAGAGCAAAGTGAAGCTTGCCTCCGAGGAAGATGTCAAGCGCGTGCTTGCCGAGATCGGCAGAGACCCGTTTGTCTGCACGACGGTCAAGAAGACGGCAAAGACCAAACAGCCCGCGCCCCCCTTCACGACCTCGACCATGCAGCAGGAGGCGTCCCGCAAGCTCGGCTTCCAGTCGCAGCGCATCATGCGTGTGGCGCAGGAGCTGTACGAAGGCATCAATCTCGGCGCGGAGAACGGCGGCGTTCAAGGTATTATCACCTATATGCGTACCGACTCGCTCCGCATTTCGACCGAGGCACAGGCAGCCGCGCTTGAACTGATCGGCGAAAAGTACGGCGAGGGCTATTGCCCCTCCCGCCCGCGCGTCTACAAGACCAAGGCAAACGCACAGGACGCGCATGAAGCGATCCGCCCCTCGAATGTCAAGCTCGAACCGGCGCACATCCGCAAGTATCTCTCGAACGATCAGTATAAGCTGTATAAGCTGATCTGGGATCGTTTTGTTGCCAGCCAGATGGCATCCGCCGTGTTGGATACCGAGACGATCGACTTCGATGCTAACGGCTATACCTTCCGCACCAGCGGCTATACCGTCCGTTTCCAGGGCTACATGGCAGTGTATGAGGAGTCCACCGACGAGGCGCCGAAGAGTGAGAACGGCGAGGTCGGCAAGAACGAGAAGATCCCGCCGCTCACCGAAAAAGATCGCCTCACGCTCCGCGACTTCGACAGCGTCAAGCATTTTACCGAGGCGCCCCCGCGCTTCACCGAAGCGTCGCTCATTAAATTTCTGGAGGAAAAGGGCATCGGTCGCCCGAGCACCTATACGTCGATCATCACGACGATCGTGGATCGCCGCTATGTCTCCCGCGAGGGCAGAGCCCTTGTGCCGACCTCGCTCGGCGAGGTCACGACAAAGCTCCTCATGGAGAACTTCCCCGAGGTCGTGGACTATGCGTTCACCGCGCAGATGGAGACCCGCTTTGACGACATCGCACGCGGCGAGACCACAGCCGAAGAAGTGCTTTCCTCCTTCTACGGCGGCTTTGCAAAGTCGCTGGAGACGGCAGAGGAAAAGCTCAAGGAGAATACGATCGATCTCCCCGCGGAGGAGACAGACATCATCTGCGACAAGTGCGGCAGCCGCATGATCGTGAAGAACGGTCGCTTCGGCCGCTTTGCCGCCTGCCCGAACTACCCCGAGTGCAAGAATACAAAGCCGATCGGTTCGGACGGCAAGGAGATCGTCCGCGAGGAGAAACCGCAGGTCGTCGCCGACTTTAAGTGCGAGCTTTGCGGCGGCGATATGGTGCTGCGGAACGGCAGGTTCGGCAGTTTCTATGCCTGCATCAACTATCCGAAGTGCAAATTCACCAAGCAGCCGGCGCGCGAGATCGGCGTGGCGTGCCCCAAGTGCGGCGCACCGCTCGTCTCCAAGACCGGCAAGAAGCGCACGGTGTTCTACAGCTGCTCGCGCTATCCCGAGTGCGATTTTTCGTCCTGGGATATGCCGACAAACGAGAAGTGCCCCGACTGCGGCGGCATGCTCTTCCGCAAGAAAGGGAAGAACCAGTACGTCTGCCACAATAAGGACTGCGGCTACAAGGCAGATGCGCCCGAGACGGGTGAGAGCGAGGAAAAGTAATTGGCAGAGATCAGAATCATCGGCGCGGGGCTTGCCGGCTGCGAAGCGGCATGGCAGGCGGCAAATCGCGGCGTCAACGTCACGCTTTGTGAGATGAAGCCGAAAAAATTCACCCCCGCGCACCACAGCGAAAATTTTGCCGAGCTGGTCTGCTCCAACTCCCTCCGCTCAAATGAGCTTTCCAATGCGGTCGGTCTCCTGAAAGAGGAGATGCGCCGCCTCGGCTCACTGATGATCGAGGCGGCGGACGCCACCGCCGTTCCGGCGGGCAGTGCGCTTGCCGTGGACAGAACCGGCTTTTCGGCGTACATCACCGATAAGATCCGGAATCACCCGCACATCACGGTTATTGAAACCGAGATCTGTGCGCTGCCGGAGGACGGTGTGACCGTTGTTGCCTCCGGTCCGCTCACATCGGACGCGCTCTCGGAGGCGATCGATCGCCGCATCGGCGGCAAAAAGCTGCATTTCTTCGATGCGGCGGCGCCCATCGTGGATTTTTCCAGTATCAATATGGACATCGCCTTTTTCGCATCACGCTACGGCAAGGGCGAGGCGTCCTATATCAACTGTCCGATGACGAAGGAGCAGTACGACGTGTTCTATGACGCGCTGATCCACGCCAAAGAGGCGGAGCTGAAGGAATTTGACAAGGAGAGTCAGCGTGATCTGAAGGTCTTCGAGGGCTGTATGCCGGTCGAGGTCATGGCGCGCCGCGGTTATGAAACGCTCCTGTTCGGACCGCTCAAGCCGGTCGGACTTCCCCTGCCCGCCACGGGCAAGGACGCCTATGCCGTGGTACAGCTGCGGCAGGACAATGCGGCGGGCACGATGTACAACATCGTCGGCTTTCAGACGCATCTGACCTTCCCGGAGCAGAAGCGGGTCTTCTCGCTGATTCCGGGACTTGAAAACGCGGAGTTCATGCGCTACGGCGTGATGCATCGCAATACCTACCTGCAATCTCCGGGACTTCTGCGCCCGGACTATTCGATGATCGATGCGCCGAACCTGTTCTTTGCGGGGCAGATGACCGGTGTCGAGGGGTATGTGGAATCGGCTGCATCCGGACTTGTCGCGGGTATAAATGCGGCGTGCGCCGCACAAGATAAGCCGCGCGTGCTTTTTCCGCGCGAATGTGTGATCGGGGCAATGGCGTCCTATGTCAGCACGGGCGGCACCGGCGCTTTTGTGCCGATGAATGCGAATTTCGGTATTGTACCGCCGCTTGATACGCGCGTGAAGGGCGGCAAGAAGGTCAGAAATGAGGCGCTTGCGGCGCGTTCGCTCGCGGCGATCGACGCCTTTGCACTGACGCTGAATCAGAAGTGAGGAGTGTGCACATGAGAATTATCATTGATGTGATGAGCGGCGACAACGCACCGGGCGAGCTGGTTCGCGGCGCGGTCCGCTCACGGGATGAACTCGGCGTGTCCGTCGTGATGGTCGGACACCGCGAGACGATCGAGCAGATCGCCGCCGATGACGGGCTGAATCTTTCGGATATTGAAATCGTGGACACCGATGTCGTGATCGACATGGAGGACCCCGCGCTCAGCGTTGTGCGGGATAAAAACCGTTCGTCCATGGCGATCGGTCTGCACATGCTGGCAAACGGCGAGGGCGATGCCTTCGTCAGTGCGGGCAATACCGGCGCGCTCCTTGCGGGCGCAACACTGATCGTCCGCCGTATCAAGGGCGTGCATCGCGCCGCCATCGGCACGGTCATTCCGTTCCCCGTGCCGGTGCTGCTCCTGGATTCGGGCGCGAACACCGAGGTGGATGAGAAGACGCTCCTGCAGTTTGCCGTCATGGGCTCGGCCTATATGGAAAAGCTGTATGCGCTGCCGCGCGCCCGCGTCGGACTGCTCAACAACGGCACCGAGCCGACCAAGGGAACGCCGCTCTACAAGAGCGCGCATGCCGTCCTTGCCGAATCCGATCTGATCGACTTCGTCGGCAATGTCGAGGCAAAGGCGATCCCGTTTGACGTCTGCGACGTGCTGGTCTGCGACGGTTTTACGGGCAACATCCTGCTCAAGACCGTGGAGGGCATGGGCAAATTTATGATACAGACGCTGAAGGGCATCCTGACCGAGAATGCCGTCACCAAAATCGGCGCACTCACGATGCGCAAGCAGCTGAAAAACATGAAGTCGCAGTTTGATACCTCCGAGCACGGCGGCGCGCCGCTGCTCGGCATCTCAAAGCCGGTCATCAAGGCGCACGGTTCGTCCGATGCCCGCGCGATCATGAACGCGGTGCGCCAGGCGGTTGCCTATACAGAGACCGGCGTGACCTACGATATCGCTGCACATGCGGGCAGCCTCCTGCAAAAGACGCCGGACACTGCGGAAAAGCCGGCGGAGACCGCACCTGCGGCGGACGGCGCCGCAGACTGAGAAAGGGAGACACCATGCAGAATTTGCGCAAAGACAGAGCCGAACTGGAAAAGACCATCGGCTACACCTTTGAGGATATAACGCTGCTGGAGACGGCGTTGACGCATTCGTCCTATTCCAACGAGGCGAAGGGGCGCGGCGCTGTCGTCGAGTGCAACGAGCGATTGGAGTTTCTCGGCGACTCGGTGCTTTCGCTGGTGGCGAGCGAATACCTGTTTGAAGCGTTTTCGGACTGTCCGGAGGGGGAACTCACCCGGATGCGTGCCGAGATCGTCTGTGAGCGCGCGCTCTGCGTCCTGGCAAAGAAGATCGGACTCGGTGCGTTCCTCTGCCTCGGGCACGGCGAGGAGCTGGGCGGCGGACGCGAACGCCCGTCTCTGCTGGCAGACGCATTTGAGGCGCTGCTTGCCGCCATGTTTCTCGACAGCGGCAGAAACAAGGATCGCGTGGCGCAGTTTTTGCGCCCGCTCCTGATGGAGGAACTTGCAAAGCTGGAGATCAGCGGCGCGGCAAAGGATTTCAAGACCATTCTGCAGCAGGTCGTGCAGCAGGCGGGCGGCGAGATTCTCGAGTACTTCGTCGTGGACGAGCGCGGTCCCGACCATGACAAGCGCTTCACGGTCGAGGCGCGGCTCAACAGCAATGTCATCGGCCGCGGCGATGGCAGGAGCAAGCGCGCTGCCGAGCAAATGGCGGCAAAACAGGCGCTGGAGCTGTTCGGCGAAGAATGAACAAAACGGGATTTTCCGAGCGGAAAAGAGGGCGGATACAGCTTTCTTTTCACCCGGAAAGTCCCGCTTTTTATTTTCAAATAATTCGGGAAATAGGTTGAAAAATGCGCCCGGTTGTTATATAATATATACTTAGCTATTATTATAATTTACGACAATGCAATTTTGACGAAACGGAGGGCTGCGCGTGTACCTGAAATCACTTGAACTGCACGGTTTCAAGTCTTTTCCGAACAAAACGGTTCTGAATTTTGAACCGGGCGCGACTGTGGTCATCGGACCGAACGGCAGCGGCAAATCCAATATTTCGGACGCGATGCGCTGGGTGCTCGGCGAGATCTCCAGTAAGAACATCCGCGGCGCCAAAATGGAGGATGTCATTTTCGGCGGTGCGGATACGCGCAAGCCGATGAGCTTCGCCGAGGTGTCTGTCACCTTTGACAACCGCACGGGCGAGCACCGCATGGATGTGCCGTATGACGAGATCACGGTCACCCGCCGTTATTTTCGCTCGGGCGAGAGCGAGTATTTCATCAACCGCAAGGCAGTGCGGCTCAAGGACATACATGAGCTGTTCATGAACACCGGCATCGGGCGCGAGGGTTATTCGGTCATCGGGCAGGGCAAGATCGCCGAGATCCTCTCGCGCAAAAGCGAGGACCGCCGCAACGTCTTTGAGGAGGCGGCGGGCATTGCCAAGTATCGTTATAAAAAGCACGAGGCGGAGAAGAAACTTTCCGCCACCGACGAAAATTTGGTTCGCCTGACCGACATTGCGGGCGAACTCGGCAGCCGGGTCGGTCCGCTTGAAAAGGAGTCGCAGAAGGCGAAAAAATACCTCGACATTTACGAGGGCAAGAAGCGCGCGGACGTCAGCCTGTGGATCTACGACAGCGGCATTCTGCAGGGCAAAATTGCCGAAGCGGAAAAGGCGGTCAGTCTCTCCGCACATGAGCTGGAGGTCGCCGAGGACAGCCTGCGCTCGCTCGAAACGCAGAGCGACAAGCTGTTTGAGGAGAGCCAGCGCTCGAAGATGGTCTCCGAAAAGCTGCTCACCGAGATGAGCACGCTGAAGGAGCGGATCCATGAGGCGGACAGCGCCTATAAGGTCTCCGAAAACGAGATTGCGCATAAGACCGAGCTGCTGACGCAGTCCAATGCCGCCATTGAGACGGCGGCAGCGTCCACGGACGCCGTGCAGCGCGAATTTGCCGAGGTCGAGACGCAGACCGCGGCGGCAAAGGAAAATCTTGCGGCAGCCGAAACCGAGAAGAATACGCTCTTTGAGCGGCAGGCGGCGTGCGGCATGCGCGCCGATGCACTCGAACGCGAACTGGACGCAAAGCAGGTTGAAATTCAGAAGCTGCACGATGCGTCCGTAGACATCAAGGTGCGCGTCAGCGTACTGGAAAGCACCATCAGCACCGACAGCCTTGCAGGCGAGCAGGCGCGTGCCGAGATCACGGCATATGAGGAGGAGGCAAAGCGCTTCTCCGCAGAGATCGAACAGACGACCGCCGGCATCGACGCCTATAAGGAAAACGCGGCGAAGACCGATGCCATGCTTGCCACGCTTGCGGCGGCATGCGATGCGGCGCGCGGCAAAAAAGAGGATCTGCAGGCACAGGCGGCGGAGGAAAAGCTGCGGCTGGACGGCAGCACGCATCGCGCCGACGCGCTGCGGCGCATGGAGGAGCTGTTTGAGGGCTATTCGGGCAGCGTCCGCTTTGTGATGCAGGCATATGACGAGGGCAGGATCCGCGGCGGCACGGTCTACGGACCGATCTCCAAGCTGATCAGCGTGCCCGAAAAATACGTCACCGCGATCGAAACCGCGCTCGGGGCGAATATTCAGAATATTGCGGTCGAAAATGAGGATGTGGCAAAGTCCGCGATCCGCGTCCTGAAGGACGCACACGCGGGGCGCGCCACCTTCTATCCGCTCACTTCCGCTACGGCGCAGGACGAGACCGAGGAGATGATCCGCGCGCGGAAGTACGCGGGCTATATCGGCAGAGCGGATCTGCTGTTTGACTACGACAAGAAGTTTGCCGAGGTCATGCGCAGCATTCTCGGCAGAACTCTGATTTTTGACACGCTTGACAATGCGTCGAAGATGGCGCGGGAACAGAAGTACCACGTCAAGGTCGTCACGCTCGACGGGCAGATCATCAACGCGGGCGGCTCCTACACGGGCGGCTCGGTGCGCCGCGACAGCGGCATTCTGACCCGCTCGGCGGAGATCCGATCGCTCGACAAGGCGGCAGCGGCGTCGGAGAAGGCGCTTGCCGCGCTGGAAAAACAGATTGCCGAGGCGCAGAAGGAAGAGCAGGATGCGCAGACGCGCCACGCAGGCGCCGTGCAGCAAAAGGAAATTGTCATGACGCTGATCGCGTCCGAGAATGCGCATCTTGAGGCGCTGCGCGCAAAGCTCGAGACCAATACGGGGCTGCGGGAAAAGCTGAATGCGGACGTCGAACGTCTGCGCGACCAGCACAGCGGCTTTGAAAGTGAAATCGCGGCACTGAAGGCGGAGGAAGCCGCCAACGGGCAGAAGATCGAAGCGCTCCGCGCATACCGCGCGGGAAAAGACGAGGAACGGAACGACGCCATCGACGAGGGACGTGAGCTGGAACGCCGCGTTGCACAGACCGATGTCCGCGTCGCTGAGATTCGCAAGGATATTGAGGCGCTCGATGCCCGCCGCGCAGCACTCGGCGCAAGGATGCGCGAGATCGCCGAGACCGTGGCGGCAGCGCAGGGAGCGATCAGCCGCCTGACAGGCGAGATTGGCGCGCTGCGCCGCGCCGGCGAAGAAAACCGCGAGGAGACTGCGAAGATGATGGCACGCCTCGAGATCGTCACAAGCGAGCGAGGGGATGCCGAGATCGGCACGGCGGAATATGAGCAGAAATTGCAGGAAGTGCGGCTGAAAACACGGGAGCGGAACAACCAGAAGGAGCTCATTCTCGCCGCGCACAACAAAAACGAGATCCGCCTGCGGTCGCTCTGCGCCGAGGCGGACAAACAGTCCGAGCGGATGAACGAGGAATATGAGCTGACCTTTGCCGCGGCGCTTGCGCTCGGCTATCCGCCGCTTGCGGAGAGCGAATACAGCGCCTGCCGCGCGGCTGCGGCGGAGTATCGTCGACAGATGAAGTCGATCGGTCCGGTCAATCTCGGCTCGATCGAGGAATACAAACAGGTGCGTGAACGTTATGACGAGATGTCGGCGCAGATCGCCGACCTGACCAAATCCAAGGCGGAGCTGACCACGGTCATCAACCGACTGGAAAACGAGATGCGCGGGCAGTTTGTCGATGCGTTCAACCGGATCAACGACAATTTCGCCAAGGTGTTTGTCGAACTGTTCGGCGGCGGCACGGCAGAGCTTGTGCTGACCGAGCCGGAGGACGTCCTGAACAGCGGCATCGAGATCAAGGCGGCGCCGCCCGGCAAGATCATCAAGAGCCTGACGCTGCTTTCGGGCGGCGAACAGGCGTTTGTGGCGATCGCGCTGTTCTTTGCGATCCTCAAGGTCAACCCGTCGCCGTTCTGCATCCTCGATGAGATCGAGGCAGCGCTCGATGAGGTGAACGTGTCGCGCTTTGCCGACTATGTCAAGCACATGTCGGACGAGACGCAGTTTGTGCTCATCACGCATCGCCGCGGCACGATGGAGGCGGCGGATCGCATCTACGGCGTCACTATGCCGGAGCGCGGCATCTCCAAGGTGCTGGCGCTGAACGTCAAAGATATTGAACTGAATGTATAAGTCAAGAGGAAAACATGGGATTTTTTGAAAAACTGAAAGAAGGACTCGCCAAGACGAAGAGCGCCTTCGTCTCGCAGGTGGACAACCTGTTCAAGAGCTTTGTCAAGGTGGATGAGGAGCTGTTCGACGAGCTGGAGGAGCTGCTCATCTGCGCCGACGTCGGCGTCGGCGCGACCGAGGAGATCCTCGACAAGCTGCGCGATCGCGTCAAGAGCGAGCGGCTGACCGACGGCGAGCAGGTGAAGGCGGCGCTGCGCGAGATCATGGCAGACATGATCGGCGAAGGAGAGCCGCTGAAGCTTGGCACAAAGCCGTCTGTGCTGCTCATCATCGGCGTCAACGGCGTCGGCAAAACAACGTCGATCGGCAAGATCGCGGCGCAGCTGAAAGCCGACGGCAAAAAAGTGGTCGTTGCGGCGGCGGATACCTTCCGCGCGGCGGCGATCGATCAGCTTGCCGTGTGGTGTGACCGCGCGGGCGTCGATCTCATCAAGCAGAGCGAGGGCTCCGACCCCGCTGCCGTCGTGTATGACGCAGTCAGCGCCGCCAAGGGGCGGAATGCGGACGTGCTGATCGTGGATACGGCTGGCAGACTGCACAACAAGAAGAACCTGATGGACGAGCTTGCCAAGATCGACCGTGTGCTCTCCCGCGAGCTGCCGGGCGCCGACCGCGAAACGCTGCTCGTGCTGGATGCGACGACCGGACAGAACGCCATCATGCAGGCAAAGGAATTCAAGCATGCGGCAAACATCACCGGGTTGATTCTGACCAAGCTGGACGGCACCGCCAAGGGCGGATGCGTCTTCTCCATCAAGGGTGAGCTCGACGTGCCGGTCAAATACATCGGCGTCGGCGAGAAGATCGACGACATGCAGCCCTTCAACGCGCAGGATTTTGTCCGCGCCATGTTTGCGTGAGCGCCATGAAGATTCTGCTTGCTTCTCACAACAAAAACAAGATCGCGGAGCTGGAAGCGCTCCTGAAAACCGTATGTGCCGATGCGGAGGTCGTTTCGCTTTCGGATGTCGGCTTCACCGACGAGATCATCGAAGACGGCACGACGTTTGAGGAAAACGCGCTGATCAAAGCGCGCACCGGCGCGCGGCTCGGTTACATCACGGTTGCCGACGACTCGGGGCTGATGGTCGATGCGCTCGGCGGCGCACCCGGCGTCTATTCCGCACGCTATGCGGGCGAGGACGGCAATACCGAGAAGAACAATGCAAAGCTGCTTGCGGCATTGCAGGGGGTACCGCAGGATAAGCGCACGGCGCATTTTGTCTCGGTGGTTGCCTGCGTGTTCCCGGACGGCAGGGAAGACATCGTGGTCCGCGGCGAATGCCCCGGCGAGATCCTGACATCCCCGCGCGGCAAGACTGGCTTCGGCTACGATCCGCTCTTCTGGTATGCGCCGTTTGGTAAGACCTATGCCGAGATGACCGCCGAGGAGAAAAATTCAATCAGCCATCGCGGCGTCGCCATGCAGGCGTTCGCAAAAGCGTTTGCAAAACTGAAATTCTGAGGAAAACTATGCTGACAAGTAAACAGAGAGCTGCCCTGCGTGCCATGGGCAACCCGCTTGAAACCATCTTTCAGATCGGCAAAGGCGGCATCACGGACGAGACTGCAAAACAGATTGCCAACGCGCTCGAGGCACGCGAACTGATCAAAGCGCGCGTACTGGAAAACAGCGGCTATACCGCGCGCGAGGCGGCGGATGCGCTCGCCGCGGCAACCGGCGCGGACGTGGTTGCCGTCTGCGGCACACGTTTCCTGCTGTACCGCGAATCCGTGCATAAAAAGAGAATTGACATTGAAAAAATATAAGAAATTGCTGATCTTCGGCGGCACCTTTTCGCCGGTGCACAACGGGCATCTGCGCGCCATGCAGGCGTGCTGCGCGGCGACATCACCCGATGTGCTCTATGTGATCCCCACCGCCACGCCGCCGCACAAGGTGCGGCATGACGGCGCGACCGACAAAGAGCGCATGGACATGCTGCATCTCGCCGTCGGGACGCTGCACACCGCGTGCCCCGTCGTCGTCTCGGACATCGAGCTTCTGCGCGGCGGCGCAAGCTACACGGTGGACACCGTGGAGGCGCTTTCACCGCTTGCCGACCGCATTCTTGTATACTGCGGCACGGATATGCTGCTCACGCTGGACGAATGGCATGACGCGGCGCGCCTGATGCGTGCGGCGGAATTTGTCTGTATGCAGCGGGAGGGCGATGCAAGGCTGCACGATGCGATTCTGCACAAAATTGCCGCATTGCAAAATACCTACGGCGCACGGATCACGCTGATCCCGGATGTGCCGTTTGAGGTCTCTTCCAGTGAGATCCGCGCGCGTGCGGCGCGCGGCGAAACCATTGAACCTTTTGTGCCGCACGGCGTTGCCGACTACATTGCGGCGCACGAACTCTACAAACATGCTGACACCTGAAATCGAGAAAAAAATTGAGGCGCTCCGCGCCTCTGTCACATCCCGGCTCGGGGAATTCCGCGCAAATCATGTGCTTTCCACCGAGGGGGAGGCGGCGCGCATCGCCTCCGTATATTTGCCGGATGACGAAGAAAAAGTGAGGATTTCGGCGCTTTTGCACGACATAACAAAGGAATATACAAAGGAACAGCAGCTTGCTGTTTTCGCAGACTTCGGTGTGCAGGTCGATGCCGTTATGCGCATGTCGCCCAAAGTGTTCCATGCGCACACGGCGGCGCTGCTTATCCCGCGGGAATATCCCGAATTTGCAGACCCCGCAGTGTTGTCCGCCGTGGATAAGCATACTACCGGCAGTGCGGACATGTCGCTCATGGACTGCATCATTTACCTTGCCGACTACATCGAGCCGACACGGAAATTTGAGGACTGCAAAAAGCTGCGGGCATACTTCTGGGACGGCATTCACGCCGGGAATACCGAGGCGGAGAACCTGACGCATTTGTATAGAACGATGGTGCTGTCCTTTGACCTCACCATGGGAAACCTGATCGACGAGGGGTGCGTGATCGCGCCCGACACAGTCGCGGCGCGCAATGCCTTTCTTGTAAAGCTTGCCGTCGGCGGCACAGAGGAGAAAAACGGGAATGGAACAGAACAATCATAATATGGAAAATAAGGAAGAACAACACCACAGCGCGCAGAAACGGCGCGTACCGGCACAGCGCGCACATGCATCGGCGCCGCAGGCAAACCATGCACAAAGCGGCAATACGACAGGCAATACTGTAGGCAATGCAGGCTATCCCCGTCGCCGCAAGAAAAACAGCGGCGCGATCATCACGGTCGCCGTTATCGCGCTGTTTGTCATCCTTGCCGCCGCCGTGATGGCGCTGCTGTTCTACAAGCCGACCTTCGGACCGGATGACCACCCACTGAATTCCGACGATATGTCCGGCGTCATTCTGACCGACGCCAGCGGCAATGTCGTGCCGGATGTGGTGCGCGATGAAGAAAGAGTCAACTTTCTGATCATGGGCAGAGACCGCTGGGCGTTCAACACGGATGTCATCATGCTGCTGTCCTATGATGTGAAGAACGGGGCAATCAGCCTGATGCAGTTCCCGCGCGACACCTATTTTGACGTCGGGCAGGGCAACTGCAAGATCAATGCCGCACTGGCGATGTTTTACAATCGCCGCCGCCGCGAGGGACTGTCGGATGATGATGCCTATAAGGCAGCCATGTCGGATATGGAAAAGTCGATTGAAGATGTCTTCCGCATCACGATCGACTATTATGCGATCATGAACCTGAACGGCTTTGTCAACATCATTGATGCGCTCGGCGGTGTGGAGATGGATGTCCCCACCCGGATGTACTACAAGGACCCGGCACAGAATCTGACAATTGATCTGCAGCCCGGTTTGCAAACGCTGACCGGCGCACAGGCGGAGCAGTTTGTCCGTTTCCGCAAGGGCTATGTCGAGGGCGACATCGGACGCGTGGATGCACAGAAGCTGTTCATCGGCGCCTGCATCGCACAGGTGAAGAAAAACTTCAATGTTTCCACCATCTCGACGGTGATGGATCAGGTCATGAAGAATGTCGTCACCGACATTCCGCTTCAGGACATGGTGTATTACGCCAAGAGCGCGCTTTCGGTCGATCTCTCCAAGATCACGATGCTGACGCTGCCGGGCATCCAGTGCCGTCAGCATAACGACAGCGGCACCTGGTATTATGTTGCCTACCGCGACGGCACGGTCGCCGCCCTCAACAAGTATTTCAATACCTATAACTTTGACATCACGCCGGAGATCTTCGACCGTGACGATGTGCTCTACGACGACAACGGCTCGTATATGCATTCCATCTACCTGACGAAGAATGAGGAGGAGGAATCCTACACGGCGGACAAGACCGACGACATCTATATTTACCGCTACAGCTCCACCGGTACAAAGCCGTCCACCACGGCGTCAACCGAGGTGACCGAGCCGGCTGAAACGCCTGTACCCGAGGGGAGTGACAGCACGGTTGAAACCGATCTCACTGTCGGGAGCGACGGGGATGTACATACCGATGATACCGATGAGCCGCCCGTGACCGATGCGCCGGAGGACACCGCGCCCTTTGAGACCGTCGATGTGCCCGCAGATACGACCGGGGAAAACGAGGCAGGCGAGGACGCGGCGTCAACCTCGGAGATTGAAGTCACCGATGCTCCGACTGAGCCTGACGAGAATAACTGAAAAGGATAAAGCATATGACCGAAACAAAATTTGATCCGAACGATCCGCGCGCGCTTGCCGAATTCTGCGTGCGCGTGCTGGATTCCAAGAATGCAAGCGACATCCGCCTCTTCTATGTGGAGGAGCAGACGATCGTCGCGGACTATTATGTGATCTGCTGCGGACGCTCGACCACGCATGTGAGCGCGCTTTCCGACGAGCTGGAGTATCAGGCTGGGCTGCACGGCAAGCCAATGACGCGCGTCGAGGGCAGAAACGGCGGCACCTGGGTGTTGATGGACTATGATTCGGTGCTTGTGCATATTTTCACGCGCGACACGCGCGACTTCTACAAGCTGGAGAAGCTCTACAGCGCAGAGAATGAAATTGACATCAAAAATCTTCTGACAGACGCAAAAGCGCCGTCGGACAGCGAGGATAGAGAAGATGAAGCAAGCGAAGTATGATTTCAAATCAATCGAACTCAAGTGGCAGAAGTACTGGGAGGAGCACGACACCTTCAAAGCAGTGGATTTCAGCAAAAAGCCGAAGTTTTACGCGCTTGTCGAATTCCCGTACCCCTCGGGCGCGGGCATGCACGTCGGACACATCAAGGCATATTCGGGGCTTGAGGTCGTCAGCCGCAAGCGCCGCCTGGAGGGCTACAATGTCCTGTTTCCGATCGGCTTTGACGCCTACGGTCTGCCGACCGAGAATACCGCGATCAAGACCGGCGTTCACCCCCGCAAGGTCACGGACAACAACATCAAGAAGTTCACAAATCAGCTGAAACGCGTCGGCTTTTCCTTTGACTGGTCGCGCGTGATCGACACGACCGACGAGGACTACTATCACTGGACGCAGTGGATCTTCCTCAAGATGTATGAGCACGGGCTGGTTTTCCGCGACAAGACGCTGGTCAACTATTGCCCGAGCTGCAAGGTCGTTCTGTCCAACGAGGATTCGCAGGGCGGTCATTGCGACATCTGCCACAGCGAGATCGTGCAGAAGACCAAGGAGGTTTGGTATCTCCGCATCACCGAATATGCCGACAAGCTGCTTGCAGGGCTGGACGAGGTCAACTACCTGCCGAATATCAAACTGCAGCAGCAGAACTGGATCGGCAAGTCGACCGGCGCATTCGTCGATTTCAAGGTCAAGGAAAACGGCGAGAAACTGCGTGTGTACACCACGCGCCCCGATACGCTCTACGGCGTGACCTTCATGGTCATCGCGCCCGAGCATCCGATGATCGAAAAGTACCGTGACTCGATCCGGAATATCGACGCGCTTGATGCCTACAAGGCGGAATGTGCCAAGAAGAGCGAGTTTGAGCGCACGCAGCTGGTCAAGGACAAGACCGGTGTGAAGATTGAGGGGCTGACAGGCATCAACCCGATCACCGAAAAGGAAGTCCCGATCTATATCTCCGACTATGTCATGATGGGCTACGGCACCGGTGCGATCATGGCGGTTCCCGCACATGACAGCCGCGATTACGACTTTGCCAAGAAGTTCGGCATCGACATCATCCCGGTCATCAAGGGCGGCGACATCGAGAAGGAAGCCTACACAGGCGACGGTGAGATGATCAACTCCGGCAGCCTCGACGGTATTACCAACAAGAAGGATGCCATCGAGGCGATGCTGAAGGTCATCGCCGAGAAGGGCTGCGGCGAGCGCGGCGTACAGTATAAGATGAAGGACTGGGCGTTCAACCGCCAGCGTTACTGGGGCGAGCCGATCCCGATCGTGCACTGCCCGAAGTGCGGAATCGTACCTGTTCCGTATGACGAGCTGCCGCTGAAGCTGCCGCCTGTCGAGAACTTCGAGCCGGGTGCGGATGGCGAAAGCCCGCTTGCCAAGATCGACTCTTTCGTGCACTGCAAGTGCCCGAAGTGCGGCGGCGAAGCGCGCCGCGAGACCGACACCATGCCTCAATGGGCAGGCTCGTCCTGGTACTTCTTGCGCTACTGCGACCCGCACAACCATGATGCGTTTGCGGCGCAGGATAAGCTGAAATACTGGATGCCTGTTGACTGGTATAACGGCGGCATGGAGCATGTCACCCGCCATATGATCTATTCGCGCTTCTGGCATAAGTTCCTCTATGACATCGGCGAAGTGCCGGTGGATGAGCCGTATGCCAAGCGCACGGCACAGGGGCTGATCCTCGGACCGGACGGCGAGAAGATGAGCAAGTCCAAGGGCAATGTCGTGGATCCGAACGATGTTGTGGATGTGTACGGCGCGGATGTGCTGCGCGTATATGTGCTGTTCATGGGTGACTATGAGCAGGCGGCGCCCTGGAACGAGGACAGCATGAAGGGCTGCAAGCGCTTCCTCGACCGCGTCTGGGGGCTTCAGGACATTCTCACGGACGGCGATGCGTACCGCCCGGAGATGACTGCCGTGATGCACAGAACCATCAAGAAGGTTTCCGAGGACATCGAGGCGATGAAGTTCAACACCGCGATCGCCGCCATGATGACCCTGCTCAATACGATCTATGAAAACGGTGCTGTCAACCGTGCCGAGTACGGCGCGTTCCTGCGCATTCTCAATCCCTTTGCGCCGCATATGACCGAAGAGATCTATCAGAATATATTCGGCAAGATTTTGAGCGAGCAGTCCTGGCCCGCCTATGACGACGCACTCTGCGTGGAGAAGACGGTGGAGATGGCGGTGCAGGTCAACGGCAAGCTGCGCGGCAGAATCCGCGTGCCCACCGATGCCGATGCCGAGACTGTGCTGAACGCCGTCAAGGCAGATGAGAGCGTCGGCGCGGCGCTTGTCGGCAAAACGGTCATCAAGGAGATCGTCGTGCCGAACAAGATCGTCAATCTTGTCGTAAAATAATCCGAAATATTTTGTTTTACTCTTGACATTTGCCTTTGCACTCGATATAATATAGTGTAAGCATTGTTTGTTGAGCTTTGCTCAACGGCGAGGGGAGGGAAAAAACGATGGCAGAAATCAGAGTTAAGGAAAACGAGACTCTTGACAGCGCTCTTCGCCGCTTTAAACGTCAGTGCGCAAGATCCGGTGTGCTTACCGAGCTCCGTAAAAGAGAGCATTACGAGAAGCCCAGCGTAAAGCGTAAGAAGAAGTCTGAGGCAGCACGCAAGCGCAAGTACAAGTAATCGTTAAAAAAAGAGGAAGCATTGCTTCCTCTTTTTTTATGCCATCTCGGTTATTTGGCAAGCCCGTCTTTTGCCAGTGCCTTTGCCGCGTCGGTGAATTTCGCATCCGTCGGCGCCGGGTCTTCGAAACGCATGGTCGGGCGCGACAGGAAGGGCACAAGTGCCTCCCACAGCGCGCGGTCTTCGCCGGTAAAGCCGTTTTCATAGGACTTCGATGCCCAGATGGCGGCAAGGTCGGGCAGTGCGGTATAGACGGTCACATAGTCCTCGTCGAGGATGGTGGCAAAGTGCTCGTCGTAGTAGCGGCGGCGCATAAAGTTGGAAAAATAGGTCAGTGCCCGCGCGGTCACGTCAAGGATCACGGATTTTTCATCCGTCGAGTCGCTCCTGCCGCAGAATTTGTAGACGTTGAAGTCCTGATGGTTGTAGAACAGGAACGACCAGCCGGTTGCATTTTTTGCAGGGCAGGTGCCGACAAATAAACGGTATTCCATCTTAAAACTCCTTCTTTCTGTTTACCCTCGATTGACAAGGGCAGACACGGTTTTTCGGGGCTGAAACCGCACCTGACTTCGTTTTTCTCATTGGCGGGCTGATGCCCGCCTGCTTCGTCAGCCTCGTCCGGCACATTTTCCGCTCCCGAAAAACTCCCAAGGACTTTCCGGCGAGGAAAAACTTTAGTTGGCGAGGAAGAGGACGAAGGTGTGCCGACCGCCCACCGAGGACGATGACGATGTCCAGCGTCAACTTTTTACCGCCGGAAAGCGTATTTGCCCTTGTCAATCGAGGGTACCGTTGCGTACAGATTGATGTCCCATGCCGGGACGTAGGGAAAGCGGCGCAGCCGCAGCTCATAAAAGGGGAACTGACCGTGCAGCAGCAGCGGCAGGTCAAACAGGTCTTCGCTTCTGTGGTAAGCGGAGACGAGCAGATCGGGGCGGCGGTGCAGAATCGTCTCGCGGGAGCCGAGCAGCGCTTCACGCTCCGCACCCTCTACATCGTATTTGATGTAGTCGGCGGGCACCCCGAGGCTGTCCACGGTGTCAAGCGGCACGGTATCGCTCCCTCCCGCCTTGGTTGCGGAATTGCGGTTGCCCTCGGCAGAGAACGTCGTATCCCCTTTTTCGCTCCATGCGCAGAAGCGGAAGGGCAGCACTTTGGCTGCGGTTTCCTCCTCAGCATAAGCGGTGAGTTTTTTGTAGCTGCGCCTGTCCGGCTCAATGGCATAGATCGTTTTCGCATGCGGGCATGCGGCGATGAATTTTCGCGCCGTGTCGCCGTTGTACGCACCTGCGTCCACCATGGTCTCATAGTGTGCAAAGTTGAGGATTGAAGCCTCGCAGTCCGGCGCGCTTGTCGCCGCGCGCAGGTATTCAAGTTTTCCGGTCAGCTTGTAGCGGACAAGCTCACCGAAGATGCGTTTCGATTCTTCATCGCAGAGCAGGTCATATGCCGCGCGGAATTTGTCGTAATTCTCCCTGTAAAACTGCCTTGTGAACAGCGTGCTGCCCTCCGCAACCGGCACGTCCGGCGCGTAGAGTTCGCGTTCGGCGTCCAGCGCATCGAACCGCGCCAGCACCTCCGGCAGGGAAGAGCCGAAGGACAAAAGCACGATGAAATCTTCGTATTTTGCCGCGACCTCGGCATAGGTCAGCACGGTCTTACCGTGAAAGGCGTGCCCGCGCACAAAGCCGTCGCTGGCAAAGACGTCTGCCGCTTCGACGCCGTGCCGCTTCAGCGCGGCAAGGATCTTGTCCGCGCCGTTGCCCATGCCGTACAGCACGACAGGCTTGTCCGTATGCGCAAGCCGCTCCCACAGGTCGGCGGAGACGGCGTCGGGCGCGGGAAGAAAATCGTTCACCCGTGAGTCCTCCCTTGATTTTTGGTGCTTCCTGTGCTATACTTTAGAAAAAGCAGTTTGAAAGGAAGTTTTGAATATGGATTGTCTGTTTTGCAAGATTGCCACGGGCGAGATCCCGTCGACGAAAGTCTATGAGGATGAGACGGTGTATGCTTTCCGCGATATTAACCCGCAGGCGCCCGTGCATGTTGTCATCATTCCGAAAAAGCATATTGCGTCCTCGGCGGATGAGATCACCGCGGCAAACAGCGGCACGATCGCCGCACTGTTTGAGGCGATTCCGAAGGTTGCAAAGGCAGCGGGGCTGACAGGCGGCTACCGCATCGTCAACAACTGCGGACCGGATGCCTGCCAGTCGGTGCAGCACATTCATTTTCATCTGCTCGGCGGCAAGCAGCTTGCCGATTCGATGGCATAAAGGAAAGAAAAAGTCGAGAAGCCTTCCCACATGGGAAGGCTTTTCGCTTATCTGATAAATTCGTCGTAGATGGCTTTAACCGTCTTCTCGTAGTCGGCTTCTTCCACGCCGATGATGATGTTCAGCTCGCTCGAACCCTGGTCGATGGTGCGGATGTTGATGCCCGCGCGACTGACGGCGTTGAAGATGCGCGCTGCCGTACCTTTGGAACGCGCCATGCCGCGACCCACGATGGCGATCAGCGCAAGACCGTCCTCGATGCCGACGGCGTCCGGCGTGGTCTTGAGGCAGATGCCGCGCACGATCTGGTCGCGGATCTTGTCGATATAGGCGGTGTTGACCACCACGCTCATCGTGTCGATGCCGGAGGGCAGATGCTCAAACGGAATGTTGAAGTCTTCAAGCACGGACAGCACCTTGCGTCCGAAGCCGATCTCCGCGTTCATCAGATCCTTTTCGATGTTGATGACCGAGAAGCCCTTCTTGCCCGCGATGCCGGTGACGACATCGTCCGAGGAAAACTCCGACGTGGTGGCGACGATCATTGTGCCGCGGTCGGTGGGCGCATTGGTGTTCTTGATATTGATCGGAATCCCCGCAAAACGAACCGGGAAGATCGCCTCTTCGTGCAGCACGGTCGCGCCCATGTAGGAGAGCTCGCGCAGCTCACGGTAGGTGATGGTCTCGATGGTCTTCGGATTGTCCACGATGCGGGGATCTGCCATCAGAAAGCCCGAGACGTCTGTCCAGTTTTCGTAGACGTCGGCATGGACGGCGCGCGCCACGATGGAGCCGGTCACGTCCGAGCCGCCGCGCGAGAAGGTCTTGATCGTGCCGTTCGGCATTGAACCGTAGAAACCGGGGATGACCGCCTGCTTGTGGTTGCGCAGGATCGCGGAGAGCGTCACATTGGTGCGGTCGGCATCAAATGTGCCGTTGTCTTGAAAATAGATCACGGTTGCGGCGTCGATGAAGTCGAAACCGAGGTAATTGGCGAGGATGATGCCGTTTAAGTATTCACCGCGGCTTGCCGCATAGTCACGACCGGGCTGGTGCATGAACGCGCCCTTGATGCGGTCGTATTCCTTTGTCAGGTCCAGCGACAGACCGAGGTCTTTGATAATCGCCTCATAGCGCTCGATGATGCGGTCAAAATCCGCGTCGAATTCCTCGCCGCGCATTGCCTTTTCAAAGCAGGCGTAGAGCATGTCGGTGACTTTGGTGTCGTCTTTCGTGCGCTTGCCGGGGGCAGAGGGGACAACGTATCGTCTGGCGGGGTCTTCATGAATGATCTCGGCTACTTTGCGGAAGTGTTCCGCATCGGCGAGCGAAGAACCGCCGAATTTGATGACTTTTACTTGCATTTCAGTCTCCTTGCAGGGAAAATAGGTCTACATTCAATATTATTCAATATTATATGTAGGAAGAAAGCGGGTGTCAAGCCGCAAATTCAACAGTTTTCGAGGTACTTCTCGGCTTGCAGTGTAAAGAGTTTATAATACGCGCCGCCTTTTTCCATCAGCGTCTTGTGATCGCCCTCCTCGATGATCCTGCCGCGCTGCATGACAATGATGTCGTCGGCGTCTGTTGCGGAGGAGAGACGGTGCGAGACGAAGACGGTGGTCTTGCCAGCGCGCAGGGTGTCAAACTGGCGGAAGATCTCCGCCTCCGCCATCGGGTCGAGCGAAGCGGTCGGCTCGTCGAGGATCAGAATCTCCGCATCCTTGTAGAAGGCGCGCGCGATCGAAACCTTCTGCCATTGCCCGATCGAGAGATCTACGGCATCGTCCTCAAAGAAACGCATCAGCGGGGTGTCGTACCCGCGCGGCAGCCGCTCGATAAACTCATCCGCGCAGCTCTGCTTGGCTGCGTATTCGAGACGCGCCTCGTCCACGGGGCGGGTCGCGTCGCCGAAAGTGATGTTCTCCCGCAGCGAAACGGCGTATTTGGCAAAGTCCTGAAAGACGATGCCGAAGAGGTCGTACAGCTCGCCCACATCGTATTCTTTGATATTTACCCCGTCGAGCAGGATCTCGCCCTCGGTCGGGTCGTAAAGTCTTGTCATCAGCTTGATGAGCGTGGTTTTGCCCGCGCCGTTCAGCCCGACGAGCACATAGGATTTGCCGCCCTCCAGCTTAAAGCTGACGCGGTCGATCACGCGGGTCTCGGTGCCCGGATAGGCAAAGCTGACGTTGCAAAATTCGATCGTGTGCGGAATACCGTTCTCCGGCTTCCGAGGCGGATCAACCGACGGGACGACGGTCGGCTCGACCTTGAGATAGTCGATCATGTTGTCAATGAAGAGCGTGCCCTCGTAGATAGTGGAGGAGTTGTTGACCAGGGCGGCAATGCCGCTGAGGATGGAGGTCAGCGCGCCGGTGTAGATGGTGTAGTCACCGACCGGCATGTTGTCAAAGCAGACCTTGTATGCGATGAACAGGAAGAAAGCGCAGTTCACCAGCGTGGACGCAATGTGCACGAGAATATGCAGCAGATCCTCACGCAGAAAAATCTTCTTGATCCCGGTGTAATATGCCTTGAACAGCGTCTTGTAGCGGTCGATAAAAATATCGTGCAGGCGCAGGAGTTTGACTTCCTTGACCTGATCCTTGTTGGTCAGAATGTTTGCGCAGTAGTTCATTCGCCGCCGCTCGTTGGTGTGCGCCTTGATGTACTTGTAGGAGATCTTCTTGTATTTGAAGTTGATCACGGCGGAGGGCAGACTGAGGATGACAATGCCGAGCGGGATCAGCGGGCTGACCGCGCCGAGCAGCACCGTGAAACTGACCGTGCTGATCAGCTTGCTGCAGAAGGACAGCATCGCATTGATGATGGAGACCGGGCGCGAGGATGCCTCGGCGCGTGCATTCTCCAGCTTTTCGTAGAAGGAGGGAAGATCGAAGTTGGCGAGGTCGACTTCCTTGGCTTTCTTGGCAAGCACGGTCTTGATGTGCCCGGTGACCAGCAGACCCGCAAGGTGCGTCATGGTTCCGCTGAGGCGCGACGTGACGCGCGACAGGATCATGTAGGCAAGTTGCAGAACCAGCAGAAAGACGATACGACCGAGATTCTCCACGGAATGCGTCCCCGCAATCTCCACAAGGATATTGATGAGATTGCCGGCGATAAACGCCTGCGCCAACGGGAACACGCCGTCCAGCACGCTGAGCGCAACCATTCCGCAGAGCAGGGCGGGGTTGGCATCCCAGACCAGTCTGACGATAAACAGCAGATGCCCTGCGGCGGATCGGATCTTTTTCGGCAGCGGTTCGGTGCGGATGCGTTCTTCATTGATGCTGGAGTCGCGACGATCGGAATAACCCATGCGGACATACCTCGGCATTTCAAGATTAACTACCATTATATCATAAATACCGAATAAAAACAAGATTTTTCGGAAGACCTTGCAATCCGCGCGTATTTCCGCTACAATAGAGAAAAACGGTTTTTCGAGGTGCGGACATGAAAAAGATGTGCTTTGGCAAGGCGGATGTTCTTCTGCCGGATTTTATCGGAGATGCGGCGGCGTGTCGGAAGTGGGCGGTGATCGCCTGCGACCAGTTTACCGGTGAGCCGGCATACTGGCACGAAGTTGAGCGCATCGTCGGCGATGCACCCAGCACGCTGAAAATGATTCTTCCGGAGGCATATCTCGGCGGGGACAACACGGCACGGCTCGGAAGCATTGCCGAAACCATGCGGGACTATCGAAAGAATCTGCTCCGTCCGTATCCGGATGCGCTGATCTATGTGCGCCGCACGCAGTCGGACGGCAAGGTGCGCCGCGGTATTGTCGGCGCGGTTGATCTTGAGTGCTACGATTATGCGGCGGGGTCAACCTCGCCGGTGCGCGCCACCGAGGGTACTGTGCTGGAGCGCATTCCGCCCCGCGTTGCCGTGCGCCGTGCCGCCTCACTGGAAGCGCCGCATGTCATGCTGCTCCTCGACGACCCGAAGGATACGGTGATTGGTGCACTCGAAGAAACGCACGGAAGCCTGCATAAGCTCTATGACTTCGAGCTGATGCTGGGCGGCGGCAGACTGGAGGGCTATCTGCTCTCCGCTGCGGCGGCGGACGCCGCGCTTGACCGGATGCGGACGCTTTTTGCGGAAAGCGGGACGGATCTCGAGTTGGCAGTCGGCGACGGCAACCATTCGCTTGCCAGCGCCAAGGCACGCTATGAAGAACTCAAGGCGCAGATCGGCGAAGCGGCGGCGCGGCAGCACCCGCTGCGCTATGCGCTCTGCGAGGCGGTCAATCTGCACGACAGCGCGCTTGTGTTTGAGCCGATCTATCGTCTTGTGAAGACCGATGCGCCGGAGGATCTGCTGAACGCGCTGCGCGCATACGGCGCAGCTGCGGCGCCGGGTACGCAGACCGTCGAATGCGTCGGTGCGCGGCAGTGCTGCCGCATTCCGCTCGGCGCAGGCACGCATCCGCTCACGGTCGGCACATTGCAGCGCTTTCTGGACGACTATGCCGCAGCACACCCCGGTGTGACAATCGACTACATTCACGGCAGGGATGCGCTCATGCGGCTTGCGGCGGCGCCCGACCATGTCGGATTCCTTTTTGACGGCATGGGCAAGGCAGGGCTCTTCCCGGCGGTCGCGCGCTCCGGCGCGCTGCCGCGCAAGACCTTCTCCATGGGGCATGCCGAGGATAAACGCTACTACATGGAGTGCCGGGAAATCGCACGGTAAAACAGGCAATGACGAAAAGCGAACGGGAATATTCCCGTTCGCTTTTTCATATGCTTTTCTTACAAAATAATCGTGCAGAAGACGACAGTGTTTTGCCCCCGTGCGGCGTACAATGACACCGTGAGGTGATCGTATGGTTCGTGTGATCTACGGGGACGTTCTTCTGCTTGTGGATTTCTGCATGAATTGCTTTGCGCTCTACATAACGGCGTATTTGATCCGGCGGCATGTGAAGACGCTGTGTCTTGTCGGTGCGGCGCTCGTCGGCGGCATCTATAACGTGGCTGCGGTGTATCTGAACACCGACAACCTGCTTGCAAAGCTGACCGCCGCCGCAGTCGGGCTTTTGATGTGCTATATCGCGTTCGGCGGGTATCATTTTGTGCGCACGGCGCTGACCTTTTTTGCCGTGTCGGCGCTGATCGGCGGATTGATGTACGGGGTGTACTTCCTGTTCGGCAGTTATCATACCGATCTGTTCGGCAATACCCGCGGTTATGCGTACACGCATATTCCGCTCTGGATGTTTGCGGCGCTTGCCGGCGTCAGTTTTATCCTTGTGGTGATCTTTTCACGCCTCGGGCGCGACGTCACCGACCGCCGCGAAGCTACCGTCACCGTGACGACTGCAAACGGGTGCAAAGTGCTGCATCTGCTCTTGGACAGCGGCAATCTCGTCCGCGAGCCGATCAGCGGCAAATATGTGCTCATCGTCGGGCTGGATGCCGTCGCACCGCTGCTCACGGATGCGGAGCGGCGCGCGATCGCGGACGGGGATGCGGATGCACTTCTGCGCCGCCGTTTCCGTCTGATCTGCGCGCGCGGCATGGACGGTACGCCGCGCACGCTTTACGGCTTTGTGCCGGACAGCATTGTTTATACGGACGGCAAAAAGTCGGTGAAGCTGGACGCCTATCTCGCGCCCACGCCGACCGAAACCGGTTTTTGCGGCTTTGAAGGGATCGCGCACCCCTCGGCTATTGCATAAGGAGGCACGCAGTGAAGAATTTTCTGATTCGACTGAAACTGTTTTTTATCCGGCTGAAGCTGAAGATCGTTCATTCCTACGATTCGACGTTCTATGTCAACGGCGCGGACACGCTGCCGCCGCCGCTTGCGGCAGAGGAGGAGGGTGAGGCGCTGCGCACGGCGCCGCACAGCAGCCGCAGCCGCAGTTTGCTCATCGAGCACAATCTGCGCCTGGTCGTCTACATCGCCAAAAAATTCGAGAGCACCGGCATCGGTATTGAAGATCTGGTCTCCATTGGCACGATCGGGCTGATCAAGGCGATCAATACCTTCAAGGCAGAGAAAAACAACAAGCTGGCGACTTATGCGTCGCGCTGTATCGAGAACGAGATCCTGATGTACATCCGCAAAAACAGCGCGCGCCGCTGCGAGATCTCGATCGAGGAGCCGCTGAGCGTGGACTGGGACGGCAACGAGCTTCTGCTCTCGGATGTGTTGGGCAGCGATGAGGATATGGTCTACCGCAACCTGGAGAGCAGTGAGGAAAAGCGCGTGCTGCGCACGGCGGTCGAAGGACTTTGCCCGCGCGAGCGGCTGATCGTTGAGCTGCGCTACGGACTCGGCGGCGGCGGTGAAAAAACGCAGAAAGAAGTCGCCGACATGCTCGGTATTTCCCAGTCCTACATATCCAGACTGGAGAAAAAGATCATTTCCCGCCTGAAAGGCGAGGTTGTCGGCAAGATTTAGCGAAAAAAGTTTTCAAAAACACTTGATTTTTTGAAAAAGCTGTGGTATCATAGGACGTACTGTGATTACGAGTGTAATGAGGTGAGAAAAATGAAACAGGGTATTCATCCGGAATATAATGTTGTTACCGTAAAGTGCGCGTGCGGCGCAGAGTACACCACGCGTTCCACCAAGAACGATGTTAAGGTTGAAATCTGCTCCAAGTGCCATCCTTTCTTCACGGGCAAGCAGAAGTTCGTTGATGCCGGCGGACGCGTTGATAAGTTCAAGAAGCGTCTCAGCATGGTGAAGTAATCGACAAATCGGCTTGAAACGGGTAAGTGAACGCTTTGCGGTCATTTACCCTTTTGTTTTTGCACGGAGGTTCTATGAACGAACAAATCATTTCGGACGCGGTTCTCGTCGGCGTGGCGAAGAAGGGCAGCGACAGCGGGGAGTGCGAACGCAGCCTCGACGAGCTTGCGCGCCTGCTCGACACGGCGGGCGGCAGAACCTTTGCAAAGATGATCCAGTCCAAGGAAAACGAAGATCCGCGAACCTGTATCGGCAGCGGCAAGCTGGAGGAACTGAAAAATCTTTGCAGCGACAATGACATTCATCTGGTTGTGTTTGATACCGAGCTGTCGCCATCCCAGATCCGCAACATTGAGGATGCGCTCGACGAGGTGGACGTCATCGACCGCAGCATGCTGATCCTGGATATTTTCGCCCTGCATGCCACGACTGCGGAGGGCAAGCTCCAGGTCGAGCTTGCACAGCTCCGCTATACCGCGCCGCGTCTCATCGGCAAGGGCAAACAGCTCTCGCGCCAGGAGGGACGCATCGGTACGCGCGGACCCGGCGAGTCCAAGCTCGAGACCGACCGCCGCCATCTGGCGGCGCGTGCCGCCGCACTGGAGGCGGCACTGCACGAGATGGAACGCACCCGCTCGACCATGCGCGCAGCGAGGGAACGCAGCGGGCTGAAAAAGGTTGCGATCGTCGGCTATACCAATGCGGGCAAATCCACCCTGCTGAACCGGCTGACCGACGCGGGCGTGCTTGCCGAGAACAAGCTGTTCGCCACGCTCGACCCCACCACGCGCCGACTGGAATTGCCGGGCGGCACCGAGGTGCTCCTGTCGGATACGGTCGGCTTTATCCGCAAGCTGCCGCATCATCTGGTGCGCGCGTTTCGCTCCACGCTGGACGAGCTCTGCTATGCGGACATCCTCGTCGTGCTTGCCGACGCCTCGGACAGCGAGTGCGCCGAGCAGCTTCGCGTGACCGATTCGCTGATTGCGCAGCTTGGTGCAGGGGACAAGCCTGTGCTGTATGCGTTCAACAAAGCCGACCTCGCCGAGGACGGTATGGCGCTCATCAGCGGCGAGGCGCAGAACGCCGTGTTCATCTCGGCGAAGACCGGCATGGGCATGGATCGCTTTCTCGATATGCTGGAAGCACTGGCTACGGCGGGAACGCGCCGCCTGACCCTGCATATTCCGATGGCGGAGCAGGGGGTGCTGAACCAGCTGTACCGCTTTGCCACCGTGGAGGATGTGCACTACGAGGATGACCGCGTTACGGTGACGGCGGTGCTGGATAGCCGTGCGCAGGGCATGTTCAAGGATTTTATTGTATAAGGAAGACAAGATGACCGATTCTGTAAAACCGGAAAAGCCGTATGTCACGCTCGGCGGCGAGGGTACGGCGACCATCGAGGAAAAACGCTCGGAATTCATCGGCTATGCCGCGCATGTGCAGGACGAGACCGAGGCGCAGAGCTTTGTCAGGCGTATCAAGGCAAAGCACCACGACGCGCGGCACAACGTCTATGCCTATGTGCTCGGCGATACCGTGCAGCGTTACAGCGATGACGGCGAACCGCAGGGCACGGCGGGTATCCCTGTGCTCGACGTGCTCCGCAAGAGCGGCGTGACCGATGCCTGCATCGTGGTCACTCGGTATTTCGGCGGCATTCTGCTCGGGGCGGGCGGACTGGTCCGCGCCTACACGGCGGCGGCAAAGGCGGCGCTCGACGCGGCGGGGACACTGACCATGGAGCGCTATGCCGAACTTCGTCTGCGCCTGTCCTATGCGGATTATCAGAAGCTGTCCGCCAAGCTCGCATCGCTCGGTGCGACCGTGGATGCGGTGGACTTCGGCGGCGAGGTCACGCTGGACGTCGCTCTGAAAGCTACGGCGAAGGATCGTTTTGCCGATGCCGTGCGGGAGCTTTTCGCAGGTCGCGTGCCGGTCGAAGCGCGCGGCGAGCGCTACGACGCACGATAAAACTGAAAATTTTCGAAAATATTACGCGCAAAAGAGGGATTTCCCCGTTTTGCGCGTATATTATTGTCGTAAATTATGCAAAACCATATAGAACGAACGGAAAAGAGGGATATTTATGGCACAGCGGATCGCGGATATTTTCCTGGAAAGGGAAGAACAGACGCTCTCGCCATACGCATTTCTGACCAAGAATACGCGCGGCAGGGATCACCCCTATGTGCCCTGCGAGAACCGCACCGAGTTCCAGCGCGACCGCGACCGTATCCTGCATTCCAAGTCGTTCCGGCGGCTGATGCACAAGACGCAGGTCTTTCTGTTCCCTGCGGATGAGCATTACCGCACGCGCATGACGCACACGCTGGAGGTCACGCAGGTCGCGCGGATCATCGCGCGCGCACTTCAGCTCAACGAAGACCTGACCGAGGCGGCAGCGCTCGGGCACGACCTCGGACACACGCCGTTCGGGCATGCGGGTGAGGTCGCGATGCAGCAGTGCTATTCGCCCGATTTCACGCACTATAAGCAGAGCGTGCGCGTAGTGGAAAAGCTCGAAAAGGACGGCGAGGGGCTGAACCTCACCTGGGAGGTGCGCGACGGCATCCTCAACCACACGGGCAGCTGCATGGCGTCCACGCTTGAGGGCGTGATCGTCAAGTTTGCCGACCGCATCGCCTATATCAACCACGACATCGACGACGCCTGCCGTGCAGGTATTCTGAGCCTCGACGACATCCCGAAGGAGCTGCTGGACACGCTCGGGCGCGGACACAGCGAGCGCATCAACCGCATGGTCACCTCGGTCATCACGGCAAGCGCCGGTAAGCCCGAGATCGCCTTTACGCCCGAGATCGGCGAAGCCACCATGCAGCTGCGCAAATTCCTGTTTGACCATGTGTATACCAATCCGCTTGCAAAGTCCGAGGATAAAAAGGCGCAGGAGCTGCTTGTCCGTCTGTTTGAATACTACGTCAAGCACCCGGAGGAAATGCCGGATCTGTACTACCGCAATACCAAGACCGAGCCGGTGGAGCGCTGCGTCTGCGACTTTGTCGGCGGCATGACCGACCGCTATGCGATCGACCGCTATACCGAGCTGTTCATCCCGCAGGTCTGGAGAGGCAGACAGATATGATCGACCAGAGCGTCATTGAAGAGATCAAGGCGCGCAATGACATTGTGGATCTGATCTCCTCCTACGTCAGTCTGAAGCGTGCCGGCTCGAATATGCTCGGACTGTGCCCGTTCCACTCGGAGAAAACGCCGTCCTTCACGGTGTTCCCCGCGCGGCAGGGCTATTACTGCTTCGGCTGCGGCGCAGGCGGGGATGTGATCACCTTTGTGCGGCAGATCGAAAATCTCGAATATGTACCCGCGCTTGAGTTCCTTGCCAAGCGCGTCGGCATCACGATCCCCGCGGATACCACGCGGCGGGGCGACGGTTTTGACCGCGCGCGGATGCTGAATATGAACAAGGAGGCGGCGCGGTTCTTCCGCGAGTGCCTGTTTGACCCGCAGATCGGCGCCGAGGCGCGGGCATACTTTGAGAAACGCGCGCTGAGCACCGCCACGATCAAGCACTTCGGGCTCGGCTATTCGCCGAACGGCTTTTCCGCGCTGACCAACCGCCTGCGCGAGCTCGGCTATACCGATGCCGAAATGACGGCGGGTTTTCTCTGCGGCAGAAGCCGAAAGACCGGCGCGCCGTTTGACTATTTCCGCAACCGCATCATGTTCCCGATCATTGACGTCTCGGGCAATGTGATCGCGTTCGGCGGCAGAGTCATGGACGACTCTCTGCCGAAATACCTCAATTCGTCGGATACGCCGGTGTTCAAAAAGAGCCGCAACCTGTTTGCGCTCAACTTTGCCCGCGCATCTTGCGCCGAGGAAATGATCCTCTGCGAGGGCTATATGGACGTCATTGCGATGCACGCCGCCGGGTTTACCAACGCGGTTGCCACGCTCGGCACGGCGCTCACGCCCGAACAGGCGCGGATCATGGCGCGGTATACCAAGCGCGTGGTGATCTCCTATGACAGCGACGCGCCGGGACAGAAGGCGGCAAACCGTGCCATCGGCATTCTCGGCGAGGTCGGACTGGACGTCCGCGTTCTGCGGATCGAAGGCGCGAAGGACCCCGACGAGTTTATTAAGAAGTACGGCGCGGACAAGTTCCGCCAGCAGCTGTCCGGCAGCTTCGGCAAATTTGATTTCAATATGGACGGTATCCTCACACGGCATAACATCGCGATTCCGGACGAGAAGATCAAGGCGTGCGCGGAACTGACCGATCTTGCCGCCGGCATCTATTCAAGCGCCGAACGCGAGGTCTACATCGCCGCCGCGGCAAAAAAATTGGACATTCCCGCCGAGAGCATCCGCGCGGATGTCGAACGGAAGCTGCGCAAAAAGAAAAGCGAATACAAAAAAGAGCAGTCGCAGAAGATCGTCCGCCAAAGCGCCGGGTACGGCGACCGGGTCAACCCCGATTTCGCCAAGAATGTCGCCGCTGCAAAGGCAGAGGAGGCAGTCCTCGGCATGCTGCTCCTTTACCCCGAGCACCGCGAGGCGGTGCGGACGGGGAAGGTTGCACTCACCGCCGATGACTTTTTCACCGACTTCGGCAGACGCATATTTACGGCGATTGCGGAGAATGATCGGGACGGCAGCTTCAGCACCTCGGTGCTCGGGCAGTACTTCACGCCCGAGGAAGAGGGCAGGATCACACGGATGCAGCTGTCACGCAGCGCACTCAGCAACAACGGCGCTGCGGTCTTCGCCGACAATGTTGCCGCCCTGCGGCGGGAGCGCGCGGCAGAGGCAAACAGCGGCGACGGCGTGGACGATATTCTGGAGCTGATCCGGGAAAAGAGAAATACATAGTGCCGATGGCATGAAAGGAAAGCATATGAACAGCGAAACACAGAAAAAAACGATGGATGTCAATGAACTGATCGAGCGCGGTAAGAGCAAAGGGTCTCTGACCAATGCGGAAGTGCTCGAGGTCATGGAGATGAATGACTGCGACATCGACCAGATGGAAAAGATCTACGAGCAGATTGAAAACAGCGGTATCGAGATCACCGGCTTTGATTCGGTGCCGATCGACGACCTGGACGACCTCGACGAGGACGACGAGGAGATCGATCAGCTGGAATCCGCCGAGGATATGGAGAAGATGCTGGCGCAGGAGGGGCTCGCCATCGACGACCCCGTGCGCATGTACCTCAAGGAGATCGGTAAGATCCCGCTGCTCGATGCCGACCAGGAGATGAAGCTCGCCGAGCGCATCGCGGCGGGCGACGAAAAGGCGAAGAATGAGCTGGTTGAAGCCAACCTGCGCCTTGTGGTCAGCATTGCCAAGCGCTATGTCGGCAAGGGCATGTTCTTCCTCGATCTGATCCAGGAGGGCAACCTCGGTCTGATGAAGGCGGTCGATAAGTTCGATTACCAGAAGGGCTATAAGTTCTCGACCTATGCAACCTGGTGGATCCGCCAGGCGATCACCCGTGCCATCGCGGATCAGGCGCGCACCATCCGCATCCCCGTGCACATGGTGGAGACCATTCACAAGGTCTCGCGCTATTCGCGTCAGCTCCTCCAGGAGCTCGGACATGAAGCATCCGCCGACGAGATCGCGGAGAAAATGGGCATGAGCGCCGATAAGGTGCGCGAGATCCTCAAGATCGCGCAGGATCCCGTTTCGCTTGAAACGCCGATCGGCGAGGAGGAGGACAGCCACCTCGGCGACTTCATCGAGGACAACGATTCTCCGGCACCTGCGGAAACTGCCTCCTATGCGCTTCTGCGTAAGCACCTCTGCGCCGTTCTGCACACGCTGACGCCGCGTGAGGAGCATGTGCTTAAGCTGCGCTTCGGTCTTGAAGACGGCAGAACGAGAACGCTCGAAGAGGTCGGCAAGGAGTTTGACATCACGCGTGAGCGCATCCGTCAGATCGAGGCGAAGGCGCTCAGAAAACTGCGTCACCCCAGCCGCTCCAAGCGCCTCAAGGATTATCTGGATCAATGATGCGTTTCGGGGCAATATTCACGGAATACGCCTTGACATCAGCACATTTTTGTAGTAAAATGATAAAAGTTATTATGGCTTTGACCTGCATAGGAGGAAAATTCAGATGAGAAAAAAGCTCATTTGCCTGTTGCTTTGCCTTGTGGCTGTCATCCTTCCGCTTGCGATGACCGGCTGCGGCAATTCGACCACGACCGACACCGATGAGGAATCGTCCTCGCGCCCGGCAGTATCCATCAATCTCTGGTTGGTTTCCGACAAGGAAGTCTCTGCCGAGACCGAGGCGGCGATTGAAGAGGCGCTCAATGAGATCACGCAATCCAAGTATACCACCAAGGTAGACCTGGTTTACTTCACCTATGACGAATATTATGCGGCACTGGATGCGAAGCTGGAAGCCGCCAAGAAGTACAAGGAAGAGCATACCTCGACGGCGATCACGCTCCCCGGCATCGCGCAGTCGACGGAGACCACCGAAGAGACGACGGCAGAGACGGTCGTCAACGAGCTCGGTCAGCGCCTGCTCAAGTATCCCGACATCAATGAAGGTCAGCTCGACATCATCTTCATCGACGGCAAGGACAAACTGCGGGCTCTGGCGGATGCGGGCGAGCTTTCCACGCTGGATACCAACCTGAATGCCTCCTCCAAGATCCTCAAGGAATATATTTATCCCTCTTTCCTCGAGCAGATTAAATACAATAAGAATACATATGCAATTCCGGTCAACCATCAGATCGGACAGTATACCTACCTGCTGGTCAACAAAGCGCTTGCGGAAAAGTACTACATCGACGTATCCTCGCTGAACAGCTTTGCTGCCTGCGGCGACCTTGTCGAAGAGATCGGCAGACATGAGAGCGACGTTGCCCCGGTTCTCGCGTATGCGGATCCGGTAAATATGTATTATTGGCTCGGCGGCGACACGCCGTCCCTGTTTGCATCTTATGTGCCCACGGCTGCAACACTCGGCAGCCGCACAACGATGCGCAGCGCGTTTGACACCATCGGTTTCACCGAGCACATGCTGCTGATGAAGAAATGCGAAGACAACGGCTGGTTTGCGGCTGATCCGGAGAATACCGAGACTTTCGGCGTTGCCATCATGACCGGGGACTACGACCTTCGCGACAAGTATGCAGAGAATTATGATGTCAAGGTGCTGACCTCGCCCACGCTGACCGAGGATGTCGCATATCAGGCGATGTTTGCCGTCAGCGCCTATACGGCAAATCTGGATCGCGCCATGGAAGTGATCACGCTGCTGAACACCGATGCCGCGACGAAGAACCTGCTGCAGTACGGCATTGATGGCGTCAACTATGAGCTGGATGACGACGGTGCGCTGGTCTATCTGAATGATGCGTACCGCATGACCAATCTGTACACCGGCAATACACTGCTGTCCTATCCCGCACCCGGCGAGGCTGCAAACAGCCGCGACGACGGGAAGGCTGCCAACCGCGATTCCCGCATCTCGCCCTATTTCGGTCTCTCCGATGTGGCGGATGAGATTGATCAGGATCTGGTTGCCGAGATGCGCACGCTGTCCGATACCTATATGGAGCGGATGTACGCATGCGCGAATGCGGCTGAGCTTGCTGACTTCTTTGAGAATGCCAAGACCGAGTTGTATGCCGATCCCACCTACAAGGCGGCGTTCAGTGTCGGCGATGACTCGAAGTCGCCTTACGCCGTTTACGCCAGATGGTTTGAGAAGCTCTGGCCCTCTGCCGAGTAAACCAAATGTATATCAAAAAGACCTCTGCTTTCGGCAGAGGTCTTTTTCTAATTATGAAAGAAAATATATGTGTATAAGTTGCTGAGAGACTCAGCCGCGCGGGAGGGCGGGGAGACGCTTCGGCTGTCGTTTCATCAGATCATAGGCGAAAGCGCGGCAGTGAAAATCCGCGTTGACAACGCCGCGCCGCTTGCAGATCATGCAGTCGGGCGACAGCGTTTCCGAGGCATGCTCGCAGAACGCGCATTTCTTCGCAATATCCAATTCTTCGAGCAGTTTCTTCTTCATAGTTTCCTCCGCATACATATTTCAAATTATAGTAACATATTCCGACGGCGATTTCAATACCCGAGGACGAATTTGCATCCGCAAAATGCAAAAAACGCAGTCAGCGCACCGAGCATGACCTTGCCGAAGAAAAAGCGACTGTATCTGACCTTGACTGACTTTAAGACCGATAAAACCTGCATGTGCACGCACATTCCCGAGAAACCGCAGCCGAAGGCGCAGAGCGTGACGGCTTCGTACGGGGACGCGCTAAGCAGCTCCGCACTGCGCGCCGCACCGTTCCCGATCTCCAGCAGCACGGCAAGCGCCGCATAAACGGCATTGTTTGAGATATAGCCGCGCAGAACGGCAAGCAGGGCGGAAAACAGACAGATCAGCGCCATTACGCGCAGCATGCTCTGCACCCCTCGGTCCACCGCGCCGAAAAACGCATCGACAGGGGACGGCAGCACGGTATTTGCTGTACCGCTTTGCTTCTTTATGCGCCGCGGCAGGCAGAGGATTGCCGCGGCGGCAAGCTGCGACAGAAACAGTAAGACGCCGATCCGCCGATCGCCGAACAGACTGCCGACAGCCCCAAGCAAAAAGGCGGGACTTGCGTTGTTGACAAACGGGAGCAGCCGTTCGGCGTCCCGCCGGTCGAGTGCACCGCTCGCACACATGCGTTCGCAGACGATCGCCCCGACGGGGAATCCGCACAGCGCGCCGAGCAGAAAGACGGATGCCTTCGGCGAAAGCGGGCGCAGGTCGCCCCCGGTCAGTGAGACGGTGAGATCGGCGGTGACCGCAAAGAAAAACAGCGCGGGGAGAACCGAGAGCGCGGCGGTCACCATCCCGCTTTGCACGCCGCCGACCACGGCGGGGATGTGCAAAAGAAAGAATGCGAGCAGAACCAGTATCGCAGGCGGCAGGATCCAACCGAACTTCCGCATGGCATATGCCTCCCCTCGAAAACATACTCTTGTCTTGTTAGGAGTATATTGCCATAGAAAACGCATTATGAGCGGGGGGACACAAAATGAGCAAATTCCGTTATGTCAGGCACCGACTGTCCGAAAAACTGGAACTGCCGGAGGACGCGCTCGGCGCGGCATACCGTCTGCAGATGATCGGCGATTGCGTGCTGATCGGCGGGTGCCGCAAAATTCTGAAATATAAGCCGGATGAAATCACGGCGGCGGCATCCGGGGCGGACATCAGCGTGCGCGGCGCACATCTGAAGTGCGTCTACTTCTTTGAAGGGACGATCGAAGTGCGCGGTGATGTCACGGAGATCGGAATCACAAAGAAATGAAATTTTTACTGTATCTGCTGCTCGGTTATTCCGTTTGGGAAATCGATACGGGCGACCTTCGCGCCTTGCTTAATTTCTGCAACCGAAGCGGCGTCCGCCTGCGCCGCATCCGCGAGGGGGAGACGACCGTGCGTATTTGGGTGCTGCTTGCCGACGAAGCGAAGCTGATGGATTTTGCGGCGCGCCGCGGCTGCGATCTCCGCATCTGCGTGCGGCATGGCGTGCCCATCCTCTGGCGGCGCTATCGCCATCGGGTCGGCATGTGGGTGGGGCTGCTCCTGTTCTTTGCCGCAATTTATACGGCGCCGCTTTTTGTGTGGGAAATCAACGTAGAGGGGCTCGACCGCCTCAGCCGGGAATACGTCTGCGAGCTGCTTGCCGACGAGGGCGTGCGCATCGGCGCGTTTTCGCCCGCGATCGACCGCAGCCGCGTCTACCTGAATGTGCTGCGCCGCGCGGCGGACATCTCCTGGCTGTCGGTCAATCTGCGCGGCAGCACGGCAAACGTCGAGATCGTTGAGCGGGACGCGCCGCCTGCGGCAAAGGCACAGGCGGACGGCGCCAACCTTGTCGCGGCGCGGGGCGGGCAGATCGTCGGCGCGGACGTTGTGCGCGGTGCGCTCGCTGTGAAAAGTGGGGACATCGTGAAGGAGGGCGCACTGCTGGTCAGCGGCGTGATCGATTCGCCGACGGTCGGCACGCGGTATCTTTACGCCGAAGGGAGCGTGCTTGCCGTCGTGTACGATAATTATGAGATCGAAATCCCGCTCACGCGCGCCGTCCGCACCTACGCGGGGGAAAAGACGCTGGAAATGTCGCTTTCCGTCTTCGGAAAAAGCATAAATATTTTCAAAAACTATTCCATTTCGGACGAAAATTATGATACAATATACAGAGAAAGCAACCTGCCTTTTCCGGGGCTTTGCCGCCTGCCGCTTGCCTTGCATACGACCGTTGCATTGCCGTATACCGAGACGCCGGAGCCGCTTACAGAAGCGGAGGCACTCTCCCGCGCCCGCGCCGAGCTGAAAGTGCGGATTGCAGAGAAAAACTATGCCGATATCCTGTCCCGCGAAGAGAGTTACACCGTCACGGACGGTGTGCTGGTCTGTCGGTGCAGTGTTGAGGCGATCGAAAACATTGCCGCGGTCGCGGAGTTCAATGTCCGCATGGACCGCTGAAAGGAATATCAATGCCGCGTAAAGTGATTTATACGGACAGCTCGGACACGACCGCTATGATCTTCGGACCGTTCGACTGCAACATTGAAAAGCTGGAGGCGCGCTTTGACGTGCGCATCTTCAACAAGAAGCAGGAGAGCACCGAGGGGGATGCCGTCATCATCGAGGGCACATCCGAGGCGAATGTGGAGAAGGCGTACCGCGCCGTCGAGTTTATGAAGACGAAGTTCGGCGGCGGGGAACAGCTCGGTGAGCAGACCGTGGACTATATCATCGGTATGGTTGCCGACGGCAGCGAGGATGAGCTTGCCGCCTTTGACGACAGCTGCATCTGCATCACCAACAGCGGCAAGCCGATCAAGGCAAAGACGGTCGGGCAAAAAAAGTATGTGAACGCCATCAAGAAGAACACTGTGGTGCTCGGTGTCGGTCCTGCCGGCACGGGCAAGACCTTTCTTGCCGTTGCCATGGCGGTCAAGGCGCTGCGCGCCAAGGAGGTCAACCGCATTATTCTGACGCGCCCCGCCGTGGAGGCGGGGGAGAGCCTCGGCTTCCTCCCCGGCGATCTGCAAAGCAAGATCGACCCCTATCTCCGCCCGCTGTACGATGCGCTCTTTGAGATGCTCGGCGCGGAGAACTATACGCGCCACCTGGAAAAGAACACAATCGAGATCGCGCCGCTTGCCTATATGCGCGGGCGCACGCTGGATGATTCCTTCATCATCCTTGACGAGGCGCAGAATACCACGCCAGAGCAGATGAAGATGTTTCTCACCCGTCTCGGCTTCAACTCCAAGGCGGTCGTCACCGGCGACCTCACGCAGACCGACCTGCCGTTCGGCAAAAAGAGCGGTCTTGCCGCTGCCGTGAAGATTCTCGATGGCATCGAGGGTATCGGTATCCACCATTTCACCGAGCGGGATGTCGTGCGGCACAGACTGGTGCAGGAGATCATCCTCGCCTATGACCGCTATGAAAAGGAAAACGCGAAGAATAACGCAAAGACATTCAAGCCGCGAAAGGACAAAGCATGAACGTTTCATTTGAGATTGCAAACGAGCAGGACAAATTTCCCGTGACCGAGGAACTGACCGAGCTGCTTCGCCGCGCGGCGGCGGAGACGCTTGACGCCGAGGGAATCGACTTTGACTGCGAGTTTTCGATCACCTATACCGACAATGAGGGCATCCGCGCCCTCAACCGCGAATACCGGAATAAGGACAGCGCCACCGATGTGCTGTCCTTCCCGATGTTCGACCCGGAGACCGAGGAGATCGAGGCGCTGGACGGGCAGCCTGCCGTGCTCGGCGACATCGTGATCTCACTCGAACGTGCGGCAGAGCAGGCGGAGCTGTACGGGCATTCGTTTGAACGTGAGGTCGCGTTCCTGTGCGTACACTCGGTATTGCATCTGCTCGGCTACGATCACGAGCGCTCGGTGGACGAGGATAAACTGATGCGTGAAAAGCAGCGCGCCGTGATGCACGCGCTGGGACTGGAAATACAATAAAGGATTCCGAGAGGGAAAATACATGACAAAAACCGCATTTCTGGCGATTGTCGGCAGACCGAATGTCGGCAAATCGACCCTGCTGAACACCGTCTGCGGCGAGAAGATCGCCATCGTGTCAAACAAGCCGCAGACCACGCGCAACCGCATTACCGGCATCTATACAAAGGGCGAGGATCAGTTTGTCTTCCTCGACACGCCGGGTATCCACAAGCCGCGCACGGCGCTCGGCGACTATATGGTCAAGACGGCAAACGGCTCCATCGGTGAGGCGGACGCCATTCTGCTCGTCATCGAGCCCGTGCCGAGCGTCGGCGAGATCGAGGCGGGCATCATCGAGAAGATCCGTGCGTCAAAGACGTCGGCGATCCTCGTGGTCAACAAGGTGGACGAGCATACCCCCGCCGACATCGCGGCGACCATCGCTGCCTATGCCGCTGCTTATGATTTTGACGCCGTCGTGCCGATCTCGGCAAAGAGCGGCAAGGGTGTGGACGCGCTGTTTGAAGAAGCGTCCAAGTTTCTCTATGAGAGCGTGTGGTATTTCCCCGAGGATGCCGTCACCGATCAGCCTGAGCGGCAGATCGCGGCGGAGATCATCCGGGAGAAGCTTTTGCGCACGCTGAACAAGGAGATTCCGCACGGCACGGCTGTCGTGATCGAGGAATTCAAGGAAGAGAAGAATATCATCCGCATCCGCGCGGAGATCTTCTGCGAGAAGGCGTCGCACAAGGGCATCATCGTCGGCAAGAACGGCGCCGCCCTCAAGCTGGTCGGCACCTATGCCCGCGAAGATCTCGAAAAGTTCCTCGGCACCAAGGTGTATCTCAACCTTTGGGTCAAGGTCAAGGAAAACTGGCGCGAAAGTGCCGCCACCGTCGGCAATTTCGGCTACAGAGACGAATAAAACGCCATGCTGATCGGGATAAAAGGGCTGGTCCTGCGCGTGATCCCGCGCACCGAGAGCGACCGCCTGGTCGTGTTGTTTACCGCGGAGCGCGGCAAGATCACGGTCTGCGCCAAGGGGTCGCGCTCGGCAAAGAGCAAGCTGCTCCCCTGCATTGAGCCGTTTGCCTATTCGGAGTTTGTGCTCTATGAAAAGGACGGCTATTTCTGGATCCGCGAGGGGCTGCTCATCGAGAATTTCTATAAAATCCGCGAGGACGTGACAAAGCTCGCACTGGCTTCCTATTTCTGCGAGGTGCTCGACCTCGTTGTGTACGAGAACATGCAGGAGACCGAGTTGCTTCGGCTCGGGCTGAACTCGTTTCACGCCATCGCGAACGATCTGCGCCCGCTGCCGATCATCAAGGCTGTCTTTGAGATGCGCGCCTGCCTCCTGCTCGGCTTTGCGCCGAATATGGAGCGCTGCTCGGTCTGCGGCAGGAAAAACGCAGCGTCCTTTTGCTTCAGTCTGATGGACGGCGAGATCGTCTGCGGCGACTGCCGTGAGCGTGCGTTGCACGCCTATTTTGCCACGCAGCGGAGCGTCAACGCGGAGGAAGAGCGGCGCTATGCCACGCAGATCTACCTGATCTCCGAGAATGTGCGCGCGGCGGTACGGTATCTGACGACCTGTCCCGCCGACAAAATATACGGTTTTACGATGCCGGAGGCGGATGTCCCGCAGCTGTGCAAGCTGTGCGAGGATCACCTCACCTATCGGCTTGAAAAGAAACTGAGGACCCTCGACTTCTATCATGAGGTCGAGGCATTATAAGGACTTGAATATGGCATTTACACAGAAAACACTTTCCATGCTGGAATATGACAAGGTGACGGCGCTGCTTGCCGCCGCTGCGCTCACCGAGGGTGCGCGGGCAAAGGCGCTCTGCCTTGTGCCGAGCGGGGACGAGGCGACCGTACTGCGCCGTCAACAGGTGACGGCGGATGCACGCCGTCTGATCGACGCCAAGGGATACCCGTCTTTCGGCGGCGTCCGCGATGTGTCGGGGGCGCTTGCGCGTGCCGGACGCGGCGCGATGCTGCAGCCGCTCGAGCTGCTCGAGGTTGCCGATCTTCTGCGCGTGAGCCGCGCGCTGTTTGACTACAGCAAGACCGACAAGCCGTTTGAGACGGTACTTGACGAGACCTTTTCGCTCATCGTGACGAATCGCCGCCTCGAAGATACCATCACGCGCTCCATCCTCGCCGAGGATCAGATCGCGGACGAGGCAAGCTCCGAGCTTGCCGAGATCCGCCGCAAGATCCGCGCGGCGAACAATAAGATCAAGGACACGCTGCAAAAGTTTATCAGCGGCGGCTACGGAAAGCTGCTGCAGGAAAACATCGTGACCATGCGCAACGACCGCTACGTCGTGCCGGTCAAGGTGGAGCACAGGAACGAGATCAAGGGGCTTGTGCATGATACATCGGCATCCGGCGCGACCGTGTTCATCGAGCCGGTCTCCATCGTCGAGGCAAATAACGAGCTGAAGCTGCTGAAAAGCAGGGAAGAGCACGAAATTGAGAAGATCCTCTATGCGTTGTCCTCCCTTTGTGCCGAGGCGGCGGATACGCTGAACAGCAACTATCATCTCATCACCGAAATTGCCTTTGCATTTACCTGCGCGAGCCTTGCCGAGCAGATGAAGGCAAGCGCCGTGCTTCCCGCCAAGACGAAGGCGTTCAACCTGCGCCGCGCGGTGCATCCGCTGCTCGACCGCGCCACAGCCGTGCCGATCGACGTGCGCCTCGGCGACGACTTTGACACGCTGGTCATCACAGGTCCGAACACCGGCGGCAAGACGGTCACGCTAAAGACGGCGGGGCTGCTTGCCCTGATGTATCAGTCCGGCTTGCAGCTGCCCGCGTCACCGAATTCTACCATGTGCGTGTTCGACGACGTCCTTGTGGACATCGGTGACGAGCAGAGCATCGAACAGTCGCTCTCCACCTTCTCGGCGCATATGGTCAATATTGTCGATATTTTAGGGCGGGTCACGCCGAATTCGCTGGTGCTCCTCGACGAGCTCGGCGCGGGCACGGATCCGATCGAGGGCGCGGCGCTTGCCGTGTCCATCCTTGAGAATCTGCGCAGCCACGGTGCGCGCATTGCCGCCACCACGCACTATGCGGAGCTGAAGGCTTATGCCATCGAGACCGACGGCGTCACCAATGCCTCCTGCGAGTTTGACATTGAGACGCTGCGCCCCACCTACAAGCTCATCATCGGCACGCCCGGCAAGTCGAATGCGTTCGCCATTTCCGAGCGGTTGGGTATCCCGCGCTCCATCGTCGAGCATGCAAACGCCATGATCTCGGGCGACAGCAAGCGCTTTGAAAACGTGATTGAAAAGCTGGAAGCCGACCGTATCCGCATGGAACACGCCCGTGAAGAAACCGAGCGGATGCGGGACGAGTACGAGGCGTTCCGCGCAAAATCCGAGGCGGAGATCAAACGCGCTCGGGACGATGCAGCCCGCGAGAAGGAAAAAGCACAGGCGCAGGCAAAGCGCATGGTGCAGAGCGCGCGCGAATCCAGCGAGTATATCTTAAATGAAATCTCGACGTTGAAGAAAAAGCGTGCCGAGGAGATCAAAAAAGAGGAACTTGAAAAGGCACGGCAGTCGATCCGCGCCGAGCTGCGCGCAAAAAGCGGCGAATATGACCCGATCGAGGATCTGACCGACACCGACTATGTGCTGCCGCGCCCGCTTGTCAAGGGCGACACGGTACTCATCATGAGCATCGGGCAGACCGGTACGGTGCTCAGCCCCGCCGATAAAAACGGCATGGTGCGCGTGCAGGCAGGCAGAGTCATGACCCGCACCGAAGAAAAGAACCTCAAACTGATCGAAAAGCAGAGCGGTGCCGTGCAGAAGAACAAGGACAAGCGCGCATATAAAAATACGGTTGTCAAGTCCTTCAGCCCGGAGCTGGACATCCGCGGCATGTACGGCGACGATGCCTGCTTCATGCTGGATAAGTATCTGGACGACGCCGCACTTGCCGGCATTCACACCGTGCGCATCATCCACGGCAAGGGGACCGGTGCGCTGAAAGCCGCCGTGTGGCAGTTCTTGCGCGGCGACCGCCGCGTGGAATCCTATCGGCTCGGCAGCTTTGGTGAGGGTGATGCGGGCGTCACCGTGGTCGAGGTCAAGTGAGGCGCGGAATGGATAAGAAAATATATACAATCGATCTGCGCGAGGGACTTCCGGATGTGGATGCGGCGCTGCGCATTCTGGAATACCAGTTTGCCTCCGCCGCCGCCATCGGCGAGCGCGTGGTCAAGGTCGTGCACGGCTGCGGTTCCACCGTGCGCGGCGGCGGCCGCCTGCGCACCGAGGTGCGCCGCTGGGGGCGGAATGACAGGCGCGTCGGTCTTGCAGTCAAGGGTGAGAATTTTGCGGTCGAGAATCCGCAGGCACGTTACCTTGTCGAAAAGTTTCCGCATGTCGCCGCAGATGAGGATCTCGGGCAGCACAACGAAGAGATCACGCTGTTTTTCATCCAGGCAAGAAAATAAAGTTTTTATTCTTTCAAAACCGCGCGTTGTAAAATGAAGTTGCAATAGTAAAAAAGAATCTATAGTGATGAACCTATGGTAGAATTGAGTCACCACAACCAATTCCGAAAGGACCATCACTATGGG
>QAKK01000025.1 GCA_003343845.1 Oscillospiraceae bacterium
AGCGGATTACGGGGCTCGAACCCGCCACCTCGACCTTGGCAAGGTCGCGCTCTACCAAATGAGCTAAATCCGCATAGCGGTCAATGCCGCTGGTGCCTCCGGTCGGAATCGAACCAACGACACGAGGATTTTCAGTCCTCTGCTCTACCAACTGAGCTACAGAGGCAAATTAAAGGGGGTGTGTTATACCAAAATTGGCGACCCGGATGGGGCTCGAACCCACGACCTCTAGCGTGACAGGCTAGCGTTCTAACCAACTGAACTACCGGGCCATATTGGTGGAAGTTATAGGGCTCGAACCTATGACCCTCTGCTTGTAGGGCAGATGCTCTCCCAGCTGAGCTAAACTTCCTCATACATCGTTAAGGCTCAGCGTTTTTTTATCTGTCCATCAGCCTCGCGACTTCTGTATTATAGCATAGCGGTATTCGTTTGTCAACACTTTTTTTCAGATTTTTCGGATTTTTTTCGGCGTGCGGTTTACCCCTGCAAAAATGCCGTTTGAAGCCGTTTTTCGGGGATTTTTGTGCTTCGGAGACAGATGGCGCCCTGCACGAGAACAAGCCTTCCCGATCGGGAAGGCTTGAACACGGTTTATTCTTCGTACCGGTGGATCTCATCCGGCGTGATTTTATAGGTATACATCGTGGCAAACGCCTCATCGCAGAGGGCGTCGAAATCCAGCTTTGCCGCCTCGGCGGCGACCTTCTCCGGCTCGGGGCGGGTCTTGGGATGCCGCGGCGTGAACACGGTGCAGCAGTCCTCATACGGCTCGATCGAGGTATCGTAGGTGTCGATGCGCCGCGCGATCTGCACGATCTCTTCCTTATCCAGTCCGATGCAGGGGCGGAAGACCGGCATATCCGCCATCGCGTCGGTCACGCGGATCGCCTCCAGCGTCTGGCTGGCGACCTGCCCGAGGCTCTCACCCGTGATGAGCGCACCGCAGTGGCACTTCTCCGCCGTGCGCGCCGCCAGCTTCATCATAAAGCGGCGGAGCAGCAGCGTGAAGTAGTCCTCACAGCACTTATTTTTGATTTCCTCCTGCACATGCGTGAGCGAAATGACGTGCACATACATGCAGTCGCTGTATGCCGTGACCTTCTGCGCCAGGGACAACACCTTGTCGCGCGCACGCTCACTGGTGTAAGGGAAGCTCTCGAAATGGAGCGCGTCCACCGTCATGCCGCGCTTTGCCATCATGAACCCGGCAACCGGGCTGTCGATGCCGCCCGAAAGCAGCAGAAGCCCGCGCCCGCTCGACCCGATGGGCATACCGCCCGCGCCGCGCAGCTGGTCAAAGTGGATATACGCCCCCGCCTCGCGGATCTCGACGCGCACGACCCGCTCGGGGTGATGCACATCCACGCGGATGCCGGGGATGCTCTCGAGGATGAACGCGCCGACCTCGGCGCAGATCTCGGGCGAGCCGAACGGGAAGGTCTTGTCCGACCGCTTTGCCTCGACCTTGAAGGAGCGGACACCCGCCATGCGGCGCGGCAGGTATTCCGCAACGCAGGCGCGCAGACTCTCCATATTCTTTTCGCAGACGGCGGCAACCGTCACACGGTTGAAGCCGAAGGTGTGCGTCATGCTCTCAAGCGCGCCGTCGAGGTCGCAGCTGTCGTCCAGCGGCTCGACGTACACGGTGCTCTGCACATTACGCACCGAAAAACTGCCGTACCGTGCAGCGCGCGCCTTGACGCGGCGCACTAGCATCGCCTCAAAATGCGCCTTGTTTGCGCCCTTGAGCACCAGCTCACCGTATTTGCAGAGGATAACTTCCTTCATATTATTTCTCTTTTCTGTTTATTTGCGCACCGCGCCGCTTGATGTGACGAGGTACTTGACCGTGGTCAGCGCCGAGAGCCCCATCGGTCCTCTGGCGTGCAGCTTCTGCGTGGAGATGCCGATCTCCGCGCCGTAGCCGAATTCGCCGCCGTCGGTAAAGCGGGTGGAGGTGTTGACATAGAGCACTGCCGCGTCGATGTTTTCGGTGAAAAATTTCGCCGCTGCGTCGTCGCGCGTGATAATCGACTCACTGTGCTTTGTCCCGTGCCGGTTGATGTGATCGACCGCCTCGCGGACGTTTTCCACGACCTTCACCGAGATGATGAGGTCGTCATATTCGGTGTCGAAGTCCTCGGGCGCGGCGGGAACGGCGTGCTTGAAATAACCGATGCAGTTTGCGTCCGCGCGGATCTCCACGCCGCAGCGCTGCATGTCCGCCTCAAAGAGGGGCAGAAATTCCGCCGCGACCGCCCGGTCGCAGAGCAGGCATTCCGCCGCATTGCAGACCGCGGGGCGCTGCACCTTGGCGTTCTCGATGATGCGGCGCGCCATGTCAAAGTCGGCAGTCTTCTCCACATAGATGTGGCAGTTGCCCGCGCCGGTCTCGATGGTCGGCACCTTGGCGTTGTCCACGACATTGCGGATCAGCCCCTTGCCGCCGCGCGGGATCAGCACATCTACATAGCCGCGGATGGTCAGCAGGGCGTCCGCGCCCGCGCGCTCGGTGCGTTCCACGAAGCATACGCCGTCACGGGGCAGACCGTGCGCCTCCAGCGCGTCGCCGATGACGCGGCAGATCGCGCGGCCGGATTCGATCGCTTCCTTGCCGCCGCGCAGTACCGCCGCGTTGCCGCTGCGGATGCAGAGCGCCGCCGCGTCCAGCGTGACGTTGGGTCTCGCCTCGAAGATCATGGCAACCACGCCGAGCGGCACGCGGCGCTCGGTGATGGTCAACCCCGCCGGGGTCGTCCAGGTTTTTCCGCCGCCGACCGGGTCGTCCAGGTGCGCCAGCGCGCGCACCGCCTCCGCCATACCGGAGAGGCGGGCGTCGGTCAGGCGCAGGCGGTCGAGCATCGGCGTGGGCACGCCGTTGTCCGCCGCCGCGGCGAGATCGAGCGCATTTGCCGCGAGGATGTCGGCACTCGCCGCCTCCACGCGATCGGCGAGATCGAGCAGCACGGCGCGCCGCGTCTCGTCCGACGCGGTGTTCATCGCGGCGGACGCCGACTTCGCGCGTTTTTCCAGTTCGAGAATGTAGTCGTAGATTTCCATGGTGTTTGTCCTTTGGTGTGGTGTGATGGGGAGAAGTCAGCCTTCCCCCGGTGGGGGGAAGGCTGAAATAGAATGCGCACGATTGCGGCGGGCGCAAGCCCCCCGCCCTACGGGTTTGTCGATTCAGCTCCCCTGTGTAAGGGGAGGCATGGTTTTCGCGTCTTACTTCCCGGCGGCGAAATATGTACCGATGGGTTCGCCGCGGAAGACGTCGTAGAGTTTCTCCGGGTCGGTGCCCGACATGATCAGCATCGGAATGCCTGCCGCTTCGGCAATCTGCGCGGCAAGCAGCTTTGCCTGCATGCCGCCCGTGCCCATCGCGGTGCCCGCGCCGCCCGCCGCCGCAACCATCTCGTCGGTCACGGTCTCCACGCGCTCGATCAGCTTGGCGTCCGGGTTCTTGCGGGGATCGCTGTCATAATAGCCGTCGATGTCGGTGAGGTTGATGATGAGATCGGCGTGGACGACCATGCCGACATAAGCGGAGAGGCGGTCGTTGCCGCCAAACTCCAGCTCATAGCAGGAGATCGGGTCGTTCTCATTGATGATCGGCACGCAGCCCATCGAGAGCAGCTCCGAGAAGGTGTCCTCGGCGGCGGCGCGGCGGGCGGGATTGTCGATGACGTCCCGCGTGAGCAGCAGCTGCGCGACGGTGTAGCCGAACAGCGAGAAGAACTTGCCGTAGATCTTCATGATCTCGTTCTGCCCGATGGCGGCAAGCGCCTGCTTCTCCCGCGTGCAGGTGGGGCGGTGGAAATTGATCTTCGCCGTGCCCGCCTGCACCGCGCCGGAGGAGACGAGGATGATCTCGCGCCCCTCGTTCTTGAGGTCGGACAGGACGCGCGCCAGCGTCTCGAGGCGGTACAGGTTCAGCTTGCCGGTGTCGTGCGTCATGGTGGAGGAACCGATCTTCACCACGATGCGCTTGTACTTCTGCGTGTCGTTCATTGCATTTTCTCCGATTTTTTAAGCAAAACACTTTAATTGTGTTCAATTCTATAGTATAATAAGATATTATAAAGCAACTTTACGCAAATTGCAAGGAAAAAAGGAATCATGAAACAGAAATATACCATCACCCTCCTCGACCTGCCGGTGAGCGTGGTCAGCGACGAGGACGAAGAAACCGTCAACGCCCTGGCAAAGGAACTGAACGAGAAGCTGCAAGCCGCGCTCTGGAAGTCGCGCCAGGTCTCGAAGACCGAGGCGGCGCTGTTCTGCGCGCTGGACGCCTTCTCCGAGGCGAAGACCCTCGCCGAGCAGCTGAAGCGCGCCGAGGCGCAGCTTGAACTGTACACGGCAAACCTTGCCCGCATGAAAGAGGAGAACGACAAACTCACCGCGCGCGTGGACACGCTGGAAGCCCGCCGCCGCAAATGAGGAACGACCTTCCCGAGCTGCTCGCCCCTGCGGGCGGCTTTCCCGCGCTGGAGGCGGCGATCGAAGCGGGTGCGGATGCGGTCTACTTCGGCGGCGAGAACTTCGGCGCGCGCGCCTTTGCAAAGAATTTCAGCCGGGACGAGATCGCCGCGGCGGCAAAGCTCTGCCGCGCCTTCGGCGTGAAGAGCTATGTGACGCTCAACACGCTGGTGTTTGACCGCGAGATGCGGGACATGCTTGCCTACGCCGCCTTTCTCGAAGAGGCGGGCGTGGACGCGCTGATCATTGCCGATATGGGCGCGGCGGCGCTGATCCGGGAGAAGATCCCGACCATGCCGCTGCACGCCAGCACCCAGTTTTCGGGGCACAATGCCGACGCGGCGCGGTTTCTCGCGGCACACGGCTTTACACGCATGGTCGCCGCGCGCGAGCTGTCGCGCGAAGATCTCACCGCGCTCTGCAAAGCGTCGCCGATCGAGATCGAGACCTTCATCCACGGCGCGCTCTGCGTCTGCCACAGCGGGCAATGCCTGTTCAGCAGCATGGTGGGCGGGCGCAGCGGCAACCGCGGCATGTGCGCGCAGCCCTGCCGGCTGCCCGACAAAAGCGGGAATTATCCGCTCAGTCTGAAAGACCTGTCGATGGCAAGCCGCATTCCCGAGCTGCTTGCCGCCGGGGCGAAATCGCTCAAGATCGAGGGGCGCATGAAAGCGCCGGAATACGTCTTTGGCGTGACGAAAATTTACCGCCGCCTGCTCGACGAGCGGCGGCGCGCGACGCCGGAGGAGGAGCGGGAACTTGCGGAGATCTTCTCGCGCAGCGGCTTCACCACCGGCTATTTCGACGGCAGAATTTCGTCGTCCATGCTCGGCGTGCGCCGCGCGGACGATAAGGAAAACAGCCGCGCGCAGACCCCCTTTGCGGGGCTGCAAAAGAAGCTGCCGCTCACCCTTGCGGCAACGCTGCGGCGGGACGCGCCCTTCACCCTGACGGTGACGGGTGCGCGCGGCAGCGTGACGGTGACGGGCAGCGTGCCCGAGGCGGCGCGCACCGCACCGCTCGACGCGGCGGCACTGGAAAAGAACCTTGCAAAGCTCGGCGGCACGCCCTACTTTGCCGAAAAGATCGACATTGCGCTTGACGACGGGCTGATCCTGCGCGTCAGCGAGATCAACGCCCTGCGCCGCGACGCGCTTGCCGCCTATGCGGCGCGCGGCGAGCGGGAACATGTCGTGCACACCGACTATACGCCGAAGCCGTGCGCCAAGACCGACACATCCGCGCGCACGGCGCTCGTGATGCGCGCGACAAATCTGCCCGCAGACGATGCGTTCTACACTTTTTTTGACCTTGTCTTTCTGCCGCTTGCCGAATACCTCGGCGGCGACTTTCCACGCGTCTTTGGCGTGGCGCTGCCCGGCGTGATCTTCGACGGTGAACGTGAAAAGCTGCTCGCCGACCTCAAAGAAGCCTATGCCCGCGGCGCGCGGCACGCGCTCTGCGGCAACTACGGGCACCTTGCCCTCTGCCGCGAAGCGGGGCTTGTGCCGCACGGTGACTTCCGCCTGAACGTGACAAACGGCGAGGCGGCAGCCTTCGCGCTTGCAAACGGCTTTGCCGACCTCATCCTCTCGCCCGAGCTGTCCGCGGCGCAGATCCGCGACATCGGCGGCAGCGTGCGCGCCGTGGTGTACGGCAGGATCCCGCTGATGCTGCTGGAAAAATGCGCGGCAAAGGAGACCTCCGGCTGCGAGAAATGCGCGGATGACCGTGCGGCGCTCATCGACCGCATGGGCAAGCGTTTTCCGATCTTTCGCGAAGAACCGCACCGCAATATCCTGGTCAACTGCGTGCCGACCTACGCGGCGGAGCATCCGCCGCTCGGTGGGCAGCACTTTATCTTCACGGTCGAGCGCCCGGCGGAAATCCTGCGCGTGCTCGACGCCTACCGCCGTCACCTCCCCCCTGCCGGGGAGATTCGGAGATTGAAATAGAGGCGGCTGAAGACAGACGGCGCATGACGGTTTGTGCGCGTCTTTCAACTTTCCCCCAAAAGGCAACATTGAAAAGGAGCCATCATGAAACTTTATCTTGCCTCGGGATCGCCGCGCAGGCGGGAGATCCTCGACCTGATGCACCTCCCCTACGAGATCTGCACCGCCGACGCGGATGAAACCCTCCCCGCCGGCACCGCCATGGAAGCCGCGGGACGCCTGCTGGCGTCCCGCAAGGCGGAGGCTGCCGCAGCGCGTCTTGCCGCGGCGAAGCCTACCGACGGCGATGCGCTGATCCTCGCAGCGGACACGCTGGTCTACCTCGACGGCGCGCCGCTCGGCAAGCCGCACACCGCCGATGAGGCGCTCGCCATGCTCCGCGCCCTCTCCGGCAGACGGCATTACGTCTGCACCGGGGTCTGCCTGCTGGCGGACGGCAAGCCGTACACCGCCGCAGACGTGACCGCCGTGACCATGCGCGCCTACGGCGAGGACGAGGCGCGCGCCTATGTTGCCACCGGCGAACCGCTGGACAAGGCGGGCGCTTACGGCATTCAGGGCATCGGTTCGGTGCTTGTCGAGAAGATTGACGGCGATTTTTTCACCGTCATGGGGCTGTCGCCGCGCGTGGTGCGCGGGCTGCTCGGCGACGCGGGCTATGCCTACTTTGATCTGATTTAATTCCCGGAAAGGAACGCAAAATCATATGAGTCTGAATCTTTCCAAAATGAATATGTCGAAAAGCCTCGGCATCGACCTCGGCACGTCCAATACGCTGATCTACCTTGCCGGAAAAGGCATCGTGCTCCAGGAGCCGTCGGTGGCGGCGGTCAACAACCGCTCCATGCAGGTGCTGGATGTCGGCGATGCGGCGGGGCTGATGGTGGGCAAGACCGCCGGTGAGCAGCTTGCGTTCCGTCCGATCAAGGACGGTGTGATCGCCGACTTTGACGTGACGGTCGCCATGCTCGGCAAGTTCATCCGCAAAGTGACCGGTCCGATCCTCCTCAACCGCCCGAAGGTGGCGGTCTGCGTCCCGCTGGGGCTGACCGGCGTGGAGCGCCGTGCCTTTGAAGATGCGGCGGGCAGCGCGGGCGCGCGCAGCGTCACGCTGATCGAAGCCCCGATCGCCGCGGCGATCGGCGCAAACATCAAGATCGGCGCACCGCGCGGCAGCTTTATCATCGACATCGGCGGCGGCACCACCGAGGTTGCCACCGTTTCGCTCGGCGGCATCGTGGCGTCCTCCTCGGTGCGCGCGGCATCCTCCAAGATGGACGACGCGATCATGCTCTACATCAAGCGGCGCTATAACGTGAGCATCAGCCCGAAGACTGCCGAGGCGCTCAAGCTGCGCATCGGCTCGGTGCACCCGCAGACCGATGTGGGCGCGATGGAGGTGCGCGGCAAGAATCTGGCGAGCGGTCTCCCCGTCACCCTGAACGTGACCAGCGGCGACGTGCGCGACGCGATCGGCGACGTGATGGAGCAGATCCTTGACTGCATCCGCGCCGTTCTCGAAAAGACCCCGCCCGAGCTCTGCGCCGACATCTACGACCGCGGCATCCTGCTGACGGGCGGCGGCGCCTCGCTGCGCGGGCTGCCGATCCTGCTCTCGCAGATCACCGGCATCCGCGTCACGGTGGCGGATCGCCCGATGCAGACCTTCGCGCTCGGCCTCGGCCGCTTTGTCGAGCATCCCGAGCGCTACCCCTACCTCACGCAGTATAAGGCGAGGTAAAGAGGGGCGCAAATTCGGCTCCCCTGTGTAAGGGGTGAGCTGTACGAGACGCGATGCGTTTTTTAGGCTTCCCTTGGGGGAGGCGAAGATGGATCGCCCCTACGGGATTGTACCCTTTTTATACATCTTCCCCCTCAAATTTCAGAAAGGAGTCGCGCATGAACGGCTTTTTCAGAAGCAAGACCTTTATCGTCATCCTCACGCTGCTGGTGATCCTCGGCGGCGTGCCCGCCATCCTCGGCGCGATGGGACAGGGCGACGTTGTCCGCAGCGCCGCCGTCTCGCTGCTCTCGCCGCTGATGCGCGGCGCGTACGCTGTTGGCGACGCCCTGCACGGCTACAGCGCATACTTCACGGAATTTGACCGGCTGAAAGCCGAAAACGAAGCCCTCGCCGCGGCGCTTGCCGAAGCCGAGGGCAAGCTCTCGGACGCGCGCCTGCTCGCCGACGAAAACGAGTGGATGCGCGCCTATCTCGGCATCAAGCGTCTGCACACCGACTTCACCTTCTGCGACGCAAACCTGATCGGCAGAGAGGCAGGCGCGTACATGACCGCCTTCACGCTCGACCGCGGCGACGGCGCAGAGATCGCAGTCGGCATGCCGGTGGTCACGGCGGACGGCGTCTGCGGGCGGGTCACCGAGGTGGGCTCGACCTTCTGCCGCGTCTCCACGATCCTGTCTCACGACTCCTCCATCGGCGCATACGTCGAGCGGAGCGGCGAGGTCGGCATCGTCTGCGGCGATTTTGAACGCGGCAGAAACGGCGAATGCCTGCTGCGGTATCTGCCGTTTGACGCCGACATCGAGGTCGGCGACCGCATTCTCTCCAGCGGTCTCGGCAGCGTCTATCCGCGCGGGCTGGTGATCGGCGAGGTCACCGAGGTCACGGGCGACGCCTACGACCACACCAAAGTTGCCGTGGTGCGCCCCACCGCCGACCTCGCGGGGCTCACGCGCGTGATGATCCTCACCGGCTACGACGTCTACACGGAAAAGCCTGCGGAAACGACAGAAACAACGGCGGCGGATTAAAGCCGTTTCACTCCTTGGCATCCACCAAGGGGGAAGGCTTGGATAGAACGGCGAGAGTACCCCACCTTACAGCCATTCCCTCTGCATGCACAAATTCCACCGAAAGGAGCGCACGACATGCCGCGTAAAATGCATCTGCCAAAAACCGATCTGGTCAAAGCCGTGGTCTACACCGCGGTCGGCATCCTGCTTCTGCTGTTTTGCACCTCCTTTCTCCCAGCAACGCAGTGGACGACCGTCACGCCGAACCTGCTGGTCGCCATGATCTCCCTGCTTGCCTACTACGAGGGCGCGGGCTACGCCGGGGTCTATGGCGTGATCTTCGGCGCGCTGCTCTCGGGCATCAACGGGCGCGGCGCCCTGCTGCCCCCGCTGTTCTACGCCGCATTTGCCCTGCTGTGCGCATGGCTCTACGAGAATTTCTTCGTGCGCAACTTCTTTGCCTGGCTCTGCTACACGGCGGCGGGACTCATCACCGTCGGGTTGTACGGGCTGTTTTACGCCGTTTCGGCATGGGACATGGCGCTCGACACCCTGCTTGCGGGCGACGCGCTCGGCACATTTCTCCTCTCCCTCGTGCTGTCCCTCCCGCTCTACCGCTTTTTCGGTTTCCTGCACCGGAAAACCGACCTGAAGCTCGGATAACCCCGCAGCTTTGCAGAAAGGAGTCAAGCATGCGCAAACTGCATACCGCCGTCCGGATCGGCGCGCTCGGCGCGCTGTTTGTCCTCATCTGCGCGGTCTATCTCGTCATCCTCGTCAACGTGCAGATCACGGGACAGGACTACTATGACATCATCAAGGAAGAAACCACCACGCGCTATGTCAAGATCGCCGCAAAGCGCGGCGAGATCTACGATACAAACGGCAAGGCGCTGGTCATCAATACACAGATCTACGACATCAGCCTGGAATACGGCGCAATGCCGAAGAAGGCGGACGCCTTCAACGCGGTCATCCTCGACGTGCTTTCCGCCATCAAAGAAAGCGGCGGCGTCTACACCCCGGTCGAGGTGACCTTCCCGTTCACGGGCAGCTTCCCGAACTACGAAAAGGACGAAGAATTCTTCAAGTCTGCGACGAACAAGACCAAATTTGCCGCGCTGCTCCACCGTCTCGAGCTGGACGAATACGCAACGCCGGAGGAGCTCTTCACCTTCCTGCGCACGCGGTACGGGCTGTCGTCCTACTCGAAGAAGACCAGGACCTACACCGACCTTTACGACGCGGAGACGCTGGAGACCCTCGTGCGCATCCGCTTTGACATGGAGTACCGGCAGTTCAGCCGCGTCGAACCTTACACGCTGGCGCGCGACGTGGACACCAAGCTGCTGACCTACGTCAAAGAGCGCTCGATTCTGCAAGTGCTCGTCACCGAGGAGGCGGCGCGCACCTATGTCTACGACGGCTACGCCTCGCACCTGCTCGGCACGATCGGCAAGATCCCTGCCGAAAAACTGGACGACTACATTGAAAAAGGCTACAGCGGCGACGCCTACGTCGGCATCTCGGGCGCGGAGGCGGCATATGAGGATATGCTGCACGGTACGGACGGCACGCGCGCCATCGTCGAGGACAAATACGGCAACCTGATCTCCGAGACAGTCGTCAAGGAGCCGGTTTCCGGCAGCGACGTGCGGCTGACCATCGACATCGACCTGCAGATCACCGCCGAGGACGCCCTCGCCGACAACATCCGCCTGATCCGCGAGGAGGCTGACCCAAAGCCCGGCGAGCACGACGGCGAGGACGCACACAGCGGCGCGGTCGTCGCACTCGACCCGGATACCGGTGCACTGCTGGCGGCGGCATCCTACCCGACCTACCGTCTCTCGGACTACATCGACAACTACGCAGCGCTTGCGGCGGACGAGAACCGCCCGCTCTACAACCGCGCGCTGCTCGGCACCTACACGCCCGGCTCGACCTACAAGCCCGGCGTTGCCGCCGCCGCCCTCTCCGAGGGCGTCATCACGCGGAACACCGTGATCGTGGACAAGGGCGTCTACGACTTCGGCGACTACCATCCGCGCTGCTGGATCTACCTGCGGTTCGGACGCACACACGGTGCACAAACCGTTATCGAGGCGATCCAGAACTCCTGCAACTACTTCTTCTACGAGGTCGGCTACCGCCTCGGCATCGACGCGATCGACAAATACAGCCGCGTCTACGGGCTCGGCGAACCGACCGGCATCGAACTGCCCGAATCGACCGGCATCCTTGCCGGTCCCGCCTACAGCGAGAGCACGGGCAACGTCTGGAACCCCGGCAACACGCTCCAGGCGGCGATCGGACAGTCGGACAACATGTTCACGCCCTTACAGCTCTCGGTCTACATTTCCACCCTGCTCTCCGGCGGCACGCGCTACCGTGCGCACATGCTCCGCAGCGTGCATGCCTACCCGTCGGGCGAGGTGATTTCCGAGACCGCGCCCGAGGTGATGAGCGCGGTGGAGCTGGACGCCGGCATCGTCGCCACGGTCAAGTCGGCGATGAAGGACGTGGTGGAAAGCGGCTCGGCGGCGCGCATCTTCCGCGGCTATGACATCACGGTCGGCGGCAAGACCGGCACGGCGCAGGTCGGCGGCGACCGCTCGGACAACGCGCTGTTTGTGGGCTTTGCGCCCTACGATGCGCCGAAGATCGTCGTCACGGTCGCGATTGAACAGGGCGCAAACGGCACGGACGCCGCCTACACGGCAAAAGCGCTCTACGACACCTATCTCAAGAGACAGAAATACGAAAAGCGGTATACCGAAACGGAGGCGGCAAAGTGACGAAAAAGAATCTGGCAAAGCAGGTCGCCGCAGCACTGGAAGCGCTCTACCCGGACGCGGTCTGCTCGCTCGAATACGAGGACGAGCCCTGGAAGCTGCTGATCCTCGCGCGCCTGTCGGCGCAGTGCACCGACGCGCGGGTCAACATCGTGGCAAAGACGCTGTTTGTGCGCTTCCCCACGCTCGAGAGCGTGGCGGACTGCGACCTTGCGGCGCTGGAAGAGACGATCAAGCCCTGCGGGCTGTACAAAACCAAGGCAAAAAGCATCAAGGAGACCGCCGAAATTCTCGTGCGGGACTACGGCGGGCGTGTGCCCGACACGATGGACGAGCTGCTCGCCCTGCCCGGTGTGGGGCGCAAGATCGCCTGTCTCATGCTCGGCGACGTGTTCGGCAAGCCGCACATCGTCACCGACACGCACTGCATCCGCATCTGCGGGCGGCTCGGGTTTTACCCCGAAAGCGAGAAGAATCCCGCGAAGATTGAGAAAATTCTCGACGGCTGCGTGGAAAAGCCGATCCGGTCGGATTTCTGCCACCGCATCGTGGAATTCGGGCGGGACGTCTGCACGGCGCGGTCGCCGAAGTGCACCGCCTGCCCCATGCAGTCCTTCTGCCGTCATGCCCATGCGACGCAGCGCGGCGCTTCATTTGCGGCGAAGCCGCAACCCCATTGACGCGAAGCGTCACCCCGTTGATGCGCAGCATCACGCTGTTTGCGGCAAAGCCGCAACTTCATTCCCCGTTCCTTTTGCAAAAAAATGATTGCATTTGCCCCGCGCGTGGATTATAATATATTATTATGATGTTTTCGTCTTAGCCTTCCCCGTTGGGGAAGTCAAAAGAAAAGCCCCCGCACTCCCCCCGTTCTAACCTTAAAAAATCTATCTATAATATACAGTGAGGATTTCAAAATGCAGCGGACACAAATCAAAAGCATTTATCTCGCCGAAAAAGACTACGACGGCAAAACGATCACCGTCGGCGGCTGGGCACGCTCCATCCGCGCCAGCAACGCCTTCGGCTTCATCGAGCTGAACGACGGCAGCTGCTCGGGGAACCTGCAGGTCGTCTTTGAAGCCGACAAGCTCGCAAACTACACCGAGATCGCCAAGCAGAACGTCGGCGCGGCGCTCGTTGTGCACGGCACGCTGGTGCTGACTCCCGATGCCAAGCAGCCCTTTGAACTGAAGGCGGCTGCCATCGAGGTCGAGGGCGTTTCCACCCCCGAATACCCGCTTCAGAAGAAGAAGCACTCCTTCGAGTTCCTGCGCACGATCGCGCATCTGCGCCCGCGCACCAACACCTTCAACGCGGTCTTCCGCGTCCGCAGCGAGTGCGCGTTTGCCATCCATGAGTTCTTCAACTCCCGCGGTTTTGTCTATGTCAACACGCCGATCATCACCACCTCGGACTGCGAGGGCGCAGGCGAAATGTTCCGCGTGACCTCGCTCGACCTCGACAACCTGCCGAAGAACGAGGACGGCAGCGTCAACTACGCCGAGGACTTCTTCGGCAAGCCGACCAGCCTGACCGTCTCGGGTCAGCTCAACGCCGAGTGCTTTGCCCTCGCGTTCGGCAATGTCTACACCTTCGGTCCGACCTTCCGCGCCGAGCGCTCCAACACGCAGCGTCACGCCGCCGAGTTCTGGATGATGGAGCCCGAGATGGCGTTTGCCGACCTCGAGGATGACATGGAGATCGCCGAGGCGATGATCAAGCACGTCGTCCGCCACGTCATGGCAACCTGCAAGCAGGAGCTTGCCTTCTTCAACCAGTTCTTCGACAACACGCTGCTCGAGAGACTGCAAAACCTTGTGGACAACGACTTCGGCAGAGTGACCTACACCGAGGCGATCCGCCTGCTCGAGGAGAGCGGCAATAAGTTTGACTACCCGGTCTCCTGGGGCATCGACCTCCAGACCGAGCATGAGCGCTACCTCACCGAGAAGATCTTCGGCAAGCCGGTGTTCGTCACCGACTACCCGCGCGAGATCAAGGCGTTCTACATGCGGCAGAACGAGGACGGCAAGACCGTCGCCGCGATGGATATGCTTGTCCCCGGCGTCGGTGAGCTGATCGGCGGCTCGCAGCGCGAGGAGCGCCTCGACAGGCTGCTCGCCGCGATGAAGAACTTCGGTCTGAAGGAAGAAGACTACAGCTGGTATCTCGACCTGCGCCGCTTCGGCAGCGCCAAGCACGCCGGCTTCGGTCTCGGCTTTGAGCGCCTTGTGATGTACATCACCGGCGTCTCCAACATCCGCGACGTCGAGGCATTCCCGAGAACGACCGGTTCGGCTGATTTTTAAGCCGAACCCGCCATACGACCCCAAAGGAGCATTATGAAATACGCAGAGCTTTCCATCGAAGAAAAGAAAGAACAGCTGAAGCGCGCGCAGATCGAATTTGACTGCCTCTGCAAGCTGAAGCTGTCGCTCGACCTGTCGCGCGGCAAGCCGATCGGCGAGCAGCTTGATCTCTCCAACGAGCTGTTCACCGTCCTCACGGGCGAGCACGGCGACTACATCGGTGAGCGCGGCTTTGATTACCGCAACTACGGCTGCCTTGACGGCATTCCAGAGGCAAAAGCGCTGTTTGCCGAGCTGCTCGAAGTCCCGGCGGAGCAGGTCTTTGTCGGCGGCAACTCGAGCCTGAATATGATCTACGACGCGCTCACGCGGCTCATGCTGCACGGCGCCCCCGGCGTGGAGGAACCGTGGTGCAGACTGGACAAAGTCAAGTTCATCTGCCCCGCCCCCGGCTATGACCGCCATTTCGGCATGCTGGAATCGCTCGGCATCGAGATGATCACGGTCGAATACCTTGCGGACGGGCAGCCCGACATCGAACGCATTGAGGAGCTGGCGCGCGATCCCGAAGTGAAGGGCATCATCTGCGTGCCGAAGTATTCCAACCCGACCGGCGTGACCTACTCGCGCGAGGTCGTGCGCCGCCTTGCCAAGATGGAATGCGCCGCGCCCGACTTCCGCATCATCTGGGACAACGCCTACTGCGTGCATGATATCTACAGCGAGGAGAAGCTGGCGAACATCTTTGAGTTCGGTCAGCGCTACGGCACCGAGGATCGCATCCTCTGCTTCACCTCGACCTCGAAGATGACCTTCCCGGGCAGCGGCGTCGCCGCGATGGCGCTCTCGCCCGCCAATATGGCGCAGGCGAAGAAGCTCATCGGCATTCAGACCATCAGCTTTGACAAGCTGAACCAGCTGCGCCATGTCCGCTATCTGCAAAATACCGCGCATGTGCATGAGATCATGCAGCACCATGCCGACATCATCCGCCCGAAGTTTGACATCGTGTTTGAGGCGCTGGAAGCCGAGCTCGGCGGGCTGGGCATCGCCTCCTGGACGAAGCCGAACGGCGGCTATTTCATCAGCCTGACGCTGATGGACGGCTGCGCCAAGCGCGTCTGGTCGCTGATGCGCCAGGCGGGCGTCGTCCTCACCGGCGCGGGCGCGACCTACCCCTACGGCAAGGATCCGCGCGACGCCAATCTGCGCCTTGCGCCCACCTATTCCCCCGCGCACGAGTTGGAGGTCTGCATCCAGGCACTTTCCGCCTGCGTCCGCCTCGCCTCGCTCGAAAAAATGCTCGCGGAGTAAACATGTACATCAAAAAAGCAGCTTCAACCGGGGTTGAAGCTGCTTTTTTGCGCATAGCAGATGGAACCAAGTCTTCCCCCTTGGGGGAAGTGTGGCACGGAACGCAAGCGTTCCTAATGAGTTTCCCTTGCGGGAAACATCACGACGCCGGATGAGGGGTAGCCATTCGTCAGAATGGCGTCTCTACAGCATAGAATGAGGCTGCTCAGACGGAGGCTTACGCGTCCTACCCCTCATCAGTCAACTTCGTTGACAGCTTCCCCCAAGGGGGAAGCCTAAAAGACGCGCAAAATCTGTAGGAGCCATGGCGACCGGAACGCAATGCGTCCTTTTCCGCGCAAAAAAGCCGCCCGGCGGGCGGCTTTTTTGACGATTTTTTTATTACAGGGCTTTCACGATGCGCTCGGTATCCGATGCGATAACAAGCTCCTCGTTGGTGGGGATCATGAAGACCTTGACCTTCGAAGTCGGCTTCGAGATCTCGGTGGCGGTCAGCGGGCGGGGCAGATTTGCGTTGTGCTCCGCGTCAAACTCGACGCCGAAGTAACCCAGCTGCGAGCAGACGCTCTCGCGCATCTCCCAGTCGTTCTCGCCGATGCCGGCAGTGAAGACGATGGCGTCAAGACCGCCCATCGCCGCGGTGTACGCGCCGATGAACTTGCGGATCTGGTAGGAGACGATGTCCAGCGCGAGCTTTGCGCGCTTGTTGCCCGCCTTGGCTGCGGCGGAAACGTCGCGGCAGTCGGACGAAACGCCGGACACGCCGAGGAAGCCGCACTTCTTGTTCATGTACTCGTTCATCTCATCGGCGTTCATGCCGGTCTTGTTCATGATATAGGGGACGATTGCGGGATCAATGTCGCCGCAGCGCGTGCCCATTTCGATGCCGGCGAGAGGCGTGAAGCCCATCGAGGTATCCAGCACCTTGCCGTCCTTGACAGCCGAGATGGACGAGCCGTTGCCGAGGTGGCAGGTGACGATCTTCGTGCCCTCTGCCTTGCCGCCGAGCAGCTTGATGCACTCGCCGGAGACATAGCGGTGAGACGTGCCGTGCGCACCGTAGCGGCGGACGGCGTACTTCTCGTACATATCGTAGCTGACGGGGTACACATACGCATAGTCGGGCATGGACGCGGTGTGGAACGCGGTGTCAAACACGAGAACCTGGGGCGTCTTCGGCATTGCGGCGAGGCAGCCCTGGATGCCCATGATGTGCGCGCCGGTGTGCAGGGGGGCGAGGTCGCGGCAGAGCTCGAGCTTTGCCAGCACTTCATCGGTGAGCAGCACCGACTCCGAGAAGTAAGCGCCGCCGTGGACGATGCGGTGACCGACCGCCTCGATCTCGTCCATGCTCTTCACCGAACCGTACTCGGCGCTGAGCAGCGCGTCGATGACGATCTTGGTGGCAACGGTGTGGTTGGGCATGGCGATCTCTTTCTCATAGACCGCGCCGGTCTCGAGGTTCTGATGCTTGATCTTGCCGTCGATGCCGATACGCTCACAGAGACCCTTCGCGCGGACAACGCCCGCGGTCGTGTCAAACAGCTGATACTTCAGCGAACTGGAGCCTGCGTTTACAACGAGTACATTCATGAAAATGATCCTCCGAAAATAATGTCGTTTAACTATTCTATTATACGCCCCCTTTTCGACAAATTCAAGAAGTCCCGCACACATTTTTGAAAGATGGGTGAAAAATTCTCCGTCCCGCTTGCGGCTGCCCCGAAAAAGTGGTAAAATAGGGGGAGATGGATGGACGGGGAGGCAGCATATGAATCCAAAGAAAAACACAAAGCTCACCGACATCTCTAAAATACTTCGCAGAAACATGACGCCGGAAGAACGGCATCTATGGTACGATTTTTTGAAGTCCTTGCCACAAACAGTGCAATGGCAAAAAGTAATCGGCAATTATGTTGCGGATTTCTATATTGCGGCGGCGCACGCGATTATTGAGCTTGACGGCGCACAGCACTATGATGAGGAAAATCGTGATGCAGACCGTGTGCGGGACGAATTCATGTATGCGCACGGTATTGATGTATGGCGGTACACAAATCGGGACATTAATACACGGTTTCGTGAAATATGTGAAGATATACAGAAGCGAATTGCCCGCGCCGTAATTATCAAGCCTTCCCCTCGGGGGGAAGGTGGTGCGTCAGCACCGGATGAGGGGTAGCCATTCGCAGAATGGCGTCTCAGCAGCACAGAATGAAGCTGCACAGACGGACGCGTGCGCGTCCTACCCCTCATCAGTCACAGGATGTTTTCCCTCCGGGAAAACTCCGCGAGACGCTTTGCGTCTCGTACAGCTCTCCCCCCAAGGGGGAAGCCTAAGTTACATCCACAAGGAGGACGCCATGCTGGCTGCGATCATCTGCGAATACAACCCGTTTCATGCGGGGCACGCCTACATGGTGGGCGAGGTGCGGCGCGCGCTCGGCGCGGACGTGACGATTGCCGCCGTGATGGGCGGCATCTTCTCGCAGCGCGGCGAGCCCTATATTGCGCCGCCGACCTGCCGCGCGGCAGCCGCGGTCGCGGGCGGCTGCGACCTTGTTTTAGAACTCCCCTACCCCTATTCGGCGGCGCGCGCCGCCGACTTTGCCCGCGCGGGCGTGGAAATTGCCGCCGCCATCGGTGCGGATGTACTGGCATTCGGCAGTGAGGTCGGCGACCTTACCGCGCTTGAGGCGCGTCGTGCGCGGCTCGACAGCGGCGAGTTGCGCGCACGCGCAGCCGCCCTTTCTGCCGCCGACCGCACGTTGGGGCAGACGCGCGCAGCGGCGCTTGCCTACGAAGAACTCTACGGCGGCGAAGATCTCGCCGCGCCGAACGACATCCTCGCCGTGGAATACCTGCGCGCGCTTGCGCGCATCAAGCGCAGGATCAAGCCGCTGGTGATCCCGCGCGTGGGCGCGTATCACGGCGGCATGGGCGGCTTCCCGTCCGCCTCCGAGCTGCGCCGCGGCTACGCCGCGCGCGGCATCGCCGCCTTTGCGGGCGAAATGCCGGACGGCGCCCTCGCCGCCCTTTGCGCTGCCGCCGACGCAGGGCTCTGCCCGGCGGACGCCGAGCGGCTGGCGTCCGCTGTCCTGCTCCGCCTCTCGGCGCTGCAGGGCGACGTAGCGGCACAGGCGCGCCTTGCGGGCGACCGTGCCGCGCTCGAACGGCTGCTTGCCGCGGCGCCCGCCGCGCACACACTGTCCGAACTCTTCCGCGCGGCAGCATCCAAACGCACCACCGACGCATCGCTGCGCCGCGCGGCGCTCTACGCGCTGCTCGGCACGACCGAAGAAGAAATTGCCGCGCCGGTCGCCTACACCCGTCTGCTCGCGGCAAACACGCGGGGCTGCGCGGCGCTCGGCGGCGCGCGGGCGGGCTTTGTCCTGACCAAACCCGCCGATGCGGAAAAGCTGGCGGACGGCGGCGCGCAGTTCCGGCAAACCCGGTTGGCGGAGCGCGCGTTTGCGCTCTGCTTTGCCGGCAGCTACGACTGCATGCGCACGTCGCCCTGCATCATAAAGGAATGAATATGGAAATGCTGCAACCGATCCGCCCGTGGCTGCGGTTTCTGCCGCTTGCCTGGTTTGTCTTCATCAATCTGCTTGCCGCCGGCATCGTTGCCTACGACAAGCACATCAGCCGCCTGCCGCGCGGCAGTATCCGCCGCGTGCCGGAGCGCCGCTTCGTGCGCTTTGCCTGGATCGGCGGCGGGCTCGGCACGCTGCTCTCGATGCTGCTCTGCCACCACAAGACCAAATCCCACAACGCGCTGCTCTTTCGCATCGCGCTGCCGACGCTTGTCTGGATCGCCGCATGGCTTTTTGTCCTCGCGCGCATGAATCCGGGCAGCCTCGGGATATAATGAAAGGAACACGGAGGAAACGAACATGACCTATGTAATGTCGGATATACACGGCGACTACGAGCGCTACATGAAGATGCTGGAGGCGATCAACCTCGACGAGGACCGCGACACGCTCTACGTCCTCGGGGATGTGATCGACTTCGGCGACGCAGGCATGAAAATTCTCGACGACATGTCGTCCCGCCCGAATGTGTACCCCATCATCGGCGAACACGAATACACCGCGCTGCCGCTGCTGCGCCGCCTCTGCGGCGACGCCGAGGAGAGCGCCGTGGCGGTCGCCGCGCTCGGCAAGGAAGCGCTTGCCGCCTTTGCCGCATGGGGCAAGAACGGCGGCGAGACGACCGCGCGCGAATTTTTCGCGCTCTCGCCCGAGGACCGCGAATGGCTGGTGGACTATCTCGGCGAATTTGCGCCCTATGAGGAGGTCGAGGTCGGCGGCAGGGACTATCTGCTCGTGCATGCGGGGCTGGACCACTTCTCGAAGGACCGCGACATCGAGGACTACGGCATTGAGGAGCTGATCTCGGTATCGCCCGACTATGAAAAGGTGTATTTCGCGGACAAGACCCTCGTCACGGGGCACAAGCCGACCGTGGAGATCAACCCCGTCTACAAGGGCAAGATCTTCATGCTGAACGGGCACATCGCCCTCGACTGCGGCGCGGCATACGGTCTGCCGCTCGGCTGCCTGCGCCTCGACGATATGAAGGAGTTTTACGTGGAGTGAGGCAGGGCAGATGCGGTTGAAGCGGCAATTTAACATGCATTTGATTCTTGTTCAGCCCCTTCGGTGAGGGACGGCTATTACAAAAAAACACGAACCTTGCGGTTCGTGTTTTTTTGCTTTTTTTACTTGATGCGGTATTCGGCGGCGGCGATGCGCGTGAAGATGACGCACGCCTCCGAGCGCCGGATGCTGTCATCGGGACGGTAATTGCCCGTGCCGGCGTCGCCGCCGACAATGCCTGCGGCGAAGAGTTTCTTCACCGCGGCGGCGCACGCCATGCCGTCCGTCACATCGGCGGGCGAACCCGTGCGCGTGCCGGCATACTCGCGCTCCGGCAGAATGTTTGCAAAGACGACCGCCATCTCGCCGCGCGTGATATTGCGGTTGTAATCGTCAAACTGCTCATCTTGAATGATGCCGTTTGCGATGCAATAGGCAACATAGGGTTCATACCAGGTCTTCGCCCCGGCGGTATCCACCGCCTTTCCGTAATAAACCGTGTGGATATTGGCAGCGGCTGTCAGCGCCTGCGCGACCGTGAAGCTGCCGTCCGGCGAAAACTTATTTGCGGCGGTGCCGTTTGCGAGTGCATACTCGTATGCCGATGCCACATAGGCAGAGAACCACGAGGACTGCGGCACATCCGTAAAGTTTGCCGTATAGGTGCGCAGGCGGCGAAAAGGGTTGACCGCCTCCCCTGCCTCCGTCGTATCAAACCCGGAGATGCGGGATGCGAGCGGCAGCGGATTCAGCGTCATTGTATAGACCGTCGAGGTGGCGGGAACGGCGGTCATCGTGGGCGTGCCGTCCGCCGCGAAGTCGATCTTCTGCATATACATGCGGCGCATGGTGTAAGCGGAATAGTGATATTCCTTGGCATGGAACACGCCGTAATAATCCTTGCCATCCGGCGAGGTGGTGACGATCATCGCGCCGGGCGAGTACACGCCGGACGCATAATCCGTGAACTGCAGCGGCTTCTCGTACTTCTTCCAGAGCGATGCATCGGTGAGCGGATCGTCCTTGCCGCCCGTGAAGCGCAGCATGCCGGTGCAGTACTCATCGGTGCGGGTGTGCCCTGCCGCAAAGAGCAGATACAGCGTGCCGTCCGGTGCATAGAACGGGAACGGTCCCTCCATGATGCCCTTTTCGTAGCTGTACATCGGCGAGGAGATCACGACCTGCCCGTCCGCCATCCGGGTCGGCGATTCGAGTTTCACCACGCGCATACGCTGGATGTGCGTGCCGTTCGACCCGTCCGCTGCGCGCCAGAAGCCGCTGAAGAACATGTAGGTATTGCCGTCATGCTGAATGATGCGGGGAGACAGGTAGGAAAACGCCTCTTTATCAAGGTTCTCCATGCAGCCGAAGAATTGGTAGCTGCCGATGGGATCGTCGGTCTCGGCGACCCAAACGTAAGGATAGCGCTTGACCATATTGGTGGACGGATCCTGATCGTTCGGGAACTGGCAGGCGGCATAAATATACCACTTGCCGTCGAGCTTGTAGAGCTGGGGCGCCCAGAGTGCCTCCATGTCCTTCGCCTGCCCCGAGAGTGCCTGACTCCAGATAAGCACGGGCGTGACCTTGCCGATGTCGAAGAGGTTTGCCGCCTTCGCCATGTAGACGGCGGGCTTGCCCGCATAATCCTTGGCGTAGGTGTAGTAATACCAGCCGTCGGCATAGACGACCGAGGGGTCGGCATAGCCTGCGATCGGATTTTGATAGGTCGCGTCGCCGCGGACGTCGGCGGACAGGTTCATATTCTCGGGGACGGTGATTGCAGACGTGTGCGAGCCGCCCATCCCCGCCGTGCCGGACACCGTGCCGACGCGGCGGATGTCCGAAGTGGTGACGACAAGACGGTATGCACCGTCGAGCGACGCCGTATTGTCCTCCCCTGCGCGGATGTCGCCCTCAAAGGATGCACCCGCTGCGTTGACCGTGACATTGCCGCGAACGGCGGTTTCCGCCGCTGCGCCGATGACCGGGCAGGCGACAATGCCGCCGCGTGCGCTGAAGGTCGCGTCGCCGGTCAGGCTGTTGACACCGGCGACATAGATGCCGCCCGTGATGCTGCCGCCGTACAGATTCAGCGTGAGGTTGCCCTCGGCGCGGCGCGCGGACGCACCGGCAGCCGTCGAATACTGTCCGGGCGTGACAACGCCCCAAGTGCCGCTGTAAATGTCCAACGTGACGTCGGCGCGCAGTACCTCGGCGAGCGCCACCGAGCCGCCGACGAGCGCCGGGTAGGTCTCGATGCGCGCATCGGGCAGGAGCGTGCAGACGACGTCCTCGCCGATCGTGAGATGCTTGCCCGCCGCTGCGATATACGCGTCATTTACAGCCGTCTCAATGTCGAGCGCGGTGAAGGTTGTCTCCGTGCCGAGCGTGACCGAGCCGGAGAGCACCAGCTTTGCCCCGTCGGTGAGGCGGTAGTCAACCCCGCCGTACAGCGAGGTGACCGTGAGCTTGCCGGACGCTGCCGCAAGAGTCTTTGCGCCCGATACCGTCAGATCGCCGCAGACGACGATCGTACCGCCCGCAGGCAGCGCCGCCGACGCCGCTGCGAGGTCGCCCATCGGCGAAGTCGGCAACGAGCCGTCGCCCTCTCCGCCGTCCTGCACGTACAGCACGGTTTTATCCGCCTTGACGGGAGTATAACCGCTGTCCGCGCTTCCGCCGCGCACCGACACAAAGCCGCTGCCCGCCGAGCCTTGGCTGCTGCCCGCGATGCTGCCGACATGACCGCCGAGGAGCAGCACAAAGGTGCGCCCGTCTGCGGCTGTCCTGCCGCCCGAGGCGGCTGCAAAGCTGCCGGAGCGGATCACGATGCCGTGCGAACCCTCGCCCGTGCCGCCGTCCAGCGTCAGGCTGCCGCCCGAAACGCCGTCGCCGATCGTGAGGAGATGCCCCGCCGCATCGATTTTGCCGTTTCCGCCGAGGCGGAGATTTTCAACATAGGTTTCGCCGCCGAGCGTCAGCGTGCCGGTGACCGTGAGCGTAGCGCCGAAGTCCTTGCCGCCCGCCGCGCCGACGATGTGCAGCGCCTTGTCGGTCGCCGCCAGTGTCTCGCTGCCGACCGTGAGGTTGCCTGCGACGACGACCGTGCCGCCCGCAGGCATGGCTGCGACCGCCGCCGCCAGTGTTTTCTTCGCGGTGGCTGCGGACTTGCCGTCCGCAGCATCGCTGCCGCTGCCCGAGACGAAGAGCACGGGGTCAAAGCCGACGGCGGTCATCGAAATGCCGTCCGCCAGATCCAGCGCGGACACGCCGCGCACATTCTCGCCGTTTGCCCCCTTGAAGCCGCCGGCGAAGCTGCCGCCGGTGACGCGCAGGGTGAAGTCGCCGTCCACATAGCCTGCCACGCGGTCGTGCACGGCGGCGATCTCTGTGCCCGTGCGGAAGCTGCCGCCCGAGATCTCGATGGTCACATTGCCGCGCACATAGGCGTTGCCGCTTGTCGTTGCGTTTGTGCCGGGGCGACCGATGCCGCAGACCGAGCTGTTGATCTTACCGCCCGTGATGCGGATGGTCGCATCGCCGTCCAGTGCGTCAAAGCCGCCTACCGCGATGATGCCGTTCATGGCCGGATTGGTGGTGGTGGAGGTGAACGTGCCGCCGTGAATCTCGATGGTCACGTCGCCGATGGTGCCGACCGGCTGATATTCGCCGGTGCGGATCGAGCCGCCGCGCACATACCACCAAGTGCCGCTGTGAATCTCGATTTTATAGCCGAAGAAACGCGCCGTCTTCGCAGTGGTGCCCGCGATGGCACAGTCCGTGCCGCCCCAGATGGCGATCGGATTGCCCGCGTAGGTACAGGTGACACCCTCGCCGACCGTGAAGTTGTTGCCGCGGCAGAAAATGTCCACGCTCTTTTTCGAGCTTATGAGCAACTGCTCAAACCGCACGGGCGAGCCGAGGAAGATATCCGCCTCAAGCACAAGCGAGCCGTCGTAGGCCTTGCCGCCGTAGCTGCTTGTGAACGTGATCTCTCCCGACCGTTCGGGGAAGGTCGCCATGGCGGCGGGCACGGTGGCTTTGCCGCAAAGGACAATGGTGCCGCCCGCCTCCGAAAGCCGCTTGAAAGCGCGGCCGAGCGTCTGCACGGCTTTGTCCGCGCTCGAACCGTCTGCCGCGTCATCGCCGAGATCACTGAGGAAAACGACCGACGCATCGGACGCGGCGGGCGTTTCCGTGCCCTTCCCGACGATGCTGTCAAAGGCATCCGTGTTAACGTCGGCAGCGATCCATTCATCGGTGACCTTTGTCTTGTCCGCGCGTGAAAGATCAAGCACGGTCTTGCCGTAGTTGGTGCACGTCTTGCCGTAGGCGGGACCGCCCGTCAGACCGTGCCAGACACCGGAGGTCGACCAGCCGGTTTTCACCGCCTTGAAATAGGCTGCGGGGTCAAAATGCTCGGTGAGCGTGACCGTGGCATCCACCGTGTAGGTGATCTTCTCGCTGCCGCAGGCGGTGATAAAATTGGTGACCGCGCCGCCGTCCAACGTGATGAAGACCTTGCCCGTGGTCTGCGCCTTGCCGCCCCAGCGGTATGCACCGAAGACCTTGTCAATGACGGCGTCGCCGCCGATCGTGATGTACGCCGCACCCGTGTAGCTCGGGTTGAAGGACGCTTTGCCGGTGTTTCTGCCAAGCCCCGTCACCTCGGCATAGCGTCCGCTCAGGAGAGTGACATGCGCATCGCGGCTGTAGTCATCGTCCGGCACGGAGACCGTCGCGTTGGTATGCTCCATACCGCCGACAACGTGCACCTCGATGTTGTCCATGACAACGCCGTCCCCGAACGTGAGCGCAAAGAAGCGCCCTGCCACGACCAGTGTCTTTTTGTTTGCATTGTAAAATGTGATGTTCTCAAACGTCGTATCCCCGGTGCAGAAGAACCGTCCGGCATCCGGGAAGATGAGACGTGCGCCGCTCTGCGCCGTGATCGTGACCGTGCCGCTTGCGGCGGGTGCGGTGAACGCATTGATCGACGCATCATACCCCGCCGACTTTGCAACCGAGGTGTCGCCGGTGAGGACGACCTTGCCCCCGCCCGAAACGGCGCGGATCGCATCCGCAAGGTCGCCGAGCGGCGACGATGCACTTGAGCCGTCTCCCTTGCCGCCGTCCTTCACATAGACGGTGTCCGCCGCCGATGCCGCAAGGGCGCCGAGCGCGAAGACACAACAGCAGATGACGAGCATCCATTTGCAGAGTTTTTTCATCCGTTTCTCCTTACTTCTTCCAGCTTTCCGCCGCGAGGCTGAATGCAGCGTCGGTCTGCGTGAGTGCGGTCTTCGCCGCGTCTGCATGGCTCGCAAAGTTGGACGCGAAGTCCTTCGACCCCTCGCGGAACATGTAGATCAGCTCCTTGTTGATGTTGGCGGGCTGGATGTACAGCCCGAGGTCATAGGCGCGGGTCGCCGCCATGCGCTCCAGCGTGGCAAGGCTGTCCTCGTCACGGAAATACTGCCCCGTGAGCGTCTTGTCGTAGTACGCGCCGGTCAAGAGCTGCTTGCCGTAGTAAGCCAGCGCATTCAGCACTGCGCCCGAGCGCTCGGCATCCGCCGCCGTGAGCGGTACGGTGAAGAGCGTCATATGCCAGGGAGAGGCAACCGTATGGTACTCCGCCTGTGCCTCGTCATACTTCGGATAAGGCAGGATACCGTAGTCGGTCTCCATATCGCGGTAAGCATCAAGGGACTGCAGTCTGCCCGCGAGGAAGAGCGCACGGTTGCCCGAGAACATATCCATCGCTTCCTTTGAGGTGTAGCGCTGATAGTTGATGGCATCACCGCCGAAGCAGAAATCGGTGTACTTCGTAAGAACATCTACAATACGCTCACTGCCGGTGAGTGTGAGGTTCAGCGTGCCGTCGTCCGCAACCTGCACCACGCGCTCGCCGCTGCCCTCAAGGACCGCATAAATCGAGTCGTCCCAGGTGATCAGCCCGAACTTGTCGGACATGTCGTATACGCCGTCGCTGTTCAGATCCTCGGTTGCCTGCTTCGCATAGGACGCGAGTGCGTCCATCGTCCACTTTCCATCCTCAACAAGCGTGTAGAAGTTATCCTCGATGTTGAGATCCGCCTTGACCTGCTTGTTGAACGCAATGACGTTCTGCATCATGTCATCCCAGAAGTCAATGTCGCCCGTGGTGGCAAACAGCAAACCGCGGATGGTGAGGTCGCGCGAAGCGCGCTCGTCCCAGAAGTCTTTATCCAGCGTCAGATTTTTGATGCTGCCGAGCTCATAGAGCGAGCCCGCCATGGCAAGCGGCACGGCATCGTAGGCAGCAATGACCGCCGCATCATAGTCATCGTCTCCCGCCGTGGCGGCAACCATCAGCTTGGTCTTTGCCGAGCCGGTGGTCCCGTAATCCTCAATATAGTTGAAGGTCACGCCGTAGAGCTCCTCCACCGTCTTCATGCGGCGATAGACTGCCTCGTCCAGCGGCGTGCGCTCGGTCATATCGCTGTCTTCAAAGGACTTGAATGCAACATTGGTATTGCAGTTGCCCGAAATGAGCATGGTGAACTCGCCGGAATAGTCGGCGTCCACCGGTACAAATTCGGGCGCTTCGGTGGTCGCCTCGGTGGAAGCCGTGGTGTTTTCGCTTGTCACGGGTGCGGGCTTTTCGCCGCAAGCGGCAAGGCTTGCCGCAAGGCTTGCGGCAGCAAGGAACAGTGCAATCTTTCTCTTGAACATGTCATTTACCTCTCGTTTCTCTCGGATATTTTGTCGGGGAATCCCCCGTCAATTTCATTTTTTGCGATCATCTCCCGATACCGGCTCGGCGATACGCCGAAATGCGCCTTGAAGTGCCGGGAGAAATTCATGCAGTCGCCGTAGCCCGCTCTGCGTGCCGCCGATGTGACGCTCGCCCCCTCTGCGCTCAGCAGCTCGGCGGCATGCTCCATGCGCACCTCGGCAAGATACTGCTTCGGCGAAGTGCCGGTCTCGCGGCGGAAGACCGTGCTGAAATAGCAGCGGTCCAGGTTCAGCGTCCGCGCAATGTCCGAAACGCGGATGGGCTTTGCGTAATTCTCCTCGATATAGCGCTTGGCGGCGGTGACATAGGGATTCTGCCGTGTGCCGTGCGCCGCCTGCATGCGGATAAGCGCCGCGAAGAGCGCCCACAGCCCCGCGGTGATCGCCTCGCGCGCGCCGTACTCCTCTCTGGCGGCATCCAGGCAGTCGGCAAACAGACTGCCGAGCGACGGCGCGGTGATGACATCGGCATCCAGCAGTGCGGGCAGCTCCGTGTCACAGTAAAAGTTGAGCCAGATATAATGCCACGGATCGGTCTTGTCTGCGGTGTAAACATGCGGGCGGTGCGGCCGCACCACAAAAATCTGTGACGGCATCACATCGTAGGTCACGCCGCCGGTGGAAAAGGTGCCCTTGCCCGACACAACGAAATGCAGCATCCAGTACGGACGCGTGAATCCGACCGAAAAGCCGGGCGCACACTGCTCCGTACCGCACCAGACCGGGCTGAGACCGGGCAGGCGCTTATCGTCAAAGCGGTAATTCTCACAAAGCATGGCGTTCTCCTTTATTTCTGTTGCAGCAGTGAATCGGACATTTGCCGCTGTCGGCAGCCGCAATTCCGGCAATTCTGCCTACAGCACTTCGTCCACGCGGCAGGGGGTCAGCGTCACGCTGAGGCGGTGCTTGCCTGCCTTCAGCTGGTAGGCTTCGTCCAGCATCGGACCGCAGGCATAGGAGCCGCAGCCGCTTTGGAATGCATCAAGATGCAGATAGGTGAAAGGCTCAGGCGTGAGCTCATGCACATAGCACGCATCGCGCAGCTGCGCATCGCTGTAGTGCGACGCACCCATGGAGAAGGGTGCATCCGTGCGCGTGACGAGCAGTCCCGCGCCGTCGGTGGTCGTAAGGGAAACAAACTGCGTATCAAAGTGCGCACCGTTCTCCTGCGGACGCAGGTAGGGCTCGAAATTGTCCGTGACGGTCGTTAAAAACCGTCCGAGGCGCGCCGCAAGGTGCTTGTCGATGTAGCTTTCCATCGGTCCGTAGCCGAAATAGCGCAGGTTTTCAAGCGTCGGGACAAGCGGCAGGCAGAGCCCGAGGCGCGGGTAAAAACGCACGCCGCCATCCGGGATGTCTGCGTCCATGGTGACGGTCAGCTTGCCGTCCGCCGCCGCGCGATAGGTGACGCGAGCACGGAGCAGCTCCTTGCCGTCCGCCACAAGGCGCAGCGCCGCCGCGCAGGTGACGGCGGTCTTCGCCGCGCGCACCGTGAAGCTGTCGCAGACCTCGGCGGCGCAGTGAATGCCGAGCGCATCCCAGCTCGGACGGAGTTTGCGGTCATTGTCCATCGGTGCGCGGCTGAGCGCAAGCGTGAGGGGCGCATCGAGGAGCACCGTGCCATCCGCCGTGATGCCTGTGAGCGCGCCGCGTGTGCGGTCAAAGCGGTAGACCGTCTCCCCGACCGTCACGGTGACGGTCTCCCCGCTTTCCTTGACATGCGGTGCGCGCGCCGTGCGGCGCACCTCCGGCAGCGCCGCGTCGGCGCAAAGGACAAACTGTGCATGCCCGAGCAGCGTGCCCAAGGGGACGAGCGGCGTTTCGCGGCAGGCGTGCATCTCAAAATTGACGGTCAGCGCACCCCCCGCCGCAGGCAGCGTCAGCGCAAATTCGACCGCGCCGCGCGGTGCGACTGCGCCGAGGTCCGGCATGCCGGAGTCAACGGTGACCCCGTCCCGCTCAATACGGTAGGTGATGGCGATATCCGACGTGTCGGTGAAGTCGCGCAGATTTTCAAAACGGAAGACACCTGCCGCCGCGTCCGCCGCGGTGATGCGGAAGGGCTTCTGCGCCTCGCGCAGCTCGTACATGCCGGTGTGCAGGCGGCGGTCGGGATAAACCAGACCGTCCATGCAGAAGTTTCCCGCGTTCGGCGTATCGCCGAAGCTGCCGCCGTAGCCGTACTTCGGGTGCTGCACATCGCCGTCCAGCAGGGCGGCGTGGTCGCAGAACTCCCACACGCAGCCGCCGAAGAAGCGGTCGTCGGCATAGATCGCGTCCCAGTATGCGGCAAAGTCGCCGGGACCGTTGCCCATGGCGTGGCAGTATTCACAGAGGAAGACGGGATAGCGGGCGCGGTCGTCCGCAAGATAAGCCTTGATCTTCGGCACGGACGCATACATATAGCTCTCGACATCCGCGATGTCGTAAAGCTCGGGACGGTCGGGGTGCTTTGCCCGATAATCCGCGTTGCCGCCCTCGTAGTGGAGCAGGCGCGACGTGTCATGACGGCGGAAATACGCCGCCATGGCGGCGTGGTTGCGCCCGAGGCCCGACTCATTGCCGAGCGACCAGACAATGACCGACGGATGATTCTTGTCCCGCTCGTACAGCCGCGCGGCGCGGTCGAGATATGCCGCCTCCCACGCGGGGCTGTCCGAGAGGAAGTCCCAGCCGTATTTTTCGATATAGGCAAACCCGTGCGTCTCGATGTCCGTCTCGTCGACGAGGTAGAAGCCGTATTTGTCGCACAGTCCGGGCAGGCGCGGGTCGGGCGGATAGTGGCTGGTGCGGATCATGTTGACGTGATTCTGCTTGCAGATCGTGAGGTCGCGGAGCATCGCGTCCATCGGCGTGGCATAGCCGAGGATCGGGCTGCTGTCATGGCGGTTGACGCCGCGCGCCTTCACCGGCTTGCCGTTCAGCAGCACCACGCGGTCGCGCACCTCGATGCGGCGCGCGCCGAGGGGCAGCGCGATGTGCTCCTTGCCGTTTTCAAGGCAGAGGTAATACAGGTTCGGGGTCTCGCTCGACCAGAGGGCGGGATCGCGGAGGATGAAGGTGACGGTCTTGCCGTCGCGGCGCGCCCAGGCGCCGCTGTCCGCGCCGGAGGCGGTGCAGAGGCGCGCGGTCGCGTTCTTTTGCAGCACGCCGTCAAAGGTCACGGTGAAGATCGCCGTGCCGAAGTCGTCCGCAAGCTCGCAGCCAACCGTGATGTCGCGCACGCGGCGGCGGTCGCGGAAGAGCAGATAGACCTCGCGGAAGATGCCCGCCGCGCGGAACATGTCCTGATCCTCAAGGTAGGAGCCGGTGGAATACTTGATAACCAGCACGCGCAGCTCGTTTTCGCCGCCTTTCAGCTTGTCGGTCACGCAGAACTCGGAGATGCCGTGCGACACCTCGCTGTAACCGACAAATTCGCCGTTGAGCCAGACATAGAAGCAGGAGGAGACGCCCTCAAAGGTGAGCATGGCGTCCTTGCCTGCGGATTCTCCCGCATCGACCGTGAAGCGGCGGCTGTACATGCCGCAGGGGTTGTCGGCTGGCAGGTGCGGCGGGTCGCAGGGGAAGGGATACTCGGTATTGGTGTAGTTCGGCTTGTTGTAGCGCAGCGTGTTCTCCCAGGAGCGGGGCACCTCGATACGGTCGGCGGGCAGGGCGTCGATCGCGGCAAAGTCGAGGTCGGCGACCGCATCCGGCGACGGGAAGAAACGGAAGTCCCACGTGCCGACGAGAGACTTGAAGAAGGCGCTTTCGTTGCGATTGTCGCCGAGCGCACCCTCGCGCGTGTCAAAGGGGATGAAGTAGGCGTGCGGCGCTTCGCACCCGACATGCAGCACGGTCGGGTCGGCAAAATAGGGCTCAAATAAAGACATATGGTCGCTCCTTTTTGAGGTTGTATATAAATGCAGGTTTTTTATTGGTGAGATTCGGATCATGTCGGGCTTCCGCAAGGGGGGAGGCTAATACGCGGCGGGAGACAGCCGGCGCCCTACGGTTTGCACGCATTCTCCTCTACCTGAAACAGCGCGTGATCAAAGCCGAGGGTATGGATGGCATAGAGCCGATAGGCGTTGACCCAGGAAATGAGCCAGTTATTGAAATGCCCGCGCTCCTCCACCGGGCGATAGCGCGTCCAGCGGCAGCCGAAGAACGCCTCGTTCTGCCCGCCGCGCGGGCGCAGCGTACCATTGATGACCGTTTTGTCATCGAGCGCGATGCAGAGCGTGGCATTGTGCCAGAGTGCGCGTGCGCGGGCAAACCACCGCGCGTCACCCGTGGCGCGCCACAGGCGGACAAACTCGGGCGCGGCAAGCGAGCCCCAGGAATCAATGGCATGATGCTGCACCGAGACCGCCGTGCCGCCCCGCGTGTGATACCCGTAGCGGGCAAAATCCGAGGTCGCGGGGTAGAGCGCGTCGTATCGGTACGTCCAGGAATCGAAATAGTATGCGCACATTTCGGCGCGCGTGCGGTACGCGGCGTCGCCGGTCTCGTCAAAGAGGTCGAGCGCGGCGCGAAAGAGCGGCCAGACCGTCTCCTTATCCACCGACGCGCAGTCGATCGCCCCTGCGGTCAGCGAGAAGGCGTCGAGGTCGCGCCGGGCATAGAAATCAAACCCGCGCACGGCGCAGTCGAGATACTTTTTCGCCCCGGTCGCGCGGTAGACCTCGATCAGGGCGGGCAGCGCAAATGCGCCGATCGTGCCGGTCGCGTCAAAGCTCGAACCGTCGAAGCGGTACGCCTTGCCGAAGCCGTTTTCTTCATCGAAGTGTTCGCAGAAGAAGTCACAGGTGCGGCGCGCAAAGGCGAGGTAATCCGGGCGGTCGATGCCCGCGCCGCGCAGGAGCATATAGCAGCGCGCGAAGGACGCCGCGCCCCAGCCGAGGTTGCAGAGCTCGGGATACCACCCTTTGCCGCCCTTGTTCGTGCCGCCGGGAATGTGGAAGTTGGCTAAGATCTTCGTATCCGACACAGCGGGGCGCCATGCGGGTTCGCCGGGCGCGGGATACCACTCGTAATGCGCGAGGAACAGCCCGTTTTCCGCCTGCTTCTCCGCCCAGGCATCGAGGTTTTCAAGCGCCGCATCGAGGAAATGCCGCTCCCCCGTGCGCAGATACTCGCAGATGTAAAGCTGGCTGTTCAGAGCGCCCTGCCCTGCCCAGCCGATCTCAAACGAAGCGGCGGGCGGCGCAAAGACGGGTGCGCCGAAGTCGGCGCGGCGCGCGGACGCAAAGAGTCCTCGCCCGCGGTATTCGCGCCGCAGACTGCCGATGTAGTCGATGCCCGCATCCCACAGCGTGCGCGCATCGGTCACGGGCGGCAGGTCGGGGTTATGCAGTTCGTCCAGCCGGTCGATGAGGCTTGCCATGCCGAAGTTCTTCCACTTCGGCGCGCCGACAAAGATATAAAAGGTAAAGATCTTTTCCTCGCCCGGCGCAAAGGCGAGAAAGGTTTCATACGGCGCCGTCAGCGTATCGGTGTTCGTATAGGAATACGGAGATTCAATATAGGGATAATACAGATGATGATCGAGGCTGCCGTCCGGATTCTCGGTGAGAGACACCGAGGAGACCAGCGAGGTCTCATCCGTGTCCGCGGCAAACAGCGCGACGACGCGGGACGCATCCTCGGTGAGCGAGCAGGACGGGATGCCGGTGCGGTCGTAGGCGAAGATCCAGGGCTTGCCGTCCTTTGCAAAGCCGTGCGGATAGTTGCCGCCGCCCGGATTGCCGTTGTAATTCACGCAGGGAATCACATAATGGTCCCGGACAAAGGCGTCCCGCAGCGTCGTCCGCAGCTGTATGCGGCGGTCGCCGTCCGTGGTGTTGCGCACGCAGCGCGTGACGCGGCAAAGTCCGCCGCCGAGGTCCGCCGCGCGCTCCCGCACGGCAAAGCCATGTCCTATATATGTACCGTCCGCCGCCGCGGCAAGCGGCAGCATTTCACCGCCGTCCGTGCGCACGGCAGGGGGCAGCAGCGCGGCAAACGCCGCACCGTGTGCGTCGGACAGCCCAAAGTCCGCGCCGCGCTTTCCGAAAACCAACATCTATACCTCCGATCTGTTTTAGCGAAAACTGTCGTTTGTGCCAAAACGATCTGCTTATTTTTCAGTTTCATTATGCGGTTTGGCGCATGAAATGTCAACCGCAAACCCATTATACCACAGATACAGGCGGCATGACACAACAAACAGACATGCGCATTCAGCCCTTTTGTGTGAAAATCGACGCGCACATCGCACAAAAAGCGTGTTTTACAAGATGCCTCGCGGATTTGTACGGATTTGTCCGTTTGTGTGTGAGGATGGGACGCGGCGGGAGCGCGCCCCCGCCCTACGGTGTGTACACATCTTCCGCAATCTGTAGGGGCGACTGGAGGAGTTTTGCAGAGAGCAAGACTCCTTTCGTCACGCTTCGCGTGTCACCTCCCTCATTGAGGGAGGTGAAAGATAGATTACACACGGATGCGGACACGCGAAAACATGGATTTGCAGCATTTCTCCCCCTTTTCTTGTTCGACGCGGGCTTGCTTTTTTCGACGGCATATGCTATACTGTAATTTGGATATTTGGCGGATGTCCGCCAATCTCACGCGAAAGGAAAACGCGCGATGAAGCATGTGTTTATTCTCAACCCGAAAGCAGGCAGCGGCGCACACCTCGACGAGACGCGCGCAGCGATCCGCAGCCTCGACGGCGACGTGACCCTCTACGAGACCAAGGCGCCGAAGGACGCGACGCGGTACATACGCACATGGTGCGAAAGCCATACTGAAGATGTACGGTTCTACGCCTGCGGCGGGGATGGCACGATCAAAGAGGTTGCAGAGGGTATCCTCGGCTTTCCGCAGGCAAGCATGTCCTGCTTTCCCATCGGGAGCGGCAACGACTTTGTGAAATACTACGGCGGGAGCGCGCGCTTTGCCGACCTCGCGGCGCTGACCGCGGCGGACACGCTGCCCGTGGACATGATCACGCTCGGCGACGAATATTCTGTAAACGTGTGCAACTTCGGCTTTGACGCAGCGGTTGCCGACACGATGAACCGCGTGCGCCGCCTGCCGCTTGTCGGCGGGAAGAACGCCTACACCACCGGCATTCTGCGCGCCCTCGTCACCGCGCGGCGCAACCGCTGCGACATCTATGCCGACGGCGAAAAGCTGACCGGCAAAGCCTTTCTGCTCTGCACGGTCGCCAACGGCGCCTACGTCGGCGGCGCCTACCGCTGCGCGCCCCGCGCGAAAAACGACGACGGCAAGATGGAAGTATGCGTGATGAAGCCGATGACGCTTGTCTCGTTTCTCCGCCTGATGGGACCCTACCGGCGGGGCGAGCATCTGGACGACCCCCGCTTTGCAAAATACATGACCTACCGGCGCGCCTCGCGCGTGGAGGTCGTCGGGGAGAAGCCTTTCCCCGTTTCGCTGGACGGCGAGATCATCCGCACCGCGCACTTCACCTGCGAGGTGCTGCCCGGCGCGCTGCGCTTTGCCGTGCCGCCCGCATATACGGAGGCAGACGCGGCGGCGCCCGTTCCCGCGTCCTGACCTTTTTTCAAAGATCCCGGACAAAAAACGACACAAAGGAGACGGAAATATGGAGTTGCTTTATACGCTGCTGCTCGCGATCTTTCTCGCAGTTGCCTCGCACTATATCGGGCAGATGCTGCCGCGCGAATCCTTTGATGCCGACCGATTTCCCTACCGGCCCTTCGCCTTTGAGAAAAACGGCAGCATCTACCGCCGCATCGGCGTACACAAATGGATGGACATGGTGCCGGATATGAGCCGCGTGATGGACGACATGATTCCCAAGAAGCTGCACGCCGGCATGACCGCCGAGGACGTGCGCGTGCTGATCCGCGAGACCTGTGTTGCCGAGCATGTGCATTTCATGCTGTGCGTGGTCTTTCTCTTTGTCTCCCGCTTCTGGGAGGACAACACCTGGATCTTCTTCTGGGGCATCTATGCCGTCTGCAACCTGCCCTTCATCATCATCCAGCGCTACAACCGACCGATGCTCGTCCGCCTGCTCCGCCGCATGGAGGCACGGGAGAGCCGCCTCGCCGCCTCGCGCGGCGACGACGCCGTCACCGAACCCTAAACGAAAGGACCCCTTTTTCCCTATGATCGACTATCGGAAATTCCGCTTTTCCAAACTGAACACACCGCAATTTTCCCATCTGAAGCTGCTGCTTTACTGGCCGCTCTACGGCCTTGCCTTTTTCTTTGTCGAGCGCGTCTCCACCGACCGCGCCTGGCGCGTGATGCACTGTGCGCTCGACGACCTGATCCCCTTTTGCGAATACTTTGTGATCCCGTACATGCTGTGGTTTGTCTACCTGATCGGGATGCTGCTCTACACCCTGCTCTGCGACATTCCCGCCTTCAAGCGGCTGATGTGGTTCATCATCTTTACATACACGGTGACGATCCTTATTTACCTCATCTACCCCACCTGTCAGAACCTGCGCCCGACTTCGTTCGAACGCGACAATATTTTCACGCGGTTTCTGACATACTTTTATCAGTTTGACACGAATACAAACGTCAATCCGTCCATCCATGTCATCGGTTCGCTTGCCGTGATGTTCACATCCTGGCACACCAAGCGGTTTGAGAAGTCGGTGCCCTGGAAGGTCGCCTTCACCGTGATGGGTGTGCTGATCAGCATCTCCACCGTGTTCATCAAGCAGCATTCCGTCATCGACATCGCCTGTGCCCTCTTGCTGTGCGGCATCTTTTACCCGGTCATGCAGATCAACTACAAGGATGCGGCGCCGGACACCGGTGCGACCCATTTACCAAAGGAGTAACCACACATGAGAAAAACCAAAATCGTCTGCACCATCGGTCCCGCCTGCTCGGATGAAGCCACTCTCACAGAGATGTGCCGCGCCGGCATGAATGTCGCGCGCCTCAACTTTTCGCACGGCACGCATGCGGATCACCTTGACCATATCGAAAAGATCAGGCGCATCCGCGAGAAGCTGAACCTGCCGATCGCGATCCTGCTGGACACCAAGGGTCCCGAATACCGCATCCGCACGTTCAAAGACGGCAAAGTCATGCTGCACGAGGGCGACACCTTCACCTTTACCACCGATGAAAGCGTCATCGGCGACGAGACCCGCGTTGCCGTCAGCTATGCGGGACTTGCCGACGACCTTGAAGCGGGCGACCTCATTCTGCTGAACAACGGTCTGCTTGCCTTCCGCGTGGACGACGTGCGCGGCGGCGAGGTCATCACCACGGTCACCACCGGCGGCGAGCTGTCCGACCGCAAGAGCATGAGCTTTCCCGGCAAGGTGCTGCACCAGGTCTACCTCAGCGAGCAGGACAAGGACGACATCCGCTTCGGCCTCGAGAACGGCGTGGACTTCATCGCCTGTTCCTTTGTCTCCTGCCGCCAGGATCTCGTGGACGTGAAAAACTTCCTACGCGAATGCGGCGATGAGGGCACCGAGCTGATCGCCAAGATCGAAAACCGCGCGGGCATTGAAAATATTGAAGAGATCTGCGAAGAATGCTCCGGCATCATGATCGGCCGCGGCGACATGGGCGTGGAGATCCCGTTTGAGGAGCTGCCGTCCATCCAGAAGCAGCTCATCACCAGCTGCCGCCTGCTCGGCAAGCGGGTGATCACCGCTACCGAGATGCTGGAATCCATGATCCACAACATCCGCCCGACCCGCGCCGAGATCTCGGACGTGGCAAACGCCGTCTACGACGGCACGAGCGCGGTCATGCTCTCGGGTGAGACCGCCGCGGGTAAGTACCCGGTGGAGACGGTTGCCACCATGGCGCGCATCGCCAAGGCAGCGGAGGAAGGCATTGAATACGACCGTCGCTACCGCACCTATGCGTTCAAGATCAAGAACACCGTGGACGCAATTTCGCACGGCGCGTGCGGCATGGCGATCGACATCGGCGCAAAGGCGATCGCGGTCTGTTCGCTCTCGGGCATGACGGCGCGCATGGTCTCGCGCTTCCGCTCGCCGGTGGACATCCTCGGCGTGACGACCAGCGAGAAGACCTTCCGCAAGCTCGCCCTCTCCTGGGGCGTGACGCCGGTGCTCTGCGAGCCGCTGAACTCGACCGACGTGCTGTTCTACCGCGCAAAGCAGCTTGCCAAGGAGACGTTTGACCTCCGCTGCGGCGACCTGATCGTCGTCACCGGCGGCATCACCAACGGTCACTCCGGCAATACGGATCTGATTAAAGTAGAAAAGATATAAAGGGGGAGATAAACCGCCCCCGTTCTCAGGCTTCCCCACCGGGGAAGGCGGGAATGCGGCGGGCCCCCGCCCTACGGGTATGCGCGAAGATTTATGCATACCTGTAGCGACCGGCAGACGACCTTGCTTCTTAGGCTTCCCTTGGGGGAGAGCTGTACGAGACGCAAGGCGTCTCGCGGAGTTTTTCTTCGTCGGCTGAACACCGACGATTTCGCGAGCGAAACCGAAAAACATCCCGGCGGCGACTGAGGGGTTGTTTCTTTACCTTGCAACAATCCCTCCGGTGCGCGTGATGTTTCCCGTAAGGGAAACGCACAAGAAACGCAACGCGTTCCGTACCACACTCCCTTTGCCGGGGGGGCTTTCCCCCCTCATTTTCCACGAAAGGACGGTGCCCCTGTATGAAACGACTCCTGCGCGCGGTGGCGCTGCTCCTTGCCGCGCTGCTCTGCATCCTGCCCATGGCGGCGGCGGGGCACGCCACGCTCTACGTCGGCGACAGCGCCTATCACGGCGACTCGCTCTCCCCCTTCATTGAATCGAACGGCAGGCAGCTGGTTCCCCTCGCCGCCTTCGGCGAATTTGATGCGCTCACGCTCACCGTGTCCGAATCGCTCGGTTCCTTTTTGCTCGAAGGCGCGGACAGCGTCTGGCTCTCGGTCAGCTTGGGCCGCGGCGAAAGCCTCGACGAGACCGGCGAAGTGCATAGGATCGCGCTTTACCGCTATAACGGGGAGCTCTACGTCGAGCCGACGACGATCTGTGAAAAATTCGGGCTCTCCTTTGAGACGATCTATGCAGCCGACGGCTACCTGCGCGCGCGCCTGACCGACGGCAGCGAGACCCTGACCTTCCCCGAGCTGCTTGCCGCCTACGAAACGACGGGCAGCACCGGCGCGCCGGTTTCGCTCGCCGCGATCACCGACCGCACCGTGGACGGCACCTTCCTGCAACCGATCTTCCTCGATCCGCGCACCGACGCCGTCGCCGGGCTTGTCCGTCTCTCCGGGCGGCACGGCGCCACCTTTGCGATCGCCCCTGCGTCGCTCGCCGCCTACGCGGACGTGCTGCCGCTGATCTACGCATCGGGGCACACGGTCGCCTACTATGCGGACGCCGACGCGCTCGCATCGCCCATCACCTTCGCCGCGGAAATGCAGGCGGCAAACGACCTTCTTTTCACCCTGCTCGGCAAAACGACGCGCATCTACGTCTCCACCGCGCCTGCTTCGGACATGCCCGCGATCGACGGCTACTTCGGCAAATCCTGCCGCATGAACCTCGTCGCCGAGGACCTTTCAAGCGAGCGCATGACAAACATGGTGCTCGCCGAATCGCCGAGCTACGGCGTTTTCAACTTCTCGCTCTCGACCGACGCGGATTCCCGCGCGCTCTACAGAGGCTTTTTCAGAAAATTCGACACGTATCCGGCGCTGCGCGCCATGCCCCTGACCGAGGCGTCAGCGGCGCAGTAAACCGGCGAAAGGACAAACGAATGGGAACCGAAAAGAGACGCATCCTCATTGTGGAGGACGAAAAAAACATCGCGATGCTGCTTTCCTTCAACCTCGGGCGCGCCGGCTTTGACACCGACGTCGCCGAGGACGGCGAGATCGGTCTGCGCAAGGCGCTCTCCGACAAATTCGACATCGTGCTGCTCGACATCATGCTGCCGAAACTGGACGGTTTCAAGGTGCTGGAGGGCATCCGCACACGCAGCAATGTGCCGGTCATCATGGTGACCGCGCGCGACGACGAAAAGGACAAGATCCTCGGGCTTGAAAACGGCGCGGACGACTACATCACCAAGCCCTTTTCGATCAACGAGGTCATTGCGCGCATCCGCGCCAACATCCGCCGCCACAAGGACGAAGTGGTGGGCGGCAGCGAGGCGGACGACGGCGGTGTGCTGACCGTGCGCGGGCTCTCCATCGACAAAAGCCGCTATGCGGCGCGACGCGGCGATGCTGAGCTGGAGCTGTCCAAGAAGGAATACGAGCTTCTGCTCTTCCTGATGCAGAACCCCGGTGTGCCCTTCTCGCGCGAAGACCTGCTGGAAAAGGTCTGGGGCTACGGCGACTTTCTCGGCGATGTCAACACAGTGGACGTGACGGTCTCCCGCCTGCGCAAAAAGCTGGAGCGCGACCCGTCCAACCCCGAGTACCTCATCACCAAGCGCGGCGTCGGCTACTACATCCAGTAAGGCGGGGCGGCTATGTACAGAGGTCTGTATTTCAAGATCATTCTGATCCTCGTCATCTTCACGCTGATCGTCATGAGCGTGGTGGGCGCGGTGCTCATCAGCAGCGTGCTGGGCTATTACAACGACCAGTTTGCCGCCTGCATGACGCAGAATTTCGGAGAGGACGCGCAGCTGCGGCAATACCTCATGGCAGCCATGACCGACGCGGACGGCGATTTTGCGGCGAAGCAGAAGTCCATCCTCGCCTCTTACGCCTCGCGCCTCGGCATCGACGACTACCGCAACTATTACATCCTCGACGCGGACGGGAACTTTCTCAACGGCAGCGACACGGCAGGCGGCGAAGCTCTCGCCGAGACGCCGAATCTCGTCGCCGCGATGAACGGGCAGCTCGGCGATGCCAACACCGCCGGCAGCGATTATGCGGACTACGCGCTCCCGCTGACGGTGGGCGACGCATCCTGCATCATCTACCTGCGCGACACGCAGGATGAGCTGCACGAGATCAACTGGATGTTGTTCTCGATCATCCTGCAGGCGCTGTTCATCGGTCTGCTCATCGCCATCCTGCTCTCCTTCTTCCTTGCCCGCGCCATTTCCATGCCGCTGTCCCGCCTGACCGAAGGCGTGCAGCGCGTGGCAAAAGGCGACTTCAAGGACAAGATCAGCGTACATTCCGCCGATGAGATCGGCGTGCTGACCGAAAACTTCAATACGATGAGCCGCATGCTGGAGGAAAACCTCGACGAGATCAACGGCGAGCGCGAAAAGCTGGAGACCGTGCTCTCCTGCCTCAAGGACGCAGTCATCACCTTCGGCAAAGACGGCAGACCGCTCCAGATCAACCGCGCGGCGACCGACCTGTTTGCCGACGCAAAGCGCGAGGAGCTGACGCTCGACTACATCTTCAGCCTGCTCCACTACGAGAGCGGCGGCATCGACATTTCGCTCGATGACGAAAGCGGCGGCGATGTGCCCGCCGTGCGCTACAAGGGCAGGGTTTACGAGCTGTATTTCGGCAACATCCGCTACCGCGATGCATCGAGCATGCGCGAGGGCGTGATCCTCGTGATCCACGACGTGACGCAGAGCTATGAGCTGGATCGCAGCCGCCGCGAGTTCGTCGCCAACGCCTCGCACGAGCTGCGCACGCCGCTGACCACGATCAAGATGGTCATCGAGGCACTGGCGGGCGACGAGGGCGTGACGAAAAACGAGATGAACAAGAGCTTCCTCGATATGGCGGAGACCGAGAGCACGCGCATGGAGCTGCTCATCAAGAATCTGCTCACCCTCTCCCAGCTTGACAGCAAGACCATGAACTTCAACGTGCGCGAATTTGACCTTGAGGAGTCGGTTGCCTACCTCGCAAAGTCGCTGGCGGTCAACGCCTCGGCGCACGGGCACAAGCTGACCTTTGACGGCGCGTATGACCCCGTGATCATCCGCGGCGACAAGATCCGCATTGAGCAGATCCTCATCAACATCACCTCCAACGCGATCAAGTACACGCCGGACGGCGGCAGGATCAGCCTGCGGCTGCACGACCTCGGCGACCGCGCGGAGATCACAATCACCGACAACGGCGTGGGCATTCCCGAGGAGGACATCCCGCACCTGTTTGAGCGGTTCTACCGCGTGGAAAAGGCGCGTTCGAGTGACAAAGGCGGTACGGGTCTCGGCCTTGCCATCGCAAAGGAATTTGCCGTCGCGCACGGCGGCGACATCCGCGTTTCCAGCATCGTCGGCAAGGGGACAACCTTCACCGTCACCCTGCCGAAGCAGGGGAAGCTGTAAAAAATCAACGCATGTCGGCAGGGGCGCCGAAGGACACGCACAAACCCGGTAGGGGTCGGCGCCTCAACGACCCGCCCCTAAGGGTCCCCCCCAAGGGGGAAGGCTTTAATACCCCCACAACATTTCTGAAAGGAGAACGACCATGGAAAAGTGCAAAACCATTCTGCTTGTCTGCCTGATCGTTCTCATGCTGGCGGCGGCGGGGGTCTACATCGGCGGCTCGCAGTTTGCGCGCGCCGGTGCGGCGGACGTCCGCACCCTGCCGCCGGACGGCACGGTGCCCGTCGGTACGGACGCGCCCGCTACACGCACGCTTGCCGACGCGGGGCTGCTTGTTCCCGAGGCTGCCGCCGTCCGTGCCGGCAGTACGACAGTCGGCGCATTTGCGGGCGACATTCCGGACACGGTGACGTCGCTTGCCTTCCCGCTGATCCACACGGCGCTCGCCGCGGATGCCACGCTGTCCGACACGACGGCGCAGGCGCTTGCCGACGCTGCGGCGGGCAACTTCATCCTTCTGCGGCTGCCGGGCGCGCTGCCCTATCAGCTGCTCTATGCCCTGACCGGCGACATTGACAAGGCGGCGGCGTCCGACCATGCGGTCAGCGCCGATGTGCTGCTGCTTGCCTTTGACGGCGACGGCACGGGCAGACTCTTTCTCTCGGACGGTACAACCTGCGCCGTCTCGGACAAGCCGATTCCGGTACGGATGGGCACACTCACGGCACTGACCGGCAGTGAGAATCTGTCCGCCGTCACTGTTGCGGACAACCTGCTCCCGGTCGGCGATGTGTCCGTAACCATCTTCCCTCTGACGGTGGAGGACGGCGCCGACCACCCGCTGTCGGCAGACGCCGGGAACGCGCTGCTCTCTCTCTTTGCCTTCAACCCCGACCGGCACCGTCTGAGCGCGCAGAGCGTGGTCGAGCCGCACGGCAGCCTGACGCTGAGCCGCGCCCGCATGACCTTTGCGGCATCGCGGGACGGCGGCATCCCGATTGCGTCCTTCCTCGAAGACGGCAAGGACGTGCGCGACATCGGCATCTACGACATTCTCACGGCAGCGGCGACCTTTGCCGACCGCCTGCGGGCAATCGACACCTCCAACTTCGGCGGCGCGGCAACGCCCTTTCTGAAAGGCTTTTACAAGGACGGCGACGGCTACACCGTCCGCTTCGGACTGCTGTACAACGGCATCGAGCTCTGCGGCGCCGCCCTGCCGGACTTTCTCACGCTGACGGTGTCCGGCGGCATGTTCACCGCCGTCGAGGTGCGCCGCATCTGCGCGGTGCGCGAGGGCACGAGTCTCACGCTCTTCCCCGCATCCTGGCAGTATGCCGCCGCTGCGGCACATACGGACGGCGGGCTGCGCAGTCTGCGCCTGCTCTATGCGATCGACACCGTCCCCGCCGCGTGCGATGCGGGGTGGTACTGCGACCGCACGCCCTACGATGCGGAGGCTGTCAAAGCCGTGCAGATGAACTACGCCGCCTACAGGTCCGGCACGGAAAGCGGGGCGGCGGAATGAGCTGGAAATCCATCAAGAGCTTCCTGATCCTGCTGGTCGTCCTCGTGGACGTGCTGCTGCTCCGCTTCTGCTACACCTACTACACGTCGCGCGACTACACCGCGCACAGTACCGCCGAGGACGCGGCGGCGATCCTCGGCGAAAGCGGCATCACGGTCTCGCCCGATCTGCTTGCCGTGCGGGCGGACAGCGTGCCCGCGCGATCCTGCACCTACACGCGCGAGGATTACGCGCGCCTGGTGCTCTCCCTGCTGAGCGCCGCCGATACGGACGGCATCTTTCTCCTGCCGGACAGCATCCGTGCCGTGACGACGGCGGGCGACGTCGCCCTGCTCGGCAACGATCTGTCGATCGACTTCACGGCGGCGGGACGCGATGCGGCTGCCGTTGAGGCGGCGTATGCCAAGGGCTATGCCGCGACGGCGGACACGGCGGCGGTGCGCCGCGCGTTTGAGACCCTGCTCGGGCTCCCCGAGGGCGGGGCGAAAAACCTACCGGCAACGACCGCCGACGGCTATGTGTTCTTCACCGTCCGCGCCGAAGCCGGCGGCATTCCGCTCGCCTTTGACGACTGCGTGTTTGCCTACCTCGGCACCGAGCTTGTCTATGTAAAGGGCAGCTACCTCTTTCTTGCCACCGAGGCGGGCGATGTCGAACCTCTTCTGACCCGCGTCAATATACTGCTTAGTGAACGGCGGCGCGGCGCAGTGGGCGAAGTGGAGTCGATCACGCTCTGCTACGCCCCCTACGAGAACGCAGCGGAGGAAACGCTCCACCTGCTCCCCGCCTACCGTGTGACCTATGCGGACGGCAGTGTCTCGGTTGTGAACGCGCAGAGCGGAGAAAAATATTGACGCATTCCCCGGCTTGATATTGACGCATTCCCCCTCCTATGGTATACTGAATTGTTGGGGAACCCCGCGCGCGGCGCGCCGGGCGTTTTACCCTGTCTGCCCACCGAATTTTCGAGAGGAATCTGCTTTTATGGACAAAATCATCATCAACGGCGGAACCCCGCTTGTCGGCACGGTCGAGATCAGCGGCGCAAAAAATGCGGCGCTGCCGGTTCTCGTCGGCACGGTGCTGACCGGCGACCGCTGCATCATTGAAAATGTACCCGAGATCCTCGACGTGGATCTGACGCTTGAGATCCTCGAAAAGATGGGGGCAAAGGTCAAGCGCGACCACACCACGGTGGAGATCGACACCCGCTATGTCCAGCCGGGGCGCTCGCCCTACGAGCTGGTCAGCCGGATGCGCGGCTCGACCTATCTGATCGGTGCGGAGCTCGGCAGATTCAATTACGCGCGCGTCGGTTCGCCCGGCGGCTGCGACTTCGGCGTCCGTCCGATCGACCAGCATGTCAAGAGCTTTGAGGCGCTCGGCGCGGAGGTTTCGGTGCTGGGCGGTTACGTCGAGGCAAAGGCGGACGCGCTGGTTGCCGCCGAGGTCTATTTTGACGTGGTCTCGGTCGGCGCGACGATCAACGCCATCCTGGCATCGGTCTTTGCCGCAGGCACGACCGTGCTGGAAAACGCGGCGCGTGAGCCGCACATCGTTGATCTTGCCAACTTCCTCAACACCTGCGGTGCGTCCATCAGCGGCGCGGGCACGGACACCATCAAGATCAAGGGCGTGGAAAAGCTGCACGGCTCGACCTACGCCATCATTCCGGATATGATCGAGGCGGGCACCTTCATGTGCGCCGCGGCAGCAACCGGCGGCAACGTCAAGATCAACAACGTCATTCCGAAGCATTTGGACTCCATCTCGGCAAAGCTCTCCGAGATGGGCGTTTACGTCGAAGAGCTGGACGACGCGGTGATCGTGCGCCGCGACGGTCCGATGAAGGGCATCAACGTCAAGACGCAGCCCTACCCCGGCTTCCCCACGGATATGCAGCCGCAGATGACGGCGCTGCTCTGCTTTGCAGACGGCACGGGTCGCGTGACCGAGAGCGTGTGGGACAACCGATTCCGCTATGTGGAGGAGCTGCGCAAGACCGGCGCCGCCATCGACATTGCGGGCAAGACCGCAACCATCCGCGGCGGCGGCACGCTGGTCGGCGCGCCGATGCGCTCGGTCGATCTGCGCGCAGGCGCGGCAATGGTCATCATGGGGCTTGCGTCAAACGGCAGAACCGAGATCACCGACATCCACACGATCGAGCGCGGCTATGACAACATTGTCCGCAAGCTCCGCGACCTCGGCGCAGATATAAGAAAAGTCTCTTACTGAATCCGTCAAAAAAAAAACCGCCGCATGGCGGTTTTTCTTTTTTGCATCGGTCTGCTCCGGCAGGCGTAACCTCCTCCGCCCCGCAAAAATCCGGCGGAAATGGCGTAGACTGCCGTTTTTGCCCCCGGTTTGCCGCTTTCTTCCCGCTCTGCCGCTTTTTTAGGGGTAGCCGATTTCTGATTTTCCGCTATAATGGGTAATAGATTCATCTTTACATATAGGGGGCATGGCAATGGAACTGATCCGCATCGGCGAAGGCAAACTCAAGGTGATGCTGACCGAGGAGGATATGGCACTCTATGCGCTGGACGACACGGCGTCGGACTGCTCCGGCGCCGAAACGCGCCGCGCCGTTTTCGCCATTCTGGACGCGGCAAAGGCGCAGATCGGCTTTGATGCGGCGCGGGACAGGGTCTGCATCCAGATGTTCCGCGGGCGCGCGGGCGGCTGCGAGCTGTTTGTCAGCTGCACGGAAAAGGGGGGCGCGCCCTGCCGCCTGCTCTACGCCTTCCCGAGCGCGTCCCGGCTGGCGTCGGCTTGCCGCGTGCTCGCCGCGCAGGGCTTCGCGGGTGCATCCGCCGCCTACCTCGGCGACGACGGCAGGCTGTTCCTCTCGCTGGAAACGCCGCGGGGGCATCTGCGCCCCGATCCGCTTGACGTGCTTGCCGAGTACGGTACGGCGATGCCGGGCGGCACCGCCTTTCTCGGCGAACACGCAGAGCTGATCACCGCCGATGCGGTGGCGACCCTTTCCCCGCTTTCGGTTACATAAGCGCGTGTGAAATGTTTGTAAAACGGCTTGACGCGCGGCAGCACATGTGGTAGAATAAGTGATGTTGCTTTGAATGATCATAAATAAAGAAGGAAATCGCATGGAATACTACAATATGCTGCTGCCGCTTGCCATCATTCTGCTTGTGTCCAAGCTGCTGGCAAAGGCATGTACCAAGTTCAATCTGCCGACCGTGGTCGGTCTGCTTATAACGGGTCTTCTCATGAGCCTGATCCGCTACATCCCCGGGCAGACCATCCTCGACGCGACCGCGCTGGACGGAATCGGCTTTCTCGCCAAGATCGGCGTCATCCTCATCATGTTTGAGACCGGACTTGAAACCGATGTCAAGCAGCTGCGCGACGTCGGCGTGGGCGCGGTGATCATCACCATGGCGGGCGTTGCCCTGCCGATGGGGCTCGGCTTTGTCGTGGCGGTGCTCTTCCACGGCGGCTTTGCCGATCTGACGCACGACGCGCTGGCCTCCTGCCTGTTCTACGGCACGATCCTCACGGCGACCTCGGTCAGCGTCACGGTCACAACCCTGCGCGAGATGGGGCGCATCTCCTCCAAGGTGGGCAGCACCATTGTGACCGCGGCGGTGCTGGACGACATCATCGGCGTGGTGGTGCTCTCCTTTGTCATCGCAATGCAGAACACGGCGGCGGTCGTCACCTCGCCGATGATGGTCGTCGGCAAGATCGTGCTCTTCTTCGTCTGCGCGATCCCGCTCGGCATCCTGCTCAACAAACTGTTTGACGTGCTGGATCGCCGCTATCCGCACCACCGTATGATCCCGATCCTCAGCCTGGCGCTTTGCTTCTTCTTTGCCTACGCCTCGGAGAAATTCTTCGGCGTGGCGGACATCACGGGCGCGTTTGTCGCCGGTATCGTGCTGGCGCGCAACCCCGACCGCGGCTACATCGAGCGCAAGTCGGACGTCATGAGCTACATGATCTTCACGCCGGTCTTCTTCGCCAACATCGGACTGACCATCACCTTTGACGGTATCAGCGAGACGATGATGCTGTTCGGCATCTGCTTCATCCTCGCGGGCATTGCGGGCAAGGTGATCGGCTGCGGCGGCATGGCGATGCTCTGCGGCTACAAGCCCATAGACGGGCTGCGCATCGGCATCGGCATGATGGCGCGCGCCGAGGTTGCGCTGGTCTGCGCACAGAAGGGCGTGGAAAGCGGCATTATCGACTCCACAATCATGCCGTTCATCCTGATCCTGATCATCATCACCAGCTTTATCACGCCGATCACGCTCCGCCTCACCTACAAAAAAGAACCGCTGCCCGATGCCGCAGCGCCCGCCGCCGAAAAGCAGGCGTGAATATACATAGGTATGCAAAAAGCCTTCCCGCATGGGAAGGCTTTTTTTGATTCGGCTTCCCTTGGGGGAAGCTGTCGCCGTAGGCGACTGATGAGGGATTGTGCAAAGCAAAACATCGCACTGTGCTGTGCAGACTGTCTGCATGCCCGCATCCGGCAGGATGTTTTCCCATCGGGAAAACTCCGCGAGACGCTTTGCGACTCGTACACCTCTCCCCAGAGGGGGAGACACGGATGCGGCGGGAGACAGACGGCGCCCGTGCGTTTGTACGCAGATTCCGGCGGCTTATGCCTTTGGGGCGGACGTTGTCGTTGTCTGCGGCACGGCCGCCGTGGCGGCAGCCGCAGCTTCATCAGCCGCGCGCTCTGCCAGGATCTCGACAATACGGTCTGCCAGCACGGCAAAGTCGTCGCAGTGCAGCAGCTCGCCGGGTGCGCCGGCGAGATCATCGGTCAGACCGATCTCCTCGGCGCGCGTGATGTACGCTGCCACCCAGTTGGTCGTATCGGGATCAAACTGCACGGTCTCGCCGATGCAGACCATTGCCACCTTGATGCCCTGCTCGTAGAGCACGACATCCTCCGGCCCGAAAAAGCCGTCGCCGACGCCGCCGATCAGCCCGTGCGCGGTGGCGCAGTTGATATACCCGCTTGCCCAGTAATTCTCGGGCACATCGACATAGTCGGTCTTGCCCTTCATGCCCTTCGCCTCATCCTCCAGCCCGAGGATGGCGCAGATCACCTGCGTGAAGCGGGAGCGCGTGATTGCAGCGTTCGGATTGAACGCATCGCCCGCCGGGAAGATGCCGCGCTCTGCCATGCGCGCAGCCGCTGCCGCATAATACGGCTCCTCCGGTTCCGCGGAAGTGGCTTCTGTCGTTACTTCGGGCGTTTCGAGCGTTTCGGGCGGAATGTAGCCTGCCAGCGACTCGGAAACGATCTTGCCGTCGTTGTATTTACGCATGCTCTCCTCGATCTGGTAGAGCGGATCCGAATAGGCGATCGCGGCAACCGCCAGCACCGCCAGAAACAATGCGAAAATACCGAGCAATATGTTTTTCATCCTTACTTTTGGCTTTCGCCCCGCGGCAAAAGCATCCTTTCTTTCCTGGTTCAGATGGCGATGACCGCCATCATTGTGCCGCGTTTGTCGCCCATGCGGCGATGTGAGTAAAACAGTTCCGCATCGGCATAGGTGCAGGCATCCGAGAGGTCGATGTTCTCCGGGCGGAGCCCCGCGCGCAGAAGCAGCGTCTCATTGACCGCGCCGAGCCCGCAGAGGAATTTGCCGCTTTCTCCGGCGGGGCGGAGATGCCGCAGGGTGAGGTTTTCCTCCCCGACGACCTCCAGCACCGCGCGGGCGACCTCCTCGCCGACCTCGTAGTTCGCCATCGAAATGTGCGGTCCGATGGCGGCGTGGATGTCCTCGGCGGACGCGCCGAGGTAGCACATCTTGCGGACGGTTTTGCCGACGATGTCGCCCACCGTCCCGCGCCAGCCCGCATGAACGGCGGCGATGACCTTTGCACCCGGATCGGCAAGCAGGATCGGCACGCAGTCCGCCACGCGGACGCCGAGCGCCGTGCCCGCCGAGTCGGTGACGAGAGCATCGCATTCAAAGGTGGGCGGTGTGTAAATGCCGTGCCCGCCCATCGTGCGGTCCACCACGCGCACCTCGGTGGAATGGATCTGCGGCATCACAACCAGCGTGTGCGCATCCACCGCAAGCGCCTCGCAGAAGCGCTCAATGTTCTTCTGCACGATGATATCCTTGTCCCCGCGGTAAAACCCGGTATTGAGCGATGCGGTATGCGCCGGCTTTGACAGCCCGCCGAGGCGGGTGGAAAAGCCGTGGCGCACCGGGTAAAGCCCTTCGGAGTAAAAATAAGTCACGCCGTTATAATCCGTGCGTTTCTGCATGGGGGTTGTGTCATCCTTTCGCGAAAATAAGATGGGAGAAAAGGCTTCTCTTGTGGGTGAGCTGTACGGGAAGCATTGCGTCTCTTAGGATTCCCTTTGGGGAGAGCTGTACGAGACGCAAGGCATCTCGCGGAGTTTTCCCGATGGGAAAACATCCTGCGCCTGATGAGGGATTGATGGAAGCAAAGCATCGCACTGTGCTGTGCCGGCTGCCTGCATGCCCTCATCCGCCGCAGACCGTCTTTCCGCTTACACCTTCAGCTGTTTGATCGGCTTGACGGCGGTTCCGGCTTCATAGTCGCGCACCTCGCCGAGGGCGAAAAAGCCGTCCGCGTCGCACAGGCGCAGGCGCGTGCCCACGGGGTACGCCGCGCCGACCTTCTTCTGATAGATCTCACAGCCGTCGTGCGCGAGCTTGGCGAAAAAGGGTGCGAGCGTGAGCGCCGGGAGATCGGCAAACTCCGCCTCAACCGGGCGGAGCGCCGCCTGGCGCGCCTGCATGTCGAGCGCCTCGAGCATGTCGAGCGTGAAACTGTCGGCAATCGTAAAGCAGCCGGAAACCGTGCGGCGCAGCGCGGTCATGACCGCGCCGCAGCCGAGCGCACGCCCGATGTCCTCAATGACGGTGCGCACATAGGTGCCCTTGGACACCGCCAGGTGCAGCGCATATTCGCCGTCCGCCGCGGGTTTCGCCTCGATCGCGTAGATCTCGATCTCGCGGGGCGCGACCTCAACGGTCTTGCCCGCACGGGCGTAGTCCACGAGCTTCTTGCCTGCCACCTTGACCGCACTGGTCATCGGCGGGGTCTGCATCTGCTTTCCCTGCATGGCGCGGGCGGCGGCAAGCACCGCATCGGCGGGCGGAATCGGCGCGCCGGTCTCGGTCAGGCTGCCGGTGATATCCCCGGTGTCGCTGACAACGCCGAGACGGAACCTCGCCTCATAGCATTTATCGTGCGCCGAGAGGTACTCGGACGCCTTGACCGCCCTGCCCACCAGCACGGCGAGCACGCCGGTCGCCAGCGGGTCGAGCGTGCCGGTGTGCCCGACCTGCCGGGTATCGTACAGACGGCGGACGCGGTTGACCACATCGTGCGACGTCCAGCCCGCCGGTTTGTCGACGACGATAATGCCGCCGTCAAACGGTTCAATCTTACGCATCGTCCTCGGTCTTGGTGACCGCGATGGAAAGCTCCTCGAGCGCCTTGGGATCGGGCAGCGACGGGCACTTGGTCATCAGCTCGGACGCATTCTGCACCTTGGGGAATGCGATAACATCGCGGATGTCCTCCAGTCCGAGCGCGAGGGTGACAAGGCGGTCCAGACCGAACGCCATGCCGCCGTGCGGGGGCACGCCGTACTTGAAGGCTTCCAGCAGGAAGCCGAACTTAGCATTTGCCTCCTCCTCGGTCAGCCCGAGCGCGCGGAACATGCGGCTCTGGATCTCGGGATCGTGGATACGGATCGAACCGCCGCCCAGCTCCGTGCCGTTGAGCACGATGTCATAGGCGATGGCGCGCGCCGCGCCGGGATCGCGCTCGATCAGGTCGAGGTCGTCGGGATTGGGCATGGTGAAGGGATGGTGCATCGCGCAGTAACGGTTCTCCTCCTCGGAGTACTCAAACAGCGGGAAATCGGTGATCCACAGGAACTTGTAGTCGTGCGGGTCAAGCAGACCGAGCTTCTTTGCGCAGTGCACGCGCAGCGCGCCCAGCGTGTCGAAGACGACGCGGTTCTTGTCGGCGCAAACCAGGATGAGGTCGCCCTCCTCCAGCTCCATGCGCGCGGCGATCGCGGCATTCTCCTCGGGCGTGAGGAACTTGGCAAACGAGGACGAGACCTCGCCGCCGTGCATCTTCGTCCAGGCAAGCCCCTTTGCGCGGTAGGACTTGGCAAACTCGGCAAGCGCGTCGATCTCCTTGCGGGAGAACGCGCCGCCGCCCTTGACGTTGATCGCGCGGACGCTGCCGCCTGCGGCAAGCGCGCCGGCGAAGACCTTGAACGCGGTGTTCTTCACAATGTCGGAGAGATCCTTCAGCTCAAAGCCGAAGCGCAGGTCGGGCTTATCCGAGCCGAAGCGCTCCATTGCCTCTTTCCACTCCATGCGGAGGAAGGGCGTCGTAAGATCAATGCCGTGGAACTCCTTCCACAGGCGCTTCAGAAAGCCCTCGGTGACGGCGATGACGTCGTCCTGACGGACGAAGGACATCTCGACGTCGATCTGCGTGAACTCGGGCTGCCGGTCGGCGCGCAGATCCTCGTCGCGGAAGCAGCGGGCGATCTGGAAATAGCGGTCAAAGCCCGCCACCATCAGCAGCTGCTTGTAGAGCTGGGGCGACTGGGGCAGCGCATAGAACTTGCCGGGATGCACGCGGCTGGGCACGAGATAGTCGCGCGCGCCCTCGGGCGTGGGCTTGATGAGGTCGGGCGTCTCGATGTCGATAAAGCCGTTCTCCGCATAGTAGTCCCGCGCGATCTTGGTGATCTGCGAGCGCGCGAGGATGTTCTTCTGGATGTCGGGGCGGCGCAGGTCGAGATAGCGATAGGTCAGGCGAAGCTCGGGGCGGACATTGCTGTTCTCCTCGATCGCAAACGGCGGCGTCTGCGAGGTGGAAAGGATGCGCAGCTCATGCACGGCGACTTCGATCTCGCCGGTCGCCATCTTCTTGTTGACGGCGCCCTCGCCGCGTGCGCGGACCGTGCCTTTGGCAAGCAGGACATACTCGCTGCGCACCGTGAACGCGCGGTCAAACACTTCCTTGTCGGTCTTCTCGTCAAACGCCAGCTGCAAAATGCCGCTGCGGTCGCGCAGGTCGATGAAGATCAGCGAGCCGAGGTCGCGCTGGCGCTGTGCCCAGCCCATCACGCAGACCGTCTTGCCGATGTCCTTTGCGGTAAATTCACCGCATCGCGCCGTGCGCGTGTCTTCTTTACCCAGTAGTTGTGCCATGATTTTTCTCCTTATATATCCGTCTTGTATTTTATTTTTCCGGATCGGGCTCTGCCGCCGCGGCGGGGTTCAGCCGCCTTGCCACGATGGACAGCGCCTTTTCGCAAAGGGTTTTCCGTTTGTAAAATTCCATCTCCAGCCGGTAGGTGCCGTCCTCGGCAACGTCGGCGATCCAGCCCGGGATGTCCCCGTAGCCGAACAGGTCGGTGACCGAACCGTCCGCGCCGTCGTAGATCAGCGCAAGCACGCGGGCATCGTCTTCGTTACCGCCGACGACCGCGTCGCGAAGCAGCGGCTCGACATAACCGCGGGAGAGGAAGGACATGCGCTCAAACAGGTAGGACACCTTGTCCGCCTCCGGCACGCCGACGGGAACTGCCGCCATCGCGGTACCGTGCAGCTCGATATACGAGCGGTAATCGTCCTCTGCCGTGAGCTTGGGCAGCGGCAGGATGCCGATGTCCGCGGCGCTGCCGATGTCCGCAAGGTCGGAGAGCTTGGACAGGGTGAAGAGCGCACTGTCGTTTTTATAGACGGCGATCCCGCCCGTGCTGGTTTCGCCGTACAGCCCGAGCACATAGGAAAGCGTGTCCGAAAACGTCTCGTAGGAGATCGTCTCGCCCGTCCCCGGCTCGATGAAGTTGCCGCCGATGCCGAAGAAGATGGCGAAGAGCTCGTCCGCATCGGCAACCAGCCCGCGCGGCGGAAGCGGCACGTCCACGCCGCTCTCGACGCCGTTTGCATCCAGCAGGCTCGCCGCAATATCCGCCGCAGCATCTGCCGTGCGGATCTCGGAAAGCAGGTATTCCAGCGTAAAGCTGCCGTCCAGCGCCACGGCGGCAAGGTCTGCGCCCTCATCCGGCGTGCCGTCCAGCGAAGTGAGCAGGCGGCGGTTGTAGACGACGGCGACCGTGCCGAGCCGCGCGTCCGCAGCAGAGGAAGAGAGCAGATAGCGCTTGCCGCCGACGCGGAGCGAATCCATAAGTCTGCCGCCGAACCAATTCTCATCGGTGCGCAGGTAGGGCGCGTCGGTCATGTCGCGGAGCGACGCGGTGGAGAGCAGCTTTGAGAGGCTGCCCGCCGCATCTGCGACGTAAAGGTTGCTGCGGTATGCCCCGGAGAGGATGTCCGCCTGCGCCGCCTGCACAAAGTCGGCAGCCACGGTGGTCTGCACCGCCGCGCCGGTCTCCTCCGTGAGGTGCGCATCCCGCGCGCGGATGCGCGCATCGACCTCTGCCGCAGCGGTTTCGTCGGTATCAAAGAAGGACGCGCCGACCGCATCGGTGAGGATGTTCAGCGAAAAGCCGGTGACATCCGGGGTCTCCTTCGGGACAAGCGCAGTGCTTTTCAGCGCCGCGCGCGCCGCTGCGATCTCATCCAGCGTGGCGTTGTCCGAGCGGGAAACGGCGAGCAGCATCGCCGCGCCGCCGAGAAGCCCGACGAGCACCGCCGCAATAAGCCAGATGTAATTTCTATGCTGCCTGATGCCGCTCACCTCCTTTATTATGGTATTGGGCTTCCCCAAGGGGAAGGCCTGAAACAGGTTTGTGAAAAAGCCTTCCCTCGCCTATCCGTTCACGGCGACACGGGGAACGCGCTTGCTGACGAGACAGAGCGCCTCGTAATTGATGGTATCCGCCGCGCGGCAGAGACGCTCGATGTTCTCCCCGCTTGCGTCAAAGATGTAAACAAAGTCGCCAACAGCGGCGTCAAGCCCCGTGACATCCACCATGCACTGATCCATGCAGACCCTGCCGAGCAGCTTTGCCGCTCTGCCGCCGACCATGACCGTGCCGCCGTTTTTGTAGGCGCGGATAAAGCCGTCGGCATACCCGATGGGGATGGTGGCGACCCGCATCTCGCCCGATGCGCGGAACTCCGCGCCGTAACTGATGCAGTCCCCGGCGTGCACCGTGTGAATATGCGCGATGCGGCTCTTCAGCCGCATGACGGGGATGAGCGCGGGGTCGGCAGCCGCCGCCGAGGGCGACAGCCCGTAGAGCACGATGCCGAGCCGCACGAAATCCTGGTACATTGCGGGGAAACGCAGCGCCCCCGCGCTGTTGCAGATATGTTTCTTTGCGAAGTGCACACCCGCAGCCTCGCAGGCGTCCACCACGCGGCGATAGCGCGCAAACTGCATGTCGGTCATGCCGACGTCCTCTTCATCCGCGCAGGCGAAGTGCGAGAACACGCCGTCGATGCGGATGCCGGGCAGCGCCGCAATGGCGCAGATCTCACGCACGGTCTCGCCCGCCGCCGCCTCGTGCGTATCGAAGCCGAGCCGGTTCATACCGCTGTCCAGCTTGATGTGGCAGCGAACGACGTCGGTCCTGCCGAGCACGCCCGCATTTTGCAGCGCGACCATCCGCTCGGACAGGGCGCGCGCGTACTCCGCCGAGTAGACCGCCTGCGTGATATGCTCGCGGGCGAGCGCCTTGACGTTGTCGCTCTCGGGCGGCGTGTAGCCGAGGATCAGGATCGTCTCGGCGACGTGATCCTCCGCATCGAGAATTTCGTAGATCTGCTCCGCCTCCTCGATGCTGGACACGGCAAAATGCCGTGCGCCCGCCTCATAGAGCGCGGGGACGCAGAGTGCGACCGAATGCCCGTAGGCATCCGCCTTGACCACGCACATCGGCGCGGTTGCGGGCGATACCGCCGTAACGCGGTCCCGCAGGTGTATGAAATTATGCTTCAGCGCGGAGAGGTCGATCTCCGCGATATTTTTTTCATTCATGTGCGTTTCCTTCCTCCCCGGCAGGCGGGGAAATTTGCGCAAATTTCAGCACGCGGATCTCCGCCGCGCTGCCGCCGACGCTGCCCGAAAGCCGCACCGGCACGCCTGCGCCGTCCACGGCGATCGAATAGACGTCGTCGCCGCATCTGCCTGCATAGACCGTCAGCCCGCCGTCGGTGCGGCTCTCGGTGAGGCAACCGTCCGGCGCGTCAAACAGCGCAAACGGCGCGAAGATGCCGCCCGTCGGCACAGTCGCCGTCACGCCGCCGACCGACAGGGTGCAGCCGCCGTCCGCCGTCGCGGCGCACAGCCCCGCGAGGCTGTCCGGCGCGGTGAAGTGCAGGGTCTCGGCGCCGCCGCAGCGCGTATAGTCCGCGCTGTAGGTAAAGTCCCCGCGCACGACCTCGACCGAGGCGGCGAAATCCGCCGGGATCTGCGGCGCACGCGGCGCGCCATGCGCACAGGATGTCAGCAGAAATGCAAGTATAAGCAGGAGCAAAAATCCGCATCTTCCCTGTAGGGGCGACCATTGGTCGCCCATTTTGCGCTTTGTACAGGCGGGCGACCAATGGTCGCCCCTACAAAGACACCTTTGCACGGGCGCATCCTTTCTCCCGCCGCGCGAGAGGTCTGCAAACAACTTCAAGTTCCGAAACCACCCCATCGTCCCCACCTCCTTTTGAGAAGGTATGCGCGGGACGCGCGGGGTATGCTTATTCGGGCAGACCGTCCGACAGCACCGTCACCGACGGCACCTGCATGCGGATGTTCTCCACCATGCGCGCCGATGCGTCAAACAGCACCGCCTCGGTGCCGTCCCCCGTCTCATAGACGATGATATAGGCATGCGGCACGTCGGGCGACGACCGCAGATCGCGGATCTTCTTCGGCGCAAAGCCGCCCTCGATGCGCCCGTTCTTATACGGTGCGACCAGACGCGCAGACTTCTTCAGATCGACCGAGACCTGCTCGCGCCGATACTGCTTGTTGTAGACCGACGCCGCATCGAAGATCGCGCCGGTCTGCGTGTATTCGTACTCGATCGCGGCAAAGCGCGAGAGATACCACATCAGCGTGGCAAACAGCGTGAAGATGATCGCGCCGAAAAACAGTCCGACCGCCGGCAGGATCAGCACAAAAAAGCAGACCACGAAGACCGCCGAGGCAAGCATCGCGAGCACCAGCTTTGCAAGGTATGCGCCGCCGATTTTTTTCTTCACCGCGTATTCGCAAAAATCGTGTTCGTACATGGCTTTTCTCCTTAACCTATATTCCGCCCATTTTGAACATCTAAGTATAGCATATTTCCGCCTCAATTTCAACATTTTTACGCATTTCTTCTTGAAACGCGCGCGCTTTTCGTGTATGATAGGATTGTATATCTATAAAGAGAGGGCAAACACAACCAATGAAAGCTGTTATCACCGTCATCGGTAAGGACCAGGTCGGCATCATCGCCGCCGTCAGCGCCAAGTGTGCGGACTTCGGCGCGAACATTCTCGAGATCACGCAGAGCGTGCTGGACAAATATTTCGCGATGATCATGATCGCGGACATCGACGCGCTGCGCGTGGATTTTGCCGCGTTTGCAGACGCGCTCGCCGCGCTCGGACGTGAAAAAGGGCTGGAGATCCGCTGCATGCACGAGGACATCTTTGCCTCGATGCACACGATCTGAGCGAAAGGACACATCCCGATGATCAACACCGCAGATATTCTCGAAACAATCCATATGATCCGCGAGGAAAACCTCGACATCCGCACGGTCACGATGGGCATCTCGCTCTACGACTGCGTGAGCGACGACATCGACCGCCTGTGCGCCAACGTCTACGACAAGATCATGTCGAGCGCGAAGAACCTCGTCTCCTGCTGCGAGGGCATTGAAAAGCTCTACGGCATTCCGATCGTCAACAAGCGCGTCTCGGTCACGCCGATCTCGCAGATCGGCGGCGCGGCGACGCCCGAGGGCTACGTCAAGCTGGCAAAGACGCTCGACCGCGCGGCGCACGACCTCGGCATCAACTTCATCGGCGGCTTCTCCGCCCTCGTGCAGAAGGGCATGACCAAGGGTGCGGACAGGCTGATCGACGCCATCCCCGAGGCGCTTGCCGTGACCGACATGGTCTGCTCCTCGGTCAACGTGGGTTCGACCCGCGCGGGCATCAACATGGACGCCGTCGCGCGCATGGGCAGAACCGTCAAGGCGGCAGCCGAGCTGACGCGCGACCGCGACGCCATCGGCTGCGCAAAGTTTGTGGTCTTCTCCAACGCGGTGGACGACAACCCGTTCATGGCGGGCGCGTTCCACGGCACGGGTGAGGGTGACTGCGTGATCAACGTCGGCGTCAGCGGTCCCGGCGTCGTCGAAAAGGCGATCCGCCGCGCGGGCGACTGCGATTTCTCGGCGCTCGCCGACGTCATCAAGAAGACCGCGTTCAAAATCACGCGCGTGGGTCAGCTCGTCGCCTACGAGGCGGCAAAACGGCTCGGCGTGCCCTACGGCATCGTCGATCTGTCGCTTGCGCCCACCCCCGCCGTCGGCGACAGCGTCGCCTGCATCCTCGAATCCATGGGGCTTGAGGTCTGCGGCGGTCCGGGCACGACGGCGGCGCTCGCCATGCTCAACGACGCGGTGAAGAAAGGCGGCGTCATGGCGTCCAGCCATGTCGGCGGGCTCTCGGGCGCGTTCATCCCGGTCAGCGAGGACGCGGGCATGATCGCCGCCGCCGAGGCAGGCGTGCTCACACTGGAAAAACTCGAGGCGATGACCGCGGTCTGCTCGGTCGGTCTCGACATGATCTGCATCCCCGGCGACACCACCGCCGAGACGATCAGCGGCATCATCGCCGACGAGATCGCCATCGGCATGGTCAACGGCAAGACCACCGCCGTGCGCGTGATCCCCGCGCCCGGCAAGGGCGTCGGCGACCGCGTGGAGTTCGGCGGTCTGCTCGGCTATGCGCCGGTCATGCGCGTCAATCCGGTTTCCTGCGCGAAGTTCATCGCCCGCGGCGGCAGAATTCCCGCGCCAATCCATTCGCTGAAGAATTAACGGCGGCTCCCGGTATCATTCGGTTTCCCCGGTAGGGAGGGCTGTGCGGGACACAAGCGTTTCTTAGGCTTCCCCATTGGGGAAGCTGGCGCGCGAGCGCCTGATGAGGGATTGCACAAAGCAAAACGTCGCGCCATGCTGTGCCGACTGCCTGCATGCCCTCATCCACCGCTGGGCGTGATGTTTCCCGTAAGGGAAACTCATTGGAAACGCTTTGCGTTTCCGTCCCCGTCTTCCCCCAAGGGGAAGGCTAACCCTCGCTCACTTCGTCAAAGGAGGTTCCTATGGACGTCAAGATCTACGTCAATCCCGAATACAAGGACGCGCTCTGGAGCACGCTTGCGATCAAGGCGATCAACGCCGAGATCATGCGCAAGCGCTATACCCCGGTCTTTATCGACGCGCCCGAGGTCAGCGAGATCGACTTTGACCACCTCTACGAACCCGGCGAAAAGCGCCTGATGGTCTACATCGGCGCGCAGCTTGCGATCACGCCCGCCGTGCTGGCACGGTTCAACGATTACGGCGTGCACGTCGTCTTTCTCAACTATGAGTCGCAGAGCCTCGTGAGCGGGCACTCCAAGATCCTCCTCAACTACAAGGACGGCATGCGCAAGTCCATCAACTACCTGCTCTCCTGCGGCAGGGAAAACATCGCGCTCTACGGCATCAACCCCAATTCCTCGACTGACATGATCAAGGACGCCTTTTTTGCCGACTACCTCGCGTTCCGCGGCGGCAATCCCTCGCGCGACATCTACTACAACTACGCCTCGCAGCGCGGCTGCTATGCGCGCTTCGCCGAAAACTGCCGCAGCTACGATGCGGTGATCTGCGCAAACGACGTGGTCGCCCTGGCGCTGATCTGCCACCTGCGCGAGGAGGGCGTGCGCGTGCCGGAGGATCTGTTTGTCGTCAGCTTCGGCTCGACGGTGCTCGCCTCGATGGCAAACCCGACCATCACCTCGGTCTCGGTCGACCACGAGGAGCTGGGCAGGCAGGCGATCCTTGCCTATGCGTACCTCTACAAGAACCCCGGCGACATCACACTGACCGCCAAGGTGGACGCCAAGCTCCGGATCCGTGCCTCGACCGCGCACATGCCGGATCGCGGCAAGGATATTTTCGCCTCGTTCCTGCCGCAGACGCCCAACGTCAATTTCTACGACGACCCCATCACGCAGCGCGTGTTTGAGGCGGAGACGCTGCTGCTCGGCTGCGACGAGCTGGACTTCGGCATTCTCAAGGGCATCCTCCGCGGCGAGACCTACCCGCACATCGCCGAGCAGCTGTTCACCTCGGAAAACGTGATCTCCTACCGCATCAAGCGCATGTGCAAAACCACCGGCTGCACCAAAAAAGCAGAGCTTGTCGCCCTGCTTGCACCGTATTTCAAGCCGTGAAGCCAACCCGGCACGTATGCGGTCCGCATGCGCGGTATAGCGGCTTACGAAAAAAGCACCCATTCGGGTGCTTTTTCCGTATCAGCAATCGCTCTGCGCATCGGCGTCCGCCGCGGGTGCTGCGTCCGCCTGCAGCAGCCGGCGCCCGGCGGCGCGGATGCTGCGGTCCAGCCGCGTGAGCGCATAAAAACGATCCGCCGCGTCGCAGAAGCTCCGCCCGAGCGCCGGGCAGCCCGCAAGCCGGTTGCAGGTGGGGTACAGGGCGCAGCCGTCGCAGACAGCCTTGCAGGTGCCGCGCACGGCAAAGGATGCCACCCGTGCGGGATCGGTGATGCCGTGCGCCAGATCGCCGACCGGCTGATCTGCCACATGATGCTCGCACTTGCCGAGGCTACCGTCCGGCAAAACCGTCACCGACCGCGGCGAATCCATCATGCAGTAATTCACGCTCATCTTCGGTCTCAGCTGCGGGATCGGCAAAAGTCCGCGCGCCGCGCAGAAATCCTCGAGCGCAATCATCTCCTCGGTGCGCCGCTGCTTTGCCGCGAGCGTGCGCGCCTCGGGCGGGTCGCTCTCACTGTCAAACAGCAGATGCGGGTACACCCGCAGGTACTGCCTGTCCGGATAGCGCGCGTCGATCCATTCCACCAGGCGGTAGAGATCCGTGCGGTTGTGCGGTCCCATATTCATGCGGATGCCGACGGTGATCTTCGCCTCCAGCAACGCCTCTATGTTGTCCGTCACGACCCGGAACGGGCTTTTGCCGCCCTTGTAAATATACGCCTTCGTGCGGTTGTAGATTTCCTCGGTGCCGTCAAGCGTGATCTGCACCCGGTACAGCTTCCACAGCGAAACCGCTTTGGCAACCGTCGCCCGGTCGAACAGATAGCCGTTTGAGATCATCCGCGCGCGATAGGACACGCCCGCGTCGCGCAGCGCCGCCGAAACGATGTCGATCACCTCGGCGTTATACAGCGGCTCGCCGCCGAACCAGAACAGCGTGACCGGCTTGCCGCCGTGCGAGCGCAGGATAAAATCGGCGACGGCATGCGCCGTTCCCGCCGACATCGGCATGCGCGCCACGCCGCGCTCATAGCAGTAAAAGCAGCGCGCATTGCAGTCCGTCGTCGGGAAGATGACATATTCGGTCAGCGGAAGCTGCCCGCGCAGATCCAGCGCAAGCGTGCGCACCTCCTCCGAAAGCCCGATGTCGTCGTGCCCCTCCGGCACGAGGAACCAGCCGCGGATCAGCGCCTCGGTCTCCGCCCCCGGCAATACGGCAGGCGCGCGTAGAATTGCCGCCTCCGCCGCCGTCAGCGCGGCGATCTCGCCGGTCAGCACATTGAAAACGACGGTCTCACCGTCCACATCGACCGTTCGGCAAAAGGAGAGCTGCCGGTAGGTTTTCTCCGGTTCAACCGGCTGCCCGCCGAGAAACTGTGCAATGAAGCTGTATTGCCCGCGCAATGTGTTCATCTCCGCACCCCCTCAGACGCCCTGCATCCCGTCCCGCGCCGCCACGGCGGCGGCGGGATCCATATTGCAGCGCAGCAGATAGCACGGCACGTCCGTCAGCAGCGCGTCCGCCAGCTCCATCTGTCTGCCGAGATCCGGCGAATCGCCGACCATGATCTGCGTGAACAGGTGCGGCACAGCCTCCTCCACCGTCATGCGGCGGATGCTGTTCTCCGTCCAGCGCTCGACAAAGCACAGTCCGGCAAGCGGCACGCGCGTATTTGTATTGTAGCCCTCCTTGCCGCACCAGGGCGTGCCGTAGGCATAAAAGGTGTCGCCGAAGCGGCGCAGAATCGGCTTGTCGCCGTTGACAATCTGCACCTTGTCTGCGCCGAAGACCTGCTGCCACAGGCGGATATGGGTGGTCTTGCCCGTGCCGCTCGGCGCCGAGAACGCATAGCCGCGCCCCTCGTATCCGATCACGGCGCAATGCATCAGAAAGGCATCGTGCGCCAGTACAAAGCCGCAGATCTTCCGATAGAGCGCCGTCCACGCGACGTGCGCCGGGCGTCCGCCGCCCGTGAAGAACCGGCGCGCCGCCTCCGCCTCCGCATCCAGATCCGCCTGCGTGAGGCGGACGTCCGCGTCAATGCGCGGCGGATCTTCGCATATGTAGTCCGCGCAGAGTGCCTTTGCATATGCGCTCCGCACCTCGCCGACCTCAAAATAAAAATCTGCTACGTTCAGTACCATACATTCTCTCCGTTTTCAGCCCGCCGCCGTACCCTGCCGGGGTGCCGACAACAACAAAGGCGTGGAAACCCACGCCTTTGTTGTATGTTTCCGATTTACAGTTCTTCGTCTACAGTCTTGTTGTGAACTGCGTCGCCGCAGCAATCGCCGCTGGTCAGAAGCGCGGAGACGGACTCAACAGAGACAAGCTCTGCGACAGGTGCCGTGTACTTCATGGTCGGTAGTCTCCTTTTACAGATATCCAAAATTATGTTAAGGTCAGTATACCATCCGACAGTCCGCATGTCAAGTGGATTTGTCCATTTTCTTCAAATTTGCGCGCATTGCCTCCGCGTTTTCGGTCATTTTTGCGCAAAACCGGGGCGGCGCGGACGCCGTTCCTGTCTAATCCCGCTTGTCGGTGCGCTCCAGCAGATAATCCACGGTCACGCCGAAATAGTCCGCGATGCGGCACAGCTCGGCATACCCCGCCTCGCGCGCGCCGGTCTCATAGCGCGAAATCGTATTCTGACTCATATGCAGATCCAGCCCCAGCTTCAGCTGCGTGATGCCACGCTCCAGACGAAGTTCCCGTAAACGCATAATCTTTCCTCTCCGCCGGTGCATGACCGCAGCAACTCAAAATAGTTCTTGACTTTAGTATACCCATTTGGTATACTAAACATATCCCGAAACGGTATATATCCGTCCGGGACGCGGATACCGGACGCTTTTCGATGTTCTGCTGACGGTGTTCCCGCAAATCTCCATGCAAAAAGGAAGTGCCCATGGCACTTCCTTTTTGCATTTCCGGCGATGTTCCCCTTTACAGCATGCCCGAAATGTGATATAATACTATATTCAGTGAAAATCAACTTTTTTCTATAGAACTTTCACGGCAGCTTTTGGACGGGGAGGGTAAAATGACCGATCATTTTTGCTTCGGCGGCGCACAGATATTCCGGATTGTGGAGACGCAGGACGCCGGCGACATTATACAGCGCATTGTCCCCGCCATGACGGCGGCGGCGATCCGCCCCTATGCGGCGCGCTTCCCTGCCTGCGCCAACGGCGGGCATGTGCTCGCCCCGGTGCAGAGCTTTCTGCTTTTTGCCGACGGGCGGCGCATCCTCATCGACACCGGCATCGGCAACGGCAAGCCGCTCTGCGGCGGCTGGGGAGGTCTCGACACCGACTGGCTCGACCGCCTTACGGTGGCTGCGCCGCCCGAGACGATCGATACCGTGATCTGCACGCATCTGCACGCCGACCATGTCGGCTGGAACACACGGCTGCAAAACGGCGCATGGACACCGACCTTCCCGCACGCAAAATACCATTTGCCCGCCGGAGATCTCGAAGACCTGCGCGCCCGCCTGCCGAAGCTTTCCCAAGACGACGTCTGCGTGCTGCGCGATTCGATCGCGCCCGTGCTGGCAGCCGGGGCGGCAGTTCCCGTTCCGGACGGCGAGCGGACGATCACCGATACGGTGTCCCTCGTCCCGACGCCGGGGCACACGCCGCACCACCTTGCCGTGCGCGTCACGGCGGGCGGACGCTCCCTGCTGTTCTGCGGCGATCTTTTTTACCATGTCTGCCAGGCGGAGCACCCCGCGTGGGGTGCGGAGGACAACCCCCTGCTGCTTGCCACGCGTCTGCGCGTTCTGGCTGAGGCAGCAGCGCGTGGCAGCCTGCTTTTCTTCGGTCATATGCCCTATCCGCTGCGCATCACGGCGGATGCAGACGGCTACACGGCGCACCCCGTTCGTGAAGCAAACCTCTTGAAAGGAGACGACGATGCAGAATAACAAATTCGACCTGCGCGCACCCTATAAACCGACCGGCGACCAGCCGGATGCGATCGCAAAGCTGACCGCAGGCGTGGAGGCGGGAATCGCCGAGCAGACGCTGCTCGGCGTGACCGGCTCCGGCAAGACCTTCACGATGGCAAACATCATCGCCAACGTCAACCGCCCGACGCTGGTGCTGGCGCACAACAAAACGCTTGCCGCGCAGCTCTGCTCCGAGTTCCGCGAGTTCTTCCCGAACAATGCGGTGGAATACTTTGTCTCCTACTACGACTACTACCAGCCCGAGGCGTACATCCCCGGCAAGGACATGTACATCGAGAAGGACGCGATGATCAACGACGAGATCGACAAGCTGCGCCACAGCGCGACGAGCGCGCTGTTCGAGCGGCGGGACGTCATCATCGTCGCCAGCGTCTCCTGCATCTACAGCCTGGGCGACCCGTCCGAATACCAGGAGCTGCAGATCGTGCTGCGGCGCGGCATGGCGATGGAGCGCGAGGAGCTGCTCCGCCGCCTCGTGCTGATCGCCTACGAGCGCAACGACGTGGGCTTTGTGCGCGGCAAGTTCCGCGTGCGGGGCGACACGGTGGAGATCTTTCCCGCCTCCGAGAGCGAGAAGGCTGTGCGCGTGGAGTTCTTCGGCGACGAGATCGACCGCGTCTCCGAGATCAACGTGCTGACGGGCGAGCTGATCCGCGAGCTGGACGTGACCGTGATCTTCCCCGCGACGCACTATGCCGTCACCGACGACAAGCGCGAGGAGGCGCTGAAGGAAATTGAAGAGGAGCTTGCCGAGCGGGTGAAATTCTTCGAGAGCCGGGGCAAGCTGATCGAGGCGCAGCGCATCGAGCAGCGCACGCGCTACGACCTCGAAATGCTGCGCGAGGTCGGCTTCTGCTCCGGCGTGGAGAACTATTCCCGCGTGCTCTCCCGCCGCCCGGCAGGCTCGACGCCGTACACCCTGCTCGACTACTTCCCGAAGGACTTTCTGATGTTCATCGACGAGTCGCACGTCACGCTGCCGCAGGTGCGCGGCATGTCGGGCGGCGACCGCGCGCGCAAGACCAACCTTGTGGAATACGGCTTCCGCCTGCCGAGCGCCTATGACAACCGCCCGCTGTTCTTCGACGAGTTTGAACAGCACATCAACCAGGTGGTCTACGTCAGCGCGACGCCCGGCGAATACGAGCGCACGCGCAGCGGGCAGATCGTGGAGCAGCTCATCCGCCCGACGGGGCTGCTCGACCCGGCGGTCGAGGTGCGCCCCATCGAGGGGCAGGTGGACGACCTGATGGGCGAGATCCGCACCCGTTCGGCGCGCGGCGAGCGCGTGCTGGTCACCACGCTGACCAAGAAGATGGCGGAGGATCTCAGCGGTTATCTCGATTCCAACGGCATCAAGGTCAAATACATCCACCACAGCGTGGAGACGATGGAGCGCATGGAAATTGTACGCGACCTGCGCCTCGGCGTGTTTGACGTGCTGGTCGGCATCAATCTCTTACGCGAGGGGCTGGACATACCCGAGGTGTCGCTGGTGGCGATCCTCGACGCGGACAAGGAGGGTTTCCTCCGCAGCGAGACCTCGCTGATCCAGACCATCGGCAGAGCCGCGCGCAACGCGGACGGCAAGGTCATCCTCTATGCCGACACCGTGACCGAATCCATGCGCGGCGCGATGGAGGAGACCGAGCGCCGCCGCAGCCTGCAAAAGGCGTACAACGACGCGCACGGCATCGTGCCGAAGACGATCAAGAAGGACGTGCGCGAGGTCATTTCGCTGGGCGGCAAGTCGAAGAAGGAGGCTGCCGCCGCGACGAAGAAGCTCTCGCGCAGCGACCGCGAGAAGCTGATCGAAGAATACACCAAGGAGATGCGCGCCGCCTCGGCGAAGCTGGAATTCGAGAAGGCAGCTTACCTGCGCGACCGCATCAAGGAGCTCCGCGGGCTGTAAGGAGCGGAGACGCGGCGTGCTCTCAGGCTTCCCCCTCTCCGCATCTCCATCCGCTTTTCCCTACTTTTTCACACGAAAGGGTATTACCATGGCAAAGGATATCATCATCAAAGGCGCGCGGGTCAACAACCTGAAAAACGTTGACCTCACGATCCCGCGCGACAAGCTGACCGTGCTGACCGGGCTCTCGGGCAGCGGCAAATCCTCGCTGGCGTTTGACACGCTCTACGCCGAGGGGCACCGCCGCTTTGTCGAGTCGCTGTCCTCCTACGCGCGGCAGTTCCTCGGGCAGATGGACAAGCCCGACGTCGACTCGATCGAGGGACTTTCCCCCGCGATCGCCATCGACCAGAAGACCACCTCGAAAAACCCGCGCTCGACCGTGGGCACGGTCACCGAGATCTACGACTACCTGCGTCTTTTGTACGCCCGCTGCGGCGTGCCGCACTGCCCGGTCTGCGGTAAGGAAATCAAGCAGCAGACCGTGGACTCCATCATCGACAGCATCCTCGCGATGCCGGAGGGCACGCGCTTTATGGTACTCGCCCCCGTCGTGCGGAATGCCAAGGGCACGCACGAAAAGGTGCTTGCCGACGCGCGGCGCGGCGGCTACGCCCGCGTGCGCGTGGACGGCAGTCTCTACGACCTCACGGAGACGATCACGCTGGACAAGAACCTCAAGCACACGGTGGAGATTGTGGTTGACCGCCTGGTCTGCCGCCCCGACGCGCACACCCGCATCGGCGACTCGGTGGAGACCGCCGTCGCCCTGACCGATGGGCTTGTGCGCATCGTGACCGTGCCGCGTGAGGAAGGCGCCGCCGAGGAGGAGCGCGACTATTCGCTCAAATACGCCTGCGAGGAACACGGCATCAGCTTCGGCGAGCTGGAACCCCGCATGTTCTCGTTCAACGCGCCGGACGGTGCCTGCCCGCGCTGCGCGGGACTGGGCGCGCTGACCCGCGTCTCCGAGAAAAAGCTCATGCCCGACAAGAGCCTGTCCCTGCGCGAGGGCGGCATCGCCTGCAACGGGTTCAAAACGCTCGAAGAGGAGAGCTGGAACGGTCCGCTGATCGAAGCCGTGGGCAAAAAATTCGGCTTCACGATGGATCTCCCGCTTGAAAAATACACCCGCACCGCGATGAGCGCACTGCTCTACGGTACGGGCAAGGAAACCTATACAATCACGCGCTTTTTCGGCGGCACGGCGCACCACCAGACCACGACCTTTGAGGGCATCATCCCGATGATCGACCGCCGCCGCGAATCCTACGGGCAGGAATACTACGACAGCCTGCTCGAAGAGCAGGTCTGCCCCGAATGCGGCGGCGGACGGCTGAACAAGATGATGCTGGCAGTCACGGTCGGCGGCAAGAACATCTATGAGCTTTGCCTGATGCCGATCGACAGGATACTCGACTTTGTCACAAAGCTGGAGCTGGACAACGAGCACCGGCAGATCGCCGCCGAGATCGTCAAGGAGATCCGCGCGCGCCTCGGCTTTCTCGTCAGCGTCGGGCTTGAATACCTCAACCTCGCACGCCGCGCGGGCACGCTCTCGGGCGGCGAGGCGCAGCGCATCCGCCTGGCGACGCAGATCGGCTCGTCGCTCGTCGGCGTGCTCTACATCCTCGACGAGCCGAGCATCGGTCTGCACCAGCGCGACAACGACAAGCTGATCGCCACGCTGAAAAAGCTGCGCGACCTCGGCAACACGGTGGTGGTCGTCGAGCACGACGAGGACACCATGCGCGCCGCGGATTACCTCGTGGACATCGGTCCCGGCGCGGGCATCCACGGCGGCTATATCTGCGCGGCGGGCACGCCCGCCGAGGTGGCAAAAAACAAGAAGTCCATCACCGGCGACTACCTCGCCGGGCGGCGGAAGATCGAGGTCCCCGCCACCCGCAGACCGGGCAACGGCGCGTTTCTGACCGTGCACGGCGCGCGGGAGCACAACCTCAAAAACATCGACGTGACCTTCCCGCTCGGCAAGTTCATCGCCGTGACCGGCGTGTCGGGCAGCGGCAAGTCCTCGCTGGTCAATTCGGTGCTCTACGAGAGCCTTGCCGCCACGCTGAACCGCGCGGTCACCTTCCCCGGCGAGCACGACAGCATCGAGGGGGTCGGCGCGCTTGACAAGGTCATCGCGATCGATCAGAGCCCGATCGGGCGCACGCCGCGCTCGAATCCGGCGACCTACACCGGCGTGTTCTCCGAGATCCGCGAGCTCTTTGCCAAGACCCGCGAGGCGAAAGCACGCGGCTACAAGGCGGGGCGCTTCTCGTTCAACACCAAGGGCGGCAGGTGCGAAGCCTGCGAGGGCGACGGCGTGAAGTGCATCGAGATGCACTTCCTGCCCGACGTCTATGTCAAGTGCGACGTCTGCGGCGGCAGGCGGTACAACCGCGAGACGCTCGAGGTGCACTACAAGGAAAAGAACATCTACGAGGTGCTGGAGATGACCGTGGAGGAGGGCGTCGAATTCTTCGCGGGCGTCCCCTCGGTGAAGCGCAAATTGCAGACGCTCTGCGATGTCGGGCTCGGCTATATCAAGATCGGGCAATCCTCCACCACGCTTTCGGGCGGCGAGGCGCAGCGCGTGAAGCTGGCGACCGAGCTTGCCCGCCGCTCCACCGGCAAAACCGTCTACATCCTCGACGAGCCGACCACGGGTCTGCACAGCGAGGACGTAGCAAAGCTGATCTCGGTTCTCAACCGCCTCGTGGACGCAGGAAACACCGTCATCGTCATCGAGCACAACCTCGACATGATCAAGGTTGCCGACCACATCATCGACCTCGGCCCCGAGGGCGGCGAGGGCGGCGGCAGGATCGTCGCCGAAGGCACGCCCGAGGAAGTTGCCGAAGTCGAAGGCTCCTATACGGGCAAATATCTGCGAAGCAAGCTCGCGGAGAAGTGAGGGAAAGGGGATTCGGCTCCCCTGTGCAAGGGGAGAGCTGTACGAGACGCGAAGCGTCTCGCGGCGTTTTCCCGATGGGAAAACATCCTGAGCCGTAGGCGACTGATGCGGGATTGTACAAAGCAAAATATCGTACCATGCTGTGTCGGCTGCCTGCATGCCCTCATCCACCGCTAACGCGGTCCCCCTTCCACACCGGGGAAGGCTAAGAGACGCCCCACAGTATGTGCGGATTCTTTACCCGCTCCACACAAAAAGCCGCGCGCCGAATCGGCGCGCGGCTTTTTTCACCCCTCGGGGCGGTCAAATTTGAAATACTGGTACAAAAAGCACGGGATCATGCCGTTGTAGAGCTTGCGCACCTTGTCGGCGCGCCTGCCGTACAGGCGTTCAAACCGCTAGCTGGAGGTCAGCACATAGACCTGCCAGGGTTCGAGTGAGCGGAAATGCTGCCCCATGCGGGCGTAAAGCCGCTCCACCTCGTCGGCGCTGCCCATGCGCTCGCCGTACGGCGGATTGCAGACGATCGTGCCGCGCCGCCCGCCGGTGCGGATGGTGCAGGCATCGGCAACGAAGGTCTTCACCACGTCCGAAACGCCCGCGCGCGCCGCGTTGTCGGCGGCAAGCTGCACCATCTCGGGGTCGATATCCGATGCGTATGCCTCAAAAGCGGTCGGGCGGATCGCCGCCTTCGCCTCGGCGCGCGCCTCTGCCCAAAGCTCGGGCGGGGCGACGGCAAATTCCTCCGCGGCAAAGCGGCGGAACAGCCCGGGCGCCTGATTCTTCATGATCATTGCCGCCTCGATGGCGATCGTGCCGCTTCCGCAGAACGGATCCCACAGAAGCACATTCTCGCGCGGGCGGGAATTGAGCGCCAGCGCCGCCGCCAGCGTCTCGCGCAGGGGCGCAGCCCCCGCGATGGCGCGGTAACCGCGTTTGTGCAGCGGCACGCCCGAGGTGTCGATCATCAGGGTGGCGACATCCTTCAGAATGAAGAACTCGACCTGATATTTCGTCTTGCTCTCGGGAAACCAGCACATGCCATACTCGTTGTCCAGCCGCTTGGCAATCGCCTTTTTGACGATGCTCTGGCAGTCGGGAATCGAGAACAGCTTGCTCTTCACCGCATGTCCCTTGACCGGGAAGGCGTCCTCGCGCCCGATAAAGCGCTCCCATTCGATGGCTTTCGTCCCCTCAAACAGCTCACCGAAGGTGCGCGCGCGAAAGCTCCCCATCTTGATATAGACCCGCTCGGCGCAGCGCAGATGGATGTTGCAGCGGGCGATCGCCGCCTCGTCGCCGATAAAGCTGACTCTGCCGTCGATCGTCTCGGTGCGGCGATAGCCGAGGCGGTCGATCTCCTCGCCGAGGAAATGTTCCAGCCCGAACAGGCAGGTTGCTACAAATTCGATAACCATTCTATATGACGCCGCTCCGGCTTACCGTTTTTGCCGACGACGGCGCATCCTCCAGACTTCCTTTTTACGCGCCCGCGTTACTGCTTTTTGTTCAGCCGTTCCAGCTCCTTCATGAAGGTCGCCACGTCCTTGAACTCGCGGTAGACCGAGGCGAAGCGGACATAGGAGACCGCGTCCAGCGTCTTGAGCTTATCCATGATGATCTCGCCGATCTCGGTGGTCGTGATCTCGGCGCGCAGCGAGTTTTGCAGCTCTGCCTCAATCTCGCGGGCAAGCGCGGCGGTATCGACCGGGCGCTTTTGGCACGCCTTGATGAGTCCGCTCTCCAGCTTCATGCGGTCGAAAAACTCCTTCGAGCCGTCCTTTTTGATGACAACGAGCTGCACCGAGTCGATGACCTCATAGGTCGTGAAGCGGCGGCGGCAGGACAGGCATTCGCGTCTGCGGCGGATGCTGCTGTTGTCGCCCACGGGGCGGGAATCAATGACCTTGCTCTCTGCAAAGCCGCAGTTGGGACATTTCATGGAATTTCTCCTGTAAAAGCACAATATATAGTGCTTTTATTATAGCATAATGCCTATATTCTTGTAAATAGGAAATGCAAAAAAACTGTTGACAAATCCGCCTGTCTGTGTTATAATAATCTGCGCTGAAAAGATATCAGCATCGGGATGTAGCACAGCTTGGTAGTGCGCTTGGTTCGGGACCAAGAGGTCGGGTGTTCGAATCACCTCATTCCGACCAAAAAAGAAGACGCCGTGCGCGTCTTCTTTTTTTGCGTTCGGGTTTATTCCGATGCATCAAAGCATCGCTTTGCTTCAGAATTCGTAGTCCATGCAGACGCGGGACTTGACCACGCTGCGAACATGATTTGCCGCTGCGACGTGCGCGGGATGTACCTTGTAGCCGTCGTAGGCTGCCGCGTCGGTCATGGTGCTGTCCAGCATCATGTCCACGTTGCTGCTGTCCATCGGGTTGATCTCAACGTGCAGCGAAATGAGCCCCGGCACAACGCCGACCAGCGCTTCCAGATCGCGCTTGCACTGCTCTGCCTCCGCGCGCTTCTCCGCGGGGGTGAGTTCGTCCTTCAGCTGCCAAAGCAGAATATGTCTGACCATGATTTTTGTCTCCTTTATTTACAAAAATGAAATACAAGTGAATTTTGGTGTGCAGCGGCGGGAAGCAGACGGTGTCCTACGGTATGCACGGTTTTTGCGCTATCCGGCAGGAGGCGGCGTTTTTCAGGCTTCCCTTGGGGGAGCGCTGTGCGAGACGCAAGGCGTTTTTCAGGCTTCCCCACCGGGGAAGGCTTGGTTACCCCCGCTTTTACACATCCATGATGACCGGGAGAATCATCGGCTTGCGGTGCGTCTTCTGATACAGATACTTGCCGAGCGCGTCCTTGACCGAGGTCTTCAGCTCCATCCAGTCGGTGCGGCTGGCTTCAAGGCACTTGTTCAGCGCCGCGGCGGCAATTTCACGCGCCTCGCCCATCAGTTCCTCGCTCTCGCGCACATAGACAAAGCCGCGCGAGATGATGTCGGGTCCCGAGGACAGCAGGCGTGCGTCAAGGTCAACCGCCGCAACCACGACGATCAGCCCGTCCTGCGACAGGTGCTTGCGGTCGCGGAGCACGATACTGCCGACGTCGCCGACGCCGTAGCCGTCCACCAGGATCTTGCCCGAGGGAATCGTGCCCGCAAAGCGTGCACCCTTTGCATCGATCTCCAGCACCTTGCCGATGTCGGAAATGAAGATATTCTCGTCCGGAATGCCCATCGAGCGGGCGATCTGCCGGTTGGCATCCAGATGGCGCAGCTCGCCGTGGATCGGCATGAAATACTTCGGGTGCGTGAGCGCCTGCATCAGCTTCAGCTCCTCACGGCAGGCGTGCCCCGAGACGTGCACGTCGGTCTCGGGATCGTGCATGACCGAGACGCCCGCGCCGATCAGCGCGTTGATGATCTTGCCGACCGACTTCTCATTGCCGGGGATCGCCGAGGCGCTGATGACCACAAGATCCTTCTGCCCGAGCGTGACGCGGTCGTTGTCACCGAAGGCGAGGCGGTAGAGCGCGCTCATCGGCTCACCCTGGCTGCCCGTGGTGACCAGCGTGACCTGGCTCTCGGGATAGCGCTTGATGTCCTTGACGTCGATCAGCAGCCCGTCCGGCACGTTCATGTACCCGAGCGCGCTGGCAGCGGCGATGACGTTGACCATGCTGCGCCCCATGACGGCGACCTTGCGCCCGTTCTCGGCGGAGAGCGAAATGATCTGCTGCACGCGGTGGACATTGGACGAGAATGTCGCGATGACCAGCCGCTTATCCTTGTTTTTGAGAAAGATGTCCGCAAGGCTTCTGCCGACGGTGCGTTCCGACGGGGTGAAGCCCGGGCGCTCGGCATTGGTGGACTCGCACATGAGCAGCAGCACGCCCTCATTGCCGATCTCGCCGATGCGGGTAATATCCATCATCTTGCCGTCCACGGGGGTGAGGTCGAGCTTGAAGTCGCCGGTGTGGAACAGGATGCCGAGCGGCGTGCGGATCGCGATCGCGCAGGCGTCGGCAATGGAGTGGTTGACGCGGACAAACTCTGCCGAGAGGCTGCCGAGCTGCACGGTGTCGCCGGGCTGCACGGTGTGCAGGCGGGGCGTGTGCGGCAGCGAATGCTCGGACAGCTTCTTCTCGACGATGCCGAGCGTGAGCGCCGTGCCGTAAATATCCGGGTTGATCGAGCGCAGGACGTAGGGCAGCGAGCCGATGTGGTCCTCGTGCCCGTGCGTCAGCAGGATGCCGCGGATCTTCTCTTTATTCTTTTCGAGGTAGGTGACGTCCGGGATAACGAGATCAATGCCGAGCATATCCTCATCGGGGAATGCGATGCCGCAGTCCACCACGATGATGTCGTCGCCGTACTCGATCATGGTCATGTTCTTGCCGATCTCATGCAGACCGCCGAGCGAGGCGATGCGGATCTTGCCGGTCGGCTTTGCGCCGCCCTTGCCACCGCGCTTGCGCTTCGCCGGCTGCGCGGTCTGTGCGATCTGCGCCGGCGTCACGGCCGCAGCGGGCGCGGCGGGCTGTGCCGCCTGTGTCTGCGCCTTCTTCGGTCTTCTTGTGTAGTGCCGCTTGGCGGTTTTCTTCTCCGCCGCGGCGGGACTTTGCGGATGCTCCGCGGGGTTATTCTGCGCGGGGTTTTTCTGATTGTTTTTTTCCATAAATTCTCCTTTGTGTCAGTCTTGAAAACGTACACGCCGCGCGAAAAACGGGCGCGGGCGCGAAAATAAAATCTGTCGGACAAGTCGGACAGACCAAAAGTAAAAGCACTCGGACGCGGCAAAAAACCGCCCCCGATCGGGTGTATGTCGGCTTGGAGCGCACCGCGGAACGCACAGGCGGGCACTTTACGCACATAAAAACCGTTCAACAATTACAAAGATATTATACATCAACTGCGGCGGGAATGCAAGAGGGTTTGTAAAAAAGGAAAGCGGGCAAGGCTTCCCTTGGGGGAGAGCTGTACGGGACGCTGCGCGTCTCGCGGAGTTTTCCCGATGGGAAAACATCCTGTGCCTGATGAGGGATTGTGCAAAGCAAAGCATTCCGCCATGCTGTGCCTTCTGCCTGCAAGCCCTCATCCACCGCTGGCGCGGTCCCCCTTCCCCAAAGGGGAAGGCTTAGATGCGGCGGGAGCAAGCCCCCGCCCGTGCGGTGTGTACACAGTTCCCGCTATTCCGTAGGGGCGACCATCGGTCGCCCGTTTTTGCTTTGTGACAGCGGGCGACCGATGGTCGCTCCTATAGGTTTGCCTCCCTTTTGCGCCAACCGGCAGGGGTCATGGCGACCCGCATCCGCACTGTACGGCGCGCCGATTCCCGCGATTTCCCTCAAAAGATCCACCAAAGCAGCAAAAACAGCAGCCCGCCAGCCAGCATCCCGGCGGCAAACAGCCAGAGCCGCGGATGCCGCCGCGTGCGGCGACACGTGGTGTTCAGCGCCACCAACCGCTCCGCCTCGCGCACAAGCTCCCCCTCGCTCCCGCGCGACCGGTCAAAATCCTTGCGCAGGAGAAAATACGCCTCGTCAAAAATCTGGGAATCCGTTCCCTTTAACATAATGATCTGTCTCTGACAGCCGCGCATCGTCTCACCTCCGATGGGATTTTTACCAAATTCGGGGCAGACTATGCAGACGGTGCACGCTTGCTTTTCGGGCAAGAACATGCTACAATAGATATAACACGACGAGCGGAGGTGCGCATGGATTTTACCGTAGACAAGACCTGCGACGGGCGCACGCTGCGCGACTATCTGCGCGGCGGGCTCGGCGTCTCCTCCGGGCTGCTCTCCGCGCTGAAGGCGGCGGGCGGCATCACGGTAGGCGGCGCGCCCGTCACGGTGCGGCATGTCCTCGCGGCGGGCGAGACGGTCTCGCTTGCCTTTGAAGACACCGAATCCCGCCCCGAGCCGTCCGATACGCCCGTGGACATCCTATTTGAGGACGACTTCATCCTCGCGGCGGCGAAACCGCCTTACATGCCCACGCACGAGTCGCACGGGCATCGCGGCGACACGCTGGCAAACGCCATCGCGGGCGAGTTTGCGCGGCGGGGCGTGCCCTTTGTCTTCCGCGCGGTCAACCGCCTCGATGCGGACACCAGCGGCGTCCTGCTTGTGGCAAAGAACCGCTACGCCGCCGAGCGCTTCGGCACGCTTGTCGCAAACCGCAGGATCGAAAAAACCTACCTCGCGCTGCTGACGCATGCGCCGACACCGCCCGCCGGCGTGATTGACTCCTACATCCGCCGCGTGGGCGAGAGCATCATCCTGCGCGCGTCCTACCCGACCGGCGCACAGCGCGAACACGCCGTGACCGTCTATGAAACGACGGAAACGATCGGCGGCATCGCCGTGGTGCGCTGCGAGCCGAAAACCGGGCGCACGCATCAGCTGCGCGTGCACTTTGCCTCGATCGGCTGCCCGATCGTGGGCGACGACCTCTACGGCGGCGGCTTTGCCATTCCGCGGCAGGCGCTGCACGCCGCCGCGCTTGCCTTTGTCCATCCGGTGACCGGCGCGGATATGCGGATCGAATGCCCGCTCCCGCCCGATCTTACCGCTTATCTCGAAACCCTCCGAAAGGAAGAAAACCATGACTGAATTCAAGGCTTTTGTCAAGAAAAACATCCCGACGGCGGCGCTCGTCCTCTACGCCGTCTTTCTCGTCGCGCTCGCCGTCCGCATCGCCGCAGGGCTGTCCGCGCCGTTTGCCGACGCCTACAACCGCACGGTCGGCGCGGTCTGCCGCGCCGCGTTTGCCTGGGTGACGGCGATCTTCCCCTTCTCGCTCGCCGAGACGCTGCTCCTCGCGGCGCTCCCCATCGGCGTGTGGTATGTGCTCTACTGCATCAAGGTCGTCCCGCCCGAGCGGCTGCTCCGCCACGTCTTCGGCGTGCTGGCGGGGCTTGCGCTGATCTTCTCGGCGTTCTTTCTCAACTACGGCGCGGCATACGGCGCAACGCCACTGGAGGACAAGATCGGGCTGGAGGTCACCGCGCCGAGCGCGGAGGAGCTGACGGACGCCACGCTTTACACGGCGGTGCAGCTGAATGACGCGGCAAAAGAGGTGCAATTCGCCGCCTCCGGCGCGTCGCACATGCCCTATTCCTTTGCCGAGCTGACGAAAAAGCTGAACGCCGCCTACGACAAGCTCTACGAAGAATACGACTTTCTCACACCGCTGCATGCGCCGGTCAAGCGCATCGCGCTCTCAAAGCCGATGACCTACACGCATCTCTCGGGCATCTACGCGGTCTACACCGGCGAGGCGAACGTTAACTTCAACTACCCGGATTTCGTCATCGTCTACACCACGGCGCACGAAATGGCGCACCAGCGCGGCGTTGCCCCAGAGGATGAGGCAAATTTCATCGCCTATCTCGTCTGCACCGCGTCAGACGACCCCTACATCCGCTACTGCGGCTACGCCAACCTCTATGAATACCTTTCGGACGCGCTCTACAGCGCAAACCCGGACGCTTACCGCACGATCGCGTCTCTCCTCGACACCCGCGTGCACGGCGAATTTGCCGCCTACTCGAAGATGTTTGAGCCTTATCGCAATTCCACCGCGTCCGACGTTGCCGACACGGTCAACGACACCTACCTGAAGTGGCAGGGCGAGACCGCAGGCACAAAAAGCTACGGGCTTGTCGTCGATCTTGCCGTGGCGTATCTGAAAAAGCTGTATTAAGGCTCGGCGGGGACGGCTTATTTTCAAAGTCCTTGGAAAGAGGAACGGGGGAAACTTTCGTACACGAAAGTTTCCCCCGTTTTTTCTTTTCCGATTTACTTCCCCGTCGAGCCGAAACCGCCGCGGCGGACGCCGTCGGCATCGTCGTCGAAGGTGATGCCGTACTCCACGAACACGCCCTGCGCGAAGGCATCGCCCGCGGCAAGCGTGAGCGTCTTGCCCTCGTTGGAATCATTGGTGAGCTTGACGAAGATGTGTCCCTCGTTGTCGGCGTGGTAATAGTCGCTGTCGATGATGCCAACCGTGTTGTTCAGCTGTAAGCGGTATTTGAACCCCAGCCCGCTGCGCGGGTAAATCTGGAGCACCCAGCCGTCCTCGATGCAGGCGCGGATGCCCGTGGGGATCTTGACCGTCTCGCCCTGCGCGATGGTCAGCGCGCGCGGCGTGTAAAAATCATAGCCTGCGCTGCCCGCCGTGGCGCGGCGCGGCAGCTTCAGCGTCCCGTAGACGGCTGCGCCGTCCTCGCCGAAGCAGTCGCGATACCCCTCGCAGAACTGCGCCTCTGAAACCTTCTCAAATCTCGCAATGCGCTTCATCTTGTCTGTTCCTTTCCGTAGTCGGTGTCGTGCAGCACGATCTCGCCCGCCGCGCGCGTCGCGGGGACGTCGATGACGCGCTGGTTGGAGCTGCCCTTCCAGTGCAGTCTGACATCGCGCTTTGCCGCGTCGTATCTGCCGTCCACCAGCACATCCACAAAGCCGAGCACCGGCAGTTTCGTAATCTCCTCGTAGGTATACCCGGTGTAGAGCCAGATCGTCTTTTTCGGGAAGCGGGCGCGCACCTCGGCGGCAAGCGCCGTGACCGCCTCGCGATTGGCGGGATAGAGCGGGTCGCCCCCGCTGAACGTGATGCCGCTGATGTGCGGCTTGCCGAGCTTTTCAAACAGCTCTGCCTTCGCCGCCTCGTCAAACGGCAGGCCGCCGCACGCATCCCAGGTGACCGGGTTCTGACAGCCGGGGCATGCGTGCCCGCAGCCCGCCACCCAGAGCACGGTGCGCAGCCCGTCGCCGTTGAGCATGTCGTCGGTGGTAATATTGTGATAATTCATCTTCTTGCATCGACTTTCTGTTTACATCGACTTTCTGTCTTTGATCTCCGCCATCTTCGCGGCGTTGAGGCGGGTGTCGCCCTTGACGCGCGAATAGGAGAGGTAGCCGTTCATGCGGTCGATCTTGGTCAGATTCTTCGACCCGCACTTCGGGCAAACGTCCATTTCCAGCTCCTGATGTCCGCAGTCGTCGCAGTAGGCAAGCGAGAGGTTCACGCCCTCGTAAAAGCCCTTGCCCATCGCGCGGCGCACCAGCGTCTTGACTGCCTCGCGATTGTACTCGATCGGGTACTTGACGTACTGGATCTTGCCGCCGTTCATCAGATCCCAGAAGCGGCCCTCAAGATCCTGCTTCTCGATCGGCGTAATCTCCTCGGAGACGTGGCAATGGAAGGAATTTGACACATAGGGGCGGTCGGACACGTTCTCGACGATGCCGTACTTCTTGCGGAACTGCTCCACCTGAAGCCCGCAGAGGCTCTCGGCAGGCGTGCCGTACATCGCGTACAGCCTGCCGTCCTCCTCCTTGAACTGCGCGACCTTCTCGTTGATGTGCTCCATCACTTCGATCGCAAACCGACCGTCCTCAACCAGCGATTTGTGGTTGTGCAGCTGCTGCAGCTCGTTGAGCGCGGTGATGCCGAAGGACGCCGTGGCGCTTGCCAGCAGCGGCTTGATCTTGTCGTGAATGCCGAGGTGCCCGCCGTAGAACCCGCCCTCGCAGTAAGCAAGGGGGTTGGTGGACGCGCGCATTTCGCCGAGGTAATCATAGGTGCGCAGGTGCAGCTTGCGGATCAGCTCGAGATAGTAATCCAGCACCTCGTAGAAATCGCGGCTCTCCTTCTGCGCCTTGGCGTAGATCATCGGCAGATGCAGGCTGACCGCGCCGATGTTGAAGCGCCCGACAAAGATCGGCTCATCCGCGTCGTCCGCGGGCTTCATGCCCCCGCGCTCAAACCACGGCGAGAGGAACGCGCGGCAGCCCATCGGCGAGACGACCTTGCCGTAGCGCTTGTAGATGCCCGCCACATAGCCGTCACCCGTGAGCGAGAGCCAGTCGGGGTACATCGAGCGCTGCGAGCAGTCCACGCCCGCCTCGAAGACGTCCTCCAGCTCCCCGCCCTCGCCGTGCAGGTTCTCGTCATAGAGGAAGACCAGCTTCGGGAAGAGCACCGGCTTCTTGCACCACTTCTTGCCCTGTCCGCCACGGCGGACGGCAAGCATCGACTTCGATGCCATCTTGGCAAAGCGGTCGCGCCCGAGCCCGAAGGTCACGGTGATAAACGGATAGTCGCCGCGGCTGGACGCCACGGTGTTGAACTTGTATTCCCAGCCCTGGAAGCCCTGGTGGAAGTCGTTTTCCAGGTCTTTGATCGTCTCTTCCTCGCAGCGCGCCTCGTCGAGCCCCAGCGCGCGGTACTTCTCCATGTACTTGTCATAGCTGCGCGCGGCGTATTTCGACAGGATCTTGTCCGCCTCGGGCACGGTAAAGCCGCCGTACTGCTGGCTTGCCGCGCTGAGCACGATGTCGCCGATGACGTCGAACGCGACATCGAGCGTCTTCGGCTCGTTGTACCAGAGGTTGCCCATCTCAAAGCCGCCCTCCAGCACCGCCGCCACGTCAAAGAGGCAGCAGTTCATCGTGTCGCGGCGCGCGGACATGTCGTGCACGTAGATATAGCCGTCGCGGCACGCCTGCAATTCCTCGACCGTGAGGAAGAATTTCTGATACAGCTCCTTGTTGAGCTGGTTGAAGATCAGCGAGCGCTTGGTGGACACCAGCGCGGAGTCCGCGTTGGAGTTCTCCTTGTCGCCGATGTACATGATCGCCTGGCTCTTGCGGTAGACCTCATCGAGCATGTGGACGAAGTCCTGCTTGTAGTTGCGGTAGTCGCGGTAGCTCTTGGCGACGGTCGGGTTGACCGCCTCCAGCGCGGCCTCGACGATGTTGTGCATCTCGGCGATGGCGATCTCGTCCTTGCCCATCTGCAACACGCGGCTGTCCACAAAGGTGCAGATCTTCCGATAGTCCTCGTCGGTAAAGGTGACGAGCGCCCGGTTGGCGGATTTGGTCACGGCAGCGACGACCTTCTGTACGTTGTAGTCCTCGCGTGTGCCGTCTTTTTTAATGATGCGGATCATGGTGCGCCTCCGTATTTGAGAATCATTCCTAAAGTGTTTTTATTGTACCACACCGCTATATGTAGTTTCAAGTGGCAAATTGTACAACAATATATAGATTTTTTCAGTGAAGTTGGTGGGGGAGGGGTGAAAACCGCTGCCCTGCCTCCGCTATTTCGTAGGGGTCGGCGCCTACGACGACCCGTTTGTGCTTTGCCGTTATCTCTCCCGCAGGCGCTATCGCGCCAGCTCCCCCGTCAGGAGGAGCCTTGGATAGACGCTTATTCCGCGCCTTCGGGGATTTTGGCGATAATCTGCCGATAAATGCGCGCAAAGAGCAGGAGCGTGACCGTGAGGGAGACGACCTCGGCGATGGGATAGCTCCACCAGATCAGGTTCAGATCGCCGCTGCGCGCGAGCAGGTACGCCACCGGGACGAGCACAAGCAGCTGGCGCGCGATGGACACCAGCATCGAATACGAGCCCCTGCCGAGCGCCTGGAACACCGAGCCGAGTACGATGCACACGCCCGCGAACAGAAAGCTCGTACTGATAATGCGCAGTGCGGTGCAGCCGAGTTCGACGACCGCCGCCTCCTTGATAAACAGCGAGAGCAGCACATCCGGGATGAGCTGCATGAGGAGCAGCCCGAGCAGCATGAAGCCGAGCGCCACGCAGGCGGCGAGCTTCACCGTCTTCATCATACGGCGGCGGTTGCCCGCGCCGTAGTTGTAGGCGATAATCGGGATGACGCCGTTGTTCATGCCGAACAGCGGCATAAACACGAAGCTTTGCAGCTTGAAATACACGCCGAAGATCGACGCGCCGAAGGCGGAAACGCCCATGAGGATGATGTTCATCGCATAGTACATGACCGAACCGACCGCGACCATGATGATCGAGGGGACGCCGATGGCGTAAATATTTTTGATGATGGTGGGATCCGGGCGGAACTCGCGCACCTTCAGGCGGATCTCGGTGTTGAACCTATGGTTGAGCAGGATCGCAAGGACGCAGGCGACCGCCTGTCCGAGCACGGTTGCCCATGCGGCGCCCGCCGCGCCGAGCCCGAGCCCGCGCAGCCCGAAGGGCAGCTCCTCCAGAATGAAGATCGGGTCAAACACGATGTTGAAGATCGCGCCGACACCCTGCGTATACATGGTGTAGATGGTCTTGCCGGTGGACTGCATCAGCCGCTCAAACATGATCTCGAGGAAGACGAACAGCGAAAGGATCGTGCAGATGCGCAGATATGCAATGCCGCTTTCCTTGACGGCGGCGAGGTCCAGCCCCGCGTCAAGCTGTGCCGAGCTGAGAATGCCGTCGAAATACAGATTGCAGCCGAACAGTCCGAAAACGAGGATGACAACATAGCCGACGAACGCGAGCAGCACGCCGTTTTCGGCGATGCGGTTGGCGCGCACCGGGTCTTTCTCACCGAGCGCCTTTGAGAGCAGCGCGTTGACACCGACGCCTGTGCCGGTGGCAATGCCGATCATGAGATTCTGCGCCGAGAACGCCTGTCCGACGGCGGTCAGCGCTTCGAGACTGACCATGCCGACGAAATAGCTGTCCACCACGTTGTACAGCGCCTGCACCAGCATGGAGACGATCATCGGCAGCGACATGGAGATGAGCAGCCTGCCGACCGGCATCGTGCCCATCTTGTTTTCTTTTTGCAAATCCATAGTCTTCTCCTTCAAAGTAAACAACATTTCTATTGTACCACACCTACCCTGCCGCGTCAATCCGACAAACCGACGAAATGCGCCCGCTTTCGCCACGCATTTCCGACAGCACAGATTTTTTTGCAAAGCCCTTGACAAAATCCGAAATCGGATTTATAATTAAAATCCGAAATCGGATTTTGAAAGAGAGCGTGATGTACTTGAAAGAGATGACAAGATTGAACGCGGCGCTCAACGCGCTGTACATGGAGCAGGACGACATCTATTCCGCCTATGCGGCGCACTTCGGGCTGTCGGGCACGGCATTCTGGATTCTGTACGCGATCTGCGAGAGCGACGAGGTGAAGACGCAGAATGCGCTGGCCGACGGGTTTCACATGCCGCGGCAGAGCATCAACTCAGCGGCAGCGGCGCTGGCAAAGCAGGGATATGTTGCGCTCGAGCAGCTCCCCGGTGCGCGCAGCGGCAAGGCGCTGCGGCTGACCGTGACGGGCAAAGCGTTCTGCGACCGCGTGATCTACCCGTTTTTCGCAATTGAGAGCCGCGCGCTCGACGCGCTCGGCGCGGACGCCGAACGTTATGTGGAACTGACGCGCCGCATGATCGCCGCCCTTGGGGACGGCGTCACGGATGCGATCAAGTAGGGGCGGCTGCGATGCGGCGGGAGACAGACGGCGCCCTACGGTGTGTAAAAGCACCGCCCCTACAAAACAGTGGGAGCTGTGTGCCCTATTCACGCCTTCCCCAGCGGGGGAAGGCTGAGATGCGGCAGAGCCATTTCTGCACACGCTCCCACCCAACCATTTTTCAAAGGAGACTTTATGAAAACCGTACTGCGGTTTCTGAAACCATACAAAACCAAAATCCTGCTCGTGATCCTCTGCATGGCGGCAGAGGCGGCGGGCGGACTGCTGATCCCGACCGTGACCGCCGACATCATCAACACCGGCATCGCGGGCGGCGACAGCGGCTACATCCTGCGCCGCGGTGGGCTGATGCTGGTCATCGCCGCCGCTGCGGCAGCGGCAGCGCTCGGCGCAAGCTACACCGCCGCCGCCTTCTCGGCGAGCTTCGGGCGCGATCTGCGCTGCGCCGTCTATGACAAAACGCTGACCTTCTCGGCGGACGACGCGGAGCACTTCGGCACCGGCACGCTCATCACCCGCACACTCAGCGACGTGAGCATCGTGCAGCAGACGACCGTGATGCTGCTCCAGGGCATCCTGCCCGTGCCGCTGGTCTGCGCCGCCGGCATTTTTCTCGCCTTCCGCATCGACCGCACGGCTGGCTTTCTGCTGCTCGGACTTACGGCGCTGATCCTCGCCGCCTCGGTGCTGGTCATGCGCCGCACCACGCCGCTCTTTGAGAAGCAGCAGCGCTTTCTCGACCGCATGAATCTCTCGGTGCGCGAGAGCATCACCGGCGTGCGCGTGGTGCGCGCCTTCAACAAGGAAGCGGCGGAGGCAAAGCGCCTCGGCGGCATTTTCGACGGCTACCGCGGCGTGTCCATCCGCGCCAACCGCATGTTTGCGGGGCTGGACTGTACGCTGATGCTGATCATCAACCTGGTGACCGTGGCGATCCTGTGGCTGGGCGGCAACCGCACAGGCGCAGGGCTGATGGAGATCGGCGACATCTCGGCGCTGACCCAGTACGCCGCGATGATCCTGTTTTACCTTCTGATGGCGCAGTTCACGCTCATTATGATCCCGCGCGCGGTGGTCTGCGCCGGGCGTCTTGCCGAAATTCTGAACCGCACGCCGACCATCACCGACCCTGCCGCCCCGACGGCGGCACAGGCGGGCGGCGGCGAGGTGCTGCGCTTCCGGCATGTCAACTTCCGCTTTTCCGATGCGGACACCGACGCACTCTCCGACGTGAACTTTGTCTGCCGCCGCGGGGAGACCGTGGCAATCGTGGGCAGCACGGGCAGCGGCAAATCCACCGTGGCAAAGCTGGCGCTCCGCTTCCACGACGTGACGGGCGGCGAGGTGGACTTCTGCGGCACGGATGTGCGCAGGCTGACGCAGGGCGACCTGCGCCGCCGCATCGCCTATGTACCGCAGCAGGCATGGCTCTTTGCCGGAACGGTGGCGTCCAACCTCCAGAGCGGTGCGCCCGGCGCGGATGCCGCCGCGATGCGCCATGCGCTGGAGGTGGCGCAGGCAAACTTCATCACAGGCGACGCAGACGGACTCGCACGCCGCGTTTCGCAGGGCGGCACCAACTTCTCGGGCGGACAGCGCCAGCGGCTGGCGATCGCCCGCGCGCTGATGAAGCACGCCGACCTCTATATCTTTGACGACAGCTTTTCGGCGCTCGACTTCAAGACCGACGCGGCACTGCGGCATGCGCTTGCCGCCGAGACAAAGGACGCCGCCGTGCTGATCGTGGCGCAGCGCATCAGCACCGTGCTTGCCGCCGACCGCATCGTCGTCCTCGAGGACGGCTGTGTGGCGGGCATCGGCAGACATGCGGAGCTGCTCGAAAGCTGCGCGGTCTACCGCGACATTGTGGCATCCCAGATGAAAGGAGGCGTGACCCATGGATGAAGAATTTGAGGGCTTTGAGGGCGAGCTTGACGACGACTACGACATCTCGACCCCGGGGCATGCGGGCGCGACGCTCCGCCGCTTTCTGAAAACCGCGTCTGACCAGTGGGTGCGGCTCGCCATCGTCACCCTCTCCATCGTGTGCTACACGGTACTGACCGTCTACGCCCCCTTCCGCAGCGCGGGCGTGGTTGACCTGCTGTGGAATCAGATTCAGGCGGCAAACGCTGCGGGTGTGCGCTTCTCCATCACCTGGGCAGACGGCGGGCGCGACATTTTCGTGCTGCTGCTCGTCTACCTCGGCGTGGGTGCGTTCTACTTCTTACAGAGCTTTCTCATGGCGAGCTTTGCCGAGAACATCAGCTACCGCCTGCGCTGCGCCATCGCCGACAAACTGAACCGCCTGCCGCTTGCCTTCTTTGACAAAAACAAGCCGGGCGCGATCCTCACGCATGTGACCAACGACCTCGACAAGGCGTCCGAAGCGATGCAGACCGGCGTTTTGCAGCTGCTTTCCGCCGCCGGGATGATCGTCGGCTCGATCGCCATGATGTTTTATTTCAACGTGTGGCTGACGCTCGTGTTCCTCGCCTTTTCGGCGATCGCGGTCTTTGCCACGAAGAAGATCTCAGATGTGACGCTCCGCGCCGCCGAACGGCGGCAGGCATGTGTCGGCGCGGTGACGGCAATGGTGGAGGAGAACTACACCGGGCGCACCGTCGTCAGGGCATTCTGCCGCGAGGATGCGTCGTCCGCCGCGCTGCACGGCGCAGCGGAACAGTTGGCGGAGGCATCCCGCAAGGCGGACTTCATGGTCGATGCGATCAACCCCGCCATCCGCCTCATCAACCGCGTGGGTCAGGTGCTGCTCGCCGTGTTCGGCGGCGCAATGCTGCTGCGCGGCAGGATAAGCGTGGGCGTTTTTCAGGCGTTCTTCCAGTACGTCGGGCAGGCGGCGGAGCCGCTGACCGAGATCGCGTATATGACCAACTCCATGCAGTCGGCGCTCGCCTCGTTCGAGCGGGTCTACGGGCTGCTCGACGAGGCGGAGCTCCCGCCCGAGCCGTCCGCACCGTATGTTCCCGGCGAGGTGCGCGGCGAGGTGGAATTCCGGCATGTGCGCTTCGGCTACACGAAAGAAAAATGCCTGATGCAGGACGTGAACTTCCGCGCGCTGCCCGGACAGAAGATCGCCGTGGTGGGCAGCACCGGCGCGGGCAAGACCACGCTTGTCAACCTGCTGATGCGCTTCTACGACACGGACGGCGGCGAGATCCTGCTGGACGGCAGGGACATCCGCGAGATGACCCGTGCCGACCTGCGCCGCGTCTTCGGCATGGTGCTCCAGGATGCGCGCCTCTTTGAGGGGACGATCGCCGACAACATTGCCTACGGCAGACCCGACGCGACGCGCGAGGAAATCGTCGCCGCCGCAAAGGCGGCGCGCGCGGATTTTTTCATCCGCACCCTGCCGGGGGGATACGACACCCCGCTCGACAGCGACGCCGAAAAGATCTCGGTCGGGCAGCGGCAGCTGCTCACGATCGCGCGCGTCCTCTGCTGCAACCCCGCCGTGCTGATCCTGGACGAGGCGACCTCCTCGGTCGACACCCGCACCGAGATCGAGATCGGCAAGGCGGTGAAGAACCTGCTGCGCGGGCGGACGTCGTTTGTCATCGCGCACCGCCTGTCCACCATCACCGATGCCGACCTGATCCTCTACATGGAGGACGGCAACATCGTAGAATCCGGCAATCATGAGACCCTGCTTGCCCGCGGGGGGCGGTATGCCGCGCTCTACAACAGCCAGTTTTCCTAAGGGCGGACGGATACGGCGGGAGGCAGACAGCGCGCTTCCCTTCTTTATTTCTTCTCTTTGTTTATGTACCGGTCGTGCTTGCGGCGGACATAGGACTCGTCATGCTCGCCCGCGAGGAACGCGATGCGCTGCCAGGAACGCACGCCGTCCACATACCGCAGCATGAACAGCTCGCGCACGTCGCTGTCCGGGATCTCCTCGATATACCGGATGAGCAGCGCCTCCTCTGCCTCGGCGGCGCGCAGATAATCCATCAGCGCGTCGCGCTTATCCGCAAGCAGCGCGCGCAGCGCCGCTGCCTCGGCATCGTCCGCCGCCTGCTTCAGGCGGTTTTCCGCCGCGGCAATGCGCTGCCGCGTGCGCGTGATCTCCCGCCGCAGCCCGACCAGGCGTTTCAGCCGCGCTTTATCCATCTGCATGCCGTCCGTGCCCGCGGTGCTTTCTTCTCTGTCGATGCTCATGCGTCCGCCCCCAGGTCGCGGAGCAGGGACTGCCACCGCGCAATGTCGCGGTCGGTGCGCCGCAGGGCGGCAAGCAGTTCATCCCGCTTTTCCCGCTCGGCATCGAGCTTATCACAGAGCGCCGCAATCTCGGCACGCATCTCCCGGCGGCTGCGCCCCGCGCCGCCGAGCGCTTCTTCGCTCACAAAAAAGTTCATAAATCTCACCTTTCCGCACAAATCTCTTGAAATACCGAAATATCTGTGCTACTATAGAATCAAACAGATGGTCTGCATATGAAAAACAGAAATATCTGTACCGTGTCTTTATGGTAGCACAGATATTTCTGTATGTCAAGACTTTTTTTGCAAAATCGGAGGATTTTTTCATGCAGCGAACCAACACGGAGATCGCAGAGAGCATCCGCGCGCTCGCAAAAGCGCGGGGCGTGACGATCAAACAGACGCTTGCCGACTGCAAAATCAACCGCAACTTCATCTACGACCTCGAACACGGCGGCTCGTCCCCCTCGGTGGACAAGATCACGCGCATCGCCGACTACTTCGGCGTCAGCACGGCGGCGCTGCTCGCGGGCGAGACGGAACGCGGGGAGAGCGGCGACCTGCACGCCTTTCTCGAGCTGTACCGCCGCCTGTCCGACGCGGATCGCGCCGAGCTGCGCGCCTACATGCGGAAGCTGCTGGAAAACGGGGACTGAGTATCTCCCGCCGCCGTTCCGCCGCCCTCATCCGCATGATGGCGGTAGGCGTCGAGAACGGCATGTTCAAGCGTGTGCCGGAACGGCGCGTTGATCGGGTGGGCAATGTCGCGGTAGGTGCCGTCGCCGTTTTTGCGGCTGGGCATCACGATAAACAGCTTTTCCTGCGCCTCGATGACCTTGATGTCGTGCACGGCAAACTGGTCGTCGAATGTGACCGATGCGACCGCGCGGAGCGGCGCCGTCTCAAAGGTCCGTCTGATTTTGACATCGGTAATTTCCATCGTGTACACCATGCTTTCGCCGCGGCGAAAGCTTCCTTTCTCCCGAATTTGCCGCACTGCGGTGATTGGGACGCTTAGATTATTTGACTGAATCACGCATTTTATACATATAATGAAAATAAGCCCACGGCGGGCTGAATGGGGGACGCACATGTCTGTAACAAACACACATTTCGGCGCGGAAAAGATCTCGCGTATGCTGAGCGGCAGAAAAGCCGTCTATTTTCTCGGCATCGGCGGCATCACGATGTCGTCGATGGCGCATATCACGAAAACCATGGGCTATCGCGTCGGCGGCTCGGACCGCACGCTCTCGCCGCTGACCGAGCGGCTGGCGAAAGAGGGCATCGAGATCTTCTGCGGGCATGACGCATCGCATCTCGACGGCTATGACGCGCTGATCTACACCGTCGCCGTGCGTGACGACACGCCCGAGCTTGTCCGCGCCCGCGCCGAGGGGCTGCCCGTGATCTCGCGCGCGGATTACCTCGGCTACCTCATGCGCGGCTACACGCACCGCGTGGGGCTTGCCGGCATGCACGGCAAGAGCACGACCACCTCGATGACCACCGAGATCTTCCTCGCGGCAGGCGCTGACCCCACGGTCATCTCGGGCGCGGAGCTCTCCTCCATCGACGGCGCGTACCGCGTCGGCGGGCGGGAGAATTTCATCTTTGAGGCGTGCGAATACATGGATTCCTTTCTCGATTTCTACCCCACGGTCGCTGCTGTGCTGAACATCGAGATGGATCATGTGGACTATTTCAAGAGCATGGCGCAGATCAAGCATTCCTTCCGCGCCTATATCGACAAGACCGTCGGCTGCGGCTGCGCCGTGCTGAACGCCGACGACGACAATGTCTGCGACATGGCGGAGGGCTTCGGCGGCAGCGTGCTGACCTTCGGCATCCGCCGCGCGGCGGACGTAACGGCGAAGAACATCACCTACGACCGCGGCAGAGCCTCGTTTGACCTCTGCCACGGCAGCATGAAAAAGCATGTGACCCTCGCGGTCTGTGGGGAGCACAATGTGTACAACGCGCTGGCAGCGGCGGCGTGTGCCATTCTCTGCGGCATCCCCTCGGGCGCGATCGTCACCGGGCTCGGCAACTTCCGCGGCGCGAAGCGGCGGCTGGAGTTCAAGGGCAAGCTCGGCGGCGCGGATGTGTACGACGACTATGCGCACCATCCCACCGAGATCGCGGCGACACTGGACGCAGCGCGGCAAATGGGCTACGACCGCGTGATCTGCGTCTACCAGCCACACACCTATTCGCGCACGAAGGGGTTGTTTGACGAATTTGCCGCCGCGCTCGGCAAAGCCGACCTGCCGATCCTCTGCGACATTTACGCGGCGCGCGAGACCGACACGCTCGGCGTGTCGAGCGAGCTGCTGGCAAAGGCGACACGCGGCGCGGTCTATATGGAGAGCTTTGACCGGATCGCCGATTACCTGCGGGAGCATGCGCGCGCGGGTGACCTCATCCTCACCATGGGCGCGGGCGACATCGCAAAGCTCGCCGGTCTGCTGCTCGGCGGGAAGTAAGAAGCATACAATAGAAAGAAGCACCACCCCACCGGGGCGGTGCTTCTTTTTGTGCGTGGGAGAGCTGTACGAGACGCAAAGCGTTTCTTAGGCTTCCCCCTTGGGAGAGAGCTGTACGGGACGCAAAGCGTCTCGCGGAGTTTTCCCGGAGGGGAAACTCATTAGGAACGCAACGCGTTCCGGGGTACACTTCCCCCAAGGGGGAAGGCTTGGATGCGGGTGTGTGCGCAGCGTTTGTCTTTACGGATGCTTGAAAAGCATGCCGCCCGTGTGCTATAATGCTGGCAGAGAACAAATTCGGAAGGAAGGGTTGCATTTGCTGACCGCCATGCTGACCGCCTGCGGCATTGAAGACGCGGACGAACGCGAACTCGTGCAGCAGCTTTTTTTCACCTATGGGCGGCAGGTCAAGGCACTCGCCCGGCATATCCTGCACAATGAGCAGGACGTCGAAGACGCCATGCACGACACCTTCCTGAAAATCATCCGATACCGCAAAAAGTTCACCGACGCCGACCCGACGGAGACCAAACGGCTGATCGTCATCCTCACAAAAAGCGTCTGCTTCAATCTCTACCGCCGCAAAAAACGCGAATGCGACCTCTTTGCGGCGGAGGACGGGGAACCCGATTTGCAAAGCGCGGGCGAAATCGACGCGATCGAAGCCTTTCTTGCGCACGAGAGCGCGGCGCGGCTGCGGGACGCGATCAACACGCTGCCCGCCCCCGCGCGGGAGATCGTGCTGCTGAAATATTACGGCGACCTTTCCAACACCGAGATCGCCGCGCTGCTCGGCATTCCCGCATCCACAGTCGGCACAATCCTTTGGCGCAGCCTGAAAAAAATCAAAGAAAGAACGGAGGCATACTTCTGTGACAACAACGGATAACCGGGAGCTTTGCGGTCTGGCGGCAGCAGCACGCCTCTGCCTGGATGAAGACGTCGCCGCTTTTGACGCGCCGGATACGACGGATGTGACAATCAGCCGCAAAGAGCGCGCGCGGATTCTGCGTTTGATCCGCGCCTCCGGGAAGCGGCGCAGCGGGCGTTTCGGCAAGGCGGCAGCCTGCTTTCTGCTCGTTTTTTCCCTGCTCTTTGCCGGGGCTATGTGCATAGAGCCGATCCGTGCCGCGGTTTTGCATGCCATCCTTGACTGGTATGACGAATATGTCGCCGTGCATTTGACCGAGCCGAAGACCGAAACGCCGCCGAGCAGCATCGGCGAAATCATCCTGCCGGATATGCCCGAAGGATGGGAAAGCGAAGAAATCTCTTCTGACAGCGGACTTGTATTTTTCATCCTGCGTTCCCCTGCCGGACAGTGCCTATCGTTTCAGCAAACGATCACCGATGACACGCCGATTTGGCTTGACAGTACCGATTGCACCGTGCAGGAGATTTCCCTGCAAAACCGAAGCAGTGCGCAATTATTTACCTATACAGATGGGAAATACAGCATCATTTGGGAAAACCGCTATACTTTCCTGCTGACCGGTAAGGACATTGACCTTGATATTTTGCTTGCCATGGCGGAGAGCGTAAACGACAAAGCAGAACAGCTTTCGACAAAAAAATAAATTTTTTAAAGAAAATGTGGGACGCATGCAACCTCCCGTTTGTTATATAGAGCAGAAGTAGATTTTCGCGATAAAACGCAGCGGTTTCCCGCCGAAATACGCCGTTCCGCTTGCGATGTGCTTCAATCTGAAAAAAGTGAGGGAAGATATGAAAAAACTTTGTTCTGTAATTTTGGCATGTCTTTGCATTGTCGTCATGTGCCTCGGCATCTCCGCAGAAGGCTCGGCGATGCCGCTTTGGGACAACTTCGATAGTTTGGTAACAAAAATCACATTTTCCGGCACATCCGGTTTGGCATCTGCTTCGATCTCCGATTCAACCTACTCGGCGGATGTCACCGGAATGCTGACCGTATACAAACAGACAAAAGCCGGTTGGCTGTTTATCTGCCGTGAAACCGGAGAATCAAACCGCGGCGTTTTGAGCTTAAGTGCAAATTTTACAGGTGAAAGCGGCGCGTACTACAAGGCAGAGTTCAGCGTGACGGTTACAAAAAACGGCGTCAGCGAACCGGCTACCAAAGTTGCCTACAAAACTTGCCCATAAATCCAATCCGCAGTTGATGTCCCGCTCGGCGGCGGACTTCCGATGAAGTCCGGCGGGAAAAGACAATTATTTATATTGCTATGAAAGGAAATCAAGACATGAAGAAAAACAAAGTTTTTTACAAAGCCATTTCTTTGATTCTGTTGACCGTTTCAACACTTTCTTTCCCTGCAAATGTTGCCGCGGCATCAATCGTTCCGCAAACCGTGACGGGTAGCGAGCATGAACCCAATAACACATTTGCAACCGCGCAAATTATGCATTCTGATTACACATTAACCGGGTATATCAACTCTGCTGGAGATGTTGATTATTATCAGGTTACATTCCCTGTTTCCGGGTATGCAAGTTTTTGGTTGGGGAACATTCCCTCCTCCATGGATTTGGATTTGTTTATTTATAATCAATCTCGCACACAAATTGCATCTTCTACCGGAAACGGAAACGCTGAACTCATTTCCAATGTTGCTGTCACGGCGGGGCAAAAATATTATATAAAAGTCGAATCTTTCCATGCGGACTTATACGATGCTTCAAACCCGTATTTGATTCGCACAAAAGTGCAAATGAATTCATATGCGTATTTTTCTCAGAATCCTACCAACTTTAGCACAACCAATCTCGAAAAAACTTACACATCATACGATTCATCGGACTGGAAGTCTCTGTTGACTAACACCGGATGCGTTATATGCGGATACGCAATGATTCTAAACAACCTCGGAGCAACTTTGACAGAGAAGATGAAAGATGTTCGCACGGCAAATTCCAACGGAGATATGACTGATGTAGCGAGTATGGAAGCAGATCCGTACAGCGTTATGCTTGCGGCATGCAACATTACCAATTCCTCCGCGATTACTTATTCTAACGGCAGATTCAATATTGCCGCTAAAAAGGACCCGATGCGGTCAGCTATTGCAACGGTTTCCGAAAAATTTGGAACTAACTACAAACTTTACAAATTCACTTCTGGTTCTAAAACCGCCACATACAAAAAGCAACTTGCTGCATATTTGGTTGCCGAGCATCCGCAGGGAATCGGCTTGTATTTCAGCAACGGAAGCAGTATGCACTTGGCTGTATTAACCGAGTCATCGTATACGGTGGGAGAAGATTTTGTGCCGATGAGCCCGACCTCTTCAACCGCTCTCGGTTATTCGGAAGAGCTCGAACAAAACAGTGAATCATTCAATATGCAGCCGACAGCGGTTGCTTCGGATGCAGCGCTCCTGGGAACCAAAGCTGCAACGACGATTGAGGACGGCGATAAATTTATCATCTATGACCCATATCACGAAAGCACATCTAAGGGGGATGGCATTCTCCTTTCTAACAGCTATACCGGCAAAGTTTATACATGGGACGATTTGTATACGATTTCTGTATTTTATTAAAATAATATTATGAAAAACAACAAAATTATCGGTATTCTTGTATTGTTCTGCGTGATGACCGCCGTTTTGCTCGGCGGCTGCACGCAGACGCCGCAAAAGCCCGACATCCGGGAGGGGGCGGCGATCTCCCCGATCACCGCCGTCTTTTTTCCGGACGACTGCACGGATTTCACGGGAGCGAGACTTCCGACAGTGCAGGAACTCCGCGTATCCGAAGAAAACACGGCATACACCGCCGTTGACGGTGTGATTTTCACAAAAGATCTGGAGACACTGGTCGCATTTCCCGCAGGGCGGGACGGTACCTATGCCGTGCCGGACGGAACGAAAAAAATCGCCGCCGTCGCATTTGCAAACTGCCGCATCGAGGAGGTTTATATCCCCGACAGCGTTACGGCAATCGGGAACAGAGCGTTCGACGGCTGTATGGCGCTGAAAGAAATTTCTTTTCCGACGGTATTTGCGGCGGACGGAAACATTCTGCCGCACTGCGCCGCGCTGCCCGAGTACATCATAGAGGGTCTGCGGGTGCATCATCGCGGCGAGCCGAACGAGATCAAGGATACGCTCGGGGACATTCTCCCAGAAATGTGTCCGTATCGCAGCCGTACATGCGCCAAAAACGGGCAGGGCAATCTCGGCAGAACGATCACCCTGTATCGGCTTCAGAAAAACCACCTTGACCTTTCCACCGGGGCGATCGCCGAAATCGTCTATACGATGCAAACGGCAGAGTATTTAATGAACGGCGGCGACATCGTGATTCCCGAGGGGTATAAAAGCTGGACCGTGAATGATTTGCAGTATGCCCGTTTTCCCATTACATCCGTTACCTTTCCGAACAACGTGGGCGTGGGAAACATGATCCTGTTTATGTCGGACTTCGGAATCGAGGATTATCCGTTTTCGATGTACGACTACTATGTGAAAGCGGATAACCCCCGCTTTGTTTCGGTGGACGGCGTCATCTTCACCGCGGATCTGAAATCGCTTGTGGCATTCCCGATCGGAAGAACGGGACACTACGACATTCCGGACGGCACGGAAATCGTCGAATACGGCGCGTTTTTGGATACGCACTTAGAGTCCGTTTACGTGCCGGACAGCGTTCGCCTTGTCGATGACCTCGGGCTCAACAGCCTGCATTTGAAGTCGCTTTCCCTGCCTGCGCATGCTGCCGACCCATCGGCTCGGTTTTTCGGCTACGCCGCCATTGCGGGTCTCAACACGGGCTCCGTTCCGGATGACCTGGTCATCACCTATCGCACTGCAGCATCCGAAACATCGCTGCGATGAAACGTATTGCGCTTGGCGCTTGTGACGCGGCGGCATCGCTGACCGCAGACAAGCGAAAAGAACTGTTGACCGGGCATTCGGCGTTTTATCAGGACTGTGTCCTGCTCGGCATCACGCCCTATGAGACGCCCTATGAAAAACAGGTTGCCGACCTTGTAGCAAAGTCAAACGGATAGCCCGGTTATGCCGCACACACACAAAAAGCACCACCCTCGGGTGGTGCTTTTTGTGTTCTGTTTACTTCTTGAAGTAAGCGAGGGCACTGTCCGCGTAGTGCATCAGTGCGTAGTATACCGTCTTCTCGGTATCCGATGCAGAAGCATCGCTCACGCGCTTTGCACCGTAGTACTCTGCGCCTGCTTCCAGCGTGTAGGTGGTGATCACGCGCTTCTGATTGCCCGTGCCGTAGTTCTCGTAGATGTTGATCTCGAGCATCTGTCTCAGGTTCTTTGCATCGATCCCGTTGACGTTCAGCACAGGTCTCTTCGCTGCCGTGTCATATGCCCATTCGCTGCCCGGCAGTACCACCGTCTTCTTCTCGCCCGTCACTGCATCCGTGAACGTATACACTGCCGTATATGCCGAAAAGTCCGTCTGCGATGCGTTTGCCGGTCTCGCCTTCAGCACGATGTTCACCTTGTCCTGCAGCTCAAACGCGATGGTCATTCCCGCGAAGACTGCCGTCTCATCGGCGTCAAGCGCACCCTTCAGAACTGTCTGGTTGCTGACGACCGTATCACCCGAGAAGTCTGCAATGACATCCCGCTTCAGCGAAGCGTCCAGGTTGGCATTGACCGGGTTCTCCAGGTTATAGTCGAAGAATCGCTGTGCCGCCGCGCCGTAGTTCAGCACTGCCGCATAGAATGCGCGCTCGGCGGTCGAAATACCGCTCTTATGCAGCTGGTTGTACAAGTACGTGTGGATACCGTAGTCCACCGTTCTCGTCTCCACGCTGCCGTCTGCAAGGATACCGTAGCAGTTGATCTTGATTGCATTGTTCATGCACTTTGCAGAAATGCCGCTGAACACATACTGATACTTCGTCGTATCGCTCACGGACAGCTTATCCGTCAGCACCAGTCTCGTTGCGGCAAAGTCGCTGCTGCCTTCGAGCAGGGTCTTGCCGTCTGTGCCGCAGAGCTCAAGCACGACATAGTAGTCCTTGTATCTTGCGTCGATACTTGTCTTGGTGGAGCCGACCAGCAGCTCGATTGCAGACTCCATCTGCAATGCCGCCGATACGGGAATCTCGCTTCTCGTGACCGCCGTCATGGCATTGGGGCGGACGATCGCCTTCATGCCCTGTGCCGGCGTATACGGGATGATGCTGTCCTCGACGATCTTGCCGTCCGCGCGGACATATCTGCCCGTGACATCCAGCGTATAGTCGCCCGCAATGGTGATGCCGCTGAAGTTACCTGCAAGGTAGACCGTCGTCTTCGGCGTGACCGTCTCGGTTACGCCTTCTTCCACGTCAATGGTCTCCAGTGCCTTGGCTGCGTCAAACGCCGCCTGCACCGTCTTATACCCGACCTCGCCGATGTATGCGACATAAACCTCGGGTTCGGGCAGAGGATCGATGTCGCGGGTCTCGGTCTTCTTGCAGACCGCGCAGGTGCGGGTCTCTTCGCCCTTCACGCCGACCTGTGCAGGCGTGGTAACGATCCATTCACCGAAGGTGTGCTTGCCGGTTGCGGGGATCTTCTGCGTATAGCTGTCGCCGCAATCGCACTTGAACAGCTTTTCGCCGTCCTCACCGCAGTTTGCTTCCTTTGTGATCGTCTCGACGTACTTGTGCTCGTGTGCCGATGCCGACCAGGTATAGCCGATGCCGTCTGCTTGCAGAGCTTTCGCATCGTCGTCCAAAACTTCGAGCAGCTCGATCGTGAAATCTGCCGTCTCCGCGTCAAAGCCTTCTGCCACCGTGTAGGTCAGTGCGAGAATGTTATTTTTATCGAAGGATGCCAGGGTCTGCTCGTCAAAGTTGAGCAGGACCATGGAGTCTGTGCCTGCGCCGAAGCTGAGGCCGCTCGGCGCTGAAGCGTCCGCGTCCGGAATCTCGGCAAGCGTGGTCGAAGCCGAAACGTAGGTAAGACCTGCGGGGACAACGACTCTGAAGCGAAGCCCCTTGAGCGCCTCAGTTGCAGCCAGCGAAACCGTAACGGTCGCCGTGCCGTTCGCGATTCTGACCGACTCGATTCTGAGCGTGATCGGCGCGGTCAACGTCTCTGCCGTCTCATCGCAGACGACGCACTTGTAGCCGTCCTCGGTGGGGAGCCACTGATGGTATTCGCATGTATGCCGAATGGTCTCGGTCTCCGCATAGCCGCACTTTTTGCAGGTGCGGACCTTCTCGCCGTCCTTGGTTGCGGTTGCAGGTTTGACAACCTTCCACTCGCCGAATTCGTGCTTGCAGCTTGCCTGGTCAACCTCGCCGCACGCGGTGCAGGCGCCGTCAACAAAATTGTGCTTGTGGAAAACGCGCAGCTCCGCACCGGCAGTGGTGATCATCCATGTGTCGGATGCAGCGGCAAGCTCGGGGAAGAGCGCCTTGTTTTCGTCTATCGTCGAAGCGGGCGTCACGATTGTTTCGGTGACATTGCGAACTTCCTCTGTCACTTCCACCGCTTTTGTGCTGTAGAAGGCGGATGCAAGAGGCGCCGCTTTCGCTGCGTTGGCGCCAACGACTGCACCGACGTATTGCGAACCTGCACCGAACGTAACATCGCCCGCGTTATACAGGCGGGAGAGCTTATGCGCCACGTCGGCACCGTTAGCAGCGCCGATAACACCGCCAACCGAGCCGGTCACGGAATAAACCGAGCCCTCGTTGAAGGCATCCGACAAGGACGCAGTCGTTTTGTAAGAACGATAATAGCCTACAATACCGCCGGCATACTTACCGCCTTCGGTTCTGATTGTACCCTTGTTATAAATCACACTGATGCTGACATCAGCGCCTGCATTGTTGGTAAACAGACCTGCCATACCACCTGCATGACCGCCGTGCATCGAAGAGCCGTCTTCGCCGGTTGTCGTAATATCGCCGTAGTTTGCAAATCCCGTGATGACGGTTTCACCCACGGTGGAAGCCTTGCCCGACTCGTAGCGTCCGACAAGACCGCCTGCCATACACCGACCCGAGACCTTGCCGTAGTTCGCGCAATCGGTAATCTCCAGCGGGGAATTGCCGGTCTTGTACAGACGACCGAAGAAGCCGCCGATATGTACACCTGCCGAGGAGGAAATCTCGCCGTAGTTCTTGCAGTTCCGGACGATCAGCGACGAGTTCGCCTTCGTCAGATCGACGGATCCGACAAAACCAGCCGAACGATCCTTACCGGAAACGTGAATCCGGTTCACGCAGTTCTCGATCGTAAGCGGGACAATGCCATAACCGATGAGACCGCCGACAGCAGCCGCGGTACCCTTGACATTACCGTTTACGGTCAGATTTCGGATCGTCGCCCCCTGCACTTTGCCAAAGAAGCCGGTCATGCTGCCTCCGGACAGATCGATACCGCTGACGGTATGTCCCTGTCCGTCAAAGGTACCGGTGAACGCCGTCGTGGAATTGCCGATCGGCGCCTGCGCCTTCGTACCCGTGTACGTTGCAAGATCGATGTCCGCCGTCAGAACAATCGTCTTGCTCCAGTTGGCGGCGTTTTCCGGATCCATCAGCTGTTCAACAAGCTGATCCGCCGTGCTGATTTCAATATCCGCCGTGATTGCGTCCGCCGCGGACGTTCCCACAACAAACGGGAACGCGCCGAGCAGCAAGCACAGCGTCAGAATCAGGCTCAGAATCTTCTTTTTCATAGCTCTCTCCTTCGAAATATTTGCCCAAACACACATTTTCAGCACAATAAGGGCATTTTCTGTATCTCATTATACATCTCCCCCCAAATGAAGTCAAGGGAGGAGATTTGGGCGCTTTGACATCTTTGAAAAAGTGACGATTTTGTATTTTTGTGCAACATGAATAATTGTTCGTGGCAATTTCGCAAAATTTCGGCATTGTTTTTTGGACGAGATACACAAATCCAGTCAATTTCAAGTCAAACTTTCAAAACAGTCCGAAAAAATTTGTGGCGCTGTGCAAGGGGGAATTTCTCCGTTCTGCACAAAAAGGAAACATTTGTTTCACGGATGTGAACTTCTTGCACCGAAAAGCGGGGGGAGCTTGGCTCTCTGCAAGACTCCTTCCGTCGGCTCCGCCGACACCTCCTAAGTGAGGGAGGTAAATGTCAGGGCGGTACGGGGGAGAGTCGGCGTATTCTTAGGCTTTCATTGGGGGAAAGCTGCACGTTTCTAAGGCTTCCCTTGGGGGAAGGCTTGGAGGCGCAAGGGCGCAAAAAAAGAAGAGAGCCGAAGCTCTCTTCTCTTTTTGCTTTGGGATTGGATTACTTGGTGATAACTCTGAAGACGATCGTCGTAGCAACGCCCGAAGCCTCAGTCTTAGCACCGTAGTAGTGAACGTTTACAGTTACAGGAGCCGTGCCGTCATCAACTGCAGGAATCGTAACTGTCTCGTTCCGGAAGTCAACCATCATCTGGTTGAGAACACCCTCGGTCTCAGCCGTAATGTCTTCAACGACATCACCGTTGATCGGGAATGCAAGGTCGCCCTTATCGGTCTCAGCAGCATAGTCATACTTCTTGCCGATCGCTTCCGTGTACTTGACACCTGCGAGGTAAGCAGCACTGTAGTCATAGTCCGCAGTGTCGATATCGGTCAGATCCAGCGTGATAACCTTTGCCTTGAGGTAGGTTGCATTTGCATTCTCGGTACCGCCGAAGCCGACGAACTCGCCGTTCATAACAAGGTGGTCGAAGCAGATTGCATTGCCGTCCTTACCGCTATGGTTCTTCTTACCATCGCAGAGATCCATGCTCGTCTTGATACCTGCAACGAGTGCCTTGTAAATATCAAGCGTGGTGCCGAGCTTGGTGTAGTTGCCGACTGCAGCGAACACATTCTTTGCATCTCTCTTGAGAACGGTGCCTGCCGCATTAGCAAGCAGCTTCAGATTAGCATCGGTATACTCGATCGTCTGATCTGCAGCCGTCTTCAGGGTCTTCAGGTCAAAGAGATCCTTGACCACGAGAACGAACTTGCCGTCTGCATTCTCTTCGATATCATAGGTGGTGTTGGGCATCACCATGAAGTAGTTTGCCGTCGTGGTTGCGCTCTTGCCGCTCCAGGTCTCAAGGTTGTCCTTGTTGCTCTTGTCCAGAACGAACACGAACAGATCGGAGCTTGCAGCGTAGAAGGTAGCCGCCGTACCAACGAACTTATTGTTGTCACCCAGAGGCGAGTAAGCGCCGACTCTGGTTGCAACAACACCGGTATCACCGCCGATGGCGATGAAGCGCGTGGTGTCGGTGTAGGTCTTACGCTGCTTCTTATCTGCAGCCATGATTGCTGCATCATCATCCAGCGAGATCTCGTAGATGTAGCTGGTAACCTTTGCAGCGGAGGTCAGCGTGATACCGTTTTCGCCGCGACCGGAAGCAACGACCTTGCTGCCGCCCTGCATCTTGTCAGCGACAACCATTGCGCCGTCCTTCTCAGAAACGACTGCAACGATGTGATCCTGGGTATCCAGAACTGCCTTAGCAGCTGCGAAAGCAGCTTCCTTGACAGGATCAAGCGTCAGACCCATATCCTTGAACGAAGCCATGGATGCAACATCGGTGGTCACGTTGAAGACTTCCTTCGTTGCGTCGTAATCCGAAGCAACGCCGGAGATGTAGCCGACTTCCCACTTACCGGTGGTCTTGTCGAGGACTGCAACAGCAGCGCCCTTGTCTGCAACATAGACGCCTGCCTTGAGCGCTGCATTGTACTGGTCCTTCGTCAGATCCAGAACAGATGCAACCGTCTCGGCATCGGTCGAAATGATTGCATAGTCATAGCCTTCGCTCGCAGAGGTGGAATCCTTGGAAATGGGAGACATCTTTACGATCTTGCCGTCGATCGCAAGGAACTTAACGTTGTCCTTGCCGACTTCAAGCTTGCCGATGTAATCCTTCTTGATGTCCGCAGGCTTTACAGCTACAGCCATCTTGTAGGTGGTGCCGCTGATCTTAACGGTCTCACCGTTGGAAGCAACGGAGGTCAGACGACCGGTCTGGAAGTTGCCGCAGTTGAGGGCAACCGTCAGAATGTTGTCTGCATCGTTGTATGCATAGTACACGAAATCGCCGGACTTGACGGTTTCGCCCTCAACGGTTACAGCCTTTGCAGCCTCGCCGTTCTTTCTGGAGACGGCAGCGGTCTTGTCGGTGATGGTTGCGTTGGAGCCAAACAGCTTGTAGGTCTCGCCGTAGTTTGCAGAGTATGCAGCGAAATCAGCATTCTTGCTGGTGGTGGCATCCTTCGTGTTGAATACCTTGTACTGACCAAGTACATAGGGCGTGTAGAGAAGCTCTACGACGTCATAGGTCTTGTTGGCGGAAGTATCCGTGTAGCCGTCCTCGATCACGCGGTAAGCAACCTTGCCGTAGGTGTTGGCGCCGTCTACATCGTAGCCCTTCTTTGCGTCATAGTGGAAGTTCTTCAGGAACTCGTTGTTTTCCGCGCTCGTTGCCGAAGACCATGCATCGGCAAAGCTCTTGTCGGTGTCGAAGAGCTTCAGATCGAACACGTACTTATCAAGCGAGAACTTCGCGCCGTTCAGCGTCAGAGCCTTGCTGTCGACTCTGATGTTGCCTGCCTTGCCGAGGTTCTCAACCGTGGTGTAGGTCTCGTAATCGGCATAGACGACATTTGCCTTGGACTCAGCGGGATCAACATTGTACTTGCCTTCGAAATCTTCTGTAGCGCAGTCGATCAGCAGGCTTACGGGCAGACCCATGTAAGAGATCTTCGGGGTCTTCGCGGTGATGCCGAGGTCAGCTGCGTTGATCTCCAGACCGCCCTCAAGCGTAACAACGTCAAAGTCGTTGTTCTTGTCAGCAGCCTTGAAGTCGACAATTACGGACTCGATCTTGCCCGAAGCGTAGCCGGACTGCTCCAGCAGCGTCTTGCGCGGGATCTTTTTGCCGTCCTTGCCGATGAGCGCGTCCGTCAGACCGGTATCATCGGGGTACAGGATCTTGTCGCTGAGCGGGTCAACAACTGCAACCTTCGTGTTGAGCATATCCCAGATGATCTGAGAGGTCTCGCCGCGGGTCAGAGCAGCCTTGAAGTCAACCTTCTCAACATTGTCGGTGAGGTTCAGCTTCTTTGCAGCGAGGATATAGCCGTAGGGGTACTTCATGTCAGCGGTCTCATAACCGAGGGCACGAACTGCCATAACGAGCATATCCTGATAGGTGATCGCGTCATCGGGTCCGAAGACACCGTTGCCGCGGCCGGCAACGATGCCGGCGCCCTGAACGTAGTCAATAGCCGTACCGTAAGCGGTGACGTCCTTGAATACGGTGCTCGTCTTTTCTGCGTTCCAGACTTCAACGCGGGTCTCGCCCGAGAGAGTCTGAGCAAAGAAGAGAGCTGCCTGATAACGGGTAACGCCGTTCTCAAGCATGAGATTGCCCTTCTCATCGCCCTTCATGATCTTGAGGGCAACGAGGTGCTGTGCAGCTTCGGTATAATCAGCCTTGCTGTCAGCAGCACCGGTCGTAATGACTGCTGCGCTCAGGATCATGAGCGTTGCCATTACGAGGGCGAGAAACTTCTTGAAATTTCTCATTGTTTTTTCTCCTTTACGAATTTTTTTGGATACCGCCGCACCTGTCGGTATCGGTTTTATCCTGATGTTATCTTAAGCCATGCCGATTTTTTTTGCAATAGGTTTTGCCAAGATGTAACGAAACTGTAATAATAAACCCTATTTAGAAATGTTTCGGGCGGTTTTTTGTCAGAATGGTGACAGAATGGAGGGGGAGGGGGCATCTCAGGCTTCCCTTGGGGGAGAGCTGTCAACGAAGTTGACTGATGAGGGGTAGCCATTCGCAGAATGGCGTCTCTACAGCACAGAACGAGACTGCTCAGACGGATGTCTACGCATCCTACCCCTCATCCGGTGCTAACGCACCACCTCCCCCCGGGGGGAAGGCTTGGATGCGACCGCTTCTTTTCCTATATCGAAAGTTTTTGCGGGGTCAAGGGGGCTTTTTACAAAAAGCCCCCTTGCGTTTCCTTTCCCCCTCTCCGCAAGGCGCAAAAAGCTCCCCCGAGGGGGAGCTTTCGCATTTGAGCCGCGCTGCGGTTCAGCCGCCGTAGGGCATGAGGACGCGGGCGACGTTCAGCGTGAGCGCGCCGGTGTTCTCATTGTATTCTGCCATGATCATCAGCATCACGGTGATCGAGGCTGCGCCCTCGTAGTCATCGCGGTCAGCCTTGGGCACGAGGATCTCCATGCCCGCGGTATCCAGGATGAACTGATCGAGCACGCCTGCGACCGGCTCGGTGATCTCATTTGTCACCGAGGTATCCAGCGGATAATCGTAGCCGAAGAAGTCCTCGCGGATCTCCACCTCGGTCGAGCCGAAGCCGTTTTCGCTGTACGCATGATTCAGCGCGAGGCGCGTGAAGTCATACTTGTCTGCGTCAAGTCCGGTTGCATCGATCGTGACGACCTTGGCAAGGACGGACGCCAGCGCGTCGGGCAGGTTCAGCGCGCCGCCGTCCACCCGGACGGTGTCCGCGTCGGTGAAGGTCAGGTCGGACGCCTTGATCTCAACCATGCCGTTCTTCGACTCGTTCAGCAGGCAGGCTGCCTTGAATGCGGCGAGCACGCTCATGTTGGCATGCGTGATCACGCCGTCCTCGCTTGCATACAGCGCCTTCGTGAGGTCGAAGCTCAGCACGGTGTCGGTGTTGAAGCTCTTCGACGCGACGACCTGCATGGTGCGGAGGTCGAGCAGGTTGGTGATGGTGACGGTGTACTTCTCCTTCACGTCCTCGCCGCTCGATTCGATCATCAGCTCGGTGTCGGCAAGCGGCGCATAGTAGGTCTCCGTGCTGCTGTGCGCACGGCTCTCGCCCCACGCCTCCATATCGGCGTAGCCGCCGGTGAAGACAGGCGCATCAAACTGCGCAACGATCAGATCCGAGGATGCGGCATAGAACTTCGCCGCGCCGGTGACCGAGAACTTCGCCTTCTGCACGCCGACGCGCACGCCGACGTTGCCGTTCTTATCCACGAGGGCGATCACGGTCCCGGCATCCACGGTGACGCGGGATGCGGAGACGTTTGCATCCGGATCCGCCTTGATGTGGTTGGTCTTCGCCGTCGTATCCGAGAAGATAAGACCGCCGTCCACGGTCGCATATTTCACAGCGCCTTCCGCCGTGCCGAGGTCGTACACGCCGTTCTTTTCACCGGTGACGGCGAAGATGCCGCCGCGGATCAGCGCGTCGCGCAGAGCAACGTAGTCCGTGTACTTCGTGTAGGACGAACCGGCGATGTCGGTGTAGGTCGCGAGCGTGCCGATGCTGCCGCTCGTCTTGTATGCGTCGGTATCGGCATTGTAGCCGGCCGCCATCTTGTCGACGGAGACGAGCTTCCACGTGCCGGTAGCGGTGTCGAGCATCGCCAGCTGTACGTTGCCGTCCTTGTCGAGGACAAAGTCGGCGGTGTAGTTCAGCCGATCGGCGTCAACCTTCATGAGCTTTGCCAGCAGATCGCGGTCGGCGCTGACGATGGCGAAATCATGCGAGGTCCGCTTTGCCTCGCTGCTGTACGCCTCGAGGAAGACGATTCTGCCGTCCACTTCGACGTAACGGACATTGTTCTTGTCCTTCTCGTAGGACTTGATGATGGATTCGACGGTGGAGCGGTTTGCCGCAAAGCTCGAGTAGGAGGCGTCAAAGCCGCCCTTGAAGCCGAAGCTCTTCTGCGCGCCGTCGATACGGACGCTCTCGCCGAGCGGATTGACGCTGTTCAGCTTGCCGGTGCGGAAGCCGCCCGCGTTCTGTGCAACGGTGAGAATGTTATCCACTGCGTTGTAGTAGTAGAACATGAAGTCGCCGGACTTCACGCTCTCGCCTGCGAGGGTCACGCTCTTTGCCGCCTCGCCGTTCTTCTTCGAGACCGATGTGGTGGCGGAGGTGACGCGCGAGGTCGTGCCGAGCAGCGTCTCAACAAAGTTGGACTTCACGCCGTCCTTGTTCTCGATCTTCTCCGCCGCGTAGGTACCGATCGTCACAAACGAGGTGTCCTTCGAGGTGAAGGCATCGCGCAGGGTGCGGGTGAAATACTGCCCGAATGCGTAAGGCATATAATAGATATGGAGCGTTTTGATCGTGTCGTCGCCCTGCTTCGTCTCGCGGACGATGAACTTGACCGCGCCGTTCGAGTTTGCGCCGGTGTAGCCGTCCTTTGCGGTGTAGGCAAAGTTTTTAAGGAAGGCGTCGCCCGTGGTCTTCGTCCAGCCGTCCTTCGTGAAGCTGTAGAAGGCGGTCGCGTACTTGTCGGTGGTGTACTTCACGCCGTCAAGCAGGATCTGCGAGGTGCCGTCCCCGTTTTTGATGACGCGGATCTTGCCCGCATCGCCGAGGTTTTCCACCGTGGTGAGCGCGTCGCTGTCCGTGAAGACGATTTTCGCGTCTGCGTCGTCCTTGTCGACATCGTACTTCGAGAAGAAGTCCTCCGCCTTGCAGTTGACGTAGAGCGTCATGGGCAGACCGAGGTAGCCGATCTTCGGCGTTTCTGCGGTGATGCCGAGGTCAGCCGCCGCCAGCGTGTAGGTTGCGCCGTTGTACTCGACCGTGACCGTGTCGGCTGCGTCCTTTTTGCCTGCCTCAAAGCCCTTGACCGTGACGGTCAGCTTGCCGTCGGCAAAGCCCGCACGCTCGAGGTAGGTCTCACGCTGAATTTTGCCGGGGCCGAGCAGCGCGCCGTATGCGGAGGCATCCTGCTTGCCGGGGTAGATCAGGTCGCCCGTGATCGGATCCTTGATGGCAAGCTCGGTGCTGAGCATATCCCAGACCAGCTGCGCGGTTTCGCCGCGGGAGAGCGGCTCCTTGTAGCGGATGCTGTCGATGTTGTCGGTCAGCCCCAGCTCGCGTGCCGCGAGGATGTGCCCGTAGGGGTAGTTCATATCCGCAGTCTCATAGCCGAGGGCACGAACCGCGAGGACGAGCATATCCTGATAGGTGATCGGGTCGTTGTAGCCGTAAATGCCGTTGCCTCTGCCGAGGATGAACTTCATCCCTGCGAGGTAGTCGATCGCCGTGCCGTATTCGGGCACGTCGGTGAAGACGGTGCTTTTGTCTGCGTTCCAAACCTTGGTGTCGGTGTTGCCGGTGATTGCCTGAACGAAGAACAAAGCAGCCTGATAACGGGTCACGCTCTTATCGAGCATGAGATTGCCGTTTTCATCACCCTTCATGATGCCGATTGCCGCCAGATGATGCGCCGCGTCGGTATAATCCGCGCCGGTCTTTGCCGCGCCGGTCGTGATCACGACCGAGCCCGCGATCATCAGGGTCGCCAGCATGAGGGCAAGAAATTTTTTCAAATTTCTCATGTGTGTTCTCCTTTTTCTTCTTTCGGCGCGGTCGCTGCCGCGTTCCGTGAGCTTATCTTAGCAAAGAAGAAACCGGATTGCAAGGCTTGTCAGCAAGCTGTCAGCAAAGTGTTGGTTTGCGCGTTTTTTTGCAAGTTTGATTGTAAGATTTGCGCCTTTTTTTGCCGTGGGTGGAAGTGCGTGGGGCAGTGGTACATGCGGTTTCCGTTATTCTGTAGGGACCGGCGTCCTCGACGGTCCGCCTGCAAAAAGCAAAGAAGTCCGGAGGGAATCCGCCTGCGGCGGTTTTCCTCCGAACTTCTAACGCTTCACATTTCGCGTTTACCTGTTTTTATCCGTCTCATCCATGCCGAACTGCCCCATCAGGCGCTTGTTGAACTCCTCGGCGGTGTTGTAACCCATGCGCTTCTGCCGGTTGTTCATCGCCGCGATCTCGAGGACGACGGCGAGGTTTCTGCCCGGACGCACCGGGATGATGAGCGACGGCAGCTCGATGCCGAGGATCTCGGTGGTCTGCGGCTCCAGCCCGAGGCGGTCGTACATCTTGCCCTGCACCCAGGGTTCCAGCGTGACAACGAGGTCGATCTTCTCGGTGTCCTTGACCGCGCCCATGCCGAACAGGCGGCGCACATCGACGATGCCGATGCCGCGCAGCTCGACGTAGTGCCGGATGATCTCGGGCGCCGAGCCGACGAGCGACTTTGCCGAGACGCGCTTGATCTCCACCGCGTCGTCCGCGATGAGGCGGTGACCGCGCTTGACCAGCTCAATGGCGGTCTCGCTCTTGCCGACGCCGCTGTCGCCGAGGATCAGCACGCCCTCTCCGTAGACCTCGACCAGCACGCCGTGGCGGGTGATGCGGGGCGCAAGCATGACATTGAGATAGGCGATCAGCGCCGCCATGAACTCACTTGTGCGCTCGGCGGTGCGGAGCAGGGGCACGTCGTACTTTTCCGCGCAGGCGAGCATGTTGGCGGGCAGCTCCAGACTGGAGGTGACGACGACCGTCGCCGGGTGGGTGGCAAAAAACGCGTCCATCGCCTTCTCGACCGCCTCGCGCGGGCGCTCGTTGAGGAAGCGCACCTCGCCCTTGCCGAAGATCTGGATGCGCTCGGCATCGAAGGTCTCGAAGAAGCCGATCAGCGGCAGTACCGGACGGTTGACCTCGTTGGAGGTGATCTGAATCTCGGATGCCTCGGTCGGCAGGGTCAGGGGTTCAAGCGCAAATTCGCGAATCAGGGATTCGAGGGAAATGCTGTACTTTTCCTGCATATGATGTTCCTTTCCCGCATCGGCGGTGACTTTCCTTCAGTTTACCACAAAGTGCGCGCAATTACAAGCGCGGCTCAGTTCTTCACGTCGGCGCCGTACAGCCGCCCGAGCAGCCGCACGACCACCGTCGCCGTCTCGGCGCGCGTGATCTGTCCGCCGGGGCGCAGCGTACCGTCGTCATAGCCGGAGATCAGCCCGGCTGCAATCGATTTTTGCAGCATTTCCGCCGCCCACGGCGCGATCCGGTCCGCATCCGTAAAGCCGTCAAGCGACGCGGATTCCGTCTCGTCGACGGTGCCGCCGAGGACGTAAAACGTCTCCTCGCGCGTGATAGCGTCACGCGGGGCGAAGAGCAGCCGCCCGTCCGGCGTGTCCTTGCCGTGCATCAGCCCCGCGCCGAAAACGGCGCGGACATAGGGCAGCGCCCACGCGGCGATGTCCGCGCTGTCGGCAAAGGGCAGCTCGGTCTCGGCATACGCTGTCGGATCGAGGTTCAGCAAGCCGCAGAGGATCTTGGCAAACTGCTCACGGCTCAGGCTGTTGTCCGGGTTGTAGACGGTTCTGCCGGTCTCGTCCTCGCTGCCGCTGACCACGCCCGCAAAGGAGAGCGCGTTGACATAGTAGGACGACCAGTGCCCGGCAAGGTCGGCATAGCGGTTCGGGTCATACTGCTCCGTGAGCAGCAGCGGACCGACCGTGACGGTGCGCGCTGGGTCGGTCACGGCAAAGCCGAGCAGCGTTTTCAGCGTGAGCACGCCGTCCGCCGCTTCTGGCACAAGAGTGAGGAGCGCGCGCCCGTTGTACCCGGCGAAATCATAGTATGCGTCATAGGTGTAGGTGACCGTCGTCTCCGTGCCGTCGGGAGCGGTCAGTATGAACGTGGCATAGGGCGTTTCCGCGGCGGAAATGCCGTCCGCCCACAGCCACAGCCGTCTGCCGACAAGTCCGGCGCTCGAAAGCCCGGTGACGTTCAGCTCGACCGGGATCGGTTCGGGCACAGGTTCCACAATCGGCTCGGCAGGTTCGGTGGATTCGGAAGTTTCAGAGGTTTCCGCCGGTGCGGTCGTTTCAGCGGGCGCGGCGGTCTCCGCGGGCGCAGTTGTTTCAGCGGGCGCGGCGGTCTCTGCGGGTGCAGTGGTCTCCGCGGGCGCGGTTGTTTCGGCGGCGGGAGCGTCCGTTTCCGCTGCCGTTTCGGCAGATGCGGTCGTTTCCGCGGCGGGCAGGACGCGCGGCATCAGCACAAACGCGCCGCCCGCAGCGATGCCGCCGGTCTCCGCATAGGAGAGGGTATAGTCACCGCCGACCGCCGCCGCGCCGTTTTGCAGCAGACCGTCCAGCTTCAGCGGGGAAGCAGGCTCGCCGAACAGCGCCGGGATCACCAGCGTGCGGTCCGCCAGCACAATGGCAATCCGCCCGCGTGCGGCGGGCAGGGGCTCTGCCGGGGTCTCGGCGGGGTCGGTGGATTCTGCGGATTCTTTTTCGGCAGTATCATCGGCTTCGCCGGGGATCTTAATATCGGTCTGTGCAAAATAGAAGGTGTTGCCGCGCCGCGCACTGCCGATCGCCGCATTCTCGCAGCGGACCTCGGCAAGGTCGCCGTAGTACACCTCCGCGCCCTCCGCAAAGGCGCGGACAGTCAGCGAAGCCGTGCCGTCCGCCGCGGCAAGCAGGAGCGTCTGGTCGGCGCGCAGCTCGTCCACGGTATCGGTGACGCGCAGGTAGCAGGACGCGCGCAGGGTCTTATCGCCGTACACGGTCTCAACCGTGAGGATGCCGCCGCCCTTGACTGCCGCAGGCGTGAAGCGGATCTCGCCGTCGGCGACTGCGGCGCTGCCGAGCGCATCGGAGATTGTGACGGTGGTGTTTTCCGCCGTCAGAACATGTTTAAGCGTCTCGCCCGCGCCGTTCGTGACGGTCGCGGTGAGGGGATATACCGCGCCGGCAAGCAGGGTCAGCGCAGGCTGTTCCAGCGTCAGCCGGGGCGCGGCGGACGCGGTTTCAGTCGTTTCATAGAGCGCCGCCGCGTTGGAAACCTTGCGTTCGCTGCCGTCGGAGGGGCGGTTTTGCACGGTCGCCTTGCCGTCCGCAAAGGTGACAAGCGCGGTCGAGCCGCCGCCGTCGAGGTTGATCGCGTCGGTGCAGCCGAGCGCCAGGAGCGTATCGGCAAGCGCCGTGAGCGTCAGCCCTGCGGCGTAACCGGTGCGTCTGCCGTCGGTGACGAAGAGCAGATAGCTGCCGTCCGCGCGGATGCCGAACGCCGTGCGGGGCTGCCGGGTCTTCTCATGCTCCTCGTTCACCACGCCGTCGACGGGCTTGCCGTCCCGCAGGATGACGTCGCCGCCGCCGATCGCCGTGACCGCGTCGGTGAAATCGCTCTCGCAGGCGACGCGCACCGTGACGGTCTCGCCGACCGCAAGCGCGGCATAATCCGCCGCTGTCGCAAGCGTATCCGGCACGGTCAGGACGGCGCATCCCGCGGGGATCTCGCCGTCCTCGACGCCTTTGCGCACTGCGGTGACCTCGGCGCGCACCTCGCCGCCGAGCGTGACGGCGTCGTCGAGCGCGAGGATATACTCGGTCGCGGCAAAGCCGGTCAGCGTCGTGGTCTCGCCGTAGTCGCGGGTGAGCAGGTAGACGCCGTAGACGCCGGGATATTTGTTGAGATGGCTGACCGGGAGGGTCGCGTCGCCGATCCCGATCGTGACCGTCTCACCGATCTTGCCGAAGATCGCATTGCCGTCCTTGTCAAAGCCGACGGCATCGCGGTTGTCCGACGAGGAGAGCAGCCGCCCGTCCGTGAGCAGCACGCCCATCGGCACGCCGGTGTACAGGCTGAAAAAGTCGGCGTTGACCGCTGCGGTCAGGGTCTCGCCGTCTGCGGCTGCCATGCCCGCCAGGGTCGAGAGCTTTTCGCGGCTGTGCAGGGTCGTGCCGAGGTTGACGGCAGCGATCCGCGCGCCGTTCGCGGGCGATGCGGTGACGGTGAATGCGGTCTGCACAATCTCGCCAGGTGCGCGGTTCTCATAGCGCGTGAGCGTTGCCGCCGCGCCGAGCGGAGTCTCGGTCATGCCCGTGATGCTGCCGAAGGCGCCGAGCCTGTCCGGGTAGACCGGCGCCGCCGGTTCGGCGGCAGGGTCCGGATCGGTCTGCGGTTCGGTTCCGGTATCGGAAGCGGTCACTGCCGTGGCGGCGGTTTCCGCCGCGGTAACGGTTTCGGCGGCGGCAGGAAGCAGCAGGGACAGCGCAAGTGCGAGCGCCGTCAGTGCCGCGGTAATTCTTTTGTATGTATACGTCATGCGGGATTCCTTCTTTTGCGGTTTTGCGGAAAAGCTGTGTATACCCTCGATTGACAAGAGCAGATACGGTTTTTCGGGGCGGAAACCGCGCCTGCCTTTGTTTTCCTCATTGGCGGGCTGATGCCTGTCTGCTTCGTCAGCCTCGTCCGGCACATTTCCGCGCCCGAAAAACTCCGAAGGACTTTCCGGTGAGGAAAAATTGGGGTCGGCGAGGAAGAGGACGAAGGTGTGCCGACCGCCCACCAAGGACGATGACGATGTCCGGCGCCAACTTTTTGCCGCCGGAAAGCGTATCTGCTCTTGTCAATCGAGGGTACTCTCATTGTAGCACACACGCATCGGCAAGTCAAAAGAAATTTGCGGAAAGCCGCCGTGACGGGGAAGTGAAGACGGGGGGAATCACGCATCAGCAGGGTACGGCTCCCTTTTAGGCTTCCCCGGTGGGGAAGCTGGCGCCGTAGGCGACTGATGAGGGATTGTACAAAGCAAAACCTCGCACCATGCTGTGCCGACTGCCTGCAAGCCCTCATCCGTCACAGGATGTTTTCCCATCGGGAAAACTCCGCGAGGCGCAAAGCGTCTCGTACACCTCTCCCCACCGGGGAAGGCTTGGTTCGTTCGCGAACGGAGGCAATACCCCCGCATAGCAGCAAAAAACCTCCCGACTTCGGGAGGTTTTTTCTTGTTTTCAGCAAAAACTCAATAATAGAACACGTGGTTGCCGATGGTCTCGATATACTCGCGGTTCTTCTCCATCCAGCTGCCGCTGCTGACGCGCCCCGCGCAGAAGTACAGCGCGTTGTCCACGACCTCGACGCCCTCGAGCACCGCCTTGGCGGCGCGCACCGAGCTGTCGGTGGGGTCATTGTAGATCGAACCGGTGGCGACCGGCGAGAACTGCGTGCCGTATTTGCGGTCGAAAATGACGCCGTAGACCGTGTCCGGGAACGAACCGTCCTCGGTGCGGTTCATCACGACGTTGCCCACCGCAATCTGCCCGCGGAAAGGCTCGCCGCGGCTCTCCGCCGAAATGATGCGGGAAAGCCAGTACACGATGTCGCTGTCATAGAAGGTGTCGCCATGCTCAAGAGCGGTCGGCGTGCCCGTGAGGTACACCGCCTTCTCGGCGCCGTTCCACGTGCATTCCAGCGAGTAGATGCGGCTGATCGTGCGGATCGGCACATAGATCGTGTCGTCGATATTGCGGTTCTTCGCAAGCTCGGAACAGAGGATTCTTGCGTTCGCCTCAATGTAATGTTCGTCTGCCTTCGCCTCGATCGTCATGCCGAGCGAAGTCGCGACCGAAACGCCGCGGGAACCGTCCCACTCAAACGTTGCGTCCGGGTCTGCTGCGAGAATACCTACACGATAGGGGATGTACGCCGTGCCGTCTGCCAGCCGTGCGCCTTCTACGGGGTTGCTGTTGATATAAAGGTCAATGGGGGTACCGAAATTTTCGGAAGCCGCGCAGGTTAATGACATCAGCAGCAGGGAAAGCACCGTGACCGTCAGCCAGAGCGCCGTCTTTTTGCATAATTTCATTCTGCTATTCTCCTTGTAAATTTTGGGGGTCCATTGCTGAAAAGCAAACTTCGAAAAACGGGCGTTTACCTACACCTTCGCACCCGATCTCTCGAAAACGCTTGTTATAGTAGCACAACTTGCCCCACTTTGTCAACACTTTTTTTGCAAAATGTGCCCGATTGCCCTCCGGAGGCGCTATCATTCTTGCCCCGTTTTGCACGATTTTATTCAATTTATTATATACAGGCGGTTGCGAAAACACACTTTTTGCAGGTAAAAATTTTTATTCCGCCGACGGAAAAACACCGGGTTTTGCGGTCGGCGGGCGGGCAAAAGCAGCCGCAAATTTCCGCGCAGATCGGCAGCAGCGCCGCGATTTTTCCGCGCGGTTTCGGGCCGCTGCAAGCAGCGGTTCACGCGCGCATCCGCCGCCGTTTCCGAGCGCTTCGGACGCTTGTTTCCGGATGTTTTTTGCGTTGTTTTCTTCCTTATTATATATAGAACAGGTTTCACGCCGAACGGACGTTTTCGCAAATGCCGATGCGCCCTGCGACGGCAAGGGAAGAACAGGTGTTTCCGCACAGTTCAAAACGCTGCACGGCAGGGAAGCGCAAGTGCGCCGTCGGCAAAGCGAGAATCTTACGTTTCCGAAACGCCGCAAACCCCATGGTTTTGCTTGTCTTGTGTTGGTTTTGTTTTCGGGTACAAGATGTAGTGGTTGTGGAACGTTTCACGTGAAACATCTCAGGGCGTGCAACGCGGGTATACGCACGTAAAAGTTTCACGTGAAACATTTTCGGATGTGCAAATGTGAATTTTATCTTAATTTTATAGGTCTTCGGTTGACTTGCGCGCAATCAGATGCTATAATAGGGACAGTCTTCAAGTTTCGGAGGGTATTATGGGAAAAATCATAGCATTTGCCAACCAGAAAGGCGGCGTCGGTAAAACGACCTCGGCTGTCAACATCGCCGCGTCGGTCGGCATTCTCGGAAAATCCGTATTGCTCATCGACCTCGACCCGCAGGGGAACACCACCAGCGGCGTCGGTATCAATAAAAAGAATCTGAAATCCACATCCTACGAACTGCTGATTGATGAAATCGACGCTGCACAGGCAATCGTGGAGACCGAATTCAAGAATCTCTCGGTCATCCCCTCCAACATCTCGCTGGCGGGCGCGGAATTCGACCTCTATCAGCTCGACAACCGCGAGTATCGCCTCAAAAAGCAGCTGGAAGCCGTCAAGGACAATTACGACTACATTTTCATCGACTGTCCGCCGTCGCTCGGCATGATCACCGTCAACGCGCTGGCTGCCGCCGACGCCGTAATCATCCCGATGCAGTGTGAATACTACGCGCTGGAAGGGCTTTCGCAGCTGATGATCACGATCCGCAAGATCAAGCAGCTCTACAATCCCGAGCTGGAGATCTGCGGCATTCTCATCACGATGTTCAACGGCAGGCTGATTTTGACCATGCAGGTCATTTCCGAGCTGAAGAAATACTACTCGGACAAGCTGTTTAAGACGCCGGTCTCGCGCAACGTCAAGCTCAGCGAGGCGCCGAGCTTCGGCAAACCGGTCTACTACCACGACAAATCCTCCAAGGGTGCTGTCGAGTACCTTGAGGTCGCAAAAGAACTGATCGAGCGCATCTGAGCGCAGAAGCAGGGGGAAAACAACCATGGCTAAGAAACCGGCGGGGCTGGGAAAAGGCTTTGACAACATCTTTTTTGACAACTCAATCGAGGAAAAAAGCGGCATCACGCGCCTGCGCATCGGACAGATCGAACCGAAGGCGGATCAGCCGCGCCGCGTCTTTGAAGGCGAGGCGCTGGCAGAACTGGCGGATTCGATCGCGGTGCACGGCGTCTTGCAGCCGATTCTGGTGCGCGAGATCGCGGACGGGCACTATCAGATCATCGCGGGCGAGCGGCGCTATCGCGCGTCCAAGATGGCAGGTCTGACCGAAGTGCCGGTCATTGTCCTCGACAAGAGCGACCTTGAAACCGCGCAGATCTCGCTGATCGAGAATATTCAGCGCGAAGACCTCAACCCGGTTGAGGAGGCGCAGGCATACCGCGCACTGATCGACAGCTACAACCTCACGCAGGAGGAGGTCTCCGCCAAGGTCGGCAAGGGCAGAAGCACCATCACCAACGCCTTGCGCCTGCTGGATCTCAGCGACGACGTGGTCGCGATGCTGAATGCGGGCGAGCTTTCCGCCGGGCATGCGCGCGCGCTGCTTTCGCTGAAGGACAAGAGCCGCGAGCGCGAGGTTGCCGCAAAGATCGTCTCGGGCGGACTTTCGGTGCGCGCCGCCGAAGATCTTGTGAAAAAGGAGAACCGCGCGGCAGCCGCTACGGCGGAAAGCGATGCGGAGGCGCCCGAGCTTGGGCTTGAGATCGACTACTACGCCGAGCTTGAGAAAAAAGCAATGGGCATGCTCGGCAGACGGGTAAAGATCAGTCACCGCGGCATTTCCAAGCACGTCACGATCTCCTATGAAGACAACGAGGATCTGGAGATCCTGCTCACCAAGCTCTGCGGCAACGGAATTATTGAGTCGTAAAGTAACCGGAATGCCGGGATGCATTTGGGAGCTATACGAGACGCAAGGGGGAAGGCTTAGAGCGGCGGGAGCAAGCCCCCGTCCTACGGATATGACTTCACCCGTCCCGCAAATCCCTAGATATATAATAAGGAGGTGTTTGTATGTCCGCTCTGCGTGACTTCTTCGCCGAGCTCGGCGATTACCTCGGGGAAAAATACTTTTCACCCGACCTCGGCGACCTGAATTATCTGAACAGCGACGCCGCCGTGCGGTTTCTGCCGCTCTGCATTGTCGGTCTGTGCGCGGGCATCTTTCTCGCCGCGCTGATCTATTACTACAATTGTGAGTATCTCGGGCGCGCGGTGCGCCGCCTTTACGCGGCAGGGGCGTTCTCGCCCGAGGAGGCAAAGACGCTTGCCGAGATCCGCTGCGACAGCCGCGCCTATCGGAAAAACCTGCGGCGCGACACCGTACTGTCGAAATATGTCCGCCCGGCAGAGGAGGACGGCGCGGCGGAATCCGCGCGGTACTACATTCCCGAAGACCGCCGCGCGACCGCGCTGAAGCGCTACAAGCCGCTGCACGGCGGCATTGCCTCGCTGATCGGCATTCTGATTGCCTGCGTGGCACTCTGTTTCATCCTGTTGTATTATACCCCCGATGTGGTGCGGCTTGCAGACAACGCGATCGGGCTGATTAAATAACAGATATTTCTGTATAATGGAGTAAACTATGGCTGATAACAATACATGGCTCTCCCCCGAGGAACGTGCGGCGCTCGCGCGGCAGCGGGAGCTGGAAAGTGCGCGGCGTGCCGCCGTGCAGAACCGGACACAGACCGCCCCGCGCGCACAGCAGCCGCAGGCGACCGCCCGTCCCGCCGGCACAAAACCGACACAGACAAACCCGCGCGCGCAGCAGCGCCCGCAGCCCGGCGCGGCGCAGTCCCGCCCGGCACAGCACGCAGGGAGACCCGCCGTGCGCGGCGGCATGCCGAGCGGCGTTCGCCAAGTGCAGCGCTCCGCGCACCCGCCGGCGCCGGTTCGCCCCGGTGAAGCCACCGGCGACACCAAGGAGCTGCCGCGCTACATTCACACGGCAAAGCGTGGCGGGCACAAGCCGCCGCGGCGGAAGACCCGCACCGTACCGCCCGTCCGCATCAAGCTGCCGCCGAAAGTGCGCGCTGTCCTGCTTGCCATCGCCGCAGTCACGCTGATCTTCATCATTCTGATGATCTGCGGTGTGCGCTACACCAAGGACACCCGCGCCGACGGCAGCACGATCAAGTTCTTCGGCATTGCGAATGCAAGCGGCATCCAAAACGGCTGGATCTCCGCCGACGGCACGCGCGGACGCATCGCGGACGGCAATAAGATCACTTATTCCAACGGCGACGTCTACGAGGGCGGCATGACGGGGCTGAAGAAGTCCGGCACGGGTACTTACACCTATAAAAACGGGGACCTCTATGTCGGCAGCTTTGCCGACGACCGCGCAAACGGCAGCGGCACGATGACCTATGCAAACGGCAATGTCTACACCGGCGCGTTCAAGGACGGACTTCCCGACGGCGAAGGCACGCTGACCTACAAGAGCGGCGACACCTACGTCGGCAGCTTTGCAGCCGGGCGCAAGAACGGCAAGGGCACTTACACGAGCGGCGACGCGGTCTACACCGGCGCATATGTGAACGACGTCCGCGAGGGCGAGGGCAAGCAGGTCTACGCCAACGGCGACGTCTACGAGGGTACGTTCAAAAACGACATGCGCAACGGGCAGGGCACCTACACCTTTGCCAACGGCGAGCGCTATGTCGGCTCGTTCCGCGACAACCAGCTCAGCGGCGAGGGCACATACACCTGGCCGAGCGGCAAGACCTACACCGGTCGGTTTGAAAACGGCAAGATCGTAGAAGAATGAGAAATATGCGAAAAAGGCTTCCCATCGGGAAGCCTTTTTCGCATGGAGACAGTCGCCCCTGCGAGGTTTGTGCGTGATTTTGTGCATACCGTTTTCAAGGATTCCCCCTTGGGGAAGGCTGTACGGGACGCAAAGCGTTTCTTAGGTTTCCCTTTGGGGAAGGCATGGATACACCTCCCACCACGCAAAGACCGCCCTTCATGCAGGGCGGTCTTTTTATCTTTCTTTGCGGTCAGTTGCGGATGGGGACCAGGTCACGGGCGACGATGTACTGCTTCTGTCCCGTGTAGTAGTTGATAACGGGGCAATAGGTGTACGGCATGTTGTTGTCGATCTCCGGCTCGTCCATGTAGACGCCGAGGCGCTTGCCGAGCGACCAGATGATGGTGCCCTCACGCGGCGTCGCGCCGACATTGGTGCCCATGACGGGCAGCGTCAGGAAGTCTGTCTGACTATCGCCCTTCAGCTCACTGAACTCAACCTGGCACCAGCCGATCTGATGCGCGTAAACACTGCGTTCCGCCACGGCGATCGCCTGCTCGATCGTGCACTTGTTGTTCGGCGAGAGCGTGGTGTCCGACGTGCCCTTGATGAGGTCAAGCGCGTTCATGAACGCCATGGATTCCACCGCCCAGCTCTCGAGCTGTGCGTTGTCCGCGTAGTTTGCCAGCTTCGAGGTGTAGCTCGTGTAGCTGTAATCGGAATTCTTCTCGATATAGCGCAGCGTGCGGTAGAGGAAGGTCGCCATCTGCTGGCGGTTGAGCGTGGCATCGGGAGAGAAGGTGGTCGCCGAGGTGCCGGAGGTGATGCCTGCGGCATACGCCTTGAGGACATAGGGACTGTTCGTGTCCGTAAAGGTGTTCGCGGCGGCGGGCGTGATGGTCTTGCCGGTCATCTCCTCGGCGAGGCGCACCACCACGGAGCAGAACTGCAGGCGCGAGATGTTCTTCGTGTAGTCATTGCCGAGCAGATCGAGATCCAGCAGGTTGTCGTTGAGCGCGAAGTTGACATCGCTTTGCGCCCAGGCGCTGGTCTTGGCGGTGTTGCGGAGGCGAAGCGTGAACATGCCCGCCTGATCCTCGGTGCTGCTGAGCGCGAGCGTCTCGCGCATCTGCAGCGCGGCGTTGACCTCCTGCTGATAGTGTTCCAGCGTGCTGTCATTGCCGCTGAGGGTGAGATCCTTCTCGGTCAGATGCTGCTGCAGGTAGCGGTCGGATCTGCCGCAGACGTCGCAGCTGAGCCAGTAGACATGCATGCCCGCCGCGTTGACGCCGATATACGCCTCATCGGTGGCAAGCTCGTCGTACAGCGTGGCGTGGGTAAACTCCATCAGCTTCTCAATCGGCTTTGCCTTGAAGTTTGCGGAGACATGATTCGGATTATACTCGCATTTGCCGCAGATTGCGCAGGAGTAATACCACCGCGGAGCGGTCTGGCAGTTCGCAAAGGTGTAGACGCGGTCGGCAGACCGGATCTGATGAGTGTAGACATGCCCGGGGCACCAGTCCTTTGTGGCGGCAGCGCCGCCTGCCTTCTGTGCGGCATAGACATCATTGCCCGCATACACCTTGATGCTATAGGGAATGGAATAACCGCGCCCCTCCGTCATTTTTTTCGCAAATTCAGCCACGGAGGACTCGGGGATGTACAAAGTCGCATCGGTCGTGCAGAACTGGAGGTCGCTGCGGCTTTCCCAAAGCGGCGAATGAAACACCGGGTCGTGCAGCTCACCGTCCATACGGCCGACAAAGGTGTAGACATCCACCTTGTCGCTCAGCCAGATCTCCTTCAGATAGGGCTTCCACACAATGACCCAGGCGAAGCCGTCCGCGCATTCGTGGTTGTAGAAGTCGCTGTCGTCCACATCCATGATGAGCGTGCCGACGTCGTCATATGCGTCGAGCGTGGCGAAGTTATAGCCTTCGCCGCGATGTTCTCTGTCCATGATGACTACGGTTTTGCCCTTGTTCTCGGGGTTTTTCACATCCGCCTCTGCCTGCGTGCGTGCCGGATAGACGGCGCGGCGCGCTGCGGCAAGCGCGGCGGCGGTCTTTTCCTGCTTGGCGGCAAGCTCGGCGCGTTCCGTATCGGTCATGCGCTCGCCCTCAATCTTCAGGCTGACCTGCAGGGTTGGAAAATAGGGTGCGCTGGTGCGGGCGGTGGCAGGCTGCCCATTGACCGTGGCGGTGAAGGTGTCCGCCGTCACGACCGTGTCGCCTTCAAGCATTTTGTAGTTGGCGCAATAGCCCTTCGTCGTGTCAAAGGCGAGCTTGATCGTGACGAGATAGGTGGTGCCGGCGCGGAAGAGAAAATCGTCCTCGGTCTCCACATCGTCGCCCGCCCACTCAGTGTACATAATGGTGGCGCCGGCAGCCATCAGGTCGATGTTGCCACTCTTGATGGAGCGGACGGTGACTTCGGTCTCCATTTCGCGGGAGTCGCCCGCCTTCGGCATGTCAAAGACGATGTCGATATGATTGAGCTTGGTGGGCTCGGCGGCGGATGCCGTCAGCGGCACAAGGGAGAGGGCAAGTGCCGCGATAAGTAAGAGGGATAGAATCTTCTTCATGGCGTTTCCTCGTTTCCGATGGTGTGACCCTCTGCCGGGCAGAGGAGCTTCTATCGCTATTATAACGCGCATGCAGGGCGCGGCACAAGTCTTTTTTCAAGAAAATTTCGGCAAAAAAGCGTCGCCCGCGTCCGGATACGCGGACGCGGGCGGGGATATTGGGAATCCGCTGCTTAGTGCGTGAACACCTCATCCGGCGGCTACGCCGCCGCCTTCCCCGCTGGGGAAGGCTAAGATGCTGTGGGAGCAAACCCACAGCACGCGGCATTACCCCAGCGCTTTCCGGACGCGGCGGATAACTTCTTCGTTATCCGGCATCATGGAGAGGATCACGACATTGCCGCAGGTGACGACGGCGGCGTTTTCGGCATAGCCGGACAGCCCTGCAGTGTTCAGTGCGCGCTTTGCCGCGGCGGCGCGCCGCTTAAAGAAGAGCGCGCCGTCCTGCGTGTCGGACGCGCGGTAAAGCCGCATTACGCAAAGCTCGCAGAAGTCGCCGGAGAGGGAGGAATAGAGCGCAAAATCCTCGATCTTGTCGCGGAACGCGGGGTAGCCCGCAAGCCCGAGATAATCGTCGAGAAAACCCGCGTCCGCCGCCGTATCGTACCCGCGCCCATAGCAGAGGATGCTGCCCGCGGGCAGGGTTTCGTCGGCGGCGGTCGCCGACAGCACAACATCGTACAGCCGCGCCCTGCCCCCGCAGGAGGACAGGCAGAGCAGTAAAGCGACGAAAAGCAGGATCATATTTAAGTAAAATTTCTTCATATTATTATAAGTGTTCGGCGGGATTCCCGCGTGGTGGGTAGGAGGCGGTTTCCGCGTATCTTAGGCTTCCCTTGGGGGAGAGGCTTGGATAGAACGGCACGAATGCGGGCGATCCGGCAGTCGACCCCACAGGTGTGTGCGTCCTCTCTGCCTACCGATTCCTCTCTACTTCTTTTTGATGTGGATGACGGCGGCGGTCATATCGTCGCGGCAGAGCGTGTGCCGCTTGGCTTCGGCAAGGATGCGCGCGGCGGCATCGGCGGCGGCGAGATCCGCGCCGCACAGGAATTCGCACAGCCAGAGCGGTTCCTCGATGTCCTCGGTCACACCGTCGCTCAGCATCACCACGGCGTCGCCGTCCTCGCAGGCAAAGGTGGTTTTTTCGGCGTCCACGTCCTCGAGGATGCCGATCGGCACGGTGCGCGACCGGATCTTGAAGATGCGTTCGCCCCGCTTGACAAACGAGGGCGCCGCGCCGCTCTTGAAGAACGTGCCCCGCCCGGTGAAGCAGTCGAGCGCAAACAGATCCACCGTGGTGAACCCCTCCTCGCGGTCGGTGCGCGCCATTGCCGAGAGCAGCTCCAGCGCGGCGGTCACATCGTTGCCGGCGGCGAGCATTTTTTCGAGGAAAAGCGCAGCTTTCGCGCTCTTTGCGGCGGCGGCGCGCCCGCTGCCCATGCCGTCGTTGACCACCGCGTAGAAGCAGCCGTTTTTCGCGTCGAAGCTGCGCACGCGATCACCGTTTTCCTCGCCGCCGCCCGCAGCGACCGTGGCGGACGAGGCATCCGCCGAGAAGGTGGGCGCGCCCGTGGCGATCATGTTGATGCCGCCGTCCGCAAACTCGAAGAGCGGCGGCTCAAACCTGCCGCCGAGCGCCGCGGTGAGCGCCTCCGTGATCGCATCCGCCGAGCAGTTCATCGCGCTGCCGCCGACGCGGAAGGCGTAGACCTTCTTCTGCCGCGTGCCGAACACGCCGAGACTGTCCGCCGAAAAGCCGATGCGCGTGAGCGCGGTCGTCACGGCGGCGCGCCCCTCGGTGTCCGGCGTGTAGGCTTCGTCTCCCCTCTTCAGCGCGTCGGTGAGCACGCGGGAGAAAACGGCATAGTCCACCGCCGAGCGGCGGCTGCCGTCCGCGGCGAGCATTTCGCGGAGCATCCTTGCGTTCTCGCGCTCGATCTCCTCCAGCATACGATCGGCAGAGGTGCAGCGCGCGCGAAATTCCGGCGGCAGGTCGGCGTGCTCAACCTTGCCGTATTTGTAGAGCTTTGCACTGATCTTACTCAGTGTATCCATGGTCACGGTGTAATCCCTTTCCCAGCATAAGCTACATGCCGCACAGCGGCGGCAGAACCGGTCACAGACCTTGTCGCAGATGTGACGGACATCGAAGATGCCGATCCGCGTCTCGCGGTCGGACAGCCCGGCAAACGCGTCGGACATCGCCTCAAAGGTGGCGGAGAGGTCGCGCAGGGTCTCGCGCTCGCTCTTTTCCCGATAGGGCAGCACTTCACCCGCGGCATCCGGCTTTGTCCGCCTGCCGGTGAAGGGCAGGAGCTTTTCCCCCGCCGCGCCGAGCGGCAGAAAGGAGAGCGCCGTGCCGATGAGGAATTCGGGCAGAACCGAGAAAAGCAGCGCCGTGCCGCCCGCGAGAAAGCAGAGCGCGGCGAACCCGACGACCCCCGCCGCCGCGGCAAGCCACACGGGGATATGCGCGCAAAGCATCGAAAACAGCAGCGCAGCCACCGCCGTTCCGGGTGATGCGGCGGGCACGGCGGCAAAGCCGAAAAGCAGCGCAAGCACGCCCGCCGCGAGGGGATCACGCCGCCGCGCGGCAAGCATCGAGAGATAGGCGGCAACCGCCGTCGCCGCCGAGAACCCGAGCGGCAGGGAAAGCGACGACAGGGCGAACACAAACGAAACGAGCAGAGCGGCGTGTCCGATCACAAAGCGGGGGCTGCTGTGCGCCGTCGCGGTGGTGTACCCGATATATAAATATGTAAGCGCGGGGCAGATCAGCACCGCAAAGCAGACGCCGACGAGGTCGCCGATGGCAAAGCCGCCGGCAAACAGCCGCACCATGCCCGCCGTGAACGCGGCGACGGCGGCGGAGCAGACGCGCAGCGCCTCGCCCTCGCGGAAGAGGACGGCGCAGGTCTCCTTTGTGAAAAGGCGCGGGCGCACAGGGGCGGCGCGGCGGGGGTCAAACACGAGTGAAAAGATGAGCCGCAGGGTGACGAGCACGATCACGCCCGCAAGCGACGGCACATTGCCCGCAAAAAGCGCGCCGAGCAGCACGCCGACGGCGAGCGCGGGGGTGTCCCCGACCCCGGCGGCGACGGCGGCAAGCCCGAGCGGGTAGGTGGAGAGCGGCAGGCGGACGCTGCCGAGCAGGGCGGCAAAGGCGGCGGGCGCGACGGCGGCGAAAAAGCGGCGCAGGGTGCGCGCGATGCGGGCGCCGTCGCCCTCGTCCGTGCGCTCGGTGATGCGCGTCCGCAGTCCGGCAAAGAAACCGCCGATGCGGTCTGCCGCGGCGGCGGTCACAGTCTGAAAGTCCTTCATTGTATGCAGTTCCTTTCTTTTTTATGTATCTGCATTGTAGGAAATACCGGGCAAAAAAGCCGTCACATCCGCGCTGTCGGGGCGGGGAATATTTGCGGGACGGGTGGCGACGGTGCGCGGGAAATACGGGGTCGTCCTATTTCCGGGGGGAGAAAGCGCGAAAGGGGATGCGGCATGCTGAAAAAAGGCGGACGAAAATGCGGGGGGAAGGGACGATGTGCCTTTCGGCTTCCCACCGGGGAAGGCTTGGACGCGGTGTGTAGGACTTTTCCGCATAAAAATCATTTTTCTTTCAAAAACAACTTGACAAATCCGTATGGACTTGTTATAATATACTCCGGTTCGCTGCTATGGCTCAGTCGGTAGAGCACATCATTGGTAATGATGAGGTCACCAGTTCGATTCTGGTTAGCAGCTCCAAAAAGCACTTGCATGTCGCAAGTGCTTTTTTGCGTTTGCGAAACCGCTTTAACATTTGCCGAAAACAGAGCGGAAAATTTATGCGATTTGCCTGTTTACTTTCGTTTTTGACTTTGTTATAATCTAAACAAAACAGATCTATTATTTTTGTCGGGAAACAATCTTTCGGACACCTGGGAGGTAACTATGAAAAAACACCTGTGCGGACTTGCAATCATCCTTTTGATTTGTGCCGCGCTCTTTGCGCTGCCCGCCTTTGCGGCGGACGTCGCAAAAAATGAGAGCACGGGCACGCTTTACGACACGCTCGATGCAGCGCTTGAGGAATCAAACGATGGTGACACCATCACGCTGCTGGACGACGTGGAAACCGCAGACCCTGAAGGCGAGGGCAGCTACACCTATTGGCCGCTGACCATCGAGATGAACGGCCACGGCATCACCGGCAAACTGACCGTCACGGACGACCTGAAACTCAAGGGCGGCTGGTTTTACGGTCTGCTTGTGGTCGATATAAGCGGCGAGGAAGGCGCCCTCACAATAACTGCGCCCGATACGGCGGACTACGCCGTCAATCAGATGCTGACGGTCAACGACGGCACGGTCAACATCTCGGGCGCGAAGATCGCCGTCCGCGGCACGCTGTCCGTCTCCAGCGGCACGGCAGTCACCCTCTCGGGCACGGAGAAGGCAGTCGAACTCTTCGGCGCCGAAACCTTCGGCAACAAATTCTACGGCACGGTCGATGCGGACGGCAACACGGACACCGCCGCTGTCTACGACGAGGCGAAGCAGACCTACACCGTCGGCGGCGTGGCGGCAAAGAAGCTCTCCAATATAAATACCGGCGAACCGGAGCCGGCGGAAAAGCCGACGCCCAACCCGGGCAAGACCACCGTTCCCGTAACGGCAGGTTCATCCGCAAGCTTCAAGGTTGCCTACACGGGCACGGAAGACCTCACGTTGGATATCCAGAAGAACGCACTGGATGACACCATCCGCGTGAGCGCCGGAAAAACCGCCGACAACATGTGGACGGTCACCGTTACGCTGGCGGACGAACCCAAGCAATCGGGCTATCTGCTCCATATCTACCCGGAGGGCGACCCGACGCGCAGCGCCACCGTCACCGTCAAGGTCTTGCCGCACAAGGCAAAGGTTGTAGAGAGCGGCAAGACGACCTACCTCGACGACCTTTCGTGCACCCTCACCGCCGACGACGGCTCCATGCAGATCACGCTGCTTGACGACATCGAATTCGGCGCTTACAAAGACCCGCTCACCCTCCGCGGGGGCAGTCCGATCACGCTCGACCTCGGCGGGCACAGCATTGACTATGTCTGCATCGGCGAGGATATCTATGACGAAAACTATGGAACCATCGGCTACAACAGCGCCCATGTGACTGTCGTGGGCGACGGCAGCATCGAAGAACTCTATCATGTCGTAGGCACCGTCCGCGTGCGCGGCGGTACAATCAATCACCTGTCCTGCTCCAGCAGCTACGAGCAGGAAGGCATGTACCACGGCAATGTTTTCATCTCGGGCGGCACGCTGATCGGCAATCTGTCTGTCTCCACCGGCAGCTACAACGTGACGGTCGAGGGCGGCACCGGTCATAAAGCCCTTATTTTCTGCGACGCCCTTGAGACGAAGATCACGGACGGCGAATTTGAGGAACTCATCCTGGTTCCCCCGACGAGCTCGGACTGCACGCTTGTCCTTTCGGGCGGCAAATTCGGCAAGATAAAAACCCAAAGCGGGACAAACGAGAAGGGACTCTATCTTGCAAAGTACCTCGCACCGGACTATTTCTTCTATACGAAGCCCGCAGGCGGCAGCGACTACACGCAGCTTGTTGACGCATCGGCGGTGACCGAGCTTACCGATGTGATCATCAAGAAGCACACGCACACCGTCGGCGCGGACGGCAAGTGCACCGAATGCGGCACGCATATTGCGGACATCCGCGTGGTCAAAGACGGCGCGGAGACCTACCTCTCCGCCGACAAGCTGCAGGACGCCATCAACATGATGCAGACGTCGGACAGCTATGCCAACACCGTCACGCTGCTCTCCGACATCGAGCTTGGAAACGGCAGAATCACGATTAAAACCGGCAAGTTTACGCTTGACCTCGGCGGAAAGACCCTGTCCTCCGGCTATGTCGGGACCTGGCACGCACTCCTCGAAATCAAACCCGACTACGGCGTGTACACCAATGTGCATATCCAAAACGGCAGCATCGTCAACCGAATCCATGACAGCTCCGTCTATTCGGAGACGATAGCGCTCCTCCTCTCCAATAATGCCGCCGTCACCCTCTCCGATGTGACCGTATCGGGCGGCACGAATCAGAGCGGCAAGAACCCTGCTGTCACGCAGACCTTCGGCACACTGGTTGTGGAGGGCGACAGCGTGCTCGACGGCGGTCTCTTTGCCGATAAGCCGTATGCAATCACGCTGCGCGGCGGCAGCTTTACGGCGGGATATCAATCTTACGGTATGCTGACCGCAATCAAGGTCACCGCGCCGGGCGACTTCGGTTATTACAGAGACGCGGTTGACTTTCTTGCCGACGGCTGTGCCTTTGTCAAGGCGGACGATGAGACCGCCTTTGTTACAAACCTCGGCAACATCACGGAAGATGTCAAGATCATCCCGCACACGCATGACTTCTCGGCGGGCGACACCTGTGCGTGCGGCGTCTCCTATGTCGCAGAGCTTGACGGCGTGAAGTACACCTCGCTGAACAAGGCAATCGCTGCGGCAAACGGCGGCACAGTAAAGCTGCTGTGCGACGTGGACTTCGGCGCGTCCGGCACGCTCTATGCGGCGGATGCGGCTTACACGCTCGACCTTGCGGGGCACACCCTGCGCGGCAATGCCGACACGCTGGTGGCAGTCGTCAACAGCGAGGACGGGACGGCAGCCGTCTCCATCCTCGGCGGCTTCGTTGTCGGCAGCAACAGCTACACAACCATCCGTACCATCGGCGCGGATCTGACGCTGCATACCGATGTTACAAATACCAAGCCCTACGACTATGTGCCCTCGGCAGCCATCATTGCGTCAAACAGAGTGGATTCGGGCAGCCGCATCACCATCGTGGACGGCACCTACATCGGCGGCGTCCACTGCTACAGCAAGGATTCGACGGTGCGGATTATGCGCGGCGTCTTTGAGAGGGGCGGCAACCTCTTCTCGCTCAAAGCAAGTTACTACGATATCGATCAGCGCAAGGAGGTTGACCTCCCGCTCGCAGCCTTCATCGCGGACGGCAGCTATGTCGTAAAGACGGCGGACAACACGAAAGCCGATCTCACGAATCTGTCCGTGATTGAGGACGCCGTCACCGTCAAGGTCTGCACTGCGCATGACTTCGGCTTGTCGATGAATACAAACGGCGTAGAATCCGTCGCCTGCAAAAACTGCGGCAAGCGCTGCACGCACCAAGCGCCCGGCGCGGACGGCAAGTGCACCGAATGCGGCTTCACACTGGAAGCGCAGGTGGGCGATACCTACTATGCATACTTCTCCACCGCCGTCAAGGCAGCGGCAGAGGCAGGCGGAACGGTTAAACTCCTCTGCAATGTGACCGCCACCGGACCGCACAACATCGCCGCACTGCCGAGCGGCACTTACACGCTCGACCTCGCGGGGCACAAGCTCTCAGTCGGCACCGATGCGGAAAACCCGGGCGCATTCAACTGCGGCGATGACACCGTGCTCACCGTCATCAGTTCGGACGGTGCGGGCATCCTCAATGCCGGGCTGTACATCCACGGCGACTTCAAAATCGCGGACAACCTGTCGGTCGAGGGGCTTATCAACATCTATAAGTCGCTCGAAGTGGACAGCACCTCCTATGCCGCACCGACCTTCAACGGCGAAGTCACCGTCAAAAACGGCGGCACGCTGACGGTTCGCCACGGCAACTTCCGCAAAAATGTCACTGTGGAAAGCGGCGGCAGGCTGAACGCTTTTGAGCGGGACGGCGGCGATGCGCGCTTCACTTTCCCGGTCAAGATCAACGCGGGCGGCAAGCTCCGCGTCACGGGCAGCAGCAGTTTTCAGAATCTGGAGATTGCGGCAGGCGCGGATGTTCTCCTCGAGGGCGGCAGATTCAACGGCTACATCTACACAAGCGACGGCAGCCCGCTGGCGCCTTACCTCGCGGACGGCTACGCCTTTGAAAATTTCGTCACCGGTGTCATTCAGGATTCAGGTGCAAACTCGCTCACCACTGTCACGGTCGTCGGGCACACCGCGCACAACACGGTCGATGCGGACACCGGCAAGTGCGCCTGCGGCAAGCAGATGCTCGCCGTGCTCATCGCGAGAGACAACAGTGTGGTTGCGGGCTATGACAACCTCCGCGATGCGCTTGGCGAAGCACAGTTCGGCGATACGGTCCGCCTCTTCGGCAGCGCCGTCGGCGGCTTCACGCTGCACCCGCAGAGCACCCAGCCCGAGATCACGCTGGATATGAACGCGGGGCAGATCATCGACGGTCTGACGCTTGAAAATGTCAAGCTCACCGTCGTAAACGGCAGACTGCCCGCCGGCGCCGCATTTACGGTCGCAAGTGACGCATCGCTCACGCTGAACGATGTCGAGTGCGGCTGGGATGTCACGGTTTCCGGCAAACTTGCCGTCACCGATGCAGACACCGTCTGCGCGGGCACCGTCACGGTCAAGGACGGCGGCAGCGCCGCACTCTCGGGCGGCTCGTACAAGAAAATCGTGTGCGAGACCGGCAAGGTCGCGGACCTCCTTGAAGATGCTTTTGGCTACACCGAGACCGCCAATGCCGAAAGCTGGCTGGGTGGCGACGGCAAGACCATTGCAGACACCACGGTGCTGCGGATTCCGCTTCTGCTCGTCCATATCGGCAACACCAGTGTCCCCTACGGCACCGATGGCATGCTGACGGTGCTCTATGATACGATTGATATCTCCCCCGACAGGTCGAAGGTATCCTTCCAGTGGTATACCATCTCGGGCGACACCTACACGCCGATTGCGGACGAGACCGACGATATGTATGTCCTGCGCGCCGGCACAGTGCCCGGCAAATATCATGTCGCCTGCGCCGTCACCTACAAGGGTTACACCATGCGTGCCGACGGCTTAATCGGAATCCGCAAAGCGACGCTCACAGAGGGCACGCATTACACCGCGCCCACGGCAGCATCGCTTGTCTATGACGGAAACGCGCACGCCCTGCTTGCGGCAGGCAGCATCGCGGCGAACGCCGACCTTGCAGGCTGCAAGTTTGTCTACAGCGACAGCAAAGACGGCAATTATACCGAGACGATGCCCACTGCGACGGCTGCGGGCAACTACACAGTCTGGTATAGGGTGCAGGGCAACAACTGCTTTGAAGACTCCGCAAAGGGCAGCATTGATGTGCATATTGCTGTTGCCACAGTCACGGCAGTCAACAAAGACTACCCGTCGAACTTTACCTACGGCAAGGCAATTTCCGCGCCCACCAAGGCAAACCTGACCGTCACCGGCGACTATGACGACGCGACGCTCAGTTATGCATGGCGCGACGCTTCGGGCAATACGCTTGCAGCAGCGCCCACCGAACTCGGCAGCTACACGCTGCACATCGAGATCGCCGCCACCGCCAACACGGGCACGGCGGTCGTCGACATCCCGATCAGCATCGTGCCGGAAACGGTTACGAAAGCCGTCACAAAATCCGTTTCGACCTACAACGGAAGTTCGCCGCGCAGCTATGAGGTCGACCTCCTCGCGCTTGTGAAAGATGCCGGACTTATTCCGGCAGGCGACACGCTAACGGTGCGCGACCAATTTGATATTTTCTTCTTCACCGATGACGGCAGCTATTCCGCTTACGACCCCGCCACGGCGGACTACGCCGTCACCGCTGTCAAGAAGGACGGCGAACCCACCACGCTGGTGATCACCGTCTCCGGGCTTGACAGAACCCCGACCAAAATCTACTGCATGATCAACGTAAGACTGTCGAATGCGCACTACACCAACATCGTCGCGCAGATTTCGCTCGTCGCCAAGGACAAGGAAGATAAGACGCTCTCCGTGATGATGAACGGCTGGACTTACGGGCAGTATGATGCGAATGCCAACAAGCCGGTCTACATGGTGCCCGGCAATGTGCAGCAGACCACCGTCACCTACTATGCAGAGGACGGCAGTGCACTGAACAGTGTTCCCACAGATGCAGGCAACTACAGCGTGCGTGTCGTCTGCGAGACCGGCGACGCCATCTGGAGCGGCAGCGCGGACTTCACCGTCGCGCGGCGCGACATCGCGGATGCCTCCGTCACGCTCGGCGACGCACTCACCTACGACACCACCGAGCAGACGCAGACCGTCCGCGCCGTACACTTTGACGGCGTCGATGTCTCCTACACCGTCGAGACGGGCAGCGACAAGGCAACAAATGCGGGCAATTACACGCTCCGCCTGATCGGCACCGGCAACTACACCGGCACGCTGGAAGTGCCGTTTGTGGTCTCGGCAAAAGTCGTCACCGCAGCCGTCGTTGTCGAGGGCAATTACACCTATGCGGGCGGCAACGCCATTCTCCCGACCGTCAAAGTCACTGACGGCAATGTTGAAATCGACCCGTCCGAATACACCGTAGCGTGCGCAAACAACATCCATGCGGGCACTGCCACCGTCCGCATCGTGAATGCCGACGGCGGCAACTACGTCGTCTCGGGTACAACCACCTTTGAAATCGGCAAAGCAGCGCAAAATCTCGCGGCAGACCCCGTCACCGGCGTTTACGGCGAGAGCGGCAGGACCGTTTCCGCCACCGGCACGGTCGGCGCAATCACCTATGCGGTCACGGCGGGCAGCGAAGTGCTGGACGTGAACGAAAGCGGTGCGCTGACCTTCAGGCAGGGCGGCGACGCGACGGTCCGCGTCAGCGCCGCAGGCGACGACGACCATGAGGCAGCGTTCATCGACGTGAAGGTTCATGTCGACAAGGCGCATGTCACGCTCCGTGCGCTCGACAAGCAGATCCGCACCGGCAAACGGATTCCCGCGCTGGATGCACCTGTTCTCGGCACGGATTACACCGTCGAGGGTCTGCTCGGCAGCGACAGCCTCACCGGCAAAGTCACGCTCCGCTATGACGGGACGCCGAATGCGTCCCGGGCGGGCGAATATGCAATTCTGATCGAGCATGACGGCACCGACCCGCGCTACACGGCGGACACCGTCGCAGGCAGGCTGATCGTCAAACGCAACACGGAAGATATGCGGGAGGAGAAGTCCTACAAGATCTCCGTCAGAACATCCGAGGGCGGCAGCGTCAGCCCCTACGGCACAATCCTCGCCCTTGCAGGCAAGGATCAGACCCTGACCTTTGTTCCCGACGACGGCTACCGCGTCTCCGCCCTGTATATCGACGGCAGCCGCGTACCCACCGCCGAGAGCTACACCTTCAAGCGGGTAAACAGCACGCATACGGTTGAGGTGATCTTCGCCAAGATCGGCGATATCGTCGCCTCCGACTTTGACGACGTACCGGACGACGGCTATTATAAGGATGCGGTCGACTGGGCAGTCGATCAGGGCATCACGGTCGGCGCATCGGCAACAAAGTTTGATCCGAACGGCGTCTGCACCCGCGCACAGGCGGTCACGTTCCTGTGGCGCGCACTCGGCAAGCCCGCGGCAAAGAATACGGCAATGTCGTTTACCGATGTTGCGGCAGATGCATATTACCGCGACGCGGTACTTTGGGCGGTCGAGAAAAGGATCGTCCTCGGCGTCAGCGAGACGAAGTTTGACCCGGACGGCATCTGCACCCGTGCGCAGATCGTCACGCTGCTGTGGCGCGCGGCAGAGTCGCCCACGGCAGACAGTGCAAATCCGTTTACCGATGTGGCAGCGGATGCGTACTATGCAGATGCAGTCCTCTGGGCAGTCGGCAAGGAGATCACCATCGGTACGAGCGGTACAACGTTCAGCCCGAACCGAATCTGCACCCGCGCCGAGATCGTCACCTTCCTGTACCGCACCCTCGCAAAGTAAATCCACACAAAAAAAGCCTTCCGCAAGGAGGGCTTTTTTTGTGTGGGTGAGGGATAAAAAGCACACCATTATCCTGTAGGGGCGACCATTGGTCGCCCGTTTACACATTGCACAGGCGGGCGACCGATGGTCGCCCCTACGGTATAGTTGGAATTGTGTACACACCGCACGGGCATCGTCTGTCCCCTCTTTTTTCGATTGAACTTGACATTTTTTGCATTCTCTGCTACAATACAGATAACACACATAGAGGAGACCGCCATGACACAAAAAACACCCGCCAGCCCCGAAGCTCTTGCGCGCGGCTAAAAAAATGCGCGCGGAAACCTGCTTCTCGTCGTGATTTTCACCGTTATCAACGCTTTTATGGCTTTTGTGGGATCTTCATCCTACTTTCTTTTCTCGGCTTATCTGCCCTATTATTCGGTCATACTCGGGCTTGTGCTCACCGGGCGGATGGATGTCGGTCAGGAATATCAGCTGGATGAAAAATACCTCGTCTATTTTGTCGGCTTTGCCGTCCTTGTGCTGGGGCTGTATCTGCTGTTCTGGCTGTTCTCCAAGAAGCATTACGGCTGGCTGATCCCGGCGCTGGTCTTCTTCGCGCTGGACACGATCTTTTTGCTGCGGGATTCGTTCGGCGGCGGCTTTGATTTCAGCATGGTGATGGACATTGCGTTCCATGCGTGGGTTCTTCTCTCGCTGGTGTTCGGTATCATCAACGGCTCAAAATTGAAAAAGCTCGCCGAAGCCGAAACTGCCGCTGCACCGATTGAAACGACAGCCGAGGATGTGACCGAAAAGAACGACGACAGCGTGTTCAAGGGGTAAAGTACGCGATATATTTTATCTTACGCACCAATCCCGTAGGGCATCGTCTGTCTCTCGCCGTATCCAAGCCTTCCCCCTTGGGGGAAGGTACCGCCGTATGGCGGGGGATGAGGGGTAGCCATTCGTCAGAATGGCGTATCCGCAGAGCAGAACGAGGCTGCTCAGACGGACGCTTGCGCGTCCTACCCCTCATCAGTCAACTTAGTCAGGATGTTTTTCGGTTTCGCATCGCGAAATCGTCGGTGTTCAGCCGACGAAGAAAAACTCCGCGAGACGCTTTGCGTCTCGTACAGCTCTCCCCCAAGGGGGAAGCCTAAAGCGCAAACCGCATGGGCGCCGTCTGTCTCCCACCGCATCTAAGCCTTCCCCACCGGGGAAGGCTTAGACCGAAAAAAGCTCCCGAAAGGGAGCTTTTTTCAGATCATCTTTTCAATTCTGTTTTGCTTTTTTTTCGCCGATCTTCTTCTCGACCGCATCGACGATCCACACGGCAAGAAACGCACAGATCGTACCGATCAGCGCACCGCCGAGCACATCGGTGGGATAATGCACGCCGACATACAGGCGGGAGAGCGAGATCAGCACGGCAAGGATCATCGCGGGGACGGAGATTTTTTTCGGCGCGCACAGGAGCAGCACGACCGCGACGGCAAACGATGCGGCGGTATGCCCGGACGGGAACGAAAAGTCACTCTGTTTGCCGACGATGCGCGTCAACCCCTCAATGACCTCATACGGTCTTGTGCGGCGGAACAGGTTTTTCGCCACGCCGTTGACGAGGATCAGATGCAGGACGAGCGATGTGCCGCAGGTGATGCCGGTCTTCCGATAGGTTTTGGTCAGGATCAGCACAAGCGAGAGCAGAATCCAGAACCAGCCCGCCTCGCCGAGATAGGTAATGCCTTTCATGATGGGATCAAGCCACGCCGCGCGCAGGTTGTTCTGAATCCAGAGCAGAATTTCCGCTTCCATAGTCCCTCCGAAAATATTTTGGTACCCCTATGATACAACATTTTTCGCCGTTTGTCCACTGCATTATATAAAATGACGTCGAAAGCATTTTTGATTAAAAATTCTGTAAAAAAGACGGCTGCGCCGGCTTTTTTACTCCTTAAATGTCGCGAGCGGTGAGCGAGACGCGAGTGAACGGCATTGCACCAGTCGAAAACCTTGGTTTTCGACTGATTCTCTATATTATATATAATATTATAATATATATATAATTTAAGACTTGCAAATAAGGCCGATTCATGTTATAATTTATGCTGTACAATTATCCGAAAGGAGGCGCTTTTTCTGAACTCACTTGCAGAGCTTGCGTCTGTATGGCAGAACATCTATCAGTCGCTCGGCGAGGTGTTTTCCAACTCTTCGCAGGAGCTTTGGTTCGGCAGTATTCAGCTGATCCGGCTTTCCGACAAGCTGGCGCTTCTGACCATACCGGTCGATTTCAAATGCAACATCATCAAAAACAAATACATCGATATTCTGAAGGAGCACTTCTACAATTATCTCGGCTTTGAGATTGAGGTGGACATCATCACTCACGAAAAGCTCGACGACGATGCCGAGGCAGAGCGCCTGTTTGCGGAATACATCAAAGAGAAAACGATCACCGAGGAAGAAGAGAAGAAAAAAAGCCTGGAGAATGACATCCGGCTGATCTCCTCCGACCCCGGAGACAACGACAACCCGAAGGGGCTTGCCTACTTCACCTTTGAAAACTTCATTGTCGGCGATGCAAACAAGTTTGCCTATGCTGCATGCTATGCCATCGCCACGAGCGACGAGGTCAACTACAACCCGCTGTTCATCCACGGCAAGAGCGGTCTCGGCAAGACGCACCTGATGTACGCGATCATCAACCGGCTTTTCAAGCGGGATCCGAATCTGCGCGTTGTCTACATCCGCGGCGAGGAATTCACCAACCACCTGATCGAAGCCATCAAAAACGGCACGACCGAGCAGTTCCGCGAGAAATACCGCACGGCGGACATTCTGCTCGTTGACGATATTCAGTTCATCGCGGGCAAGAACGCCACACAGGACGAGTTTTTTCACACCTTCAACGTGCTTTACGAAGCACAGAAGCAGATCATCGTCACCTGCGACCGGCAGATCCGCGAGATGAAGAACCTCGAGGAACGCATCCGCACGCGCCTGGAATGGGGCATTTCCGCCGACATTCAGCCGCCGGACACCGAGCTGCGCATGGCGATCATCCGCAAGAAGTCGGAGGAATACAAGCTGTCTCTCTCCGAAGATATTGTCGAATATCTGGCGGAGCGGCTGCGCGGCAACGTCCGCCGCATCGAGGGCGGCGTCAAAAAGCTGCGCGCCATGCAGTTCTTTGAGGGCAAGAAGATCACGCTCGACCTCGCACGCGCGGCAATCGCGGATTTTGTGCCGGAGGAAGAGCCGGAGCACAACAAGATCGAGAAGACGCTTGACAAGGTCTGCGACCGCTACAACATTTCGCGCGAGACCATCCTCGGCAAAAAGCGGTCGGCAAATGTTGTGCTTGCGCGGCACACCTGCATGTACATCCTGCGGGAGGGTCTGGAAAAGACCTATGAGGAGATCGGCGCGGTCTTTTCCTGCGACCACACCACGGTCATGGCGGCGATCCGCAAGATCGAGCGCGAGAAGGCGGACAAGCCCGCTTTCGCCGAGGATGTGGAAAACCTAATCCGCGACATACAAGAGGATAAATAAAAACAAAAACCCCGGGGTTTTCCACAAAGTTAGACAGAAAAACGGTGTGGAAAACATTGTGGAGAAAAACTCCACATTTCAGCCGACAACTATTGCAGGCGTTTTGCAGAATAAAAATTTCCGCTTTTGCCGCATGAATACAGGCGCGCCGGTGTTTTCCACATTTTCCACCGCCTCTACTACGTCTACTTCTGAAAAAGATATATATTCATTTACGGATTGTATCGGCACATCCAAGACTTCCCCAAGGGAAGCCTAAGATACGCTGCGCGTCTCGCACAGTTCACCCCTTGCATAGGGGAGCCGAATCTCGCACAAACCCTACAACCCCATATTTCACATATCAATTTACTTTTACCATAGGAGAAACAGCATGAAGATCAGATTTGAAAAGGCAAAGATGCTGGAGAAGCTGGTGCGTGCGATGGGCGCGGTCTCGTCGAAGAATACGCATCCGTTCACCGAAGGCGTGCTGCTCGAGACGGCAGGCGACCGCCTGAAGCTCTCGACCTACGACATGGAGAAAAGCGTCCGCGCCTCCATCGAGGCGGAGATTCTGATCGAGGGCGGCTGCGTCATCAATGCGCAGCGCCTGCTCAGCATCGTGCGCATCCTGCCTGAAAACGAGATCACCATGACGGTGGACGATGAGCTGCTTGTCACGATCCAGAGCGGCAGAAGTTCGTTTTCGCTCCATGCGCTCGCGGCAAAGGATTTTCCGCAGATGCCGGTCATCGTCGGGCGCGAATCCTTCACGATGGAGCAGTGCGTGCTGAAAAAGATGCTGGCAAAGACCGCGCATTCGATTGCGCAGATCGACCAGCGCCCCGTGCTCTGCGGCGCGTTCTTCAAGTTGGAGCCGGATAACATCAAGGTCGTCACCTGCGACAGCTATACGCTGTCGGTCTGCGACTACAAAACGCCGGTGCTCAGCATGATCGAGAACCTGGAGCGCACCTCCTTCATCGTGCCGGGCAAGACCGTGGCGGAGCTTTCCAAGATGCTCTCGGACGAGGAAGGACAGTTTCTCACGATCATGGTCACGGCAAAGAATATCATTTTCAATATGGAAAATCTCGTATTTTCCTCGCGGCTTGTCGAGGGCGAATACATTGATTATGACCGCCTGATCCCGAAGGATCAGCCGATCGAGGCGATCATGGACGCGGCGGCGTTCACCGCTGCGCTTGAACGCGCGGCGCTCATCTCCGAGGAGCGCATTGCCGGCACGGCGAAGAACTATGTCAAGCTGACGCTGAAGGACGGCATCATGCAGGTCTCGTCGAGAAGCGCCAACGGCAACATCATCGAGGAAGTCCCGGCAGAGCAGATCGGCGACGAGATCGTAATCGGCTTCAACTGCCGCTATCTGATCGACACCATGCGGGCGATCGAGAGCGAAAAGGTGCGGGTCAAGCTGATCACGCCGTTCACCAGCGTCACCTTTGAGCCGGTCGAGGACGAAGAAAAGGACGACCGGTATCTCTACATGGTGCTGCCGCTGCGCATGAAGGAATAATGATCCTCAAGGCAATCACGCTTGAAAATTTCCGCTCGGCGGAAAGCGAATGCATTCATTTTGATCCCGGAGTCAATCTGCTCTACGGCAACAACGCCGAGGGCAAGACCAACGTGCTTGAAGCCATCTACTTTTTTGCGCGGGGCAGATCCTTCCGCACGACGCGCGAGAGCGATCTTGTGCGGTTCGGCGCAGAGGGCTGCGGGGTTGACATCGCCTTTACCCGCCGCGGCGAAGAAGAGACGCTCGGCTACCGCTATTTCGGCGGGACGCGGCGGCGGACAAAAAACGGCGTGAAGGTCACGGCGCGCGAGGCGCTCGGCGTCTTCTGTGCGGTGCTGTTCTGTCCGGATCATCTGTCGGTCATCAAGCGAACACCGGCGGAGCGGCGCGAGTTTCTCAATGCGGCGATCGCGCAGATCTCGCCCGCTTATGTGGCTGCGCTCGGGCGGCACAAAAAGCTGCTTGAAAACAAAAATGCGCTGCTGCGGTGCGAGGACGGGTTTGACCGCGCATTGATGGAGAGCTACAACGAGGAGCTGGCGGCGGTATCGGCGGAGATTCTGGTCGCGCGGCGGGCTTACCTTGCGAGGCTTTGCGCAAGCGTCACGCGGACGGTTGCCGAGATCAGCGGCGGCAGGGAGCATGTAACGATCGACTACAGCTGTGACATTCCTGCCGAAATATCCCGAAAAGAAGATGTTACAATCGCATACAGAGACCTCTTCCGCGCAAATCTTGCGCGCGAGGCGGCAGCGCGGATGACGCTTTTCGGCGTACAGCGCGACGATCTTGTCTTTTTCGTCAACGGGCGCGAGGCAAAGCAGTTTGCATCGCAGGGTCAGCAGCGCTCGATCGCGTTGGCGCTCAAGCTGGGCGAGGGCGAGATTCTGGCAAAGGAGATCGGCGAGGAGCCGGTCTATCTGCTCGACGACGTGCTCGGCGAGCTGGACGAGGAGAGGAAGAGTTACATTCTTTCGCGCACGGGCGGGCGGCAGCTGATTGTCACCGCCTGCGAAAAAAACGATTATGACACGCTCGTCGGCGTGAAGAAGATTCGCGTGTGCGGCGGGCATTACACGGAGGACAGATAGATGTACCTGCATGCGGGCAACGACAAGATCATCCGCACGAAAAGCATCATCGGCATTTTCGACATGGACAATGCCACGCGTGGAACGGACACGCGCAAGTTTCTGCGCACCGAGCAGAAGTGCGGCAGGCTGGAAAGCTCCAAGGAGGAGATTCCGAAGTCGTTCATCCTCTATGAGAAGGACGGCGCATATAAGGTCTGCATCTCGCAATTGTCCACCCTCTCCCTCTGCACCCGCGCAAAAAAAAGCGAGATGTAAAGGCAGAAAGGGAAGGACACAAGGGGGCTTTTTGAAAAAGCCCCCTTGCCCTGCAAAAACGTTTGAAAAGGGATTTTTGAAAAAGTTTAAGATAATCACAAATCCTGTAGGGCGGGGGCTTGCTCCCGCCGTCAAGACTTCCCCACCGGGGAAGACTAAGATACGCACCAACCTTTACTCATTCCCCACTCCCGATTATTATTATTTTCTATACAACCATTCTCCTGAAAGGAAAACAACATGGAACAGAATCACGGCACATACGAAGACAGTCAAATTCAGGTGCTCGAAGGGCTGGAAGCCGTTCGCAAACGCCCGGGTATGTACATCGGTACGACCTCGGAGAAGGGACTTCACCATCTCGTCTATGAGATTGTGGACAACTCCATCGACGAGGCACTTGCCGGCATGTGCGACAAGATCACGGTGGAGATCCATACAGACGGCAGCGTTTCGGTCGAGGACGACGGACGCGGCATTCCGAGCGGCATTCACCCGGTCAAGGGCATTCCGACGCTTGAGGTCGTCTACACGATGCTGCATGCCGGCGGCAAATTCGGCGGCGGCGGCTACAAGATCGCTGGCGGTCTGCACGGCGTGGGCGCATCGGTTGTCAACGCACTGTCCGAGTGGCTGGAGATCGACAACTACCATGGAACAAAGCACTGCACCGAGCGCTTTGAGCGCGGCAAGGTGGCGCGTCCTTTCTTTGAGGATGAGAACACCACGGGGCGGCACGGCGTCTATGTCCGGTTCAAGCCCGACCCCACGATCTTCACCGATACCACCGAGTTCAAATATGACATTCTGCTGAACCGCATGCGCGAGCAGGCGTTTCTCAACGCGGGCGTGCGCATCGTGCTGCGTGACCTGCGCACCGACCCGGTCACCGAGGACGATCTCTGCTATGAGGGCGGCATCATCAGCTATGTCGAATACCTCAACGCCGGGCGCACCGCGCTGACCCCCGATGTCATCTACATGAAGGGGCAGAAGGGCGATTCCATCGCCGAGGTTGCGATGCAGTACAACGACGGCTACAATGCGACGGTCGTTTCCTTTGCCAACAACATGGCGACCATCGACGGCGGCACGCATGAGGAGGGCTTCCGCGCGGCGCTGCTGCGCAGTGTGAACAAGTACGCGCGCGCCAAAGGTTTTCTGAAGGATGCCGACCCCAACCTCACGCAGTCCGACGTGCTTGAAGGGCTTTGCGCGATCATCAGCGTCAAGCTGACCGACGCGCAGTTTGAGAGCCAGACTAAGGCAAAGCTCGGCAACTCGGATGTGCGCACGCTGGTCTCGGGCATTGTGTCCGACAAGCTGGACGAATATTTTGAAGAGCATCCCGCCGAGACAAAGATCATCCTCGAAAAGACGATCTCTGCGGCGGTCGCCCGCGAGGCGGCGCGCAAGGCGCGCGAGAACACGCGCCGCAAGGGTGCGCTGGATTCCATGACCCTGCCCGGAAAGCTTGCCGACTGTCAGGAGAAGAACGTTTCGCTCACCGAGCTGTACCTGGTCGAGGGAGATTCGGCAGGCGGTTCTGCCAAGGACGGGCGCGACAGCCGCTATCAGGCGATCCTGCCGCTGCGCGGCAAGGTGCTGAATGTTGAGAAGAGCCGCGTGGATAAGGTCTACGGCAACCAGTCGCTCATCCCGATCATCCAGGCGCTGGGCTGCGGCATCGGCGACAGCTTCAATATGGAAAAGCTGCGCTACGGCAAGATCATCATCATGGCGGATGCCGATGTCGACGGTTCGCACATTCAGATTCTGCTGCTCACCTTCTTCTTCCGGCACATGAAGCCGCTGATCGAAGAGGGGCATGTCTATATGGCGATGCCGCCGCTCTACAAGGTGTACAGCGGTACGAAGCAGGTGTATGCTTTCTCGGACGCAGAGCGCGACGCGGCGCTTGCCGAGCTCGGTTCGCGCGCGAAGGCAGAGCGCTACAAAGGTCTCGGTGAGATGGACGCGGATCAGCTTTTTGAGACGACGATGAATCCCGAGACGCGCACGCTGAAAAAGGCGACTATCGACGACGCGATCGCCTGTGACCGTATTTTCTCGATCTGCATGGGCGACAAGGTCGAACCCCGCCGCGAGTTCATCGAAGAAAACGCCAAGTACGTGGAAAATCTGGACGTGTAAAACGGCGGGAGCAAGCCAACGCCCTACGGGATGCACACCTTTCGCACCAACCCGCATCCGCATTTCCCCCGTTTTCCACTTTTCCACTGCGTTTTCCACATTGCAGATCCGCTTACGAAAGCCGATTTTACGGCACTTTCCCACGTTTTCCACCTGAAAAACAAGCACTTTTCCACATTCGTTGTGCATAACTCTGTGGAAAAGGACCGAAAAAGGAATTATACAACATGAGTAAGAAAAAAGTACAGCTGAGCGAATCCATCGAATTTCCGGAGCAGAAGATCGTACCCGTTGACATTGAGAAACAGGTGCGCCAGGGCTTTATCGAATATTCGATGAGCGTCATCACCAGCCGCGCGCTGCCCGATGTGCGCGACGGTATGAAGCCGGGTCAGCGCCGCATCCTCTACGCAATGTACGAGGACAACCTCACCTATGACAAGCCGTTCCGCAAGAGTGCGACCACGGTCGGTAATGTGCTGGGCCGCTATCATCCCCACGGCGACAGCGCCGTGTACGGCACGATGGTGCGCATGGCGCAGCCTTTCTCCTATCGCTATCCGCTCATCAGCGGCCACGGCAACTTCGGCAACGTGGACGGCGACGGCGCGGCGGCTTACCGTTACACCGAGGCGCGGCTCTCGAAGATCGCGGATGAGATGATGACCGACATTGAGAAGAATGTCGTGGACTTCGTCCCCAACTTCGACAACTCGCGCAAAGAGCCGGTCGTGCTGCCCAGCCGCTTCCCGAACCTGCTGGTCAACGGCAGCATCGGCATTGCGGTCGGCATGGCGACCAATATTCCCACGCACAACCTCGGCGAGGTTATCGACGGCACGCTTGCCATGATGGACAACCCGGACATCACCGTGCCCGAGCTGATGCAGTACATCAAGGGTCCCGATTTCCCGACCTACGCGACGATCTACGGCACGCGCGGCATCCGTGAAGCCTACGAGACCGGACGCGGGCGCATCGCCGTCCGCGCGACGGCGGAGATCGAGGAGGAACATCGCCGCATCGTCTTCACCGAGATCCCCTACATGGTCAACAAGTCGATGCTGGTGGCATCTGTGGCGGATCTCGTCAAGGACAAGCGCATCGACGGCATCACCGATCTGCGCGACGAGAGCGGCCGCGGCGGCATGCGCATCGTGGTGGAATACCGCCGCGACGCCAACCCGCAGGTCATTCTCAACCAGCTGTACAAATACACGCAGCTCCAGGACACCTGCGCGGTCAACATGCTTGCACTGGACAACGGCGTGCCGCGCATCTTCACGCTGCCCGAAATTCTGAAAAACTACATTGCGTACCAGGAGGGCATCATCACCCGCCGCACGCAGTTTGACCTTGATAAAGCGCTCGCCGAGATGCACATCTACGAGGGCTACAAGATCGCAATCGACCACATTGACGAGATCATCGAGCTGATCAAGAAGAGCGCGTCGGTCTCGGATGCAAAGGCAAACCTGATGGCGCGCTACGGTCTGACCGATGTGCAGGCGCAGGCGATCGTCGATATGACGCTCGGCAAGCTGTCCGGCATGGAGCGGCAGAAGATCGAAGACAGACTTGCCTATCTCGAGGCGCGCGTGGACGAGCTGCGCGGCATTCTCGCCGACGAGAGCAAGGTCAAGGGCATCCTCCGCGAGGAGCTGACCGCCATCAAGGAGAAATTCTCGGACGAGCGCCGCACCCGCATTGTCGAGGCGACCGACGACATCGACCTTGAGGACCTCATCGAGCGGCACACCTGCGTGGTCACGCTGACCAACGCGGGCTATATCAAGCGTCTGCCCGCCGATACCTACACCGCGCAGCACCGCGGCGGCAAGGGGCTGATCGGCATGACGACCAAGGAAGAGGATTTCATCGAGAAGGTCGTCGTGGCAAACAGCCATTCCTATATCCTGTTCTTCACCAACAACGGCAAGGTGTATATGCGCAAGGTCTACCAGATCCCCGAGGCATCCCGCACCGCCAAGGGCACAAATCTCGTCAACCTGATCGAGATGGAGAGCGGCGAGCGCGTCACCGCGATGATCGAGGTGCCTTCGTTTGCCGAGGAAGGCTATCTCACGATGGTCACAAAGTGCGGCATCATCAAGCGCACGCCTCTGTCCGAGTATGAATACCAGCGCAAGGGCGGCAAGCGCGCCATTTCGCTCGACGAGGGCGACGAGCTGGTCTTCGTCCGTCGCACCGAGGGCGACACCGAGATCATCATTGCCACCCACGACGGCAGCGCCGTCCGCTTTGAAGAGAGCGGCGCGCGCGCAATGGGACGCACCGCGCGCGGCGTGCGCGGCATCCGCGTTGCCGAGGGCGATGAGGTCTGCGGCGTGGCGCTGGTCGAGGCGGGCAAGAAGCTGGTCACCATCACCGAAAACGGCTATGGTAAGCTGTCCGACTTCGAGGACTTCCGCACGATGAAGAACCGCGGCGGCAAGGGCGTTGCGGCGCACGGACTCAGCGAGAAGACCGGTGCGCTCGCGTCGATCGCGACGGTGGACAGCGAGGACGACCTCATGCTCATCACAGGTGAGGGCATGATCATCCGCACGCCGGTCACCGACATCCCCACCTATTCGAGAACCGCCGGCGGCGTCCGCGTGATGCGGCTCGGCGAGGGCGAGAAGATCGTCAACTTCGCCAAGGTTGCAAGGGCAACCGACGAGGATATTGCTAAGGCGGATGCCGAGGTACCGGACGATATGCCCGCACAGGACGATGCGGAGAAGATCACCACCCCGCTTGTCACCGAGGAAACGACCGATGAAGAGATTTAAGGCGGCGGCGCTGCTTTTCTGCCTGGCGCTCTGCTGCGCGCTCACTGCGTGCAGCGGCACACGCCGCATTTACAAAAGCGATCTTGCAGTCTGCCTGCCGGAGCTTGTCGAGCAGTCAAAGGTGCTCAACGAGATCTATTTCGGTGACGGATTTCCGCCGCGCGGCGACGCGACGCTGCCGGGAAACGGCTATTACTATGTGGACGGCGAGGTCTACGGGTTTGAGTCGATCGAGCAGATCAAGGAGGCGACCGAGCAGGTTTTCACGCCGGAGTACAGCGTGATCCTGTATGCGGCGGCGTTTGACGGCGTGGTCGGCGAGGACGGCGCGGTCAGTCTGCCGCGTTACGCCGAGGGTGAGCTCGGGCTGATGCAGTATATGGGGGCGACGGTCTATGACCTCGCCGACCGCAGCTATGACTTTGAGACGCTGAAGATCAAAAAATCCGGCAGAAACCGCGCCACGGTCAGCATTAAGACGACGGACGCGCAGGGCGGCAGCGCCACGGTGGAGTTGATCGTCGTCCGCACCCTCGATGAAGAGGGCGTCGAGTATTACCGCCTCGACAGCCCGACGTATTGAGAGAAATAAAGGCGCATCCGTGCGCAAACAACTTTTTTTACCTCCCTCGGTGAGGGAGGTGGCACGCGAAGCGTGACGGATGAGGTGTCATGCACCGCAGCAAAAACGGGTCGTCGTTGGATGTTTTTCGGTTTCGCTTGCGAAATCGTCGGTGTTCAGCCGACGAAGAAAAACTCCTGTGGAACGCTTGCGTTCCGGTCGCCTTGACCCCTACCGGTTGGTACAAAAATCGCACACACCCGTAGGGGCGGCTGTCGAATCGCCCGCATCCATACGCAAACAACATAACCATTCCATTTTACGGAGGCACATATGGCAGTCACAAAGAAGAAAGCAAGGCCGGTTGAGACCGACGATCCGGTTGCCGACAAGCAGAAGGCGCTGTCCACAGCGCTCGGACAGATCGAAAAGAATTACGGCAAGGGTGCGATCATGAAGCTCGGTGAGGGGCTGGATGTGGATGTGGACGCCATTTCCACCGGTTCGATCTCGCTCGACCTCGCACTCGGCGTCGGCGGCGTGCCGCGCGGACGCATCGTCGAGATCTACGGACCGGAATCCTCCGGTAAGACCACGGTCGCCCTGCACATCATTGCCGAGGCGCAGAAGGCGGGCGGCGAGGCAGCGTTCATCGACGCGGAGCACGCGCTCGACCCGCGCTATGCCAAGAAGCTCGGCGTCAACATCAACAATCTGCTCGTGTCTCAGCCCGACTGCGGCGAGGACGCGCTCTCCATCGCGGACGCGCTGGCGCGTTCTGGCGCGATTGATGTCATCGTCATCGACTCGGTTGCGGCGCTCGTGCCGCGCCAGGAGATCGACGGCGACATGGGCGCGTCGCATGTGGGTCTTCAGGCTCGCCTGATGTCGCAGGCAATGCGCAAGCTGTCCGGCGTCATCGCGAAGAACAACTGCGTCGTCGTCTTCATCAACCAGCTGCGCGACAAGGTCGGCGTCATGTACGGCTCGCCCGAGGTCACCAGCGGCGGCAACGCGCTGAAGTATTATGCCTCCGTGCGCATCGACGTGCGCAAGAAAGAGGCGCTTAAGCTGGCAAACGGCGAGATCTACGGCAACCATGTCAAGGTCAAGGTCGTGAAGAACAAGGTTTCGTCGCCTTTCCGCACTGCGGAGTTCGACATCCTGTTCGGCAAGGGCATTTCCAAGAACAGCGAGCTTCTCGAGCTCGGCGAAAAGCTGGACATCATCAAGAAGAGCGGCTCGTGGTTCTCCTACAATGAGGATCGCATCGGGCAGGGCAAGGACAACGCCAGAAAGTTCCTCGATCAGAACCCGGAGATCGCCGCCGAGATCGAGGCAAAGGTGCGCGCCGCCGCCAAGCCGGAGCTGCTCGAGGAAGAACCGGAGGCGGCGTTCGAGCTGGATGACGAATTTGACGTCCGCGACTTTGAAGTCGATGGATGATTTCGCCTGCACCGTCACGCGACTGACTTCGGCGGACGGCAGAGACGGCGTGCGGCTTACGCTCGCCGACTTTCCGGACGGCGAGGGGCGCACGCTGACGATTTCGGCAGACGACTTTCTCGCGATGCGCATCGCGCGCGGCGCGATGGATGCGGACACGCTTGCTGCCGTCACAGAGGCGGCGGGGCGGTACGCGGCGCTGCGCGCGGCGATCCGGATGCTCGGCGCGGGGCAGTGCAGCCGTCGGCGGCTGTATGAAAAGCTGCGCGCGCGGCGCATTACGGATGCGGACGCGACCTTCGCGGTCGATACCGTCTATGCCAAGGGGTACATCGACGAGGACTGGCAGTTGAGGAGCTACATCCGCACGCTGACCGCGCAGAAGCAGTACGGTCCGCGCAAGCTCTATGCGGCGCTTGCCGCCAAGGGTTACCGCGGCGACGACATCCGCCGCGCAATGGATGAAAATTTCGGCGCGGAGGAGATCCGCACGGCAAGGCGCGTCTTTCTTGAAAAGAAGTTCGGCAAGACCGCGCCCGAGACGCGCGACGAAGCCGCCGCCATGCGTCAGGCACTGTATAAACAGGGCTTTTAGGGATGGCAAGGGCGGGTGCTATTTTTACCTCCCTCATGGAGGGAGGTGTCACGCGAAGCTTGCCACCTCACCGCAACCACAAACAAAGATTTTATTACGCGGAGATACCATGAAAATCGGATTTGTTTCACTCGGCTGTTCCAAAAATCTTGTGGACACCGAGGTTATGCTGAAAAGGCTCGCCGACGCGGGCTACACCATCACGCCCGACGAGACCGAGGCGGACATCATCGTCGTCAACACCTGCGGCTTTATCCAGAGCGCCAAGGAAGAGGCGATCGACAACATTCTCGACGTTGCGTGGCTGAAGAAGAACCGCGCGCTGAAGGGCATCATCGCCACCGGCTGCCTCGTGGAGCGCTACCGCGAGCAGGTGCTCGAAGAGATGCCCGAGGTGGACGCGGTGCTCGGCACCGGCTCGTACCATAAGATCGTCGAGGCGGTGGAAGCCGTCGCGCGCGGGGAGAAATACGCCTCCTTTGAGGACAAGAATGCCGCGCCGCTCGGCGGCGAACGCATTGTCACCACGCCGCCCTACACGGCGTATCTCAAGGTCGCCGAGGGCTGCGACAACCGCTGCACCTACTGCGCCATCCCGCTGATCCGCGGCAGAATGCGTTCCCGCCGCATGGAGGACGTTGTCGCCGAGGCAAAGTCGCTCGAAAAGATCGGCGTCAAGGAGCTCAACATCATCGCGCAGGACACCTCGCGCTACGGGCTTGACCTCTACGGCAAATATATGCTGCCCGAGCTGGTGCAAAAAATTCTTGCCGAGACGCAGATCCCGTGGATCCGCCTGCTCTACCTCTATCCCGATAAGATCACGGACGAGCTGGTCGCCGTTATCCGCGATAACGACCGCGTCTGCAAGTACGTTGATCTCCCGATCCAGCACGTCAACAACACCGTGCTCGCGCGCATGAACCGCCACGGCGACGGCGCGGTCGTCCGCGCCGCGGTGAAAAAAATCCGCCGGGAGATTCCGGGCGTGACCCTGCGCACCACGGCGATCGTCGGGTTCCCCGGCGAGACCGAGGCGCAGTTTGCCGAGCTGTGCGAATTTGTCAAGGAGACCGGATTTGACCGCTTCGGCGCGTTCACCTACTCGCCCGAGGAGGGGACGCCCGCCGCCGAATTCCCGGATCAGATCGACGAGCAGGTCAAGCAGGATCGCTATGACACGCTCATGGCGGTGCAGCTTGAAGTTTCGGAAAAGAAGATGCAGGAGAAGATCGGCGACGTGATCGAGGTGCTCTGCGAGGGCTATGATCCCGTCGCGGGCGTGCAGTACGGCAGAAGCCGTGCCGATGCGCCGGACGTGGACGGCAAGGTCTATTTCACATCGGCAAAGAAGCTGCCCGAGGGGGTTTTCGTCAACGTGAAGATCACCAAGGCGCTGGATTACGATCTGTTCGGCGAAGCCGTCAGGTGAGGAGGACAATATGAAGCTCTATCTTCCGAATAAGCTCACGATGCTGCGCGTTTTGCTGGTGCCGGTATTTCTCGCGCTCATCACGATTCCCGACAATCTGTATGTCGCCTGCATCGGCGGCGCGGCGGTCTTTGCCATTGCATCCTTCACCGATATGCTGGACGGTAAGATCGCGCGCAGCCGCGGGCTGATCACCGATTTCGGCAAGTTTATGGATCCGCTTGCGGACAAGCTGATGGTGTTCGGCGCGATGCTGGGCATCCTCTGCCGCATGGAGGAGATCCGCCCCTGGTTTGTCTGGGTGGCGTTCATCGTCATTTTCCGCGAGCTGGCGGTCACCTCGATGCGCCTGGTCGTCGCGGGCAAGTCGGGCGAGGTTATCGCGGCGAAGATGATCGGCAAGGTCAAGACCTGCACGCAGATCGCGGCGATCCTCGTGATCCTGCTCGAGCCGACCTGGCAGCCGATCCTTGCCACCGGCAATGTCCTCAGCTATATTTTCATGGCGGCAATGGCACTCATCACGATCATCTCCGGCGTGGATTATCTGAAGTCTTATTGGAAGTATATCCGACCGTAATGTAAGGATTCCCGTTTGGGAGAGCTGTACGAGGCGCAAAGCGCTCTTTTAGGCTTCCCTTGGGGAGAGCTGTACGAGACGCTGCGCGTCTCGCGGCGTTTTTCTTCGTCGGCTGAATACCGACGATTTCGCGATGCGAAAACGAAAAACATCCTGACGGCGACTGAGGGAGAGATAACGAAAGGCAAAACGGGTCGTCGAGGGCGCCGACCCCTACCGAGTTGGTACGAGAAGTACATTCACCCCCCGCATCCCTACTTTTCCACCCGAGGAGGTTTTTATGGAAACCGAAAAGCAGGTCAAAGCGACGATCATGGACGACGCGGCACTCGGCCGCGCGCTCACACGCATCGCACATGAGATTCTTGAACGTAACCGCGGCGCGGAAAACGTCGCGCTGATCGGCATCCGCCGCCGCGGTGTGCCGCTTGCCGCCCGCATCGCGGAGAAAATGACCGCAATCGAGGGGACGGCGCCCGCCGTCGGCGAGGTGGACATCACCTTTTACCGCGACGACCTTACCACGCGCAGCGAACAGCCCGTGCTGAACGCCACGCGCATCGACTTTGACGTCACGGGCAAGGACGTGGTGCTGGTGGACGACGTGATCTTTACCGGGCGCACCGTCCGCGCGGCGATGGAAGCCGTGTTCGACCTCGGCAGACCGCACACGGTGCAGCTTGCTGTGCTGATCGACCGCGGTCTGCGCGAACTGCCGTTCCGCCCGGATTTTGTGGGCAAGAATGTGCCCACCCGCCACAGCGAGTTGATTTCGGTCAACCTCCGCGAGATCGACGGCGAGGACAAGGTCACCATCAAAGAATGAGATAAAAACAAGAAACGGGGGAAACTTTCGTGTGCGAAAGTTTCCCCCGTTTCCTTTTGTCTGTTAGGGGCGACTGCCGAATTGCCCACCGCATCCAACCTGTGCGCGGCTGTTCCGGAAAACGGACTTTTCCGCGAAAACTGTTGCGGCAGGCAGCGCGCGGTGCTACAATAGAGAAAAATGCATGTTTCGGGAGAGCATTCCATGATCGAATTTCTGAAAAACAACACCGACACGCGAATCTGCCTTGCCGGCGAGACCGTTGCCCGCATCCCCGCGGCGGCAGGCGCAGTCGATACCTTTGAGCCCATCGAGGACGGCGTGTGGAAATGGACGCGCAGGACCGCCGCGCCGACTTCGCACATGCGCATGACGGTCATCGCCTCTGCAGCCGACTTCACCATGGTGCCCGGCATCAGCTACGGCGGCAACGGCTGGGGCAGCACGCCCGAGTACGTCGGCGACCGCGCCGAGGACGGCACGCCCTGGAGCTTCGCCTCGCACCGTGCGACGATCCCGTCCTGCACCTACAGCGAAAACGACCGCGTCAGCCTCGCGCTGCTTGCCGCCAACCCCGACGATTCCACCGCCTGCTCGCTCTACAGGACCGACGAGGGCGAAAATCACGTGCTGATCTTTCCCGAGGAGGAGCAGCCGAAGACCTTGCAGCGCCATTTCTGGGGCGACCCGTTTGTCGGTGAAATGGAGCCGACCGACATATTCTGCGCCATCCTCTGTGTCTGGGAATCGGACGGCACGCGCCACCGCTATGCGCCGCTCTGCGACTTCGCATGGCGGCACTTCGGGCATCCGCTTGCCGCGCCGAAATCCGCGCGCGAGCTTTACCGCCTTTCGATTGCTTACTGCCGCTACCTGTTCGAGCGCGAGCGCGACGGCTTTGCCGCCTTCACGATGGGCGCGCAGTGGCATCTCGGCATCACTGCCTATCAGAAGACCTTGCACCGCTACGAGATCAGCTGGGTCGGTCAGAGCGCGTCCATGGCGAACGCCTACATCCACGACTATCTCATGACCGGCGACCGCGAGAAGCTGGACATCGCCCTCGAAGTGCATGACAGCTGGCTGCGCGCCGGGCGTTTCCCCGCCGGGCACGTCGCTGCGCGGCTGGACTTTGATCCATGGCTGAACGACGACTACCCCGCCGACTACGAGCCGGATCGCTGGAAGATCGGCGAATGTACCTACGAGACGCACCTCGCCTGGCGCGGCAAGACCTTCCGCCGCGACAAAAACGGGCGCATCCTGCTCTCGCACGACGCCTGCAACAACGGCGGTGCCGCCGACGGCTACTTTGAGGCATACGACCTCCTGAAGGAAGCGGGCATCGACAAGCCGGAATACCTTGCCGCCGCCTACGGCATCTGCGATTTCGCCCTGCAAAATCAGAATGCCGAGGGCGCGTTTGCAAAGTCCTGGGATGAAAACGGCAATGTCCTTGCCGACAAAGGCACGGTCGGCGCGTTCCTCATCCTGCCGCTCGTCACCGCCTACAAAAAGAGCGAAAACGAGACCTATCTCACCGCTGCCGCGCGCGCGTTCGCATTCTACTATGGGGCGCTCGTGCGCGACGGCTTCACCACCGCGGGCGCGCTTGACACCTACTGCATCGACAAGGAGTCGGCAAGCCCGATGCTCCGCGCCGCGCTCGCGCTCTACGATGTCACGGGCGACCGCGCTTATGTCGCCGCCGCCGAGAAGATCGCGTGGTACCTCTCGACCTGGACGATGCACTTCACGGTGAAGTACCCGGCGGATTCCATGCTCGGCAAAATGGGTTGGGACACCTTCGGGCTGACCTCGGTCTCGACCGCGCACCAGGCGCTCGACCAGTACGCCCTGCGCGATGTGCAGTCCTTCCTGCGGCTGTACGCGCTCACCGGGCGCGTCCAGTGGCGCGAACGCGCCGTCGCCTTCTGGTGCGCGGCGTGCCAGTGCATCTCGGACGGCACGATGTATGTGAACGGGCGCCTGCGTCCCGCCGGTGCACAGGATGAGGCGATCTTCCACACCCGTTGGGGTCGCCACGGCGTCGAGCCGTTCCGCCCCTCGCAGTGGCTGCCCGCATGGCCCTGCGCTTTCCGCCTCGAAAACCTCCGGTGGATGCCCGATTGGTCGATCCTCGACGCCGGGCTTGCGAAGATTGAAGGGAAGAAGTAAAGCGCGGGGTAAGGCGGCGGGAGACAGACGGCGCATCCATACGCATCTAACATAGCCTTCCCCAGTGGGGGAAGACGGGGACGGAAACGCAAAGCGTTTCCAATGAGTTTCCCTTGCGGGAAACATCACGCTCAGCGGTGGATGAGGTGTACACGTACAAAGCAACGGGTCGTCGAGGCGCCGACCCCTACCGAAAACATCTTCCCCCCACACAAGAAAACACCCCCGGGGCTTTCATTCGAAAGCCCCGGGGGTGTTCCTATCATTTTTACAGTACGCAGGAGAGGAACTCCTTCGTGCGGGGGTTCTGCGGATCGGTGAAGATCTCCTCGGGCGTGCCCTCCTCGACGATGCCGCCGTCCGCCATGAAGATCACGCGGTCGGCAACGTCACGGGCAAAGCCCATCTCGTGCGTGACGACGATCATCGTCATACCCGCTGCCGCCAGCTCCTTCATGACCGCCAGCACCTCGCCCACCATCTCGGGGTCGAGCGCGCTTGTCGGCTCGTCAAAGAGCATGATGTCGGGGTTCATCGCCAGCGACCGCGCGATTGCCACGCGCTGCTGCTGTCCGCCCGACAGCTGATGCGGGTAGGCATCCGCCTTGTCGGCAAGCCCGACGCGGCTGAGCAGCTCCATCGCCTTGGTCTTCGCCGCCGCCTTGGTCATCTTCTTCAGCTCGACCGGCGCAAACATGATGTTCTCCAGCACGGTGAAGTTGGAGAACAGGTTGAAGCTCTGGAACACCATGCCGATGTTTTCGCGCACCTTGTTGATGTTGGTCTTCTTATCGGTGACCACGGCGTCGTCTATGATGATTTCGCCGCCGGTCGGCTCCTCGAGCTTGTTGAGGCAGCGGAGCAGGGTGGATTTGCCCGAACCGGACGGTCCGATGATGCAGACAACCTCGCCCTCGGTGACGGTGAGGTCGATGCCGTTGAGAACCTCGAGCTTGTCAAAGTGCTTGACAAGATTTCTGACCTTAACCTTTTCTGTCATAGCTCATCCTCTTTTCAATGCGGCGGGACAGCACCATCAGGAGCGAGATGACCACCAGATAAAGTGCGCCGACGTAAACATAGGTTGCAAAGAAGCTGAAGGTCGAACCGACATACTGCTTTGCGCGGTTGACCACCTCGGCAAGTCCGATGACGGACAGAATCGAGGTGTCCTTGACCGTGATGATAAACTGGTTGACCAGCGAGGGAATCGCGATCTTGAACGCCTGCGGCAGCACCACGCGCAGCATCGTCTTGGCAGACGAAAGTCCCAGGCTGCGCGCCGCCTCGGTCTGCCCCTTCGGCACCGCCTGGATGCCGCCGCGGAAGATCTCCGAGATGTACGCGCCCGCGTTGAGGCTGAGCGTGATCGCGCCCGCCGTAAACGGCGTCAGCGTAAAGGCTGTTCCCGTCATCACCTTGACCAGCTGCGGGATCGCATAGAACACGAAAAATGCCTGCACAAGCATCGGCGTGCCGCGGATCAGCCAGACATAGACGGCAGAGATCGCGCGCAGAACCGGGTTTTTCGACATGCCCATGATGCAGGACAAAAAGCCGATCACCATGCCGAGGGCAATTGCCAGAAGGGCAATGCCGATGGTCAGCTTCAGTCCGTTCAGAAGAAGCGGCATCGCTTCATGAAACACTTTTACAAAATCCATAAGTCTGCGTGCCCGCCGTTGCGGCGGCTCCTTTACTCCCGATAGATACCAAAATTTAGGATGGCGCGGTTTCGCGCCATCCTAAATCGAACAAACAGGTTTTGCGGCAATTACATGCCGTACTTCTTTGCGATCTCGTCGTACTTGCCGCTTGCCTTGACGTTTGCAAGACCTGCGTTGAAGAGCTTGATGAGGTCAGCGTTTTCGCCCTTCTTCACGCCGAAGCCGTAGGAAGCGGGGTTGATGACGTCGCCGACGACCTTCAGCGGCTGACCGTCCTTGATCGCTGCGCCGATGACCGAGCGGTCCTCGAAGCAAGCCACGCAGGTGCCCTGTGCGACTGCCTGATACATCTCGGGCGAGCCCTCAAACATCATCGTGGTGAAGCCATACTGATCCTTGACGGACTCAGCATATTCAAGACCCATCGTGGCCGCCTTGGTGGCAACGACCTTACCCTTGAGGTCGTCAAGCGTAGCGACTGCGCTGTCTGCGGCAACGACCATGATCTGGCCGTCCTCGAAGTAGCCGTCCGAGAAATCGAAGATCTCCGCGCGATCCGGCTTGATGGTCATGCCGGCGATGACGGCGTCTGCCTGACCTGCCTGAACCTGACCGAGCGCGGCATCAAAGCCGACGTTCTCGACCGTGTATTTGAAGCCCTGATCCGCGGCGATCGCGGCGAGCAGATCCATATCGAAGCCGACATAGGTGTTGGTCGCAGTGTCCAGATATTCAAAAGGCTTGAATGCGTTGTCCGACACGATCTTGTAGACCTTGCCGTCGTCCTTCTTGCCGCAGCCGGCAAATGCAAATGCAAGCATCAGTACCGCCAGCGAAAGAGCGGCGATTTTGAACATGTTTTTCATAAGATTACCTCCAACGCTATGAAAAAGTATGACTTATAATAGCATTAAAAATTCATTTTGTCAAGCGCTTTTTTCATATATATGCCGTTTTTGTCGATTATTTTGCAATAAAGAACCTCTTTCCCTGCAAATTGGGAATCGTCTTTACAAATTGCACAAAATCTGCTATAATGGACGCCGCAGGAGAGGGGGAAGCTGCAATGACGGAAAAATATCCGCGCCCGCCGGTGACGGCGGTGCTGTCGGTTGCCGATATGCGGCGGAGCGATGCATACACGATCGCGCATTTTACGGATGCAAGGACGCTGATGGCGCGCGCCGGGCAGGGCATTTTCGACGCCTGCACATGGCACGGGCGCGTTGCCGTGGTCTGCGGCAGCGGCAATAACGCCGGGGACGGCTATGTCCTCGCGGCGCTGCTTGCCGACGCGGGCGTGGATACGCGCATTATAATATTGGAAGAAAAGTTTTCGTCCGACGGCGCGTATTACTTTGCGCGCGCCCGCGCGTGCGGCGTGCCGGTTTCGCTTTGGCAGGCGGGCGGCGACCTTAGCGGCTATGATTTTGTCGTCGACTGCATCTTCGGCACGGGCTTTCACGGCGAGGTGCGCGGCATCGCTGCCGATGCGATCCGCGCCATCAATGCAAGCGGCGCGTTTGTCGTTTCGGCAGACATCAACAGCGGCATGAACGGCGATACCGGAGAGGGCGCGCTTTGCGTCGTCTCGTCGCTGACGGTTTCGATCGGGTTCTACCAGCCGGGGCATTTCCGCGGGCGCGCGCCCGATGTCATCGGACGGCTGACAAACTGCGACATCGGCATTCTTCCCCTCGGGGAGATTCTTGAATATCGGTAAGGCGGCGGGGCGGGGACTTGCTCCCGCCGTTCCAAGCCTTCCTAAGCGGAGAAGGCTTGGATACATCACCGGGGAAGGCTAAAGTTGTCTCGCGCCCCGCGCAGCTCTCTCATCGTAAAAAGGAAGGTTTCGCAACCTTCCTTTTATTTATACATGCGTTTATTCCTCGTTTTTCTTTTCTCGGCGCTGAATTTTCAGTCCGTTGACCACTGCCGCACCGCGGGATTTGCCTTCATGCTTCGTGTAGAAATAGCCGAAGACCGAGAAGACGACCGCGCCGATGAAATTGACGATCAGATCCTTCATCGTGTCGATCAGTCCGATGTCGAGGTAACCGCCGAGTCCGAGGCTTTGCCCGTTGACGGCGGTATCGGTGATGTCGCGGATAATCACGGCTTTGTTGACACCGTCCGGGTTGAGCGAGACCGAGGAGATCACGTTCACCACCGTGTCCTTCTGCATGTCGGTGAGGAAGATGCGGTCCATGCCGAACTCGAAGAACTCCCACAGCACACCGATCGTCATGGAAAAGCAGAACGAAATCAGCGCGACAAAAACCGGGGACAGGTGCAGATCAAAGCGCTCGCTGCGGTTGAGCAGGTCGATCAGCGACAGCCCGACCGCCGCGGCAAGAAAGCCGTTGAGCGTGTGCAGCATGGTGTCCCAGAAGGTGAATTTTACATAGAAGTCGCCCAGCTCGGCGAGAATTTCGGCGGCAAAAATGAAGAGCAGCACAATGATCTCCAGCGTGGACGGGACGCGCACGCCGAAGTTGGATTCCACAAAGGCGGGGATGAGGAAGAGCACGAGCGTGAAGATGCAGAGCGCGGCGTTGGCGTAGTTGCCGTTGAAGAATTGCAGCACCGCGATCGCGATGACGATCAGGCGCAGCACGACGTAGACCGCAAAGGCGCTTTTGCTCTCGCGGATCAGCCCGACGAGCTGCGCGCGCCGGTTCGCCTTCTTCGGGGCTTTCTTGTTGTCCTTTTTCATGTTGTCCTCCTTAGTCTTGAGCGCTCCTCACGCCCCGTAGGGGCATATCGCGCCTTCGGCATATCGCGTCTTCGACATATCACGCCCCATAGGGGCATATCGCCCGTTTCTGCCTTCGTTCGGCTGGCGACCATCGGTCGCCCCTATGGAATGGTGGAAACAGTGAGCGCACCGTAGGGCGGGGGCTTGCTCCCGCCGCTTCGTGCGAATCTAACCAAGCCTCCCCTTACACAGGGGAGCCGAAAGGCACACAATTTTGCGCATCACATAGATTTCCCGCCGCAACTTACGACCATTTTACCACAAAAATCGCAGGAAATCAACCGTCCCGCAGCAACTCGCGCACGAGGTCGCGCATGCCGTAATGCCCGGGCGGCTTTCCGACGAGAAACCGCGCTGCCGCCAGTGCGCCGCGGGCAAACAGGGCACGATCCTCGGCAATGTGCGTCAGCGTGAGCTGTTCGCCCTGCCCGAGAAAATGCACCTCGTGCATGCCGGTCACACTGCCGCCGCGCAGGGCGTGAATGCCGATCTCGCCCGCCGTCCGCGCGCCGCGCGCCCGCCGGTCGTAAACATAGCGGTCGCCGCCGCCCCCGCGCCGTACCGCGTCGGCAAGCGAAAGCGCCGTGCCGCTCGGCGCATCCCGTTTGTCCCGGTGGTGCGTCTCCACGATCTCCACGTCGAAGGCGGGGCAGAGTGCGTGGGCAAGCCGCTCCGAGAGCTGTTCGAGCAGCCCCGCGCCGAGCGACATGTTGCGGCTGACAAAGAGCGGCGCGTCCGCCGCTGCTGCCCCGATGGCGGCGAGATCCGCCGTGGTGTAGCCGGTGGTTGCCAGCACGGTCGGGCAGTGCCGCGCCGCGGCAAAGGCAAGCAGACCGCCGAGCGCCGCCGGGGATGAAAAGTCCACCATGCAGTCGCAGGTGAGCGCCGCGGGCACGTCGGCGGGCGACGCAAAGCGGGGAACTGCCTCCGGCGCCGCGCCCTCGCGGGGATCGACGAAAAAAACGAGCGTTTCGCCCGCCTCGGCAAAAATGCGCGCGCACGTGCCGCCCATCCTGCCGCACACTCCCGAAATCGCCATCCGCATGCCGCCGCCTCCCTTCTCGTTCCAGTTTATGCCCGTGCGGGTTTGGCTATTCAATACGAATGTTTACAAATTCTAAGCTTGTATTGACAAATTATAATAAATCATGTATACTGTTGTTAACTACGAAGCCGAAGGAGTACAATATGAAAAAATTATTACATCGCGTTCTTCCGTTTGTCTTTGTAATCCTGTTTTGCCTTTCCGCCAACCTTCCCATCGCGGCTGCCGCGCTGTGCGCCGACGCGGACGGCGACGGCGAGATCACGCTGCGCGACGCGCTCTGTGTGCTTGCGGACCCGAGCATGGCGAAAGACCCTGCGGGCGCGACCGATGCGGCGCGGCGCATTCTCCGCGCGGCGGCGACCGACGCGCCGAAATGCGGCGTGTTCTACGAAAATGATTTCTCCGACCCGGAGACGCTTGCCGACTTCACCGCCTACCGCGGAAAATGGTCGATCCGCAGCGGCAAGCTCTGGCTGGATTCGATGGACGACGACAGCGTGGAGTCCAGTGCCTTTCTGCTTTACTCCGGCGCGGAAACCATGCATCTGAAAAACTATCGCATTGACGTGGACATCTTCGATGTGCAGACCCAGTGCGGTGTGCTTGCCCGCTGCGACGATGCGTTCATCCGTTCCGACGCGCCGTCCAACGGTTTCCGCGGTTACTACGGCTTTGTCGGCGCGGACGCGGACAAGTGCGCGATCGGTTACGGAAACGCCGGCAACGGCTGGGGCGGGAATATCAGCACCGGTGACGCCTATTATCTCCGGCGCGGCGAAAATCTGCACCTTACGATGACCGTCTTCGGCGACCGCATCTTTGCCACCTTCACAAACCTTGCCACCGGCAGGATCGAGGCTTCGCTCGTCGGCGCAAACGGCGCCTGGACGCGCGGCGACTTCGGTTTTCGGATGCGCAACAAATACGGGAAAACCGTTGCTGTCGGCAACACAGCGTTTGAAAACCTGCGCGTCACCGTGATCGACGAAAGCGGGCTGCCCACCGCCGAAAACAGGTCGATCGGTCATATTGACAACAATGTCACCGACGTTCTGTTCATCGGCAACAGCTACACCTATGTCAACAATCTGCCCTCCATGGTCTTCGAAATGACGACCGCCGCCGGTGTCGATGCTTCCTTTGCCATGTTTGCAAATGGCGGCTACAGCCTGCGGGAATTCTACGAGGACCTGCAAAACGGTGATGCGGAGATGAAAGAGATGCTTCGCGAGGCGGACATCGTGATCTTCCAGGACTACGGCGGCGCGACCACGTACAGCGCGGACTATATTGAGCTGCTGGCATCCCGGCTGGATCCGTGCGTCAAGCTGTATTTTTACCCCTACAAGAACGCAACGGCACCCCGCGCGGCGCTCGACCGCTTCATCGACCTCGGGCTCCCCGTGACGGTCATCCGCACGCCCGACCTCTATCAGTCCACGCTGACAAAGTATAAGGTCAACTATCTGATGAATGACGGACCGAAGCATCCGCAGCCGATCCTGTCGCACCTGTTTGCGATGCAGATTGCGGCGACCGTCTTCGGCATTGATCCTGCCAAGGTGGATCATTCGGGTTATATCAGTGCGCTGTCGTCCATGACAGCCGACGAGCAGGCGGCGTTTTTTGCCGACGTATGCAGCAAGATCGAGGCGCTGCGCACGGAGCCGCTCCCCCATTCCTGACATTTCTGCGCAAAAAAGGCACACGCTGCGGCGTGTGCCTTTTTTCCTGCTGACAGCGGCTCCGCCGGACGGAGCCGCGCCAAAATGTTCTTGCGCTGCGTTTCAGCGTTCTTCCTCGCGGCAGCAGATCAGGTCGTCTGCATAGGGCAGGGTGCGGATCCAGTCGCAGAAGACGTGCCACTCGTCCAGCTTGTGCGCGCGGCGCGCGTAATAGATGTTGATGAGCGTCTCGTAGTTCATCGTGACGGTGCGGAGCTGGTTGTAGGACGAGGGCAGCAGCTGGATGAGGTCGTACCAGTCGCGCTTGTCCTTCGTCTCGACAAAGCGGCGGCGGGTCGCCTCCATATAGTCCATGTAGGTGCGAAAGGCGGCAAGCGCGCCGTCCGACAGCTTGTCCACGCTGAAGTCCGCAAGCTCAAACGGCTTTGCATGGATCTTGTGCATGGTGCTGGTGGAGTTGGCGACCGTGGCGACCTTGTAGGTGTCAAATTCCTTCCACCAGTAGAGCGGTGCGGTGATGTCCACCGAGACGAGGATCTGCCGCACGAATTTGCGGTGGTCGCTGCCCGCGCGGCAGAGCTTTCTGGCAAGCGCGAGGTCATTTTCGCCGAGGATGTAGTTCCCCTTATCGTCGTAGGCGCTGTCCGATTTTGCCCAGGAATTCATCGGGTTGCGCGCGCCGCGTATGGCGTTTTCAAAATTCATCACCGAGGTGCGTTCGAGTTTCAGCATGGCAGTTCCCCTTTTCGTGCGTACTGCAACCAGTATACCATAAGCGGTGCGGACGCGCAAGCCTGCGGACGGATATTTTGTGCGCTCAATAATTGATTTCACCCGCGAAGATGACCTCGCTCTTGGCGCAGAGCGAGATCTCGGTGTCGTACAGCTCCGCGCAGAAGCTGCCGCCCCGCATCCGCACGGGGATGCGGTCGCTGTCGCAGAGACCCGCGGCGCGCGCCGTGTATGCCACCGCTGCGGCGCCCTCGCCGCATGCGGCAAGCTCGCTGCCGTCCGGCATCAGACTGCGCACCGACAGCGCGTTGTCGCCCGAGACGGCGGCAAAGTGCAGACGGATGTCCTCACCGTAGAACAGCACTTCGGCAAGGCGGCGGCAGATGTCCGTGAGGTTCAGTGTGCGCAGGGCGGCGGCGCTCTCCAGCAGAAAGACTGCCTGCGTGCCGCACAGGTCGCAGATCGTGAGCCGCGGGTGCACGAGGCAGGCACGCAGCACCTCGCCGCGGATGCCATAGTAGTACTTCAGCCCGTCGAGCGGGCGCGGTACGAGCGGCGGCAGCTCGACCCAGACGCAGAGCACGCGGTCGCCGAGGGTGGTCAGCCGCACGGGGTAGACCCTGCCGCCGAGATCAATGCGCACGGCAGAGCGGCATTTGCCGCGGGCGCGCAGCGCCCGTGCCGCCGTCATTGCCGCCGTGGCGCTGCCCCGGTCGTCGCTGCCGTCCGGCAGGAACAGCCGCGCCGGTGCAAGGTTGTCCGCCGCATCGCCGACGGTCAGCAGCCCTTCGCCGCCGATACCGGTGCGGCGGTTCAGCAGCCGTGCACAGCCGCGCGCATCGGGCAGATCCGCGGCGTCGCAGACGATGAAGTCGCTGCCCGCCGTGTGTATTTTCAGAAATTGCATCCTTATCACCCCGTGCCAAGTATATGCCCCGCGCGCGGATTTCAGAAGGCAGGGGAGAGGGAGAAGAACGCACGGGCGTTCGTCTATGCAGCCTCGTTCTGTTCTGCGGACACGCCATTCTGACGAATGGCTACCCCTCATCCGGCGTATACACGCCACCTTCCCCCAAGGGGGAAGGCTTGACGGCGCCGTCTGTCTCCCGCCGCGGCGGCAAAAGAAAAAGGGAACGGAAAACCGTTCCCTTTGTTTCTGCATCAAAATCGGAAATCGCAGCAGTCCCCGGGCTTTCGAGTTTGATTGCAGAATTTATTGAAATCGCCGCCGCCGTATTTGCATACGGCAAGGCAATTTCAAAAGAAAAAGGGAACGGAAA